>CAVYUP010000013.1:0-239902 GCA_963771705.1 uncultured Bacteroidota bacterium
ATACTCATCTGGATATGACACTGCATAAAACTCATGATAGGTCCCGGAATTTTGACTATTCCAGGTAATACCGCCATCAGTAGTTTTAATAATAACACTGTTTAAAGAACCACCTACAGCTATTCCATTATCTTTATCACTAAAAGAAACACCTAACAAATCACTATTAATTCCGCCATTCTGGTTTACCCAATTTAATCCTCCATCCACAGTCTTTAAAATATCCGCTGGAGCCAACATTTCACCACCAACAACAATTCCGGTGTCAATACCAACAAATGATGAACCCCATAAAGTTTGAGTGGCGCCTTTTAACATATTATTCCATTCATTTCCTCCATTTGACGTTCTTAAAATCCAACCCCCATGACCAACTACAACAGCGGAATTTTGGTCAACAAAAGAGACGTCAAAAAATGTACCCCCGGTGTTACTGTATTGAGTGAACCAATTTATTCCTCCATCTGTTGTCCGAATAATATATTCATAATAGCCTACTGCGAGACCATTCAATGAATCAATAAAATCTATACCATATAATCCATGGGCATATCCTGTTAATTGAATTTCCCAGGAAGTTCCATAATCAGTCGTTTTAAGAATTTGATATGTACTGTAACCATTTGGATTGGTTTCTCCTGCTATATATCCAATACCATTATTTACTAAGGAAATTCCGCCAAGTCCTAAACCTGAACCACTAACTTGATTAGTCCAGGTGACCCCCTGATTAGTTGTTCTTAAAATGCAACCGCCGTAACCGCACGCTATGCCTGTGTCCCTGTTAAAAAATGCAACTTTTAGCAGACCGACACTCGTTCCACTTACTTGATTATTCCAATTTTCCCCTCCATCAGTTGTATGCAAAATTTTTCCATCATAACCAACTATTGTTCCATAATTTGTATCTGAAAAGTAAACAGATGTAAGTAAGCCGGTAGTACCGCTTACTTGCGTATTCCAGCTTGCTCCACCATCTAGTGTTTTGAGTATAGTTCCATTATAACCTACGATCGTTCCGGTATTTGGGTCCGGGAAGCTAACTCCAAGCAGGTGGTCAGTTGTCCCACTGGCCTGATTATTCCAGCTAATTCCCCCATCTGTAGTTTTTATTATGGTTCCGACATCGCCAACTACAAATCCAGTATTCGAATTAATAAAGGTCGAAGCATTTAATTTGTTTCCCTGAGGCAATGGATTCTGCCAAAACCATCCGCCTTGGCTTGCCGACGGCGAGACAGGTTGTGCAAAACTGATTTGTGTTAAAAATAAGGTGATTATTATCCCGCTTACTAAAGATTTCATCTTATCCTCCCTGTGATAGCTGCAAATTAGCTACTTGAATCCCCTTTGTCAAGAATACAATGACTATAAGTATTTTAATTGGCCGGGAGTCTATTATCTCAATTAACAAAGGAAACTATATATTAGAGTTCAAATATGATCAGATCTTGCCCGAATAGTTGTAAAGAAGATTTTCATACACACCCCCCAGTATGATGTTAATCCTCAAAAACACCCCTGTAAAATTGCAGTTTGACTTAACAGTGTACTCCAATGGGAAATTTATTTTCAATTTATATTCAATTATTTTCTACTTCCACTTGACCGGAATAGTAAAAAATGTGCATACTTAATTATGGACAGACTTATACGAATAAACAATTGGAGGGGAAAATGGATACATATACCAACCGAGATTTTTACTGTAGCAGCTACCTTATAGCGGCTGGAATTCAGTTAAAATCTTACCACAGGACAAACGGAATAACGACTTTCGAATTCGACAACTCTGAAAAACTTCAAGAATTAGTTAATAATTATTACAGCATGAATGCTTCCGTAAATGCTACGGCATACGGCTCAGCAATCAAAAATCTTAAAAATGTGATTCACGCAAATACAAATACAAAATCAATTTATCACAATGAAAGAGAAACAATATGCAGATGATTTAGATAATATTACAGTATCATATTCACACAACACACATAACCCATACCTTATCCCAGATACCCTCGGGAATATAATAAACAGAATTAAAGCGGATACGGAGCTTGAAAGGATCATAAATGATATCCGCTCTGAATCCGATAAAGATAAGCGTAGAGAATTAAAAGAAGATAATCTACCTTACTTTGTCCTTGGGACCTTCGAAGGTAATCACCGCAAATCAGATAAGCTGATCAGCCGTTGTTTATGGGATGCCAGCTATCTCCGTAGTTAGTTGAACGGAAAACACCCCAAACATGTGTACCCGCTATAATCTCACCATCCTTATAAGATGTAAGGGCGTCAACCTGCGCATCTGATAATCCGAAGTTTATCTGAATCCAGTTTCTGCCATTATTTTCCGAGCGGAAGACTCCCTCAGTGTTGCTTCCGACAAAGATATGACCTTCAGAATTTACAGCTAGTGAATAAAAATCATTACCCGCTACCCCGCTGTCGGCTTCAACCCAATGTTCTCCGTTATCCTGTGAACGGAAGATTTTGTTTGAGGTTCCGGCAAAAATATCACCACCCTGGTTTACTGCTAATGATAAAACATTCAGGTTAGTAAGACCGTTATTTACAGACGTCCAGTTATCACCGCCATCCAATGAACGATAAATTCCGTGACCAATTGTACCGGCAAAAATCCCTCCGGTTATGTTAACCGCCAATGAAAAAACAGATTAATTAGACATTCCGCTGCCAGATTGAGTCCAGTTTTGTCCATTGTCGGTGGATCTATAAACTCCATAATGGTTCATATTGTTTGAGCCAGCATAGATGATTCCGGAGGAATCGACAGTAATAGCCTGGAAATCAGTATTGGATGGTAGCCCGCTTCCTGCATTCCATGAATTACCATTATCTGTAGAAGTATAGATTTCCCAGGAACCTCCTGCGAAGATATCACCATGGGAGTTTAAAGCCAATGAGTAAATCGGTTCCATTAAGCCGTTGAGCTTAACCCAATTAGTGCCATTACTGGTAGAGCGGTAGATTCCTTCGTGGGTTGATGCAAAAATATGTCCATTTGAATTTATTGACAAAGCCAGGATGGGAATTAAATAATTATCAGGATCAATGAAAACTTTTCCCCATAAATCACCGTTATTTGTCGACCTGAATAAACCATGGATGGTCCCGGCATATACGTCGCCATTAACCGGGTTCACCGCAATTGTCTGAACCCAACCTCCTACAATAGCGTTAGTGGGCTGCCAGAAATTCTGTGAGTAAAGGTTTATACAGACTAAAATAATTATGGCTGGAATCTTCCCTGGTACTGACAATTTCATTTTTTTCTCCCTTTAACAATTAAAACATATTGCTTCAGAATCTCTTTGTCAAGATGAGTTATGGAATATTAGTCAGCAAAGTTGAATATTTTAGCTCTGAGGGCGTTTTTTGTACCAAGGTGACTAATTACCCGTCCGGCAAAAAAAAAGCCCGCAGAAGCCAAAATTATGGGCTAAACATACGCTATGCTGCATAAAAATATCCGGGTTGGGTTCCGGCGTTGGGTTTTAATTAACCTGCCGAAACCTTCTGTAATGAAGATTATGGCAGGCACCTGATTGCTAAAAATGACTGAAACGATTATATTTTATTTATTATTATTCAATCCTCTACATTATGTGAATAAATATATCCCCACAAGGAATTCAATTATAATTATGCATAATTACTGCAGAAAAATTATGTGATGCCAAAAGGCCAAGGGAAGGAGAACACGTCATTGAAAATCTAATCGAGACCGGGTCATTCAGAGAATATCCTAAAATAAATATAATCCGATTTTCAATACTTGGAATCCTTATAGCTTTGATACTTTATTTAATAAGCATCAGGGATTATTTGTTATTCCACTCACTGGCAGAGAGCTTCAGTATAATTATTTCCTGCGGTATATTCATGTTCATCTGGAACTCCCGCCGCTATATTGATAACAATTTTTTCATAATAATCGGTATTGCTTATTTATTTATTGCTTTCCTGGATTTAATCCATACATTTGCTTACAGGGGAGTACAAATAATCCCGGAACGTTCTTCTAACCTGCCCACCCAAATCTGGATTGCATCCCGGTTTCTACAAAGCATAACATTACTTGCCGCTCCGTTTTTTCTTGGAAAAAAAATCAGAACATTCAATATAATTTTTGTATATACGTTGATTACAATAATTATAATAACTTCCATTTTTTACTGGAAGGTTTTCCCGCCCTGTTATATAGAAGGTTACGGTTTAACTGCATTTAAGAAAGTTAGTGAATACATTATTTCCCTGATTTTATTATCGGCTATATACGTCCTTGTGAGAAAGAAAGCCAGTTTCGATGGTTATATATATCATTTAATCCTGGCTTCAATAATTATAACCATAATTTCCGAACTGAGTTTTACCTTATACGTATCAGCATACGGATTTTTCAATCTTGTAGGGCATTTACTGAGAATAGCTGCCTTTTACCTTATCTACCGGGCCATTATTGTAGTTGGTTTACAAAATCCCTTTGATCTGCTTTTTGGAAGGCTACATCAAAAGGAAAAAGCTCTCCGGTTAACGAGATTTTCAGTTGATCGTGCTGATGATCTTATGATCTGGATAAATCCCGGGGGTTATATAACTGATGTGAATGATACAACAATTAAGAAACTGAATTATGTAAAGGATGAGGTAATTGGGTTTCTTTATTCAAAGATTGATAAGGATTTTGATTTAGTAAAATTTAAAGAGGCAAAAAATAAAACTCTTACAGAAGAACATTCCTTTATAACGAAGGACAGCAGCAAAATTCCTATGGAGGTCGAGTTCAATTTTCTTGAGTATGAAGGGGAAAACTATTACTGTGCTTTGGCCAGAGATATTACGGACCGGAAAAAAGCAGAAGCAATATTATTGGAAAGCGAAGCAAGGTTCAGAAGTATGGCCGACAATGCCCCTGTTATGATATGGATGGCGGATGAAAATAAGTCGTGTATTTACTGCAACCGAAGATGGCTGGAGTTCACAGGGCATACGCTGAAACAGGAAAAGGGAAAAGGCTTGATGGATTCACTGCATCCTGAGGATAAAGCAGAATTTCAGAAAGAATATGATAAGGCGTTTGCAGAAAGAAAAGAATTTAATTGTGAATTCCGTTTAAGGAGATATGACGGACAATACAGGTGGATAATGAATACAGGAATTCCAAGATTTGCTTCCGAAAATAATTTTATAGGCTACATCGGTTCCGGTTATGATATAACAGAAAAAAGACAGGCCCGTGAAGAAATGCGGTTATCACTGACTGAAAAGGTGACCTTATTAAAAGAAATTCACCATCGTATCAAAAATAATTTACAGGTGATTTCAAGTTTACTGAGATTTCAATCCTCTTATATAAAGGATGATGAAACACGTGCGATGTTTGAAGAGAGTCAGAATCGGATAAAATCTATGGCTCTTATTCACGAAAAACTTTATCTGTCAAAAGACCTGTCGCATATAAATTTTTCTGAATATATCCATGAACTGGTTTCGAGTTTACTGACCTCATTCAAATATAATTCCAATTATATAGATCTCTCACATAAACGTTGAAGATATAAAAATAAATGTTGATCTGGCGTTAAATATTGGATTAATAATTAATGAGCTTGTTTCCAATACTTTCAAATACGCATTCCCTGATGGGGTAAGCAGGAATGGGGACAGATGCGAATTACAAATCAAATTTATCTCCGGTGGAACTAAAAAATATGAATTGGTCATAAAAGATAACGGCATCGGTCTTCCCTCAGATTTAGACATCAAAAATACCACTACACTTGGGTTACAGATAGTTTCTGCACTTGTTGAGCAGCATAACGGAACTATTGAATTAAGCAGCGAATATGGAACTGAATATATTATCACATTTAATCCAAAAGTATGAATGGGCTCAACTCCGCTTTCCACTTTTTCTAAGCGGATATTCGTTATTACCTGTTTGAAAAAGAACTAATTTTATTATCTTAGCCCGAGCTCCATTAACCTTATTTATCAGATTACGGTATCACCCGGGAATTGCCTCATGCATTTTCGCGGCGCGCCGGCAGGATATTATTGTGAAGGTTCAGAAACTTAACCCCGAAAGGAAAATGTCCGATGAATTTGAAGGAAATGTTCCGGCCGCGCTTGAAGGGGACATATTCACCCAAGCATTTTTATGTTCCTGTTTCTTCCTTTTGGAGTGCTGACGGGATATGTTACAGTGACAATAGGATATCTGTCTAACAAGGGCGGGAATACCATTAATACAGGTGGCCCCAATTGTTTCTCTTACCCTGATACCGAGTATGTTGAAGTTTCTCTGGGCTCCGCTGATAGACACTACCCTTACCATAAAGAGATGGTATGTAATTGCGAACATAATTACTGCTGCCGGTATACTGTTTACAGGGATGGTTCCGTTAAAATCTGAATATCTCTTTTTATTAACGTTAATTGTACTGGTTACAGCTTTTGCTAATACTTTTATCGCGATGTCGACTGAAAGTCTGGCCGCTTACGATACGCCCCCTGAGTTAAAGGGACGTGCAGGCGGATGGCTGCAGGCCGGAAACCTGGGAGGATTCGGCCTGGGAGGAGGAGCCGGTTTGTGGCTGGCCGACAGATTGCCGGAACCCTGGATGGCAAGTGGGGTAATAGCTGCCGCCTGTCTGCTCTGTACTTTCGGATTGATTTTTCTTTCGGAGCCGGATTCATATATAAAAGAAAATAGTTATCTAAAGACTTTATCCAACCTTACCAGGGATATATGGACATTATTGAAATCGCGTATGGGATTTCTGGCTCTCTTTCTTTGTTTCCTTCCGATCGGTTCGGGAGCCGCATCAAATTTGTGGTCGTCAATATCAAATGACTGGCATGCTTCAGCCGATACTGTGGCACTGGTTATTGGAGTACTGGGGGGTGTTCTTTCAGCAGCGGGATGCCTGGCCGGCGGCTGGATATGCGATCTTATGGACCGGAAAAAAGCATATATTTTATTCGGAATGGCGCAGGCGCTTTGTGCGGTGGCAATGGCATTCAGTCCTGCCACAGAACCAATGTTTATTATATGGACTTCATTCTACGCATTCAGTACTGGTCTTACCTATGCGGGATTCAGCGCTTTCGTTCTTGAAGCTATAGGTACCGGTGCTGCAGCTACCAAGTATAATGTTTATGCTTCGCTCTCAAACGCACCTATTTACTATATGATATTTATTGATGAATGGGCCCATGGAAAATGGGGTGCGTTCGGGATGCTGACCGGGGAAGCGATAATGGCACTTATAGGTATGATCCTGTTCATAGCGGTTTTCGTTTCGGTGAACAGAATGAAACCAGCGGCCGTGGTATAAGGCGGCTGCTGTCAGACGACTGGGTTAACTTAACTTATTGAAAGGACTTATATGCAAAAATTTCGGGTAGCGAGTTTTTCTGTTTCAGCAGACGGATTCGGTGCAGGACCAGATCAAAGTTTAAAAAATCCTTTGGGAATGGGGGGTGAACAGCTTCACCAATGGTTTTATCCCACGAAGACTTTTCAACAGAACGTATTAGGAAAGAACAACGGCACAACAGGAGTTGATAATGAATTTGCCGAAAAGGGCTTTGAGAATTTAGGCGCCTGGATTTTAGGACGTAACATGTTTAGTCCTTACCGTGGTCTGCCTGATCTCAGCTGGCAAGGATGGTGGGGAGAGAACCCGCCGTATCATGTTCCTGTATTCATCTTAACGAATCACAAACGCGAATCAATTGAAATGGAAGGCGGCACCACATTTCATTTTGTAACTGATGGGATCAACGCAGCTCTGGAAAAGGCTTTTGATTCTGCAAACGGCAAGGATGTAAGACTTGGCGGGGGTGTTAATACAATTCGTCAATACCTTAAGGCTCAATTATTAGATGAGTTACACATAGTTGTATCTCCTGTAATTTTAGGAAGCGGTGAAAATCTTTTTATGAATCTGGATCTCAAATCACTGGGGTATAAATGTGTTGAGCATAATTCCAGCGATAACGCAATGCACCTGATTATAAAAAAATAATTAACGCTCGTTAATGAAGTGACCCTTTTCTTTGACAGTCAGGGGGGCCTTTGTTATATTCTGACGACGAAAAAGGAACATTTAAAGCGCCGGATAGATACGGATGTTTCCTGGAAGTGAAGGCCTCCATTCTACTTTAATTTACTTACTAATTTTCCTGACTGAGAAAGAGAATTGCTGAAGCATGTTTCTAAATTTAATGAGGTAATGGTTGCGTATAGGGTTTGTCGGGTGCGGATATACAGCTGACATGTATATGCCGGGCATTAAAAGGTATCCTCAACTGGAACTTGTGGTTGTAACCGACCGCAACCAGGAACGATCCCGGGCGTTCGGCGATTATTATGGTATAGAGGTTTGTCCAACTACAGAAAAGATGCTGTCGGATTATAATCTTGATCTGGTGGTTAATCTTACCAACCCCAACAGTCATTTTGAAGTAACGAAGATGTGCCTGGATGCAGGCAAGCATGTATATTCGGAAAAGCCGATGACAGTTAATGTATCCGAGGCCCGTGAGCTAGTTGATCTGGCAGAAAGGAAAGGTTTATATTTATCAGGAGCGCCTTGCGGTGTTCTGGGTGAAACTGCCCAGACATTATGGAAAGCCATACGAAGCGGCGCAATAGGCACAGTACGAGGAGTATATGCAGAAATGGATGACGGGCCGGTACAGCTGCAGGATCCGGACATATGGCGTATGCCTTCGGGAGCGCCTTTCCCCTACGTAGACGAATTTCAGGTAGGCTTCCCTATTTCCCACGCGGGATATTATCTGACCTGGTTTGCGGCCTTTTTCGGTCCGGCCAAAACCATTACAGCCTGTCCCAACTGCCTGTGGCCTGATAAAACCGTAAAGCCGGGAGACACTGTACATGTTTCCAACCCTGATATGTCTGTCGCTACGATCGAATTTGAGTCAGGCGTAGTTGTAAGACTGACATGCACCCTGGTAGGGCCTTATAACCATAGTATGAAGATGATAGGAGACAAAGGCATACTAAAAGTTGAGGAGTGTTTAAACTACTCCGCTCCTGTCTACGTAGATAAATACTCAGATTTCAAATTCAAAGCCCAGCGATATTCTCTTTCAAAGAGGTATCCTTTTATAAAGGAGTGGTTTGATCCTAACTATAAAGAATATCCTCCTTTAAAGAAGTTCAGCTGGAAGAAACGCAACGAACGTCACCGCCAGGATTACGCAAGAGGCGTTGCTGAAATGGCAGACGCTTTAACTGAGAAACGCCGCAGCCTTCTGCCGGCAGATTTCTGCCTGCATTTAACAGAATTAGCATGGGCCGTTCAGTATGCCCCCGAGGCTCCATACAAATTAACTACTACCTTTGAACCGCTTGAGCCTATGGATGAAAAGACACTTAATAAATATTTATCAATAGATTGGTAGGATAGTTTGCCGGAGATACGTTTCAGCATCGTTATTGCAACATACAACCAGGAGCGTTTTATCAGACAGGCCGTAGAGTCGGCTCTGCGTCAAGCCCATCCGGATAAAGAAGTAATAGTAGTGGATGATAATTCAGGTGATGGAACAGCAGAGATTCTGCGGACCTTCGGTGATTCAATTAAGCTGACGGTACTTCCTACAAACGGAGGGGTATACGCATCGCGCAATCATGGTGCGTCGATGGCTGAGGGAGAGTACATAGTTTTTTTAGACGGCGACGATATCCTGATGCCATGGGCACTTAATGTTTACGACGGATTCGTAAGTAGCAGGCATCCCAAAATAATTATGGGTCACGCAGTTTTATTCAGTGGAGAAGTTCCCGCAGTTAAGGGTAGTGATGTTCCGAAAAACGTCAGGTTTGTTGAGTACGCAGATTTTTTATCAAAAGACCGCCCAAGCATATACAACACGAGTGCTCTGGTTGTTGAACGGGCCGCCTTCCAGACTGCCGGGGGCTGGACGCAGGGAATTTTCTACCAGGATATTCAGGACCTGCTTACAAAAATGGGAACAGCAGGAAAGTTTATCATTGTTCTTGACCCGGGAACTGTATGGTATCGGATGCATCAAGCGAACGCTGTTCACAAGGTACCATTGTTTATTGAAGGGATCTTCAGGCTATTATCTAATGAAAGATCAGGAAAATATCCCGGTGGAAAAGAAAGGCGTATAGAGAGGTACTCCTGGTTTGGGGGATTAATATACTACTGGGGTAAGGAAGCGATAAGAACGGGCCATACGGGTGAGGGATTAAAGCTCATTGCCGCGGGCTGGCGGATGATAGTTTTAGCAGTTGTAAGGAGGGGCTGGGCCCGCTTGACGGGAAGGAAACAAATTGAATTATTGAGGCTAAAAGAATAACTTATTGCCAATCACTTATTCTTTCACGACTTAAGATTTAAAAACAGCGAGGTGAGGAAATGCGAATCGGATTCGTCGGGTGCAATTATGTGGCCGACACATACATCCAGAGTTTGAAAAACTATCCTGATCTGGAATTAGCCGCGGTTACCGACAGCGATCAGCAGCTGGCAAAAGCATTGGGTGACTTCTACTCCGTAAAAACCGTTCCATCTGTAGAAGCATTGCTGAAGGAGCCTGGTATTGAGCTTATTGTGAATCTCTCTGCCCCGGACAATCATTTTGAAATTTCTAAAATGTGCTTTGAGGCTGGTAAGCATGTATATTCAGATAAACCTATGGCTACGGAATTTTCTGACGCAAAAAGACTTGCGGAGATAGCAGAAAGCAAGGGACTTTATTTATCATCGGCACCGTGTAATTTACTGGGAGAAACCGCGCAAACAATGTGGAAGGCATTACGCAGCGGTGAAATAGGGACACCCAGGCTGGTTTATGCGGAATACGACGACGGACCACTGCATTTACAGGGTCCTAACACATGGCATGGGGTTTCAGGCGCGCCTTACCCCTACCGGGATCTTTTTCAGACCGGTTTTCCTATAATGCATACAGTCTATTTTTTGACATTATTCGCTGCCTTTTTCGGACCGGCTAAGACTGTGACATCCTACTCAGCCTGTTTCTGGCCCGACAAAACCATAGTACCGGAAGACCCGATACATGTTTCGAATCCCGATATGGCATCAGCATGCATCAGGTTTGAGTCGGGCGTGACAGCAAGGCTGACCTGCAGTTTATTGGGACCTTACGATCACAGTATGAGAATTATCGGGGACAAAGGAATATTAAAGATCGAAGAGATCTTAAATTACTCCTCCCCGGTGTATGTTGATAAATATTCAAGGCTCAAGTTCAGATTTCAAAGATATCCCATAGCTGAGCGATATCCGTTTGTAAAAGCATGGTTCGATCCAAACTACAAAATTTATCCCCCGGTAAAGAAATCGGGCTGGAGGAAAAAGAACGCCAAGCACCGACAGGATTATGCGAGAGGGGCTGCCGAGCTGGCAAGGGCAATTAAAGAAAAAAGACCTTCACGACTTTCCACGGATTACTGTCTGCATGTAACCGAGTTAGCGTGGGCTGTTCAGAATGCCCATGGGACCTACAATGTTACCACTACATTCAAGCCGCCGGAACCTCTGGAAGACGCCGCACTGAAGGAATACACATCATTAAACTGGTAATGAACCCCGGATTAAGTTAGTTGAATGAGTAGGATTTTACGACCCAGTAGTCTTCTTTGATGCCGTTGACGACGGCGGGTTCCCATTTTGTTTTGTAAGCGGCTTTGATGAGGCTGCTAAGGCAGTGGGGACACTCAAGCGAATTATAAAGGATACGATGATCGATAACCTCGCCGTACTGGTTTATTTTTAATGATAATTGAAGGCTGCCGTGGTAATCATCCTCCCCTCCTGCAGGAACCACCTCATACAATAACCTCGGCGCTGAACGAGTAAACTGCATATTATCACTGCCTTCGTAGTTTAAGGGTGATTCATTGGTCTGGTCTGAACTGCTTTGTATGATGGTTACATCTTTAAGCGGCTCATAAGCATCAATATCATCAGGAATATATACCGGAGGGATCTCCGGGGGGACAGCGTGCTCAGCCGGACTTTGCCTTGTCTGCGGGATCTGATCGAACAGGATAACAGGTTCATTGAGCAATATTTTATGCTCGGACAAATTCTGATGAGGTGCTAAAACGAAGGCCGATATCACCAGGATCTCGCTAATGATTATGGAGATAAGAATATTTCTTTTATAATATGTTCTATCCTTTACAGGCAAGCTTGTTATCTCCATTTCAGCAGAGTTTCAGCAGAAACTTTTTTGTCAGCAAGTTTATCATTAACAGTTATTGTTATCATATAATCGCCGGGCTGATAACGACTCATATCAAGCTGAAGGTAAACCTGGGTGTTCCTGTCGAACGATTGATAATCTGTTGTAAGGGCAACCTCATCTTCACTGCCGGAGCCGAATAAATTCCCCAGCGATGAAAATATGTTTTCTATAAATGACTTTCGGTCTACTTTCTTCAGGGTAATTTTTTGTTCGAAGTCAGTTTTCTTTTCACCGTCCTGTTTAAGGTTGTATGCCTCATAGTATAAATATACGGGGGTACTGTTAGTAAAAGTTCCGGCAGGGTTAGGCAAAATAGCTATACTTTTTCTTATAAGAGGATATCTCTCAGCCGAATCCTTCGATACCGCAGATGCTAAAACAATATCACTCAGCTCAAGATCTTTTTTATTAAAATCTCTGACAAACAATTTGAAATGATTTGATGATACTCCTCCGTCCCGTTTCCTTATGACCTCAAAGGCTAGTGAGACTGAGTCGGGTTCCACGCCTGCTTCCATTGAATTGATCCAGTATTTTTCAGAAGGGCCGAACCTGAGTACTTTCTCTTTTCCCAGGAAGGTAAATTCTTCAACCTTATCACCGATTTTGTTATTGCTGCTGTCGAATAAAAACAATCCCGACTGATGGGGTATATTGTATCTATCGAGGTATTCATAATCCTTTGAAATATCCAGTGCATAATTAAGAAAAAGCTGTGTATTCCTGTCTTCATCATTTTCAAGATCTTTAAATTGCGCAACAGCATACGGCATTGTAAATACCGGGCCTTTAAACTTCGGTTCATATTCTTCCGGATCGGTACGGCGCAGCGACTGCACGTCGGCGTAGGTATCAAGTCCGAACTGGGAGTAATAACGTCCGTTAAGCGTGGGCGTACTAAAGCGGAAATTCTTATTCCAGTAATCATCCGTAAACCCGAAGGCTTTATTTTTATAAACCCAGACATCGGTTTTCATCATCATCTGAGTTCTTCCGCCGGCATTTATGTAAGGCCTTAACCGGAAGCGGTTTTCCGGCTCGCCGTATCTCAGCAGTATCTCTCCCCTATCTGATTTCCAGCCGGTTACATTCTCCTTAGCAACCGAAAACATCAGGTTAGAATAGGCGACTCTTGAATAATGTTCAAGCAGCCTTTCGTTGTATCCGGTAAGATAAAGCGGGTCTTTATGCGTCCAGAAGTTATTTACAGAACTGTCGGGATTTTCATCCTTATTTTCCTCAGAGCCCATAATAATAAACGAAGTACTGTCCTGAAACTCCCTCCTCTCATCCTCTGTCATCAGGCTGAAGGCTTTCTTATAAGCTGTCTGTGAAGAATCAAAGCTTAAAGTTTTATAATAGAGATACCCCATAAAGAGGAAAGCGTTTTTGTTCCGGGGATCAATACGGACCACCTTATTGAGAAGCGGAATACCCATTTCATATTTACCGGCTTCAGAATAAAGATGACTTAAATGAAGGTAAGCATCTGTTCTTTCAGGGTCGGTTCTTATTGCTTTCTTAAAAAGCTCCTCAGCTTTAAGAAAATGTTCATAGGCATACTTATTATAGCTCAGCGAAGCATCATCATATTTCATAAACGAATTATGATATTCGTAAAATTCCTCTTCTTTTATCCGACCCATATTATAGAGTGCTTCAATATTTTCAGGATCAATCTCCAGAACATCCTCATAGACATCGTAAGCCATACTGCCGCTGAAAAATTCCATAAGCTTTGCCTTCAGCATCCTGTAATTAATGTTCTTCGGATCAGCCCAGATTGCCTTTTCAATATAATCCCTTGCCTTCCCTCTGCTGTACACGGTATTCTTTTCAAACCCGAGCTTTGCCAGCTCAAAATATGAAGGCGCGTAGGAATATTCTTTTGCGGAGTAGAGGAAATCTTTTTCGGCCTCTGCTTTATTACCCTCGGCGAGTTCTTTCATGGCAACGTTATGGCTGACTGATGCGGACGCCGCCGACTCCTGGGCAAACGCAGGAACGTATATAATGAGGAGTAACAGGAAAGTATTAACAATCTTCATCATTATCCCTCGGGCTCAGACGAACTTAATACGTAATTATTACAACTTATTCCCTTAGAAATTAATGTTTGAAACATGATAAAGCAATGAATAAAAAAATTGACCGGAAAAGATCACGAATAATCCGGAAAACGTTCAGCAGCCTGCGAATATATAAAGGATCAGACTGAAGCAGCGGGTAATTAGAGTAATAAGGAAGGGAGACGCTGAATGATTTGTGAGATTAAAGGCCGGAAAGCGGCAAATAATGACAAAATGTGTACACAGCAACATTTTTCTCTTGGAATAATAATTTATTGTGGTTATTTTGTTTAGGTAAAATGGAACTAATAGTTTAGAGCACAGTTAAATCAGAAAAGTAAAAAAGCCGAACTAACCCTTAAGAGTACCCCTTTTTTAATAAATAGTTTCCCTTTTTTTAATAAAATATTCAATTTTTTAATCCAATTTAATCACAGCTTTCCGTTTTTTCACTAAGAACAATTCTATTGAGCGATGGAAGCAAAAAATCATAAGGAAAATGTATGAACATCTATGTAGGAAACCTTTCAACTTCAGTTTCTGAAGAAGATTTAAGGAACTTATTCTCAGTGTATGGTAATATTACCAGCGCTAAAATTATAAAAGATATGTACACAGGCGTATCAAAAGGCTTCGGATTTGTTGAAATGACAGGCGACGCTGAAACTGCTATAAAAGAGCTGAATTCAAAAGACCTTAAGGGTAAAAATATCGTTGTTAACGAAGCCCGTCCTAAGAATAACGCATCTTCAGGCAGAGGCCGCGGTGCTTTCAGCGGTTCCGGTAACGGCCGTTCGGGGAAATGGTAATAGCCAGGAGCGCAGCTCCTGATCACTATTCCTCTTTTTAAGAGCCCTAATGATGAAAAATATCCATAACTTCCATATCCCGGTGATGGGGCTCGCCTTCACCATTGATACACCCTTAAAAGTAGCGCACTATGGAATAGATTCAGTTATCTCAATTGTGGATGATGACCTCATTGAAAAGATGAGGGAAATTCATTCACGACTGAATGAAATCCCCTACTATCCTGTTTCTATAAAAGAACCCGATTACAGGGCTTTAAGAATCACTCTATACCTTGATCTTATAAAAGATCTTGTGACGAAGAATTTTATTTCACTCAAAACCGACATCCTCAACAAGGGTTCCGAGCTTGATAAATACTATTCTCTTCTGCCTGATGGTTCAGAATTAAAGCAGTACCTGGGGGATTTTGCAGAGGGCCGGATGAGCGCTGCTGAAATTAAGGGGAAACTTGACAGTATGATGCACCAGGGAAGTATCGATGTGAATATTATGACCAAAGTGGATAAGGCTAATTTTGATAACTCCGGTCAGCTTCCTGTTGAGTTCAATGACGCGCATGCCTCTTTACGGGGCTTTGCCAACAGCAGTCTTAGTTCATCCCTTGTGCTCTCTGCCGGGATGAACCCGAGGCTATACAGCTATCTTGAAAAGTTTCAGGATTTCTTTCCGGATATCAATGGCAAATTGACGAAAAAGATAATTCTTAAGGTGAGTGACTACCGTTCCGCTCTTATACAGGGAAAGTTTCTTGCCAGGAAGGGATTATGGGTATCCGAATACAGAATTGAATCGGGACTAAACTGCGGAGGCCATGCCTTTGCGACCGATGGATTTTTAATGGGGCCCATACTTGAGGAATTCAAGACCAACCGCGGATCTTTAGCGGCTACCCTATACGAAATTTTCGCTGAAGCTATGACCAGAAAAAATCTCCCATTCAGTAAGATACCTCCTGAACTTAGAATTACGGCGCAGGGGGGTGTAGGAACATACGCGGAGAATAATTTTCTTCTGGATTACTATCAGGTAGATTCGGTAGGCTGGGGAACTCCATTTCTGCTGGTTCCGGAAGTTACGAATGTAGATGAAAGAACGCTGGCTCTTCTCAGCGGGGCTAAGGAAGAGGATTTATATCTGAGCAACACTTCTCCACTGGGAGTTCCTTTCAACAGTCTGCGCGGGAACACCAAAGATCTGGATAAAGAAGAGAGGGCAGCCAGAGGGAAACCCGGAAGCGCCTGTCCCAAAAAATACCTTGTATCAGACAACGAGTTCAGCGACAAACCGATATGCACTGCTTCGATAAAATACCAGACAAAGAAATTAGAACAGGTAAACAGTTCTTCACTCAGTTCCCTGATGAAGAGCAAAGAGTACGACAAAATAATTGAAAAAACCTGTTTATGCCTTGGACTTGCGATGCCCGCGCTTGAGAAGAATTATAAAGCAGAGAAGGCTGACGGTGTTGGAACAGCCGTATGTCCCGGCCCCAATATAGCCTACTTTTCATCCATCACGGCATTCAGCGAGATGGTAAACCACATTTATGGAAGATTAAACCTGATAAAAAGGGATGACCGTCCCAATATGTTTATGAAAGAGCTGAGGCTTTATCTGAATTACATCGAGGAAAAAACGGCCAATGTGGAACTTCCCCTTTCAAAAAACCAGGTTAATTATTTCACAGCTTTCATCAACAACATCTCAAACGGAATTATTTACTATAAAAAACTGTTTTCGGAAGCTATAGGAGAATTTTTCGATATAAAGATGAGACCGGAATATGATTTAGCCAGGCTTGAAGAAAAGCTGGCTCAGCTTATCTCAGATATGATTGAGAAGGAAATTATACCCGGCGTTTACAGTTAGGCAGGATCAAAAAGAAAACCCCGAGCGAGGCTCAGGGCTTTACGTAATTAACCTAAAAGACATTCCCCAGACAATTCCGAAACAGCTTCAGACCATTGAACCTTAACCAGGAACTTTAACTTAACCGTCGATATTGTTAAAGCTGGAGGCTACGCCGTCCATTGCCTGAGCTCTTACGTGAATCTCGTTCAGCTTCTGGATTATTCTGAGGACAGCCTCACGTTTTTCTTCGACCAGATCTGTAACAAAACTCTTCACTTCGGGCATATTGCATTCATCCAGAATTCCCTCGTAAAAACGAACAATTGAGGTTTCCTTGCGAAGTGCTTCATTCAGCATCGCACATGTATTTCTGCAGGCGTGTCCGCATTTCATTTCATTTTCTACCATCTTTTACCTCATCCTGGAATATTTTTTTGTTAAACTGTTATATTCTCTGCTTCCTGAGCAAATTTTTTGCCTAATAGCAATGCCTGTTCGTTCAGCGGAATTAAATGATGATGCCTTTCGGGCAGGACTTTCTTCAGAGCCTTAAGAATATTCTCCATCTTAACGATGGGACGTTTTTCAAGGAAAGCGCCGACAAGTATCATATTAGCGACCTGCCTTTTATTAAGCTTTTTCGTTGCTTCTTCAATAGCAGGAAGACTTAATACTTCAATATCTGTTCTTGTAGGCGGGTTAATGATACCTGACTGCTCATAAAGCAGAAAACCGCCGGGTTTTAATGCCTGCTCGAATTTATCGAGAGAAGGCTGGTTTAACACAACAGCCGAATCAAATTTCGATAAAATCGGTGAACTGATCCTTGTATCACTTACAATTACAGTACAATTTGCGGTTCCGCCTCTCATTTCAGGGCCATACGAGGGCATCCAGCTGACTTCTTTATTCTCAATCATCGCGGAGTAAGCGATAATTTGTCCCATCGAAAGGATCCCCTGTCCTCCGAAACCTGCAAAAATAATTTCCTGTGCTTTCTGCATTTTAATAACCTTTAATATTCATCATATAAAATTTATAATTATTTCTCAGCCTGCGGTACTTTAATATCACCAAGCGGGTACTGAGGAAACATCTGATCGTCGAGGAACTTGATAGTCTCAACAGGAGTCATCTTCCAGCCGGAAGGACAATTAGACACTACCTCAATAAAACTAGTTCCTTTTTTCAGATCCTGGTACTGAAATGCTTTAGTGATCGCTTTTTTCAGCTTCCTTACAGCGTTGGGAGTATGCACCGCCTGCCTTGTAACATAATACGCGCCGGGAAGAGTTGATACCATTTCAGTTATTCTCAACGGATAACCGATCAGATCCTTATCCCTTCCATAAGGAGTAGTTGACGTCATCATACCAAGCAGAGATGTAGGAGCCATCTGGCCGCCAGTCATTCCATAAATCGCATTATTAATGAAGATCATCATTATATTCTCACCGCGGTTAATCGTATGGATCGTTTCCGCGGTACCTATAGCGGCTAAGTCGCCGTCGCCCTGGTATGAGAACACGTATTTATCGGGCAGCATTCTTTTAATACCGGTAGCAACCGCGCTTGCGCGTCCGTGAGCAGCTTCCTGCATATCTATATCGAGATAATGGTACGCAAAAACCGAACATCCTACAGGAGCGACACCGATAGTTTTTTCCTGAATTCCAAGCTCTTCAACAACCTCCATCAGAAGTCTGTGCACAACGCTATGACCGCATCCCGGACAATAGTGAAATACCGTATCGGTTAAAGTAGATGGTTTCTTATAAACCAGTTCCATTCCTTCAATTGCTTCTAAAGTTTCCATAGTGTCTCCTTTTACTCCTGACTGATTGATTGTTTTTCCAGTATCGTCTCAACCTCAGCGAAAATATCTTCGGGTGAAGGAATCATTCCGCCCATTCTACCCTTGAAGAAAACAGGTTTCCTGCCTTCAACCGCGAGACGAACATCTTCGACCATCTGACCCGCATTCATTTCAACCACGAGGAAGAATTCAACCTGTGCGGCCAGTTCTCTTAACCTATCGTAAGGGAACGGATATAATGTTATTGGTCTCAGGAGTCCCAGTTTAATTCCTTTTTCTCTTGCAAGATCAACCGCCTTCTGGCAGATCCTTGAAGACAAACCGAAGGCAACCAGCATTATTTCAGCATCTTCAGTATTAAAGTTTTCAAACTTCACTTCTTTTTTCAGCTCTTCGTACTTAGCCTGCAGGTTAATGTTAATCTGCTCCATTTTTTCAGGCTGAATGAAAAGCGAGGTAATAATATTTCTTTCACGGTCAGCAGACTTTCCAACGGTTGTCCAGTCGTATTTCGTTTTCGGGAGCGAGCCTGCCGGAGGAAGAACAACCTTCTCCATCATCTGGCCCAGTGCGCCGTCAGTAAGAATCATAGCGGGGTTACGGTATTTTTCAGCAAGCCTGAAGCCTTCAAACACGAAATCGGCCATTTCCTGAACAGAAGCAGGGGCAAGTACGATAAGGTGATAATCACCATGACCGCCGCCCTTAACAGCCTGGAAATAATCTCCCTGGGAAGGCTGAATAGTTCCGAGTCCGGGGCCGCCGCGCACAACATTGGCAATCAAGCAAGGAAGCTGAGCTGACGCGATGTAGGACAGACCTTCCTGCATCAGACTTATGCCCGGGCTGGAAGATGATGTCATTACCCTTGCACCGGTGCCTGCCGCACCATAAATCATATTTATAGAAGCTACTTCGCTTTCTGCCTGCAGAACAACTCCCCCTCTTTTAGGGCATTCCTGGGAAAAATATTCAAGAACCTCTGATTGAGGAGTAATAGGGTAACCGAAGTATCCATCCATGCCTGCTCTTATTGCGGCCTCAGCAAGAGCTTCGTTACCTTTCATCAAACGAACATCGTCGTTATTAGTATTTTCTGTATTATTCATTTCAAACCTTTTTTAATCTATTAACCTATGACTTCAGCACTCTTTGCAGCTTTTTTTAACGCTGACTTGGGCTGGCGGTAAACTGTTATCGCCGCTTCTGGACATACGAGTGCACAATTGACGCATCCTGTGCAGTTATCCTGCGTCAATTCTACATAACGGTATCCGGCTTTGTTAATGTGGGATGATAATCCGAGGCTTTCCTGGGGGCATGCTACGATGCATAATTCGCAACCTTTGCATACAACTCCGTCAATTATTACCGTTCCTTTGATCATTTTTTCTCCAAATTTCTATATCAGACTTTGCGATAAAGAGACAACATATATGCCAGCGAGGGCATTTTTTTAAAGCTTTATTTTAGGCTTTATACCCATTAATTGATTTCGTGATTTTCAGATTTAAGAAGTGCTGTGGATTTATATTTTTATTAATGGGAAGGGGATGGGGATAGAAATGTTGAAAAATTCACCAATTTTAAAGGAAAAGAGAGGGGAAGGATCAAGGAAAAAGACGAGGGCAAGGAGCATTGGGTATGGTGCTGAGGGGAGGGAGAGATAGGGTGAGTGAAGGGATTTGCTTCACTATTGTTTCCAAAGACCGGAGGGAAAGAGAGAATCGAGTGCGGAGAGGGATTGCTTCAATAATGTGAGGGATGACCGGGGAGGAAGGAAAATCAAGTAAAAAGGCAAAAGTAGAGACAAGAAATTCAAGGGGGCAGATCGGGGAGGGTATGGAAAGGACAGGGCCTGGAAAAATAGCGGGAAAGGCAGAGGAGGAAACTTGAGGGAGCGGTTGGAGCTCCCTCACAAAGACCGTGAAAGAAAAGAGATTGTTTTACTCACCTATGCAATGACCGGGGAGGAAGAATGAGATAAAGTTCTTTACTCAATCTGTGACCCTGATATTCATTACAGAGCTGTTTCCGCCGACTTCGGGATAATACATCAGGTACGCCTGGGCTGCGGGAACTGTGTACTTGCCTGGCATCTGGGCTTTGATGATGTAAGAGAATTCCATACTGTCATTTACATTGGTTACAAAGAAGGCAACTTTTTCATCACGGTATTCTTTATCGGCGTAGAACCAGCGCCATGGGCGGTAACCATAATAATCGTAATACTTATAATTGTTTTCGTCTTCTATTTCAAAGTTCTGCTCATCCTTCACCACTTCAAATCCTGAAGGCAGCATATCTTCAAGGATGAAGTACTGAAGGTTATTATCTTTCGTATCCACATATGTTTTAACGAGGATATTTTCTCCGGAGACCGCTGTGCCTTTGAGAGGTTCCTTCGTATAAATAATTCGATCCTTCATCTGTTCGGATTTAAGGATATAGTATTCCCGTTTTACTTTGAAGCTGTTGACCTGAGCAGCCGCATTTTCATCGGTAGTATAGTACTGGTATATGCCGGAGAAATAAAGCTTACCGGCGCCGTTCTTCACTATTTTAATTGTGTTTCCACCTTTATGAAGGATGTTATCTTTTAGTCCCGAGAAACTAAATGTTTTACTCTCTTTATATATATCTTCCTTAGTAAAATGGCGGTTAGCTGTCTGTTCACCGTTCACGTAGATAGTAACATTATAATCAGGATTCAGTTCATTTGTGGTCTTCAGGTAGTCGGCCAGCGCGAATACAACAGCGGCAGTTTCCTGAGTTGACCTCCAGCTGAATCCCTGCTTCTGCTGAAGCAGCCATCTTACCGTTTTCCCTATGAGCTCAGTATTTGATTTTGTCTTTAACAAGGCTTTAAGCACGAATGCAGTTGTCTGAACTTTATCATCCTGCCAGCTGTAGTGCCACTCTTTACCTCCCCAGTAAGCAAACCTGTCTTCACTGTGAGCCATCTTCTCCAGCTTACCGGAAGCCGCTTTTGCAAGTGAATTATTATTTATATCCTCCAACGCAATGGTAAGAAGCGCAAGTGAATAAGCATTCAAATCACCATCGAGCAGCTTTGCTATCCTGCTGTTAATCTCATTGTAATCAGCTGAATTATACTTTAACGCGGCGGCCATTGAGTAAAGCATGAAAGAGAGCGTGGTTTCGTCTAACGTTTCACCCTTCTCAATCTGCTGTTTCAGATTCTCTACACCTCTGGAATAAATGTTATCATCAACAGGGTAACCGGCATTTTTAGTGAGAGTCATTCCATAGACAACATAGGCTGTCATATAAGGATGAGTTTTATCATTTGTCCACCAACCCCATCCGCCGTCATCATGCTGGAAGTTATATAGTCTTTTTAAGCCCGCCTCCACCATTTTCGGCAGTTCTTCTATAGTAGAATATTTCAATGGGGCATCGATATCTTTGAAAGTGTTTGCCACAATAATAGTAGGCAGGAATCTGCTCATTGTCTGTTCGACGCAGCCGTAGGGATAGCCGACAAGATCATCGAGCGCTTTAATGATTGTACCGGCAAGAGAGGGACTAAGATCGAACTCAAGTTTCGCCGTTCTCAAATCGACATCACCGGGGATACTGAAATTCAGCTCTTCGGATCTGCTGAAATCATTAAAATCGGATACCAGAGGATTGGTTACACGGATCCCCTGCGGAAGTATCGGCACCTTAAGCTTAAGGGCATCCGACTCCTCATCAGTCAATGCCTCGGCCGATAATTCAGCTTCGCCCATAGGATTATCCACCTTAACCGTCCAGTCGATTCTCAGCTCACCGTTTTTGTCGATTATAATTTCATACACACCGTTCTTATCCTTATTTACTTCAGCGTCATATCCTTTGCTGTTAACCTTAGAACCTAACAGCTCAACATTACCGGCGGTAAAAGTGATTTTAGTTTTCTTCTTTTCATCGAGATAATTATGCACGATAGTAGAGACCGTCATCTCATCACCCTCGCGGAAGAAGCGGGGAGTTTCCATCCTTACAAGCAGGTCTTTGCGGGAAATGATTTTATCCGTCTGCTGTCCTACATCGGTGCTTTTTGTAACACCTCTTACAGTAGTCCGCCAGGTTGTAAGGTTATCGGGTATTTTGAAGGAAACTTTTGCTTTACCGCCCTTATCTGTGATGATATCAGCCTTCCATATCAGTGCATCAACAAAATTAGAACGGACTTCAGCTTTAACATAAGACGTCCCTTTGTCCTTCATTTCCGACTTCATCATCATCCCGTCGGCACGTCCCCCCCGAACAGCGTTCACAGATAATTCAGCAGCCTGCATGGGTCGTTGTTCATCTGTGAAGAACTGACCCTGCGGAGTATTAGTTATTTCCGCCGGTTTTTCTATTTCAAAGTTATATTCTGCTGATTTCTTAGTGATGCTGATATTCTTAATCTTAGTTAGATCATGTCCGTTCCCTGAAATATAAATTTCATAATCGCCCTGTACTATATTCCCTATTTTGTAATTACCATTAGTATCAGTTTCGGCTGTATAATAATACTTTTCACTGGTAAGGATCACATAAATATTCTTCGCGGACTCATCGCTGTCCTTTATCTTTATTTTACCATACAGGGATCCTTTTTTAAGATTATCCTCATTTTTATGCTTATCCTTAAAGAAGTTTCTATCTATGTATGTAATATCCCTGCTGCGGCTGCTGAAATTACTGTACTGCAATGAGCTGTAGGTGGGGATATATGAATACTCAGGCGCATAGAAGAACGACTGGATATCCTGCGTCTGATCTTCCTTAATGGCGTAGATACTTTCGTCGATTATACCGAAAGATAAATCTGTATTTGATACGGGATTTCCCTTATAGTCTTTTACCGTTACAAGATAATCTGCATTTTCCCCCGGCTTGTATGTTTCTTTTGAGGGCTTTAAGCTGATATCGAGGAATTTATCCTTCGCAAGCACTCCCACCATCTTACTAGTATTATAGAACTGCCTGTCTTTAAGATAGCAGACAGATATGTTAAAGCCCGGAGAAAATATATCCGTCAGCTTTTCACGGATAGTAAGGCTGTTTCCCTCAACTTTGTACTTCTTATATCCAATAAACATATCCGACTCATAAGTAAGAAGAAGTTCTGTATTAGTTGTAGGAATAAAAATATAGGCAACCAGGCTGTCGCCTTTATCGTACGCATCCTTGTCGGTTACGATTTCAAGTCCCGACCCCGTTCTTCCGTAATAATAATTATTTATATCCCCCACATAGAAAGACGAAGACGCGGTTATTTCCCTCCCCTTTCCATCGTATGCCCTGACTACGTAGTTATAGCTGCCATCATTCAGACGGGATGTAGGGAAAGGGACAGAGGCCTTACCGTGGCTGTCAGTACTTCCGTGAAGCACTTCAAACTTCTCCTGGTTATTGTGCGTTCGGGGATTGGAATAATTTATAATGATATCAAAATTTGTCTGTACAGGATTATCGGTAAAGTCATTCGCATTAACCCTCAGGTTAACTGTTTTACCTCTTTCAACGAAATAACGGTCAGGTGAAGTAAAGATAGAAAAAGCGCCCCGGGTAACATAGACCTCCGATGATCCGGAGATTACCCTTCGTGAAGCATCCTTAACCTCGGCGGTTATTACGTAGACATAATCATACTGAACATCATCATCAACTTTATAACTGAACTTGTATTCCCCCTTATCATCGAGGGAGCCTGACTCCTGAGAGACCAGCTGCTGATTTCCGTAATACATTGGCTTTGAATATGAACGATAGAACCAGCTGTACTCCGACCAGTACCACCAGGGTCTCCAGTACTGTTTCTTATAGATGTTCAGAGTAATCTCTCCGTTCGTAACAGGTGAGCCGAAATAATAATCGGCCGTAACCTTTCCGTCAATAATATCTTTTGCGGCATAGTTCTTTGACCCGGTATTAACCTCGACTTTATACTCGGGTTTTTTATATTCCTCAACGCTGAAAGATCCGTAATAAGTATTCTGTCCGTTCGAAATCAGAATCGAATAGTCGCCCAGATCCGCCTCATCATCAAGCATAAAATCAGAGTTAAGAGTACCGAATTCATTTGTTGTAAGATCAGAAGAGAATACCTCCTTATTCTTAGGAGACTTAACAGTAACCGTAAACTTTTCATAAGGAACGTTTTTTATTTCATTCCCTCCCTTTTCTCTCATCACAGCCTTAAAGAATACCTGCTGACCGGGGCGATAGACAGGCTGATTGGTATAGATATAAGCTGTGTAGTATTTGTTATTACCATTCCTGAAATAGTAATACGGGTCGCTTAATATAGTTTCCTCCCCTGCCTGAGCAATCAGGATAGGCGAGGTGATATTATCAGACTTCAGGTTATCCATATCGATAAGGACGATGCCATCCTTATCCGCCGTCTGGCTAGCAACAAGTTTCCCCTCGCTATACACCGACACTCTGCTTTTCAGCTGGAACTCACTTGTACGTGCGTCCGCAACATACGCCAGGATCTGCCGGCTGCTGTTCTTATAAACCAGAGAGAGATCAGATACAACTATGCCGCAGTAAGCCACACGATCTCCTTTTATTGCCTGAAGGATATATATGCCGGGTTTATCAATTCTGCCCACAGCCAGGTTGTTATTACTGCCGAAGGAGTTAGAGGGTATATAGTCTTTCCATTCTTTGATGACCGAAGTGTATTTTAACAGAACCTCTTTCCGTCCGCCGAAAATATCGAAGGCGTAGCGCATATTATTTTTATTAACGGAAGAAAAGAAACTTACGGGATCCTCTATAACCAGTAAGCGGAGACTATACGTACCTCCGTTCCGGCTGTAGTTATACAGATTGACCGATACTTTGCTGCCAGGAGAGAAAGTTGTATAATTTGAAAGATAAAAATTATCGTCGTCTTTTAAGACGCTTTGATTTGAGCTCCCTAATAAAAGAGGCAGAAGTAAAGTGATGAGTAATAACAACCGTTGTCTGTTAGTAGTAGACTTGTTCATACCGGCTCCTCGTATGTTTCCGGATTATACGTAATCATTCTGAAAAAGTGCCCGCTATCAGAATTTATTTTTGATAGTCTAAATTAAATCAATTTTCCGCTATGAAGAAATAAGCATTTTGTCGGCAGTTTTCGGATAGAATATATAAGAATGCTTTACTTTGAGTCCGGGGTATCATCATAAGACAATTCAGCGATTCGGTTTGAGCGGCGTCTCATTTGACATATATGTGATAAGACTGCTTTCGGCTTCCCTTTTTACCTCATATGTTAAGATATAAACAAAGAATCGACTTAAACACTAAAATAGTCGATTGTTTTGGAGGACTGTCAGACAGGCACTATTCATGAAAACATTATTGTAAGTGCCTGACAGGTAGTCTAATTTTGTAATACAAAAAACTATTAACAAGAATGAGGTGATATTGAAGTTACTAACAAGAATATCGATCGTGGGCATCCTAGCTTTACTGGTTGGATTTACTATTATTAAGACAGATGTGAGTGGGACAGCAAAACCAGTAATGGACAATAGTACGGTCACAGAAGAAGAGAGTCTTGTTGAAACATCAGCAATATCTTACATAGATAAAGGTTATATGACAGCTTCCTGGTACGGACCCCGTTTCCATGGAAGGAAAACAGCTAACGGCGAAATTTATGATCAGATGGCTTTCACCGCCGCTCATAAAGGATTAAAATTCGGGACATTATTAAAAATAACAAACCCGAAAAACGATAAATACGTTATTGTGAGAGTTAACGACCGCGGACCCTATATTGGAGGGAGACAGCTTGATCTTTCGAAAGCTGCGGCATTACAGCTTGGTATGATGAAGCGCGGAGTTATCAAGGTGAAGGTTGATCAGCTGAGCCTACAAGGGATAAACTTCCCCGTTATCACCCTGAACTGATAGCCATTATCTATAGAAAAATGAATAAAGCCCGGCATCAACGCCGGGTTTTTTATTTTATATCCCTTTAATTATTAAATTGCATTCAAAATTATTCTAAGAAAACTTACAGGAAGAATGGCAGAGAAAAAAAAACTTAACCTGGGCTGCGGGAAGGATATTAAAGAAGAGTATGTTAATCTTGATGTAGTAGACTACGGGGGAAATATGATCCACGATATAAACACATTCCCCTATCCTTTTGAAGATAATACTTTTGATGAGATTTTTGCCAGCCACATACTGGAGCACCTGGACAGCTTTCATAAGACCGTAACAGAGTTATACAGGATAGCGAAACCGGACGCAATTATAATAGTGTATGCCCCCTTCTTTCTGAATACGAAATATTTCGGGGAACCGGATCATAAGATACCTTTTTCAATAAGAACCTTTGATAATTACGAGTACATTGGAAACCGGAAGCTGAAATTCTATGAGAAATGGAAGCTGAACCACAGGACAAACTATAAGGGGAAAGCCCAGTTTGAGATACTGGAGAAAAGGTTTATCACTTCGCACTTTGCCGCGCTTAAATGGATGGACGCTATACTTAATATAGAACCTGTTATGTACGAAAGATTCTTTGCGGGGATCTTCTCCCCTGAGGAAGTCTACTTCAAACTGCGGGTAGTTAAATAAGGTAAAGCCGTAAACCTTCCTAAGACTTTTTCTTCACCGCAGCGGCCACCAACGACAGCCAGGCAATAAGGAAACATACCCCGCCGAAAGGGGTTATTATTGCGAATACTAATATGCCGGTTACCGCGTATAAATAAAGGGAGAAAGAAAATAAAATAATACCCGCCAGGAAGAACCATTTAGCAGCTTCAAATGAACTCCCCGCATACAAAGCCAGGGCAAGAAGCACCACGCTGTGTATCAGCTGGTAGAGCACACCCGTCTTATATACTTCGATCTTTTCAGGTGAAAGGATATTTTTCAGGCCATGGGCACCGAAAGCACCGAGGGCTACCGCGAGAAAGCCTGATATTCCCGCAATAATGAGCCATTTTCCAGACATTCAAAGCTCCAATTCTATGTGAACCATTTCAAATTACATTGTAAAGTAGGATGTAAAATTGCTAAATTAGCTGACTAATAAAAATTAACCAAACTTTAAGAATGAAAGCACTGCAAAAACTGATTCTGCCTGTTTTACTGCTGGCGGCAATCCTGCTTATATATTTTATATATTTTGCCCCGACCGGAAGGCCCGGGCTTTATTCAAATTTCGATACAAATAATAACGCTAATAAAGATATTAAAGTTTCGCTGGTAAGGGAGAAAGGAATCCAGACCGATCCGGTTAATCAATCCGCTGTTTTCTACGCTGAAGACGGTGCCGGAGTACAGAACCTGGTTCAGGCACCTTATCCGCTTCCTCAGGGGATAGAAGAAGCAGACTTCATTGTTATGAAGGGGCATTTACACGACGATCATTTTCACGCTGTTGAAATAAATATTCCATAGATTTTATGAGAGATAAATTCGAATTAGTATCAAGCTATAAACCATCAGGTGATCAGCCGGAAGCAATTAAGCAGCTTCTCGCGGGAGTTAAGAGCGGCGATAAGTTCCAGACGCTGCTAGGTGTAACAGGAAGCGGTAAAACATTTACGATATCAAATGTTATTGCTGAGATAAATAAGCCAACCCTGATTATATCACACAATAAGACTCTAGCCGCACAGTTGTATTCCGAGTTTAAAGCTTTTTTTCCAAATAATGCTGTAGAGTTTTTTATAAGCTATTACGACTATTATCAGCCGGAAGCTTATGTAGTTTCAAGCGACCTTTATATCGAAAAAGACTTTTCCATAAACGAAGAGATTGACCGCTTAAGACTGAAAGCCACTACTGCCCTGGTAGAAGGAAGAAAAGATGTTATAGTAGTTGCGTCGGTAAGCTGTATATATGGAATCGGCGCGCCGCAGGATTATGCCGACCAGATAATTTTTCTACGCCAGGGCATGCAGATACCCCGGAAAAAATTATTACGAGACCTGATTGACATCCATTATGTAAGAAACGATACGGAATTTAGTCGCGGTACATTCCGCGCACGCGGAGATGTAGTAGAGATCATTCCTGCTTACCAGTATGAAGAAGCTGTAAGGATAGAATTCTGGGATGATGAAATTGAGAAGCTGAGTATAATAGACTCAGTTACCGGGGATGTTTTAAGAGAGGTAGAATCGAATCCTATTTATCCCGCAAAATATTTCGTATCAAACCGAGAGCAGGTTCAGAAGGCTATTTACAGTATTGAACAAGAGCTGGAAGACAGATTAAGATATTTCCGCTCCGAGGAAAAATATCTTGAAGCCCAGAGGATTGAGCAGAGAACTAAATTCGATATCGAAATGATGAAGGAAATAGGCTACTGCTCAGGAATTGAAAACTATTCGAGGCATCTGGATGGAAGGGCCCCCGGTTCACGTCCTTACAACTTAATGGATTATTTCCCGAAAGACTTTCTATGTGTGATAGATGAATCGCATGTAACCGTTCCTCAGATCAGAGGAATGTACAACGGCGACAGGGCGAGGAAGGGAACGCTGGTAGAATACGGATTCAGGCTCCCTTCAGCAATGGACAATCGTCCCATGAAGTTCGAGGAATTCGAAGGCATGCTAAGCCAGGTGATTTTTGTAAGTGCTACTCCCGCTGATTTTGAGCTGGAGAAGAGCGGCGGTGTGGTAGTTGAGCAAATTATCCGGCCCACAGGACTTCTTGATCCTGACATAGAGGTTCGACCGATCAAAGGTCAGATAGACGATTTAATCGGTGAAGTAAGAACAAGGGTTGAGAAGAAAGAAAAAACGCTGGTCACCACTCTGACAAAAAAGATGGCTGAGGATCTATCAGATTATCTTGATAAGATAGGTATACTTGTAAGATATATTCACAGCGATATTGACGCACTCGAACGGGTTGAAATATTAAGAGACCTGCGCATAGGCGAGTTTGACGTACTGGTTGGAGTAAACCTTTTAAGAGAAGGACTTGACCTCCCCGAGGTATCTCTGGTGGCGATAATTGACGCGGATAAGGAAGGATTCCTCAGAAGTGAAAGGTCGCTTATGCAGACTGCCGGCCGTACAGCCCGTAATGTGAACGGAAAAGTTATAATGTACGCGAACATCATAACTGAATCCATGAGAAAAACGATTGACGAAACCATCAGGCGGCGCAAGATTCAAAAAGAATACAATGAGAAGCATGGGATAGAACCGAAAACTATCTTTAAGAGCCTGGAGGAGATAATGTCATCCACGTCAATAGCCGACATCAGGAAAAAGGAGGAGCCGGAAGCGTTTTCATTTTCCAAAGTTGCCGAGCCGGTGCTAAAATATATGAATAACGAGCAGAAGCAGGATTTGATTGAGGAGTTAACGGGTCAAATGCATCAGGCCGCGAAGGACCTGGAGTTTGAGAGGGCTGCAAACCTGAGGGATGAAATTCAGCGGCTAAAAAAAATGGTTAAGAAGTAATTAAATGAGGATTACGGGGCGGAGTTCCTCATTGATTTTATCTTCTTTATAAAGAACCTGTTCCAAAAATAATCCTGACGGCGGAGCAGTATATTTTGCCGGTTCTTTTGATTTAGTAAGGAGGAAGATCTTTATATCAGCCTCCGTTAATCTGCCTCTACCAACTTCCACAAGAACTCCAACCATTCTCCTGACCATTTTCCAGAGGAAATGAGATCCTGTTATCCTTATAAGGATTATATCACCCTCTTTCTTAAGCCGAACATCATCAATAAGCACCTTTGTAGATTTTTCCTTCGGATCCTGATCGGAGAAAGACGCAAAATCGTGCATACCCTTAAACTGCCGGGCTGCCGATTCCATTTCCTTATAATTCAGTTTGTCTTTTATCCACCAGACATAATTCTTCCCGAAAGCGGTTCTTCGTGTAGAGACCTGATAGACGTAGCTTCGTTTCACCGCATCGTGGCGGGCGTGAAAAGCAGGATAAGTTTTTTCTACCTCCCGGATATTGATATCAGCAGGAAGGTTGTCGTTCATCTTAAGTCTGATTATTTCAGGAGCAAGCATAGTTTTAACATCAAGGTGAGCAACCTGGCAAAGAGCGTGAACACCGCTGTCGGTTCTTCCCGAACCCTGGATATCAGCCCTTTCCTTTCTGAAGGCCTCATCGGCAGCTTTGAAGAGCGCTCCCTGGATAGTTCTGGTTGACGTTTGTCCCGGCTGTTTCTGCCAGCCGGAGTAACGTGTTCCGTCGTATTCGATAAACATTTTGAAACGTGCCATGCTTAGAAAGAGATCTCCTCTTCAGCGTAATCATCTATAGATTCGAAAATCCTGACTTTAACTTTTTTAACATTAGACGGAAGGCTCTGTTTTTTAATTTCCTTTAGAATATACCGGCAGATGTTCTCAACTGTCGATTGAAAACTAACGAGGACCCTTTTCGATTTTACCGATTCCAGGAATCTGACAATTTCCTCATCTTTTTCAAAAACCATAAAGGCATGATCCAGATGATCGACAATCGGATTGACAATTTTTTTAAGATCATAATAATCCATTATCATCCCGCCTTCATTTACTTCACCCTCCAGTTCAACAATCATTCTGTAGGAGTGGCCATGTATGTTTTTACATTTGCCGAAGTGTTCAGGGAGACGATGACCCATTTCCCAGTGAAATTCTTTAGCAATTTTCATTATACACCTTTCGTATCGGGCTGCCAGATGAATTTATGCATTTGAAGCTGAAAGCGGGCTTTAACCTTATCCTTCAGCATCCATTCAACAAGATTAAGAGGTTCCAGTTTACCAAATACGACTGAGAAAAGCAGTTCACACTTTTCTTCCAGTCCATAGTTTTTAATAATTTCCTTCGTCCATGCATAATCCTCCCTGGTTCCAATCACAAATTTCAGTTCGTCATTCGGTTTAAGAAAGTTAATATTATCATAAAGATTCTTTTTCATCATTCCGCTGGACGGACACTTCAGATCCATCACTATTTTGACGCGGCTGTCAATATTATTTATCGGGAGACTCCCCCCAGTTTCCAGCATAACCTCATAGCCGCCATCGCATAGAGCCGTCATAAGCCTTCTGCATTCCTCATCCTGAACAAGGGGTTCACCTCCGGTAATCTCTACGAGTCGGCATCCATATCCGGCCACTTCCGCGAGTACATCTTCCACAGAAAAGTCTTTTCCTTCATAAAACGCATACTCAGTATCGCAATAAGTACACCTGAGGTTGCAGCCCGTCATCCTAACGAATACGCAGGGAAGGCCGGCATAACTGCTTTCTCCCTGTATAGACAAATAAATTTCATTTATTTTCAGCATAATTTCGCAATATTTTAATAATAAGGCGGGATTAATTTAGTAAAGAATACATTGACAAAAAATGCCCAATTATCTATATTAGGTGTCTATTTTTTATAAAATACAAGGATTTACGTAAAGATGGCAAGTCATAAATCGGCAAAGAAAAGAATTCGGACAAACGAAAAAAAGAGAGATATTAATAAAAGTTACGAATCTATGTTGAAAACCCATTACAAAAAAGTACTGGAGAGTGAAAACAAGGACGAAGCTGAAAAGCTTTACAAAGAAGCTGTTGCCGTAATTGACAAAGGAGCGAGCAAAGGAATAATACACAGCAATAACGCATCCCGGAAAAAAGCCGCTTTAACAAAGCATCTGAACAAGCTTGGTCAGCCGAAAGAAGAAAAAAAGTAATCCTTGCACCTGCTTAAGTTTTTAAGAGGCTCTCTTTTGAGAGCCTTTTTTATTTTATGGATTTAATGATTCATAATATATCATTAAATTTAGGGGTGAAATATTTTACATACTAAATTTATCCGGGGAGAAGAAATGCACGAAAAAAGTATAGAATTATTGAATAAGGCAGTTGCTGATGAACTTACAGCAGTACATCAGTATATGTATTTTCATTTTCATTGCGATGACCAGGGCTTTGATTTACTGGCTAATTTATTCAGAAGAACCGCAATAACCGAAATGCTTCATATAGAAAGACTGGCCGAGAGAATATTATTCCTTAAGGGAGAGGTTGAAATTACCGCATCTTCTGAGGTTCAGAAGCTAAAAGAAGTTGAAGAGATGCTTAAACTTGCGGCAAAGATGGAAGAAGACAGCGCACGGGAATACAACCAGTGGGCAAATGAATGCTCTAAAAACGCAGATTCTGTATCAAAACAATTGTTTGAAGGACTTGTAGTTGAAGAGGAAAATCATTTTGATCAATATGATACCGAACTGGACAACCTGAAAAAATTCGGTCCAAATTATCTTGCTCTTCAATCTATTGAAAGAAGCAAGGGCAGAGACACCGGCGGCGGCGGTACAGCCAATTAGGATATTACTGATATTCTTATAATAATTTGAATCAATGGTTCATTTAAGCAGGTTTAAGGCCCGGTAACTCATAGAGGATTCCGGGCTTTAAGCCGAAATTATAGAGAGATATCCTTTCCAATCCGGATCGACCAGTCTTATAGTCACTCCATTTTTCGCCCCAAAAGAGGTAATATCACCCATTTTGACGACAAAAATGTCAATATATCACATCCAGATGCACAATTATCCCTCAAAACCCCATTAATATAAATGGCAAAAATTTTGCTAGTTACAGAATAACTAGTTGAGTGGAGGTTTTTATGAACATTGAAGCATTATTGATCCTTGTACAGGTTTTCTTATTACTCTTCCTGGGTCTTAAATTCTATAAAAAAGTCCTGAACAACAGGTTAAGGATAAAATAATTCAGTTCTCGTTGTCACTTTGACCTGATCTTCAGCACTATCTTTTCGATATCTTTTTTACCAAACATCAAAAAGAAAGGATAGTGTTATGATAAGACAAGTCACTATCAAGTTCTCTTTATTCTTCCTCAGTCTGATCTTTTTTTCATCTTCGGCTTTCTGCACCAATCATATGGTTGATGTAGCTAATTTTGCTTTTTCACCGTCGACGGTTACTGTAATGGTAGGGGATACAGTTACCTGGAACTGGGTAAGCGGTACACATACAACCACCTGCAACGGAACTTCAGGAACTTCCCTACCGCCCGGAGCGACACCCTGGGACGCTCCAATTTAATAGTTCCTCAACCACCTTTTCATATGTTATTGAAATAGACGGCGAATATAACTTTGTCTGTTTGTTCCACCCGAGTATGACAGGTATTATTACGGCAACTCCCCTTCCTGTAGAACTTGTCTCTTTTACAGCAATGCTTAATGACGGATTTGCCGAGCTTCAATGGAGAACAGCAACAGAAAGCAATAACAGAGGATTCGAAATAGAGAGAAAATCAGGATCCGGATGGGAGAAGGTCGGTTTTGCATCAGGACACGGAACAACCACTCATGAAAATTTATACAATTTCCGGGATGATGTAAGCAGACTTCAATCTGAAGTAATAAGCTACAGACTGAAGCAGATTGATTTCAACGGAACATATGAATACAGCAGCGAGACAAGAATTAATAAAGCTTTGCCCGCCGATTTCAGACTTATGCAGAACTATCCAAATCCATTTAACCCTTCAACGCAGATCAACTTTTCTATACCTAAGGCTTCGCACGTCATACTGAAGGTTTATGATATTAACGGCCGCGAGGCAGCAACTCTTTTAAACCAGAACAAAGCAGCCGGAAATTATGCCATAGACTTCAATGCGGCCAATCTTGCAAGCGGAATATATTATTATACTATTACGGCAGGGTCATTCAGCGATACGAAGAAAATGATTTTGATGAAATAGTATTACAGGATATAATACATAATCAGCCGGTAAGCATTCCACTTGCCGGCTGAGTTTAAATTGCAAATCTTCTTGGAAGGGTTATTTGAATTAGCTAAATTGATAGCATATAAAATTCTCTCATCTACTTTTGGGGGGGATTTTACTTATTACTGCTGTAAAATCATCAAATAGGTAAAATATGCAAAGAATTTTTACAATCCTTTTTCTTATTACTACTTCAACCGTGTTATTATTCTCTCAGACCGACGAAAGCTCACCTTTGCAGGGAAAACTTCTTTTAACTGTGAACGGCGGAGTAACAATCGCCCGGACAGATTTCGAAGGAGTAAAGCCTGGTCCTTTGGGGATGGGAAGCCTTGAATATTTTTTTTCAATAAACTCTAAACACGCCTTAGGTTTAAGACTTCAGGGAGGCCTCGGAACGTTAAAAGGGAAAGATGAGAGACATGCGCCATTTGAATTTTCAGATGACTTTTTCTTTGCCGGCGGAGGACTTGTTTACAGCTACGCCATAGATGAAACTTTTCTGCCTTATGTATTTTTAGGAGCGTCTAATGTATGGTATAATCCGGAGGATAAACAGGGAAATTCGATAATACCGGATAAACCAGCATCAGAAAGTCTGTCTAAAATAAATTATAACGGGGAAATCGGTCTGAAAATAAATCTAAGCAGAAGGTTCGCGCTGAATATCAACTTCGGTGAATTTTTATGTCCGGGAGATCAGCTTGATGGTATTGACGCAGGACAGCATAACGATGTTTTTCTATATGGTTCAGCGGGAGTATCGGTTTCATTTTTCGGCAGAAAGGATGAAGATGGTGACGGAGTTTGGGATTCAGATGATGCCTGTCCTCATACGCCGGCAGGAGTTCAGGTTGATCTGATGGGATGTCCGATCGACACAGACAGAGACGGAGTACCTGACTATCTGGATAAATGCGCGGGCACACCGGCAGGAATTAAAGTAGATGAAACAGGGTGCGCTGTTGACTCCGATAAGGATGGGGTGCCTGACTATATGGATAATTGTCCCGATTCTCCCAGCGGTGTTCCCGTAGACAATATGGGCTGCATTAAAGATTCAGATAACGATGGTGTTCCTGATTACAAGGACAGCTGTCCCGGTACCCCGGCAGGTGTAGGAGTTGATGTGAGTGGGTGTCCTGATGACCTGAACCGGAACGGGATTCCTGACTATCTTGAAAAGAAAGAACCTCCTGCGGAGCCAAAACCTGAAAAGCCGCAGTATGATTTAGAGAATGAACATATAGTACAGGATATGATCTTTAGCGACGGCAAGCTGTATACCGCACAAATATCAGCGTGGAGAACGAGGGATAAAGCGGAAAAAGAAGCCGAAGAATTAAAACAAAAAGGATACAATGCTTTTGTTGCCAGGGTATATTTTGAAGAATGGAACGAAACGTGGTACAGGGTACGCGTAGGTTACTACAAAACATTTGAAGAGGCACGTTCGGCGGCACATAAACTAAGATAAAGAGGTATGTTAATCCTTTCATATTGGAGAAAGAAATTCTGTGTGAATGTATGCTTTCGATCCCGGCTATTCAGAGAATACGAGTCGGGATCGAAATAGCATCAGTCGATTTTAACGCCTTTATTTTATTCAGATCATCTTTCTTTCTGATCTTATTCCTATAATCACGAATCCTACCCCGCCTGCAACAGACAAACCGCCGAAGATTGCCGGAACCGGAATAGATGTAGATTCAGTATGCTTCTTTCTGATACTCACTTCCTTATCGTTTTTTAATGTATCGTGTAAAAGACCGTACATCCCAAGTACGATCATTATTATTCCTAAAACTATCGCTATTTTCATATTCTTTTTTTATTTAAATATCCGCATTTAAAAAGGAATACGCTGTGAGAATACATCTGAGATGACAACTGCCACAGTTTTAATTAAAAGAGGAAGATTTAAGTTGATAGGTAGTTCGAGGCTCAGATTCCGCGCGATTCTCCGCGGATCATCTGCCATACAGTCAAAAGAATTATCTGAATATCGAGCCAGAAGCTCCAGTTCTCAATATACCAAAGGTCGTATTCAATACGCTTAATAGTACGCTGACGGTTTAATTCATAATCTTCAACATCACCCCGCAGTCCGTGTATCTGTGCCCAGCCGGTTATACCCGGTTTAACCCAGCTTCGTATCTTTATTTCTTCGACAATATTTTCATACACCTCGTTAAAAGGCAGAGCATGGGGTCTGGGGCCCACAACAGACATTTCGCCTTTCCAGACATTTATAAACTGGGGAATCTCATCAAGATTCGATCGCCGGAGGAATCTGCCTATGCCGGTAATCCGGGGATCATTCTCAACGAGAGGCTTATATATTTCTCCTTTAGGGTCGACGTGCATAGTCCGGAATTTATAGCACTTAAATATTTTATTATTAGCGCCGATACGGTCCTGCCGGAAAAGTAAAGGACCCTTCGAGGTTAATTTATTAACAATAAATAATAACGGGAACATCCAGGAAAGCACGAGTACAATAAAGAGAGTGGAGAAAACGAGATCGAAGACACGCTTAATAAATCTCCAATGGACTTCAGCAAGCGGTTCATTTCTGACCCTGATAATCGGGAAGTCGCCCATCATATTTACCTGGAACTTTCTGGAAACAAACCGAAAATAATCAGGAATAATATTTACACGAACCGCCTGTTTATTACATATATGAATTATCTCTTCGAGCTGGGTGGATTCATAAAAGGGGAGAGCGATAATAACCTCATCAACATCTTTCTCACCAAGTATTTTATCCAGTGAACTGATACCCCCTATCACGCTTTCCGAAGCGGTGTCAGTATCGTCGAGGTAGCCGATGAAATTATATCCGAATTCTTTATGCCGCCCGAGCATTTCATGAAAACCCCTGCCGATTTCACCAGCCCCGACTATAAGCAGGTTCCATAAATTCTTTTTTCGGTTTCTAACAGAGCTGAGTACCGCCCTGATAATAATCACCCTGGCACTTACAGAAACAAACAGCATCACCGCATAAAGAAAAATAAAATTCCTTGTAAAAAGATCTTCTTTTACAAAAAAGATGAAAAGTACTGAGGCAAGTATCTGAATGATAGTACTTTTAAAAATATTTACTATCTGGAATGTATAATAACGCGTTCTCAGATCATCATAGAAATTGACTACGTTCGATACGAAATACCAGAGGAAATTCAATACGGCAAGCAGAACGAACATATAATTCCGATCCACCAGGATAGTGAATGACTGCGCGATGACCGCGGCCAGGATGAAGACCGAATTTAAGATAACGAGGTCTAAAAACAACCTTAAATAATAAACAGACTTCTGGCCGGCAATCATTTTTTACTCCTCCCCTCTTCATAAAATAATCTGAACTTCCCGTTCACATAATCTTTCATCTTTTTTTCAAACATCGATCTGTCAAACTGTTCAGCATATTCATGCAACCGGTTGGGTTCAAATGCATTCTGATTCCGCTCAAAGCGGGCGACTCCTCCGATAAGATCAGCGGCTGTCTGTTCATTAAAGTGGATGCCTGTTATGCCATCCTTTATTGTTTCTGCCGTACCCCCTTTGTTAAGGGCAATTACGGGGGTTCCGCAGGAAATGGCTTCCAGAGGAACTATACCAAAATCTTCTTCAGCGGCAAAAATAAATGCTTTTGCTTCCTGCATGTATTTCACAAGGGAATCAGAATTGAGGTAACCGGCAAATTCTATATTCGGACCGGCTTTCATTTTCAGCTTCTCTTTTTCAGGTCCGCTTCCAATGACGATCAGCTTTTTATCGGGCATTTTAGTAAAAGCATCGACAATAATATCGACTCTTTTATAGGGAACGAGTCGTGAAGCTGTAATGAAAAAATTCTCCTTATTTCCGCTGACAGGGAATTTATTTGTATCTACAGGGGGATAAATTACATCAGAATCCCTGTTATATATTCTTTTTATTTTTTCCGCTATATAATGCGAGTTAGCAACAAACCAGGTAACGTTACCGGCAGATTTAACATCCCAGCGGCGAAGGTATTCGATTATTTTATGCGCTAAAAAACCTTTAAGTCCTTTATTCAGGTTGGCCTCCGAAAGATAAAGGTCAGCCTCATCCCACGCATAACGCATAGGAGAATGACAATAACAAATATGGAGCTGATCTTTTCTTGTTTTCACTCCTTTGGCAACCGAATGAGAGCTTGACAGAATCACCTGGTATTCTGATAAGTTAAATCTTTCTACCGCATTGGGAAAGAGAGGGAGATACTTACGATGTGATTTTTCAGCAAAGGGTAAGTTCTGAATGTATGAGGTATGAGAATGCCTACCTTTTAAAATCAGATTTCTTTCCTGTGCTTTCAGAAAGTCGACCAGTGAGAACACATCAGCATCCGGCCAGACATTAAGGAAAGATTCGATGCACTTCTCCGCACCCGCATAATTTACAAACCATTCATGTACTATTGCTGTTTTCAAGAGTTTTAGAAGTATTTATCTGACAAAATAAAAAAAACTGTCGTTATTTATTCTTATTTATAATATTGATCCATCCCTGTTCGAAATTTTCTTTTGTAAACCTGGTTAAATTAAGTGTGCCTTTATTTATCAGATCCTTTCTGAGATTTTCCTGTGTCAAAATCATTTCGATCTTATCGGCTATGTCTTTAGGAACGGATGCGTCACAATATAATGCGGCATCACCACAGACCTCAGGCAGTGATGCTTCCCTGGAAACAATAACAGGAGTACCGGCAGCCATTGCTTCAATAGGAGGGATACCAAATCCTTCATAAAATGAAGGAAAAACAAATACATCGGCCATTTTATAAATGCCGGGAAGGAGGTCCCCATCTATGTAACCGGTAAACAAAACATTATCAGCGAGCACTTTATTTTCATTCATTATGGTTTTGATCCCCTCATCGGAAACAATGAATCCCTCCTTTTTTCCGGTTGCAACCATCTTGATTTTATTGTTTCTATCAAGAAGGATTTTATAAGCAAGTAAAAGATTCTTTAAATTCTTATGTGGTTTTATATTACCGACAAATAGGATAAATCTTTCGGGTAAATTATATTTTTTCCTTATAGCATCTACTTTATCCTGATTCATTGCTGCAGCCTCGAAATCCAAGCCCGGATAAAGAACTGTAAGTTTTTCTTTTTTTATACTGGTGTATCTGACAATTTCCGATTCTGAAAATCTAGAAATAGTAATTACTTGATCAAAATGGCTTACAGCGTAATTTATTAAAAAACGTGAATATAGTTTTTGCAGGAGAGAAAGCTGATCACTGAATGCGAGATGATAAACATCATGCATGATCACAATTTTTTTTCTTGCCTTTACCGGCAGGACAGGAACGTTATAATGGGGACAAATAAAAATGTCACAGGCAGGAATTTTCAGTGGAATTTCAAGTTGTTCTCGTAATGAGTAGATAATGCTCCTGCAGTCAATAATCCTCACAGTTTCCGACCAGTTAAATTTGGATAGAATTTCTCTGTTGCCCAAAAGGATTAAATTATATTTATTTACTAAATTTGGTACAAGACTTCGTATATAAGTACCGATACCTGAATGATTTATCATTCTGGCATCAATCGTAATTTTAAACATAAATAGTTAAATGCTTATAATTAGGTTTAGATTCAATTTGAATTCCAAAATATGTTAATATCAGTCATCACTCCTACTTATAATTCTGAAAAAACAATTGCTCGCAATATTAATTCCGTTATACAGCAAAACTATAATAATTTTGAACACATTCTAATAGATAATCTAAGCGAAGACAAAACTATCGAAATCGCCAGGAAAATATATAATGACAACAAAATACCTTCAAAATTAAGAATAATAAGTGAAAAGGATAATGGTATTTCGGATGCTTTTAACAAAGGTATAAAAGCAGCTAAAGGTGAAGTTATCTCCATTCTGAATAGTGATGATTTATACTTTAATGAAAATGTTTTTAAGCTGGTGAATAGTGCATTTAATGAAAAAGATGTACTCTTTGTCCACGGGAACCTCTATTTTGTTGATGAGAAGTTCGGATCGAATATCCGAAAACCGTTATTATGCAGAATTGGGAAGGGAATGCCTTTTAACCACCCAACAATGTTCATAAAGAAAGAACTTTTTGAAAAATGGGGACTTTTTGATTTATCGTTAAAATATGCAATGGATTATGAAATAATTGTAAGATTCGAAAAGAATATTAAAGGATTCAGGCATTTGGGAAAATTTATTGATGGACCTCCGCTTGCTATTCAATACGCAGGCGGGGCATCCTGGAAAAATGAGATCGCGTCTATTAATGAATTGAAAAAGGTCCTTAAAAGACACGATTTATGGGATATATCAGCAAAAACTAGTTTTTTTTATCGAAAATCAAGAATAATACTGAAAGGATATTTATCAAAATTGGGACTTGATTTCCCGATTAAGATATGGCGCAATATAAAGTGGAAGAGTAAAAATTGAAATATTTTGATTTATGCGCAAATCTGAAAAGACAGGAATTCAGGAACTCTGTATGGAATGTAGCAGATGTTATTCTACTCCCACTCTTAATGCTGGTAGTAACACCATATTTTATCAACAAACTCGGTGCTGACAATTATGGTGTGTGGATGCTTGTGAATTCTATTATGGTCAGTATTGGGGTTATTAATGTGGGTATTGGTGATGCTGCTATAAAATTCGTTTCAAAATATAAAGCACTTGGCAGTAAAGAAGATATCAGCAGAATTACAAATTCAGGATTTTTATTAACATTATTACTTTTTTTTGCTGTTTTAATTATAGGATTGATCGTTGCTCTTATCATTGGAAAATACAATTTTTTTAATTTAACCGGATCATTAATTTATGTAACTAAAATCTCCATAATTCTCGGGGGTATACTTTTTGGGCTTAAACAGACAGAACAATTCGCTCTTTCTATTTTTAGAGGTTTTGAACGTTATGACACTTCTTCAATAATTTCAATGATTTCGAAATTCCTGCTTCTTACCACGCAGGTTTTAATCGTTTATATGGGGTATTCTATTATCCAAATATTTATCGGAAGCACTATTATCCTTGCAGTCGTTGTAATATGTGAATTAGTTTATGTAAAAAGCCGTTTTTCATATATTTCTCTCCTGCCTAAAACAAGTAAGGTTACCCTTAAAGAAATTTTCAGCTTCAGCTCCTGGTCATGGATCCAGTCGGTACTCAGCATCCTGGTAAGCCAGGCAGACAAGTTTGTAGTAATTACACTGGCAGGCCCTACTTTTCTTGCCTATTATTCGCTTGCCTCAACTATCGGTTCACAAATTCATTCATTATTCACTGCAGCCGTCAGCTGGGTATTCCCAAAAATTTCTTCAAAGACCGAAAAGAAAGAAGCGATAGCAATACTTTATTATAAAATGCAGTTTTTGATTATCACGGGCGGTCTGGTAGTAATATCAGGCCTGCTTTTATTCGGGGATATTATATTTAAGTTATGGTTGGGGCCCGAAACATACAATAATTCCATACTTTTAATAAGAATTTTTCTTTTCTACATTTTTGTTAATCTCCTTTCTATTATTCCCCATTTCACACTGCTTGGAGCTAATCAAATTAAAAACTATACTTACTTTGTTTTTATTAGTGTTATTATTACAATTTCCTCTATGCTGATCAGTTATCACTTTATGGGAATTATAGGGCTGGCCTATGGAAAAATGTTTTCTGCTGTAATTTATATTCCGCTGATGCTGATCTTTGTTGAATTACTTTTAATAAAGAAGAACTCATTGGTGAATGGCATACTTTTATATCTTCCCAGTCTTTTAATTGCGATTGCCCTTTACCTCAGGAACTATTATTCACTCTTCCTGATAATACCTGCACTTTTATTGTTATTCTTTAATTTCAAAAGAAAAGTACTAACTACAAATGCGTGAAAAATGAGGTGAATATCCTTTATCTGATTAAAAATACTTTGCTTTTCCTGAAGAAATTACCTGCGGTGATTAAGAGAGATATCCTGAAGACTCCTATTATTAATTATTTCGGGACAGACTTTAACCACAGTATGCTGCTTTCCTATATCACAAAACCCTTTAGAAGAGGACCGGATCTCACCCATACCAATATGGTAGAGGCTTTAGAAATAGCAAAATTATTCAGGGACATGGGATACAATGTAGATATAGTTGATTATGATTATGAAGGTTATGTTGATCATGATAAGTATAAACTGCTATTTGGATTCGGAGAACCATTTGTTAAAAATTTTTATGGTAAGAAATCAAAGATAATCTCAATATATTATGCAACCGGTATGAGTATTGAGACCCAGAACCGTAACTCACTCAAAAGGGTCGAAGAATTTTATAGAAGAAAAGGAGTGTACCTGACCTCCTCGGCAAGGATTTATGATAAGTCATGGAATATCCAATCACTATTTCCGGATGCTATTATAGCACTTGGTAACATAACTGCAGTTAAATCATTCGCGGCAATAACCGATAAAAAGGTTTACTCACTAAATCCTTCTTTTATAAAGGTATATGATTACAAAGAAATTATCGGGGTCAGAGACATAACCAGCGCAAAAAGGAATTTCCTGTGGTTTGCAAGCAGTGGAATGATTCATAAAGGTCTGGATCTTCTCATTGAAGCTTTTAAAGAGTTAAAGCATCTTGAACTGCACATTTGCGCTCCCTTACAGGATGAACCGGAATTCAGAAAAGTATATTCATCCGAATTAAATAATTTAACTAATATTCATTATTACGGTTTCATTTCATTAAATTCTTCAAAATTTAAGGAATTAATAACAAAATGTGCAATAATGGTTTATCCATCGTGTTCTGAAGGCGGAAGTCCGGCTGTGTTAAATGTTTGCGGTAACAGTGGTATAATTCCGATTGTCAGCCAGGAAGGCACTATCGATGTGGAAGACTTTGGTTATCTATTGGAGAACCTTCAAATTGAAACTATTAAAAAAGCTGTTGTAAGAGTTTCGGAGATGTCCGATACTGATCTGAGAGAACGAAGTATATTAAGTGGGAAAACTATTTCCGAAAATCATTCACTTACAAAGTATTCAGCGGAACTTAAGAATATTGTGACGGAAGTAATTAGTAATTCAATAAATCAATGAAGTTATCTTCTGTTATTATAGCGAAAAACGAAGGAAAGAATATACGACAGTGTATTGAAAGCCAGGGGGCGTGTATTGATGAAATTATTATTCTCGTTGATAATTTTTCAACAGACGATACCTTCCAAATTGCTTCTTCCTATCCTTCTGTGATCGTTAAGAAAGTAGAATGGAAGGGTTATTCACAGACAAAAAAGGAAGGCGTATCTATTTCATCACACGACTGGATATTATGGATAGACGCCGATGAGGCAATTTCCCCTGAACTCTGCGAAGAACTTAGGGAATTTAAGAAGTCCGTTCCCGCTTTTACTGCTTATTCGGTTCCGCGGAGAGCATACTTTCTCGGAAAATGGATAAAACACTGCGGCTGGTATCCGGGAAGAGTAGTCCGTCTTTTTAATAAAAACGAAGCAGACTTTAATAATCAATCAGTACACGAGCAGCTTAAAGTTGAGGGTATTACCGGGAAACTTTCCCACGATATTGAACACTACACTGATCCTGATATCCATCATTATTTTGAGAAATACAACAATTATACCTCACTTGCGGCCGCTGAACTTTTTAAGAAAGGGAAGAAATTCTCTATACTGGATATACTGCTCCGTCCCCTGGTTATTTTCCTCAAGATGTATGTTATCAGGGCGGGTTTTTTAGACGGACTTCATGGATTTATTCTTTCGGTATTTTCAGCATCATATGTTTTTACAAAATATTGTAAGTTATGGGAATACGAAAGACAAAATGAGTAAATTCTATGGATCAGGTAAATAACAAAGAGCTTTTATTTATGCAGCTGGTAATGCAGAATCAGCAGATTGCTATGATGTCGCTGGGAAAAATGAAGAATCCCGTAACCGATAAATTTGAGAAAAACCTCGAGTACGCGAAGATTGCAATCGATACGCTGGATATGCTGAAAGAAAAAACCAGCGGGAACTTATCAGAATACGAAGATCAATTTCTGGATGAAGCAATTAGAGAACTAAAACTTATTTATGTTGAAGAAAATGGTAAAGAATAAATTCCTCTTTTTTGAATTCTCCTCTTAAGGGTGATATAATGACTATTGGTATTATCGCGAATTCCACAAAAGAAAAAGTTTATGAAGTTGTTTCGCTGCTTGTAAAAAAGCTTAAAGAACAGGAATTAGATTTTTTAATAACTAATACTTTAATCTCGAGAAGGCAGTCCTTAACGGAAAAGATAAATAAAAAATTTTTCCTGGAGGACAAAAATATTTATAAAAGAAGCGATATCATCATCTCCATAGGGGGGGACGGCACTATGCTTGCTACATCCTACCAGGCTCAATTCTACGATAAGCCGGTACTAGGTGTGAATATGGGAAAGCTGGGATTTCTGGTTGAGGCCAGCCTGGATCAGCTTGACACCTTTATAGATGATATTAAAAACAACAGGATTAAGATAGACGAGAGAATGATTATCTGCGGAGAATGTAAAGGACACAAGGTTGAGACTTTATACGCGATAAATGATATTGTAATTGAGAAGGGGGGCTGGCCGAAGATGATAGAACTAACCGTTTGGGTTGACGGAGAGTATGTTACTACGTTCGGGGCTGACGGAATTATAGTAGCAACCCCTATCGGTTCTACCGGTTATTCGATATCTGTCGGCGGGCCCATTGTAAGTCCGTTTGCTGACGTCATTACCCTTAGTCCCATTTCGGCTCACAGTCTTTCAATAAGACCGCTGGTTCTGCCGAGCAATATGGAAATTGTTATTAAAGCCACTTCAATGCACAAAGAAGTTCTTGTTAATTGTGACGGTCAGAGAGTTTTTGCACTACCTCCGCCATTTGAAATTAAGATAACTAAAAGTGAGAGGGCATTAAAACTGGCCCATACATCAGTTACCAGCTATTTTGAAACTTTAAGAAATAAGTTATTATGGGGAATTGATTTAAGAAATTCTAATTTAAAAAAGTAGGCCACCTATGCGTTTTTTTCTATTTATTCTTTTCGTTATTTCATCTATTTCATTCGCGGCAGCTCAGGATAGTGTTAAAGTTGTTACGGATGATGAAACCGGCAAGCCTATGTTGATAGGACCCTGTTCAAGGGAGGCTCTTTCAGACACAAGCTTTGGGTGGTGGTTTAATTCTGAATACAAACAGTACAAGCCTGATTCTGTAACAGTTAAGGAAATCAGTTACAACTATGATGATGTAAAGACAACGATAGTGATGGGAACCTGGTGCAGCGACAGCCAGGAACAGGTTCCGAGATTCTTCAAAGTAATGGATGAGGCAGAGTACCCGTCAACTAATATAAACATCATCTGCGTTAACAGGGAGAGGAAAGATTCTTCGGGGGAGGTAGATTCTCTCAACATTGAGCTGGTGCCTACATTCATTTTCTACAAAGATGGAAAGGAACTAGGAAGAATAGTAGAGACGCCGAAGCAGACCATGGAAGAAGACATCTACGAAATTCTAACAGGCGGGAGGCAGGGCTAACAGCGAGGTTAGATCAGCGATAAAATCTCAAATTGAGACTGACATTTTGTCATACTATTAAATTTTTCAACAGCTGAAAATAGCGTTTTTTCGCGATTTTCACAGTGTCTCATTATGAGTCCACCTACTCTATAAATACCCTATATCCCCACTACAAAACCGAGTTGAAGACCCTGTCTGCCATTTTGTCATATCTGTATAATATTTCAACACTGAGATTTGTATAGGGAAGGTGGATATAAGGAGTGAGATCTTATTCGAAGGCAGTCCAGGTTTCGCTGCAGACGAAACCTGGACTATAACAAAGCCGGACTTTTTTTAGAATGCTATCCCCTTTTATACTTCAACCTCTTCGAGAACCGGCAATTCTATTTTAGTAAAATCTATTTCTTTAACCTTATTTCTTGTAGTCCTGCCGGTATTTTTCCTAACCATTGCCGGCAGTTTTCTGCTTACTGTATTTTTCTTAGGAGGATTATTCTTATCCTTATAATTTTTATAGACATAAACCTTATTCTTAAAATTTCTAAGAATTATCCGATCCTCATCATGATGAAGCACATATCCCGGAAGCAAAGGAATTTTTCCACCTCCGCCAGGTGCATCAATAACGAAATGAGGAATTGCGAGTCCGCTTGTATGGCCTCTCAGATTTTCAATAATATTTATTCCGGTTTCAATTGAAGTTCTGAAATGGTTAGCACCTTTAGTTTCATCAGCCATATACATGTAATAAGGTCTTACCCTTATCTTCAGAAGTTTCTGCATAAGCTCCTTGACAACCGCGGGATCATCATTCACCCCTTTCATCAGCACCATCTGATTGCCCACCGGTATGCCCGCATCCGCAAGCATTCCGCAGGCTTTTGTACTCTCGGGAGTAATCTCCCAGGGATGGTTGAAATGCGTATTAAGGTAAACAGGATGATATTTTTTAAGCATAGAGCAGAGTTCAGGAGTTATCCTTTGGGGAAGAACGCAGGGCATTTTTGAGCCAAGCCTTATAATTTCTATATGAGGTATTTCTCTCAGCCTGATAAGAATTTTTTCGAGCATTATATCGGTGAGCATCAGAGGGTCACCGCCGGAGAGAATCACATCCCTTATTTCGGTATGCTCTTCAAGGTACTTAAAGGCGCTCTCAAGACCTTTCATAGAGATCTTCTCATAGTCGCCAACTTTTCTTTTCCGCGTACAGAAACGGCAGTAAAGACCGCACTGACTTGTAACAAGAAAGAGAGCTCTATCCGGATAGCGGTGAGTAATGTTTGGAACAGGGCTCATAGCATCTTCCATCAAAGGATCTTCTTCGGCATCGAAGTCATCAAGTTCAGCTTTATCCGGTACGCACTGCTGCCAGATAGGATCTCCCGGATACCTTATCAGGCTTAAGTAGTACGGATTTATCCTGGCCTGAAAAAATTCGTCAAGGTCTTCAGCTACCTTCCTGTCTATACCGAATTTTTCTACAAGCTCATCGACAGTATGAACACTGTCTCTAATCATACGCTGCCACAGTTCCATGACTAACCCTCGGTTTGTTTATGGTTGACTAAAAAATTTTCCGAAAACAATAAGGTTGTCTCCGATAGAGTAAAAATCATTTATCTCAGCTACAATTGTGTAATTATTTCTGAGATAAAAATTTCTAGTCCGCGTATAACTTTCTTTAGAAGATGTTTCTGCAAGCAGCCATCTTCCTTTACGCTGTATAACAAACTCTTCTGCATGTTCCAGCAGTTTTTTTCCGATTCCTTTTTCTGTGGCTTCAGGATCGGCAACTATCCAGTACATATCAAACACAGCATCTGTTAAAGGGCGTTTACCGGTACAATGATAACCAAAAACCCTGCCATCATTCTCATACACATAGATATTATAATCATCCTGTTCCGGGTTTTGTTCGGCAATATTCACCAATTCCATCGCCACTTCAACTTCCTGCTGATTAAAATTTGATATTCTATTCAAAATTTCTTCCAGCTTCTTCGAATCACCCTGCTTTAACTTGCGTATCACTTTTTTTCCTTGATAAAGCTAACTGTGAAATACGAAATAAAAGCTCAGGGTACTCTATCCCTGCAGCTCGTGCAGCACGGGCAAATCCTGAATCCGTTGATATATCAGGATTAGGATTTACTTCAATAACAAAAGGTTTATTGTTTTTATCCAGCCTTAAATCCACACGCGCATAATCCCTGCAGTTCATAGCATCAAAGGCAGCTATTGCTGTTTCTTCAACTTTTTTAAGCAGCCTTTTATTCAGCCTTGCAGGACATTGAGGATTAGTATGCTTAAAGTAAACACTACCCTGCATCCACTTCCCGTCATAAGTAACAATTTTGGGGAGTTCATCCGGTAAACCTTTAAATATAATTTCCGACACGGGCAAGACAGTCCTGCCAAGCACAGCGGCATTAAGTTCTCTGCCTTCGATGTATTCTTCTATAAGCACATCCTGTTTGTAAGTACTCTGAAGAAAAAGCAGATGCTTACTCAGCGATCTGAAGTTATTTACCACTGAATATTCCGATATGCCTATACTTGCATCTTCGTTTAACAATTTAAGGATCAGCGGATAAGTAAGTTTTATATCTTTTGCAGTAACTTTTTCCGATTTTTTTACTGTAACAGAAGCAGGCGTGCTGATACCGAATGATCTAAGAATATTTTTTGTACGGGATTTATTAAGGCAGTTGCCCAGGCAGGAAGGTACATTTCCGGTATACTGGAAGCCTAAAAGCTCAAATAAACCTGCCATACAGTATTCATAAGAGGCAATTCCCTCAACAGACTCTACAAAGTTAAATACCGCATCCGGTTTGTACGACGTTATTTTTTTTATTGTTTTCTGAACATCCCGGTCGACTGCAAGTGTACGTACCTCAGTATAGTACTTCTTTAAGCTGTTCCTTATAATTGAAATTTCTTTTTTGAAACCTTTTTCGGAAAGATCGTTAGGGGGGTTATTATCCCCGGAAGGTTTCCCGTTATAAACGGAAAAGATACTTACAGGGGCGTTATAACAAACCAATATTTTAGTATCTGATATCATATCAGGTTATTTCTTTTAGCAGCAGCAAAAAGAACTTTATTTATCATATCATTATAATTTATTCCCGCCGTGCGTGCAGCCTTTGGAAAACATGAATTTTCCTCAGGGTCAGGCAGAATACCCGGGAGAGGATTCACCTCAATAATATTAGGAATTCCGCGGTCATCAAGGCGTATGTCAATTCTGCTCCAGTCTCTGCAGCGAAGTAAATTATACGTTCTTAAAACATTTTCTTTTATTGCCTTCTCAAGTTCAGGTGATATCCGGGCAGGGCAATGAAAGACATCGAGAGGATTTTCCTTTGTATCAAGGATCCATTTTGCTTCATAAGAATAGATCGGGATAAAATCGTCGGGGAAATCTTTATAGTTTATCTCAACAATGGGGAGAACCTCTGCCTCAGGACCATTTCCCATGACTGCGGCCGTGAATTCTCTTCCCGGGAGAAACTCTTCAATTAAAGCAGACTGTTTGTATTCGTAAGTTATTCTTTCAACTTCCCTGATAAGATCTTTTTTGTTTTCAACAAAGGAACTTGAAAAGATTCCTTTGCCTGAACCTTCGGAAACAGGCTTTACGATTAAAGGAAATTTCATATCGAGGTTCGTCACTTCAGAAGGACTTTCTGCAATTACAAACCTTGCATTAGGAACTTTGTAATATGATAAAATCTCTTTGGTGCGGGCTTTATCGAGACAGGTGGCAAGAGTAAGCGGATCAGACCCGGTATATGGTATTCCGAGCATATCAAGTATAGCCGGGATCTGGGCTTCACGGCTTACACCGTTAAAACCCTCAGCTATATTAAATACGATGTCGGGCTGCATTTCTGTGAATCTGAGGTAAGCATTTTTATCTGCTTCGATCATCTTCACCTCGTGAAAACATTCTATGGCTCCTTTAACGGCATTTATTGTATCCCAGGTATCCCATTCAGCAAAAGTATCTACAGACTTTTTCTGCAGCTCTTTAGGATTGTTTGAATTTGGGGATACTATTTCCGGGAAAGATTCACTTTCTGGTTTGACGTTAAAGGTTAATGCAACGTTCAACTTCACATTAAAGAAAGAAGAAGATAAAATATTTTCTCCTTATGAAAATTTTTTTAGCAAATATAACTATTAATAACTCGAAGTCAACAAGTTTTGATCATCATCAAAAAAATATTTTTGATCCTGAAACGTTTTAAAGAACATAAAAATAATTTTTTATTTCGCCCGAACTAATTTCAAACAAATAAAATTATTAATCAACTATTTTATTCCGCTGCGGGTGAGACAAAAATATTTTCATGCAATCTTAATGTACTTGAGCTGATCCAGATAATCTGATGAAAGGATTTTTTTGATAAGTTTGTTCTGATCTTTAGAGAGAGGAGGATCCTCCCCGATAATCCGGAAGGCAGTTTCCTTCGCCGAGAGAAGAAGTTCAGTATCTTCAATCAGGTTAACGTACCTGAAGTCAGGGAAACCGCTCTGTCTTGTTCCGAAGATATCACCCGGACCGCGCAGTTTCATATCCACTTCAGCAACTTTAAAACCGTCAAGGTATTCAACCATTGTCTTCAAACGTATTCCGGATTTGAATTTCTCCAGGCGTGAAGAAGATAAATACTCATGGTCTGCCGGCAGGCGCTCTGCAGAGGCGGCATATCTGTCCTTTGTAACCAGTATACAATAAGCCTGTTTTGTTCCCCTTCCAACTCTGCCTCTCAGCTGGTGAAGCTGGGAGAGTCCGAACCTTTCAGCATCATTAATTAAAATAATATTAGCTTCCGGAATATCTATTCCCACCTCAATTACAGTTGTAGCAATAAGTACGTCATACTTTTTATTCAGAAATTCAACCATCACGGCTTCTTTTTCCCTCCAGGACATCCTCCCGTGAATGAGACCGACGTTTAGTTCCTTCAGATACGTTGTCTGCAGTTCATTGTAGTGAGTTTCTGCTGCTTTAAGTTCAAGTTTATCAGATTCCTCAACCAGCGGATAGACAATAAAAGATTGGTACCCCTCTTTTTTGTTTTTTTCTACAATAAACTTATAAATATCGGGCAGTTTATTTTCACCCCGCAAAATTGTTTTTATGGACTTCCTGTTCCCCGGCATTTCATTGATTACGGAGACATCGAGATCTCCGTACAGGGTCATCGAGAGCGTCCTTGGGATAGGCGTAGCACTCATTACGATCACGTCGGGAGTTATCCCCTTACTTAACAGCCTCCCTCTCTGAGCCACACCAAAGCGATGCTGTTCGTCGACTATTACGAGTCCCGGATTATTAAACTCAACATCCTCTTCAAATAATGCGTGAGTGCCGATGATGATATCGGCTTCTTTAAGAGACTCCGACTGCAGCTTTTTTTCCTTAGCCGATCTTCTCTGTCCCCCCAGCAGCAGCGCAACCTTTACATCTCTATGTTTATGCATCTCAGAGAGCTTTTTCATCATACGCGAGATATTCTTTGCATGCTGGTCGGCTAATATTTCGGTAGGAGCCATCAGAACTGCCTGGAATCCGTTATCAACCGCTATCAGCATTGAGATCAAGGCAACAATTGTTTTGCCGCTCCCCACATCTCCCTGCAGCAGTCTGTTCATAGGAGATGATGATTCCATGTCTGCCTTTATTTCACCAAGCACCTTTAACTGGGAATTAGTAAGCTTAAAGGGGAGCGTTGATAGAAAATCCTTCACAAGGCTGGTCCTTACAGGAAACGAATATCCCTTCTGTTTCGTTTTATAATTATGTTTCCTCAGGGCAATAAGGATCTGGAGATAGAACAGCTCTTCATACTTAAAGCGGTTAAGTGAAGCTGTAAATTTTTCTTTAGATTCGGGGAAATGATAATTTTTAACAGCATCCACAATATTTATCAGATTTTCATTCTCAATTATATAACCGGGTAATGTTTCTTCCAGGTAATCGGCATATTTCTCGACAGCATATGAGATAATCTTTCTCAGACTAAAATCGCCGATAGCAGTGGCTTTAAGTTCTTTAGGTATCCTGTAGAAGGGAATAATCTTTCCCGTATTAAGCATTTTAGATTCATCCTCACTCAGTTTATCAAAGTCAGGATGAGCAAACTGAAGGCTGCCATGTTTTGTTACTATTGGCTTACCCGAAACCGCGAAATAATCTCCCTCATCAAACACATCATAAAAATATTTTGCGCCCTGGAACCATATACATTCAAAAAATCCTGTGGCGTCCCTAAACTGAACTTTTAGAATTTCTCTCCTGTTAAACCTTCTTCTTTCCTTATCCTCCACCTTCGCAATTACCGTTAACTCACCATCATAGCCATTAATTATATAGCCGTACGCTTTGGCTGCCGAGAGCGTTGTGGTTCTGTCGAGGTGCCTGGAGGGAAAGTAAAAAAGAAGTTTTCTGATGGATGTGATGCCTATTTTTTTAAAAGCCTCTGCACGGCGTGGACCGACTGATTTAATAAACTGAACAGACTGCTCCAGGATATGTTCTTTTTCTGAATTCATATTGATTAAAATAAATAATTCATATTAATCATTCACTCTGCCATAATTTTTATATTTGCAAGGTCTAAACAAAGAAGAAACCTATGAATTGGAATAAATTACTTTCTAACAAACTACTGGGAGATGCTGCATCTTCTGAATTTAAATTGAATGACGGACGGAGTCAGTTTCAGAGAGATTTTGACAGAATTGTTTTTAGTTCTGCTTTCAGGCGGCTTCAGGACAAAACCCAGGTATTCCCTCTGCCGGAGAATGACTTTGTACATACACGCCTCACCCACAGCCTGGAGGTATCCTGTGTGGGAAGGTCACTCGGCACCCTCGTGGGAGATAAAATATTAAAACAGAATAAAGAGCTGGCTAAAAAATATTCTTCCATACATTTCGGTGAAATCGTTGCAGCGGCCTGTCTCGCACATGATATCGGCAATCCCCCGTTTGGTCATTCCGGAGAGGATTCAATTGCAGAATACTTCAGGAACGGCAACGGAAGAGCTTTCAAGGAGGAAATAAATGACATTAAAAAGTGGACCGACTTTACAAAATTTGAAGGTAATGCGCAGGGTTTCAGGATAATAACCAGGCTTCAGAATCCTAATTCAGGCGGAGGATTGAAATTAACCTGTGCTGCCCTTGCGGCTTTCACCAAATATCCGAAGGAATCTGCTCTTAACCAGAAGCAGACAAAAGACGGTAAAGAAATTACGAGTAAGATTTATAAAAAGTTTGGATTCTTTCAGACCGAGAAAGAGCTTTTTGCAGAAGTAGCGGAGGAAACCGGATTGAGCAAAAGAGGATCTGGTGATGATTACTGCTGGAGCAGGCATCCACTTTCTTTTCTGGTAGAGGCCGCCGATGATACTTGCTATAGAATAATGGACCTGGAGGATGGGTTCAGACTAGGACTACTTTCTTTCGAATTTACGGAAGAGCTTTTAAAGCCGCTGGTAACCTCCCGTTTAACTTCCTATGAAGGGAGGAGTCAAAATGATAAGATCGGTTATCTCAGAGCAAAAGCCATAAATGATACGGTCTCGCAGCTCGCGGATGTTTTCATGGAGAATGAGGCGAAAATTCTGGATGGTAAACTTGAACAGGATTTAATTTCCCTGATAAATTCATCCCGACCTCTGGAAGAGATTAAAATCATTTCAAAAAAAGAAATTTATTCATACCGGAGTGTTGTTGAAAGAGAAGCGGCGGGTTATGAGGTTCTGGGGGGGCTCCTTGATGCATTTATTACTGCCGTCAATGAAACTTACAGAGGAAAGCCTTCATGGAAAAGTAAAAATCTTATAAAGCTTCTCCCCGGGCAGTTCCTTGGCGCAGAAAACAATCCGGATAACGATCTTTACATCAGGCTGCTAAAGATTACCGACTTCGTTTCAGGAATGACAGACTCATACGCGGTTTCGCTTTTCAGGAAGATAAAAGGAATCTCGCTCCCCGGCAACTAAAAGAGACCCCAGCAGGCAAAATATCCCTCAGTCCTGGATGTTTGACTCTTAGCAAATAGTTGCCAAAATGTTGCAAATCAATTTCCACGGTTACTTTTTTCTCATATCACACGAATATTTATTTTTTCTTTTTAATATCGTCCATCAAACGGACAGGAGTGTAAAATAAAACACTTTTATTTACTGATCTCTCTTATACTTATCCAGCCTGTTAAGGCACAAATTACTTCAATCGGTTTAAGGACCGGAGTAAACAGCTTACGTCCGGATAACCAGTTCAGGCAATTTGAAATTTTTGTAGATACAGACCTGCCATACCAAAAAATTTTATCACGGGAAATTTCAATTCAATCAAAATTTGAGTTCACAAGCGGAGAGCTGCAGGACTTTTCTGAAAACGGAATGGTTTTTTCAGCCGGACCCAGAATAGAATTAAATTTTATACGCGAATATTCTTTTCTTGAGGCTGGAATTAGTCCCACCTTAATTACCCGGCATGCCTTCAGATCCAATGAATTAGGCGGAGCGTTTAATTTTACTTCTTACGTAGGAATTTACTTTTCCCCCTTAAAATCTATAGCAGCCGGTTATCGTTTTCAGCATATGTCTAACGCAGGTATATACAAGGCCAATCCCGGAGTAAACCTTCACATAATAGAAGTCCGTATTACGAACTGAATCTGTCAGATATTTTCAATTGTTTCAACCCCCTCTGGAGGCGGCAGATAAAATTTAACTGGAATTATTGTGTTGTCATCCATAGTTACAGCCCTGACTTTCTTCCTGATGATCACACTATGCTCTATATGGACAAAGTCCTCTATAATTGAACCAAAGATATAACTTGTGCCCTTGATAAGAACATTTTTTCCGATCCGAAGGGGAAATTCATCACTGCCTGTCATATTAACGCTGGATTCAATCCTGGAACTGTCGCCAATAACAATATTACCTTTGATTATGTCACCCCATAATATTTGAACATGGTTACCGATTTTAAGTGACTGTCCGGGGAAACAGGAAAGATGCACATTCTGAAAAACAGTAACGTTCTGACCGAACCGGACATTCCCGTTCACATAACAATCGTTCTTGAAAGAAACATTATAATTAAGTTTAACCCCTTTTCCTATATAAACTCCTTTTCCAATGTTGATATCAAGAGGAGTTCCTATCTTATCCATTTCAAGTATGTTTTTAACCACCGTGTCGTGTATAAAGAAATCATCCGGATCTGCGATCTCAATTATATCTTTTAATTCCTCATAAACCTGGGAACGGGCAATCGCGTCCATCTCCTTCAAAACAGATTTGTTATTGAAGCCCATCACCACATATTTTTTATCAGGAGAATTAGCAGATACAGTAAATCCTTCCCTATTAAAAAGAGAAATCAGGTCTGTTATATATATTTCATTCTGAACATTGTTGCTGGACAGATTACCGATAAGATCTATCAGATGTTTATACCTGAATGCATAAACTCCAGAGTTAAACTCGTTATTTTCAATTAATTCATTTTTTGTGTACGAATATTCTCTGCCATTATATTTTAACATATAAGGTTTATTCTCATCCAGTGCAACAATATCCTTGTATTCCAGTATCTGTATAACTTTGTCCTTATCTTTGCCGGAAGACTTCCCCGTGCTGTCTTTAGACTTAACACGAATTATTCTTCCGTATGAATTTTTCCAGGGATCACCCTCGTATATGCCTGTCAGCACCATCATATCCGTCTCGGAATCCAGGAAGCTTTTTCGAAAAGTCTGCAATGTTTCTTCATCTATTAAACCCATATCGCCGGGGAGCACATAAACGATTCCATCGAAAGATTTGTCATCTATCTTTTCGAGGGCAACCTGTACTGCATGTCCTGTGCCCTTCTGCTTTTCCTGATAGGCGAAAACAGTATTCTCCCTCTTCCCGATAACATTCATTACATCAACAGCTTTTATACCTACAACGATGATCACATTTACCTCTTTAATACCTTCAACACAGGCATTATAAACACGCTCTACAGTCGGAACCTCCCATATCTTATGAAGCATTTTGGACGTCTGTGATTTTATTCTCTTTCCATGGCCTGCTGCCAGTATAACGGCTACCTCTTTATAGTTATAATTTAATCCTGATGATAATGAATTAACTGTACCAGGGATATCTGTATTCAACTTGCTTTCCATTAAAACCTCTTTATTTCTGAACTATGCAACTTAGTTATTCTGCTTATTATAACGTTTAAAAATGGCCACATTAAGACCGAATGTGAACCAGAGCAGGGTAATAATTTCATGGTCGAAGAAATTCATCTCGGTAAGCCCCGCAATCACTATCGTACTTAGTGCGGCGATTGTTCCCAGAGCGTAAGATGAAGCAAATGGCACATCTTTCATCTTCCTGTATATTTTAATATCAATTCTGAAAAGACGGTAAAGCAGATAGCAGAATGCGAGCAGACCGAACAGTCCTAACGTTACCAGGATATGCACAAAGTTATTATGCATATGCCCCTGAATTTCCTTTTCATATTTCGATTTATACTGTTTATACAGAAATGCCAGGTCGATATCACCCACACCAAAAACAGGATGATCGAGGAAGATCTTCCATCCTGCTTTCCACAATGACAACCTGACATAATTAGACGGCAGATAAGGATCCCAGATGCTCAAGATTCTGCTCCGGTGGACTAAAGATGTCAGCAGCGTATCATAGCTCAGGGTAAGAGAGGCAGGTACGTAGCCGGGATTACCTAGCAGTCTGACTGAAGACACAGGGGAAGTTTTTATTTCAAATATTCTTCCCCTTTTATCTGCTGCAAGAAGATTATTACCTTCCGCCTTCCAAATATAGATAGTTTCAGGTCCTGTCAGGTTGCTGTCAAACTGAACTGAGTCCTTTGAAACATTGTAAACCTTCACCCCGTCATCATTAGAACAAAAGAGTTTATGTTCCAGATAAAAAATTGAGGAAACATTATGAGGCCGGAATGAATATAATTTAGCTCGCGGCATACCGTTAATAACATCAAATACCTGCAGTCCGCTGTCTGGAGAAAACATTAATACAAAATCTGAATCCGCAAATACCTTATTGAACTTACTAAACCCGCTATTCCTGTATATTTTTTCCAAACGAGCGGGACCCTTAAATATTGTAAGTCCGCTGTCTTTATCCAGGGTATACAGGTAATCTCCCGAGATTGTATGATCGATCGTGAATCCCGGAGGGAGGCATTCAGCTATCTGGCTTATAGATCCATTGTTTCCCCTTTTATAGGTGATAAAACGTGTATCGATAAAATATCCCAGCAGATAACTGTTCCACTTTGCAAGTGAAACTACAGGAGAGGGTGTCTCCATGCTAAGCAGTTTCTCTGAGCCTTTATATTCAACAAGACCTTCCTCATAATCAGAAACATAATATTCACCGTCCATTGAGGTTATATCGAACGCTCTTCCATCTGTACTGAAGCTGGTTAATTCTTTCAGGCTGTCCTGTTCAACCCTGAATATTTTAATTATGCTTTCATTTTTTTGAACCAGCAGCAGAACAACAGCGAGTACTACAAGCGGAACCAGGTACTTCCATTCTTTCTTCAGAAGAATAATCAGAAAGAAACCAAATCCCGTCCCCAGCCATCCTGTTCTTTTATATGTTGCAGCCAGCGCAACCAGCGTAATAAGGAGGGCGCCCGCAGTCAATAGTTTATTTCTGAGGTTCCCTTTTTCATTTATCAAAAAGGCAAACAGAAAAACTGAAGTTATACTTAATATCTCGCTTGAGGTTATAGGGTACTGAAATAATGAGGGACCCGATTGAGTAATATTATACAGATTAGCTATAAAAAACTGATAGGAAAATACAATATAGACCAGAGCTGTGAGAACAGCTGCCGCTATATATATATTGAAATACAGTTTTGCCCGCTTTATATTCGGGGTACCGGCTACCGCAGTATAGATCAGCGGCATCAGCAGAACTCTGCGTAATGTAAAAAGAAGTGCCTGAGAATGGTTGAGCGAAAAAATGAGAGAGAGAATTTCTGCTGCAATAAACCAGAGCAGAGCGGGCTCTATTTCCGTTTTCTCAAAGGGATTTGATTTTGTTACAAAATATCTTGCAATCAGAGTGAGGAGTGCACCGTAATATCCCAGCTGGTTCAGAAATATTGAATTGGTTATAGTCGCAAGGAAAAGAACCATGAAAAAAAGAATAACCCGGTCGATTACAAGAAGGTTTCTTCTTTCAGGCATACTCAATCTCGGAACTGCATTTCATAGAGTTTCCTGTATAATCCTTTTTCATCTGAAAGCAGTTCATCGTGTCTTCCCTGCTGAACAATCTCTCCATAATCAATAACTATAATTTTGGTTGCGTGTCTTATAGTACTTAAACGGTGTGCTATTACAAACGTTGTCCGGTTCTGCATCATTCTTTCTATAGCCTCCTGGACCAAAAGTTCAGATTCATTGTCCAGGGCAGATGTGGCCTCATCAAAAATCATGATTTCAGGATTTTTAACAAGAGCTCTCGCAATTGAGATTCTCTGTCTCTGCCCTCCCGATAGTTTGGTACCTCTTTCACCGATAATCGTGTCGTACCCTTGAGATAGTTCCATTATGAAGTTATGAGCATTCGCTGTTTTTGCCGCTTCAATAATTTTCTCCATAGGAAAATCGTCAATTCCGTAGGCAATATTGTTCCTTATAGATTCATTAAAAAGATAAGTTTCCTGCGTAACAATTCCCATTAAGCTTCTGAGACCTTCAATCTTAACATCCTTTATATCAATACCATCAATGCAGATTTTGCCGGAATCCGGATCATGAAACCTCGGAAGAAGATCTACAAGTGTAGATTTGCCTCCTCCGCTTGGACCAACAAGCGCAATAATCTGTCCTCTCTGCGCAGTAAAGGATATATCTTTCAACACTGGTTCGGAACTGTCTTCATAGCTGAAGAACACATTTTTCAGTTCGATCTTGTCCTGAAACTTGGAAATCTCCGTAGCGCCCTGTTTATTACGAATAGACGGCTTTGTATCAAGAATTTCAAATATTCTTTCGCCTGCAGCGCTTGCCTCCTGTATTCTGTTATTAACACTGGTTAGTTCTTTGATAGGCGGCATCATCTGAAAAATAGCGAACAGGAAGCCCAGGAATTCGCTGGCTTTAAGAGATTGCTGCTGAAGCACCATTACGCCGCCATAGTATATGATGAATACTCCAACCAGTACACTCAGGAACTCCGTCACCGGGGAAGCGATATTCCTTATCCTCACTATCTTCAGCATCATTCTGAAAAAACTATGAGTCTCTTTAGTAAACTTACGGTTTTCATATTTTTCCATCCCGAATGCCTTTACTATCTTCACGGCTGAGATGGTTTCCTGAAGAATACTTGTAATATCAGCAATCTTTGCCTGAACTAACGTGCTTTGTCTCCTTAGTTTCAATCCTATCCATCCTATGATGAGCATAGAAAACGGGAGAACTATGAAAGCCATTAGGGTTAACTGCCAGCTGATGCTAAGAGCGATTCCAAGAAAAACAATTATGGTTAAAGGTTCTTTAATGAGGTTTGAGAACGCGGCTGTAATACTTGCCTGCACAATTACAACATCGTTTGTAAATCTTGATATTAAATTTCCCACCCTTTCTTTTTTGAAATAACTCATTGGGAGCTGATGAAGATGGAAATATGCTTCATCTCTGAGATCTTTCATTGCTCCGTACTCGACGTGAGCCATAAAATACGCCTGAGTATACCCTGTAATATTTTTAAGTAAAAAAGTAAGCAGCACAAGAAAACAGATTCTCATTAATGCTTCTATTTTTGTTCCTGACAGAATAAGGTCATTGAAAGCTTTGGTCACTTCCTCCTTTGCGTTCTGAATCCAATCGGGAAGAATATTACTGGAAGGAGAAACAGGAGGCTGAACCACCTGTACCTGCTCGGTCCTGGTAGATTCCTGAAACAATGTATCAAGCAGCGGTATTGTCAGGTAGACAGAGAGACCATTAAATACCGCAAATAAAAAAGTAAAAATAACTGAGGCAATAAGCTGTCTCCAGTACGGCCTCACATAACTTACGATTCTTAAATATGTATTCATTTATAAAAATTTTGTCATGAGTTAACTAAGCTCCGAAGTGCGGGATTTCAGGGATACCTCTCAGTCCGCATCCGCCCTTAATCTTTATCTGTTTGATAACCTTATCTTCACCGAAATTGTAAATATAAATGGAGGAATTCCTCCCGAATCCATCATCAAATATTAAAAAATCACCAATAGTAAAAAAGTTCTTAAACCCTCCTCCTGTCCACTTTCTTACCAGCTTCCGCTCATCAACCGAATATACATACAATGAGGAAGTATTCGGCTTTCCCGAAAATATGCTGGTATTTGCCGGTGTAACATCAAGCGTGGTAAAGAACACCATCGATCTATCATCACTCCAGGTGATTTCATTAACAGGTTTTGTTATCGTCGTCATTAAATCAGATTTATCAGTATTTCTCCTTATAAGGAAGACAGAATCGGGATTATCTTCTTTGTATGAAATCCGGAATCTGCCTGAAGGTGATAATGAATCAGGCCTGGTCCGCGGCAGTGTAGGATAACCGTCCGCGGTGATATCGTAAATTTGGTTCTCCTGCTGCAGTATCCTTCCGAAGATGTTTAGGATTATTGTCATCTGATCGATATAAGTGGAAACTTTTTTATCCCAGGAATTAAGAATTATTCGGAATACAGTCTCCGACTCCCATCTAGAAAATATTTGTATTCCGCTCCCAATATCTTCAACAAACTCAGGTTTCGAAGCAGAATCAGGGATAACATAGAGTCTGGCATTCTTTACAAAAGGAAAGATCCCTTCTTTGCCCTGGCGCGATGCTGTCAGGAAGAAAGCAGAAGTATGCCCCGGAGAATAAGAAAGGTCAACTATTTCCTCGCTGTCACCTTTCCAGAACAGAGAGAAAGAATTCTTGTTAATATTGTATTTATAAAGTGAAGGTTTCCTGCCTGCCATTCCTGTAAAAATGAATGAATGAAAGTCTCTTTTCACTGAATCTGCCGGTGATTCTCTGTCCCGTTTTTCACAGGAAACCAATAAAAATGATATTATTATTAAAAAAAAGGCTTTCTTCATGTAAGTCCGGCACTATTTAGAAACAGTTTAAGGATAAAATTAACCAAATCCATAAAATATCCCCAGAGTGGAGAATAAATGAAAATAAGGAGGATTATTGAACCATAAAGGCCCAGACTAAGCAGTTTAGCTGTAATTTTATTAGGAAAGATATCGAAAAGAATATGAGATCCGTCCAGAGGTGGAATAGGCAGCAGGTTAAAGGCGAACAAAAATATATTAAAAAAGACGCCGTACCAGAACAAATTAACTATATAATGAGAGGCTGAGCTATGGTAAGTGATAAAAAAGAAAAGGAAGAATATAACTGCCAGCAGAAAGTTGGCGGCAGGACCCGCAAATGAGACCAGCGCATCATCACGCATATGATTCTTAAATTTTCTTCTGTCAACAGGAACAGGTTTAGCCCATCCAATAAGAGCAAATCCTGAAGCAAACGAAGCAAGCGGCATCACCAGGGTTCCGATAATGTCGGCATGCTTAAAAGGATTAAGTGTTAACCTTCCTGCTTTCTGAGCAGTGTCATCTCCCATTCTTTTTGCGATAACAGCATGAGCAAACTCATGTACTGTAATTGAAAGCAGGAACATGGGAAGAAACGTTAAAAAAGAAATAATTTTATCACTTACTTCAATACCAGACAAACTAACCTCGTGGATGATAATCTCTGTGAACCTGTTTTATAAAATCTCTGTCGATATGGGTATAAATCTGTGTGGTGGAGATATCAACGTGGCCCAACATCTCCTGAACTGCTCTAAGGTCGGCCCCTCCTTCAAGCAGATGAGTTGCGAAGGAATGCCGAAATGTATGTGGATGAACCTCTTTATCTATTCCAGCTTCCTGTACATACCGATCGACTATCTTCCATACACCCATTCTGGATAGTTTTGTTCCCCTGGTATTTAGGAATAGATAATTTTCACTTTTCCCCTTCCTCTCCAGCAGAGGCCGGCTTGTTTTTAAGTATTCCGTAATCCAGTTAACAGCGCTGCTGCCGATAGGGATTAATCTCTCTTTGGATCCTTTACCGAATACCCGGATAACCTCCTCCCCGAAATAAAGGCCCGATATTTTCAGGTTTATCAGTTCGCTTACCCGTAATCCGCACGCATAAAATAATTCCAGCAATGCTTTATCCCTCAATCCGAATTTATTGGTAACATCCGGCTGCGAAAGGATATTGTCAACCTCATTTACAGTAAGAACCGAAGGGAGCTTTTTGGATAATTTTGGGGCAGGAATTTTTTCAACCGGATTTTCAGTTATATAATTACTCTGAAACAAATAAAGAAAAAAGCCCTTCAGAGAAGAATGATATCGCGATGCGGAAGTACCTGACAGCCCTGCTTCCTTAAGGAATTTAAAGAAGTCCGCTATTTGCCTGTACTTTATTTGCTGAGGATCATCTATATTATAATTTTCCAGGAACTGGAAAAGGTTGGTTATATCATTCCTGTAAGATTCAATTGTATTTTCTGCCAGGTTTCTTTCTAATTTCAAAACAGCAAGGTATTCATCAAGAAAAATTTTCATTTCTCTTCGTTCTTTTCCGGCTCCCCTTTTTCCATTTCTTCCTGTTTAGGATATCTGATCCTGCGGTGGTGCTGCCCGAGCAGAATACTAATAAACGCTTCCTTTATTTTATTGATATCGCTGAAAGTAATCGGTGAATTGTCTAACTGTCCGTCATCGATTCTTCCTTTGATGATTTTGTCGATTACGTTCTCAACTTTAGTTGGATCGGGATCCTCAATAGACCTGACGGCCGACTCGCTGCCATCAGCCAGCATAATTATAGCTGTTTCCTTTGTATTAGGTTTTGGGCCCGGATACCTGAAATCATCAACGCTTACTTTCTCTTCACCATAAAGCTTTTTAGCTTTTTCGTAGAAAAATGAAATTATCATTGTACCATGGTGCATAGGTATAAAGTCCACTACCTCCTGCGGTAAGTTGTACTCACGTGCCAGTTCTATACCTTCTTTTACATGCCTGCTAATAAGCTCCACACTTTCTTCGGGGGTGAGATTTTCATGAACATTCTGATTGTTCAGCTGGTTCTCAACGAAATTCTGAGGCGTGATGATCTTACCAACATCATGATAATATGCCCCCACCCTGGCAAGCAGCGGGTTGGCACCAATTTTTTCAGCTGCAGTTTCAGCAAGAGTTCCCATAGTCATCGAATGATTGAATGTCCCCGGAGCCTTTCTTGAAAGCTCCTTAAGCAGCGGCCTGTCGAAATTTGAAAGCTCAAGTAGCGTTAGATCCGTAGTTATCCTGAAAAACTTCTCGAAAAAGATCAGGAGTCCGTATGTAAGAACGGGACTAATTAACGCATTTGTGGATGCGAAAGCTGTCTCGACCATCAAAGACTCAAATGTGGCAAATCTTTCCAGTCCGAAAGCGAAAACAGCTACCAGATAGCCAAGCAGGATGAACAGAAAGGATCTAAATATTTGTGAGCGATTTTTAATATCTCTCACGGTGTAGACTGCCAGAGCACCCGCAAAGATATTCATCGCGGCAAAAGTGTAATCATTCCCCCGTAGAGCACCGGCTATGAGTGATATAATGACTGTAGTATAGAATCCCACCCTGGAATCGAAAATTATAGTAAGCAGCATTGTTGCCGCAGGTATGAATATTAAAAACTGAAGAGGTACGTTTACACTTATCTGGTTTATCAGAAATGTGACGAAACAGACAAATACCAGAATGATCGTAATGAGTATTAGTTTCTGGTTATCAAAGAAAATCTTTTTCCTGAAAAGAAAGAGGTATATAGTAAGCAGTGATAATAAAAGAGAAATATGGAAGAACTTCCCAACAAACTGCAGCCAGAAACCGCTGTCTCCTATCTTTTCCCCCTTGGCTGCTCTGTATGAATCTATCTTCAGCTTTGCTTCCCTTGTTACCCTGTCATGCTTTGCTATTATTCTTTCATTCTCGTTAACTATTCCAACGTACCTTGATACGTTATTCTTCGCCTGCTCAATCTCTTCCTGCGTCGCCTGCTGATTGTATATAATATTCGGATTGATAAAATGAACCGCATATTCCTCCAGCGCACTTTTCATGTCGTCGGAAAGCTTCATCTGTTCTATACCATTCTTAACTATCTTTTCAGCGGCCTGTACATCAATGAATTTATCTGAGGCTTCTATCTTGTCGATATTTCCTGTCCTTACCGCAATACTATCCTTTCCAGAGGGAAATTGATTTATGATGCCGGTTTTATAGACCTCTGTGAGTATACTGTTTATGCTGTTCAGAACCTCTTTCAGATTTTTCCTTTGAAGCATATTTCTCTGCTGCCGCCGCAGGTTCAGAAAAGTATTATAGGAAGGGGTACTCAGAAAAGTTGGGTTAAGATTCTCCTCTCCCTGGGTAGAGAGCGTACTGTCAATCATCCTGATTAAAAAGGAATCGTAACTTTTTACAGTATCGAGAATCGCATCTATTGTTTCGGGCTGTTTTAAATAAACCGGGTAAACTGTATTTGCGGCTTTATTCAGCTCCTCCTGGTAAACTTTTTTGTCCTTCAATACCGGGAAGCTGAACTGAGCAATTAGATCATCATGAATCCAGATAGAACCGACGGTTACCTCGGACTCAATTGATTCGCCTTTGGGAAACATAAAGACAATTAGTATTACAGCACTGAGTCCTATCAGAAACTTCAGGCGTAGACTGCCTTTTTTGTGTTGTTCAGTTTTCATTATTTGCTTGTTTTTGCCTGCAAAATCATTTCAATGAATTCACCAACTCCGCCGTTATTATTATCCTTCGTTGTTATAAAATCAGCCTGCCTTTTCACTTCTGCCACAGCATTCGATACAGCAACCCTGAACCCGCCTACTTTAAAAAGACTCAAATCGTTATACCAGTCCCCTATAACAGCGGCATTTGCTTCCTTAACCTTTAAGTCTTTAAGAAGCCTTTTGAATCCCATTCCCTTGGAAGTTCCTTTATTTCTGATTTCAAGATAGTAAATATTATCCTGTTTTTGCGACCTGAAATATGATCTGTCAAGCCCAAACGTGTACGGAAATCCCAGGCGGTTATACACAAATCTCAGGTTATGTTTGTAATCCGACGCGAAAACAACTTCAAGGGTTCTGTCGTAAAACTCATCGTATGATTCAACTTCTTCATACCTTGCGCCGAATTTATCCATGATCTGAGGGATTACGGAATTTCTTTCTGTATAATAAATTGCATCATCATGGCACAAAGCTACGTTAAGCAAGAAAGTATCCGCCAAAGCGACTGCTTTTCTAACATACTTTTCCTTGACGAAAGATTCAAACAATATTTCTCCCTCGGGATGACTTTTTATCAATGCTCCATCCATAGAAATCAGAGGTATATCAATTCCAAGGTCTGTGGCCAATTCAGTTATCGCCGAATGCAGTCTTCCCGTTGCCACAGAAAAATGCACACCGTGCTTCGGCAATTCTGATATAAGTTTTTGAGATTCTTTGTCTACAAACCCATCGTCAGTTAATAAGGTGCCATCTATATCCGAAACAACAACCTCTATATTTTTCAGTATCTCCGTTCGTTTCATAAAAAGCTGAAAAATGAATGATTACGAAACTTAAAAATAAGGATTATTTAATTAATGTTTTCCAACCCGCTGCACTTAAGTTCTTGTATATTATGGTGATAGAAATAATGGCCGCAATAATGAATATGACAGACCTTAATGTATCCCCGAGCAAAATACTCCCCGTTCCAAATAGAAAGGAATAAACCAGAACAACTCCCGCAATCCAGTTGATGAACATAATCCCGAATCCCGCATCACTTGTAACATCAGGAAGCTGATCCGATATCTTTTTCCACATCAATCCTCCGGGGTGAATTTTCCGGTAGAATTCGAATAATTTGGATATTTCTGTTGGTTTAGTAAGAAATGTAACTGTAAGCCACACAATTGTAGTACATGAAACAAGGAAAAATAAAGTATAAGGGAATTCTACTCCGTATAGTTTTAGAACGGGATAAATAATGAAAGGAGTTATCATCGCGGATATTTCAGACCATGCATTTATCCGCCACCAGTACCATCTCATTATGAGGACCAGTCCCAATCCTGCTCCGCACTCCATTATAAAAACCCATGCCCCCGATATGGTGCTTATAAATAAGGTTACGATAGCTGAGGTTATCATCAGTAAAATTGTAACAACTCTCGAAGCAGTAACATAATGGCTCTCTTCCATATTTCGGTGCAGGAACCGTCTGTAAAAATCATTGATGAGATATGAAGTTCCCCAGTTTAACTGGGTTGCAATAGTACTCATATACGCCGCAAAGAATGCGGCTACAAGCAGTCCCTTCAACCCCGCCGGAAGAAAATCATTCATTGCATATATATATCCAATACCTTTGTCAGCTGCAGCAAGATCAGGATACAGAACGAGTGAACACAATCCCACAAGTATCCAGGGCCAGGGACGTATTCCATAATGAGCTATCTGGAAAAAAAGAGTGGCAAAAAGTGAGTGTTTCTCATCTTTAGCCGACATCATTCTCTGGGCAACGTAACCCCCTCCCCCGGGCTCGGCTCCCGGATACCACGAGGCCCACCAGATTATCCCTACATATGCAAGGAAGGAGACTACCGAAAGTGAAAACGCCATTCCGACATCTCCTATGTCTGAAAAAACGGGAAGAAATCTAAAAGTGTATTCGGGCAGCTTTTCCTGTAATCCCTCAATTCCCCCAACCTGTGAAGAATTTACCACGATAACAGCCAGAATTATGCAGCCTGTCATAGCAATAATGAACTGGAAGGCATCCGTGATTACAACTCCCCAGAGGCCCGATAGAGCTGAATAGATAGCAACGATCATCATACAACCAAAGACATAGAAGATGACTTCCGATTCGGGAATATGGAACATCCCCGTAAGAATAGAGGCCATTGCCTTGTTGACCCATCCCATAATAATTATGTTCATAAAGAGTCCAAGGTAAACTGCCCTGAACCCTCTTAAGAACTTTGCTGGTTTTCCGGAGTATCTTATTTCCGCAAACTCCACTTCCGTCATTATGCCCGCTCTTCTCCATAACCTGGCAAAAAAGAAAACCGTAAGGAGGCCGCCGAAAGCAAAGTTCCACCAGACCCAGTTGCCGGCTATACCGTTTTTAGCAACCAGTTCGGTTACAGCCAGCGGTGTATCTGCAGCGAAGGTTGTTGCTACCATGGAAAGTCCCGCTAAATACCATGGAAGGTTTCTGCCCGAAAGGAAGAATTCCTCTGTGCTCTTTCCCGCTCTTCGTGTATAGTAAAGAGCTATTCCAAGCGAAAAAACGAAATAAACCAGGATTATTAAATAGTCGATTAAACTCAAGTATCCTCCCCGGCGTGTTTGGTTCTAAAGAAAGAGACTAAATATCCTGTCAACAAAGTTACTGCCACTCCGATCATTGTATACCATGTCCATGCAACCACTCTGAACGATATCACAAAAATCATAACAATTATTGCAAGTGTAAACCCTGTTAAGGCACTTTTCTGATCTGCTTTCTTAAAAAAGAATCCCAGCAAAAAAGTACCAAGTAGTCCTCCATATGTAAAAGAGGCTATACTAAGAGCCAGTTCCACAACAGCAGTGGAAGTGTTCATAAAGAATAAAGCCGACATGATTAACATAATACCCCAGAATATGGTAATAAGTCTGGAGATAAATAACTCATTCCTTTTCTTTCCGAATAATGGCTGAAACAGATCCATCATAGTTGAGGAAGAAAGCGAACTCATGGATCCCGCAAGTGTTGACATAGCGGCAGCGAAAAGTCCCGCTATTATTAGTCCTGAAACCCCGGGCGGAAGTACATGAATTATAAAATTGGGAAAGATCTCGTCCGGCTTAATATCAATTTTTCCGTAATAGGCAAACAGCATTACCCCCAGAATGAGGAATAAAGCAAACTGAAAAATTATTATAACACCGCTCCCTACTACTGCCTTTCTGCTTTCCTTCAGATCCTTAGCCGCAAGGAGTCTCTGCACTATCAGCTGATCAGTTCCGTGAGATGCCATCGACAGGAAAGCCCCTCCAAGGATCCCGCCGATAAGCGTATAGGGATCAGTAAAAAATCCTTTTAGACTGCCGGCAAACCCTGTATTAATAACCTGGAATTTATTCCCTTCCGATGCAGCAAATACTACAGAATTCCATCCGTCCGGAAGAAGATTTAATATGAAGAAACCCGCCAGGACGGCTCCCGATATGTAAATGAACATCTGGATTACATCTACCCATATTATTCCCTTTACGCCCCCGGTATATGTGTAAACAAGTGAAACCATTGCGATTATTAGAATCGCAAAAGAATAGTCGATGCCGAGAAGGAGTTTTAAAGGGATGGCTGTGGCAAAAAGCCTTACTCCGTCTGCTGCCGTCCGTGTGAATAAAAAGACAATCGAAGCATAGCTGCGTGTTTTGCCTCCGAACCTAGTCTCAAGATAGGTGTAGGCAGTTTTAAGTTCGCCCTTATAGTATGCGGGGAGGAATAAGGCAGCGACAATTACCCTTCCGAGGAGATAGCCGAAAGTAACCTGCAGAAAGTTCAGATTTGTCAGGTATGATAAACCAGGAATGGAAATGAAAGTTAGTGTGCTTGTTTCGGCCGCTACAATTGAGAAGCAAACCGCCCACCAGGGAACCGAAGTTGATCCGAGGAAATAATCTTTAACAGATTTTTGTCTCCCCCCTGATATTACACCGAAAACCGCTATGCCGATTAAATAAACCGCAATGATAAGATAATCGAGCGATCTTCCTTCCAATAAGTTATTCCTTTTTTAACTCATTGAAAGCTTCATCCACTGTTTCGCATACCGGAAGGACCCGGTCTAGTTGTGTGATTTTAATAAGGGAGTAAACTTTTTCAGAAGGAGCCGCAATTCTCATTGCACCGCCGTTTGTATTAAGAATTCTGTTTGCTACCAGTATCGCGCTTAGTCCCGAGCTGTCGCATGTTTCTACCTCGCTCATATCCAGAATAAGCTTGTTGATCCCCTCCACCTTAAGAAGCATAGTGAATTCACCTTTAACCAGTCCTGATATATTCGTATCTAATCTTTTTTCATTCAATTTAAATATTGTTATCTCGTCGATCCTCTTGATCTCGAAATTCATATAAGTTCCTTAAAACATTTTTAAGCAATTTAATAAATTTTTGTATGAATTCTCAGGGTCTGAACTTCTATTTATAACCTGGATATTGTAAAACTTATCAGGATCTCCTTTTACAAAGCCCAGTTTATACGGAGCTCTGACCATGTTTACAACGTAGCTGCAGAACATGTTTTCCTCTCTGTTCAAGTCAATTACTGTCTGAAATCTCATCTGATCAAGTTTATCGCTTATTTTTTTTGAAGGAAGATTAAGCCGGTTCACATCGTCGACTGTATATCCCATAGCCTTCTGACGAAACTTTGTTGGCAGCAGGTTTACTTTATAATCATGAGTAAACACAGTTACACTCTTCCTGTTGTCTTCAAGGTAGTCAAGTACATAAAATGATTGACCAAAGTCGGAATCATTTTCAGGCATAACAACAAGAAAATCAAATGACCGCTTAAAGAAATCACGGAAGTTGTGCTCCGTAAGTTCAAATTCTTTAAGTTTGCTTCTTGTTAAAATTCCCGCAAGTTTATCTTTTAATTGTCCTATCATCTTTGCTCTGATTCATCAAGTTTTTTAAGTAAGTCACTTTCGTTTAATATCGAAACTCCCAGTTTCTCAGCTTTCGTCAGTTTCGATCCCGCATTTTCGCCGCACACAAGAAAGTCAGTATTTTTGCTGACAGAGGAAGTAACCTTCCCTCCAAACATAATAATTTTATCGCTGGCTTCTTCACGTGAGAAGCTGCTGAGGGTTCCTGTCAGCACAAAAGTTTTCCCTGTAAAGAAAGTTTCTTTTTCTACTTTCTTTGCGGAAGCAAAATTTAATCCGTGCTTTTTGAGTCGTTCTATTACTTTCTGGTTGTGAGGATCTTTGAAAAACTTCACGACACTCTGACTGATACTGGGACCGATATCGTGAATAGCCTCAATTTTTTCCTCATCTGCGGCTATTAAATCATCTATTCTATTAAAATGATCAGCCAGCTTTTTGGCGGCTCCCGATCCTACATATCTTATACCGAGTGCAAACAGTACTTTTGAAAATGCCTGTTCTTTACTGTCTTCTACGGCTTTCAGTAAGTTATCTACGCTTTTTTCACCAAGGCGCTCAATTGCAATCAAATCCTCCCGCCTGTTTCTCAGGTCGTAGATATCTGCATATGTATGAAGGAATCCTTCTTCTACAAAGAGATCGATTAAAGCAGTACCCAGTCCTTCTATATCCATGGCACCCCGCGCCGCAAAGTGCTCGAGTCTTCCCTTGATCTGTGCGGGACATTCTGTATTTTCACAATAATAAGCTACTTCACCCTCAGGCTTAAAAAGAGGAGTTTTACATACAGGACATCTTTTCGGCGGCTTAACAGGCTTTGAATCTGCAGGTCTTTCTTCTTTTAAAACGGATACAACCTTCGGAATTACATCCCCTCCCTTTTCGATTACAACTTTATCTCCTTCCCTTATATCCTTTCTTCTTATCTCATCCATATTGTGCAGCGTCGCCCTGCTTATTGTTGAACCCGCAAGAAAGACAGGTTCCATCTCCGCAACAGGAGTTATGGTTCCTATCCTGCCCACATGCCAGGTAATTTTATTGAGTCGTGTAATTGCCTGTTTAGCTTTGAATTTGAAGGCTACAGCCCATCGGGGAGATTTTGCGATATTACCAAGAATTTTCTGCTGCCTGAGAGAGTTAACTTTTATTACAGCACCGTCGACTTCATATTCAAGTGAGTTTCTTTTTTTCTTCGAGATTGCGGCAGACTTCCAGTACAGCGTCGATGTTCTTACACAGCCGGAATTCGGAATTGACATTGAATCCCAGTTTTTTCAGCAGCTGAAGATTCTCATACTGCGATTCATAATTTTCTTCAAGACTAATAAGTGTATAAGTAAAAATATTAAGTGGCCTTCGGGCAACCACCTGCGGATCCTGCAGCTTCAGGGTTCCGGCTGATGAATTTCGTGGATTCGCAAATAATTTCTCACCCTGTTCTTCTCTTTCCTTATTCAGGTTAATGAAGTCCTGCACCTTCATAAAAATCTCGCCCCTCACTTCAATGTTATTAAAGGAATACGGAAGCAATTTATTCTTATGAAGTTTAAGCGGAACCGAACGGATAGTTTTCACATTCGTTGTTATTTCCTCACCTACAATACCGTCGCCGCGGGTGGCTGCTGTAACAAGGTAGCCGTCAGTATAATGCAGACTGACGGATGCACCATCTATTTTAGGTTCAACTACATATTCAATAGCTTCGCCTGCAGGCAGTCCTTCCCTTACTCTCCTGTCAAAATCGAACAGATCTTCCTCGTTGTACGTATTAGCAAGACTGAGCATCGGAATCAGATGAGTTACAGGTTTGAATTCTTTTGTAAGGTCTGTACCAACTCTTTGTGTTGGTGAATCAGGAGTTACCAGGTCGGGATTTTCCGCTTCAAGCTTTTCAAGTTCCTTCATCAAGGCATCATATTCCTGGTCGCTTATAGCTGGCTCGGCAAGAACATAATACCTGTAATCATGTCCTCTAATCTCTTCGCGTAATTCCTCTATTTTTTTCTGCACTGATGATGTCATTGCTTCTGGCCTGCCTGTGGAGGACTGTGAAGATATTCGATACCGCTCAAGTTAACTTTTATATAAGAAACTGTTTTTGAAGCCGGCTTGAAATCAAGCGGTTTATTATTCAAACGCAGCTTTATGGCTGAAGATCTTCCGAATGTAATCTTAAAATCATCGGCAGCCTTTAATGACTTCTGGGAATTTGGGAAAAGAATAAATTCCTCTTCTTTCTTGTTATCCAGAATAAGTTTGATCCAGGAAGTATCGCTTGCCTGGATAAGCAGCTGAAGACTGTCTCCAGATACAGTCTGGCTCTGAGTAGTATCAGCACCCTGAACGGGAGATTCCTCATACCGCTGGTGCGACTCAGTTACTACCTCATCATAAGGTTTCTCGGGAACCACGATTTCATTACTCTCATGAAAAAACAGAAGATAAATCAATCCTAAAAGAATTATTGCGCCTCCAATTCCAGCTCCGGTCATAATCGCATTTTTATTTCCGGCTGTCATCTCACTTCTTTTAGGGGTGGTTGAGTCAAATACAGGAGGTTTGGAGTAAACAGCATCTGACTGATGCGCGGAATGTTTTACCTCTCGATATTTCGCGCTCTGATCCTCACTCCCCTCCGGCTTCTTCTCCGCAGGTTCCCTATCAGATTTTTCGAGAGGCTTTTTCTCAGCAGTATCTTCGGGTTTGTTCTCCACTTCACTCGTTTTTGATTCCGGAGTAGCCGGAGCTTCAGGCTGTTCTTCATAAGGCAGGCCTTCTTTAGCCGCCTTATATTTTTTAAGGATAATTTCTGAATCTAACCCGACAACATTAGCATACTCTTTAATAAAAGCTTTTACATAAAGATCAGGGAGAAAACTAAGATTGCCTTCTTCTATGGCTTCAAGGAACTTCAGATCTATCCTTGTCCTTAAGGAGAGCTGCTTCAGGGTTAAATTGTTTTTTATTCTTGCTTCTTTAAGTTCTTCAGCTAATTTATCGAACATTTTGATTGACCGTTTTTTTAGAAACTAATTACGAACTAACTTTGCTGCAAAAGCACCGTCCAATTGATGAGAATGTGGTAATGTCTGTATACATCCGTTAGCATCTATTATTTCCATAGGGAAAGAACCCGATGCATTTTCAAGACTAAATTCCGGGTGTTCAGACAAAAATTTGTTTACAATATCCCCGTTCTCTTCGGGCTCGATTGAACATGTACTGTAAACCACTACTCCTCCGGGTTTAACCAGAGCTGATGCCTTCTCAAGCAGCTTGTACTGCAGCTCTGTCATCCTCCTTATATCAAGAAGATCTTTCTTCCACTTGATGTCGGGCTTCTTGCACATAGTTCCTGTACCTGAACAGGGAACATCAGCAAGCACCCTGTCGAAGCTTGCATCATCATACTCCAGAGCATCCTGCTCAACAAGCTTTATTGAATTTATTCCAAGTCTGTTTATATTCCTCTCCATTATCTTCAGCCGGGCTTCGAACCTGTCAATAGCTATTATCTCGCCCTCATCATGCATCAAACCGGCAATATAAGCGGTTTTACCGCCGGGAGCCGCACACATATCAAGCACTCTCATTCCGGGCCGGGCATCAAGAAGCCGGCAGGCAAGTCCCGCGCTTTCATCCTGTATATTGAAATAGCCGCTGGCATAATATTCCCAGGCGGTTATATTTGTAAGGTTCTGCAGCTTAAAAAACTCAGGAAGGTACCTGCCCGCTTTATAGCGTAGGTTCACCTTATTTAAAAGTTTCTTAAACTCTTCAGGGTCTGTCTTAAGAGCATTAATCTTTAAGGTAAGGAAAGGTTTTTCATTATTAGAGGCCAGAAGTTTTTCTGTGGCCTCCCTTCCAAACCTTGCAAGGTACCGTTTTACCATCCAGGATGGATGTGAATAGTAGGCGGCAAGGTAACCTGGAAGGTCTTCTTCAGGATCAGGATAGCGTATGCTGTTCTTACTCCTTATTATATTCCGGAGAATTGCGTTTGTGAGATCTGCAGGCTTCTGTCCCTGAAGTTTTTTCACAAATTCAACTGCTTCATTTACTACAGCAAAATCCGGGACCCGGTCGAGGAACATTATCTGGTACAAGGCCACACGAAGCCCGTTTTTAAGATTAGGAATAGCTTTGGAGAATTGACCTTTATAGAAACCGTTTAGAACCCAGTCGAGCCTTCCCATCCATCTTACAACCCCGTGCACAATTTCGTATAAAAGGGCTTTGTCGGCACCGGAGAGATCACTGTTGCGCATTTCATTATCCAGCAGTCTTTCAAGGTATGAGTCTGTTCTCTCAACCCTGTTCAGTATCTTTACCGCGAGTCCTCTTACACCGGAATATAAATCTCTTACTTTATGTTCTTCAAATTGCTCTGTCATTATTCAGAATTCTTCTTTCTTTTTACTTCTGCACGGAGGCAGGATCATTCTTTAGGTTAAAAATGGTATCAAAGAGCTGTTCATCTTCCGATGTCATATCTACATTCCTTCTTTTCATAACTATCCTGGCAGTTTCGATGCTCTTCTTTACATCGTAGGTTTCTGTTTTTTCAGCACCGCCCCATGTAAAAGAGGGGATGAACTGATCAGGGAATCCGCTTCCAAATATATTACAAGAAAAACCGGCTATTGTTCCTGTATTAAACATTGTATTTATGGCTGTCTTAGAGTGATCCCCCATTATTAGTCCAAGAAACTGCAGTCCTGTGTTAATATGCTTGCCGTTAAGGTTCACTTTTATGGTGGAGTAGTTATTCTTTAAATCGCTACAGTTCGTATCGGCACCGATGTTAATCCAGCTGCCGAGATATGCGTGCCCCAGAAAGCCTGAATGTTGTTTGTTTGAATAAGGCATTATTATAGAATCCTCTATCTCGCCGCCTACCTTACAGATTCTTCCTACACTAACGTTTTTCGTTATTGACGCGCAGCTTTTAACAAATGAATTATCCCCGATACTGACAGGCCCTTCAATGACAGTATTTGCATTCACTTCAACATGCCTTCCAATATAAACAGGACCAAATGACGCATCTATTACTACACCGGGTTTTACTACTGTATCGGTCCCGATAAAAATATCATCCTTATTAATCAGGTGAACACCTCTGAAGAGTCTCGCTTCCTCTGAAATGCCGGGGTCATTTAGATAATTGAAATCCTGCTTCAGTTGATGACCGTTTTTCCCTATTAAATCCCAGGTGAAATCGACGGTATCTGCTTCAACATTCTCCCTGGATATTCCCTCAAAATGGGATGTCTCAATAATTCCGGTGAAATTGGTTTTTATCCTGCTTACAGTCGCTGCACTTATCCTGGCAGCAACCAGCATATCACCCTGCAGGAAGACCTTCTCATGGGCATCACTACGCAGAATGGTAAACAAATCTTCATTGAGAATTACCCTTCCGTTGATAAAAAGGTAATTATCATCTTCAAGCTTATTTACATCAATTCCCGGATTATTCTGCATTACAATGTCTGCAAGATATTCTCTGCAAAGCAGGGTATAGCTTACTCCGGGGAAAAACCTCAATATTTTTTCCTTTAACGTTTTCATCCCGCATAACAAATCATAAACAGGATGAGAAAGTGTAAGGGGATAAAAATTATCAGTCTGTTTATCTTCAAAAATACAAATATGCATTGGGTTCTTTTTCTTAAAGAATGTTCAATAATTTAATATTTTTTAGGGTAAGATTCCCGTGAGATAATATTCACTTTTCAGGCTGAATACGTTCTCTATAGTCTCTAAACAAGAAATTACAGATATTTATTCAAACTTACCGGGTGATATTTTAGAACAAGCGTGGATCCCTTTAATCCTTTGTAATGAGCTGCCCGCTTATCCTCAGTAGTTCTGTTTCAGCTGATTTTGCGTCATACTGGGCTGAAACCAGCCTGCTTTTAGCGTCGATAAGCTTACGCTGCGTCTCCCTGAATTCAAGAGGGGTTATGTTTCCCAGTTTTAGTTTTTCCAGCGCAATATCAACGCTTTCAAGAGCCACTTTTAGATTTTCTTCTTCAAGCTCAACCAGCTGGAGACTATTGAGATATTTTTTATATGTATTAAGCAGATTCGCTTCAACCCCCATCTTTACCTGGTCGAAGCTAAGCTTACTGTTCTCAATTCCTATCTCTGCGTTCTCTATTTTTCTCCGTGTATTTAATCCGTTGAATAAATTAAGGTTCGCAGAAACTCCGTAACTAAGACTATAATTCTTATTTGATTTTATGAAACCTGCTTCAGCTTCCGACTTTGTGTAATCATAACCTCCGATAAGAGAAATCTGCGGGAAAAGCTCAGCTCTTGCAAGCCGGAGATTTATTTCCGACAGGTTCATATTTTTCTCTGCAATAAGTAATGTGGTATTTTTTTCAAGGGTACTGTTTTTAAGATCATCCAGGTTGAGATTTTTATCAACCAGGATTGTATCAGCTACATTAAAATCGCTGTTCACATCTCTACCCATAAGCTGGTTAAGGTTAACCTTAAGCTGCTCATAGGTTAGTTCTTCCTTTAAAAGATTCGATCGGTCTTCATTCAGATCCACCTGTGCCTGGCGGAGATCAAACTTTGAACCCGTACCTACATCTTTTTTTGATTCGGCAATTCTTACTCGTTCCCCGCTTATTTCTATTGCCTGCTTCAGAACAGTAAGCACCTGCTTTTCCCTTATCAGGTTATAGTATGTTTCTATAACATCGGCAAGGTCTGTTTCAACTTCCGCTTTGAAGTTGTCCTCACCAATCCTGTTCAGTTCTTTCAGCATATCAATATTCGCAAACATCTGCAGTCCGTCAAATATCGTCCAGCTAAGATCGATCCCGGCAGTTATGTTCGTCGATTTGGCACCGTTCCGGTCGACAGTTCTGCCGTCAAAATATTCCTGTTTGGTATCGTTGCTGCTTTTAATATAAGCGCCCGAAGCATCAATAGAAGGAAGAAACCCTGCATTCCCTATATTAGAATTATTGTCCGCAATTTTCGATTCATTTCGAGCGATATTAATTGAATAATTATTTTTAAGGGCAATTTTAACCGCTTCTTCGAGCGAAAGAGTTTCCTGGGAGTAAGCCCGGTTATTAATAATAAGGATTAGAATCAAAAGGGATGCAATATTAAGAACTCTCATAGGCCTCATTAAAATTTATTTACTAACTAAAGCAGCTTCTCCACCGGGTTCTGCTGCTTCGGTAATGTTAGAAACGGTTGCTATACTCCGCGACAGATATGTATAAACTGCCGGAACAATAAGGAGCGTTAAAAAGGTAGAGAAGATTAATCCTCCGATTACCGCGATACCCATCGATACTCTGCTTTCAGAACCAGCGCCAAGTGCAAGAGCAATTGGTAAGATGCCGAGCACTGTAGATAAGCTGGTCATAAGGATGGGACGGAGACGTGCGGCTGCCGCATCTTTAATAGCTTCCAGCTTTGAGAGTCCCGCTGCCTTCCTCTGGTTAGCAAATTCAACTATCAGAATTCCGTTCTTGGTTACAATACCTATCAGCATGATGATGCCGATCTCACTGAATATGTTGAGTGTCTGGTTAAAATACCACAATGACACCAGAGCGCCGAAGATAGCCAGCGGTACAGTAAAAAGAATTATAAACGGATCTCTGAAGCTCTCAAATTGAGCCGCAAGTACGAGGTATATAAATCCTATGGCAAGAAGGAATGCAAAAAGAAGACTTGAGGAACTTTCAGCATAATCCTTTGAGGCTCCGCTCAGGGCAGTTGAAAATGTTTCGTCCAGAACCTTAGAAGATATTTTATCCATCTCTTTAATGCCGTCATCAATCGTCTTCCCCGGTGCCAGTCCGGCTGATATTGTGGCGGATACATACCTGTTAAATCTGTAAAGTTGCGGAGGGGCGCTCTGCTCGGTCAGCTGAACCACGTTGTCTAGCTGGATCAGGTTGCCTTTTGTGTTTTTAACGTAAAGCGATTTCAGGTCGATCGGTGCATTTCGTTTGCTCCGCAGAAGCTGACCTATTACCTGATATTGTTTCCCGTCCTTTATAAAATAACCAAAGCGCTGGCCGCTGAAGGCTGACTGGATTGTCTGCGCTATATCAATAGTAGATACCCCGAGGTTTCTTGCCCGCTGCCTGTCTATTACAAGCTTGATCTCCGGCTTATTGAATTTCAAATTCGCGTCTACAATGGTAAACACCGGATCTTTCTGCGCGGCATCCATAAATTTCGGCAGGTATTCGCGTAACTTTTCGAAGTTGGGAGCCTGAATTACGTACTCAACAGGGAGCCCCCCCCGTCTTTGTCCAATCGACTGCTGCTGGGTAACGAATACCCTGGCTTCGGTCATATCCGAGAGTACCGGGGTAATATCATCGGCTATCTGCTGCTGTGTTCGTTCACGTTCATCCGGTTTGGTAAGAATAACAAACGCAAATCCGGAATTGACTGAACTTGAAGCACCGAAACCTGGTGATGTAACGGAAATAATTGCGTCTCTTTCGGGAATGCTGTCTTTAAGCGTCTCTACAAGCTTATCCATAAAATGATCCATATACTCAAACGAAGCACCTTCTGGAGCCGTGGCAAATATTCTTAATCCGCTTCTGTCTTCAAGCGGTGCAAGCTCGGCAGGAATGGTCGTGAAGAACAAATAAATCAATCCCAGAGCAGCGCCCATTATCAAAAATGCAGTCCACCTTTTTGATAAAAATGCCTCCAGGGAATTCCTGTAGGTGTTATTCATTTTAACAAAGAAAGGTTCAGTCTTATTATAGAACCAGTTATGCTTCTCTCTTCTTTTCAGTATCTTTGAACTAAGCATGGGGGTTAATGTAAGCGCTACAAAAGCGGAGATAAGTACCGATCCGGCAATCACAATTCCAAATTCACGGAATAACCTTCCGGTTAGTCCCTGCAGGAATATAATGGGGAGGAATACCGAAGCTAAAGCAATGGTGGTTGAAAGGATGGCAAAAAATATCTCTGCTGAACCTTTGCGTGCTGCTTCATCGGGATGATCGCCAGCTTCAATCTTTGTATAGATATTTTCAAGCACAACTATAGCATCATCCACCACAATACCAATGGCCAGAACAATTCCAAGCAGGGTAAGGACGTTGATTGAGAAATTCGCCGCATACATTATAAAGAAAGCACCGATAAGGGAAATAGGGATAGCTATAACCGGGATAATAGTTGTACGCCAGTCTCTTAAGAAGAGAAAGATGATAAGAACAACGAGTCCGAAAGCCACAAATATAGTCTGTTCAACTTCCGATATGGAATCCCGGATATACTCAGTGACATCAAACCCAATTCCTGTCTTTACATCCGGGGGAAGGTCTCTTTTTATCTGGTCAAGTCTCTGGTAAAATTCATCAGCAATTGCTATGTTATTCGCACCGGGCTGAGCTATAAGCACTACTCCAACCATCGGTGTGCCGTCTCGCTTCAGGATGGTTCGTTCATTCTCCGCACCCAGGGTAGCATAGCCCACATCCTTCAGTCTTACAATATTCCCGTTATCCTCTTTAACTATAAGATCATTGAACTCTTCGGTGTCGTGCAGTCGTCCTATGGTCCTGATAGATAATTCTGTTTTATTACCCTCAATAAGTCCTGAAGGAAGCTCAACATTTTCACGGTTGACTGCATTCTTTACATCTAAGGGAGTGAGATGATAAGCCGCCAGTTTGGAAGGGTCGAGCCATAGTCTCATTGAATATTTCTTTTCGCCCCATACTTGTACAGCGCTTACTCCGGGTATAGTCTGGAATCTTTCCTTAAAAACATTATTAGCAAGTTCTGTCAGCTGCAGCAGGTTTCTTGTATCGCTCTGAATATTAAGGAATACTATAGGGGAAGCGTCAGCGTCAGCCTTCGATACAATTGGATTTTCAACATCGGGAGGCAGGTTGCTGACGGCACGCGACACCTTATCACGAACATCATTGGCCGCTGTCTCAAGATCAACATCGATGTCAAATTCTACTGTTATGGTGCTGCGTCCGTCGCGGCTGACAGAGGTTAATGAACGAATTCCGGCAATGCCGTTTATAGATTCCTCAAGAGGTTCTGTAATCTGTGATTCGATAACATCCGCGTTTGCGCCGGTATAGGTTGTACTGACTGTAATGATAGGAGGATCAACAGAAGGATATTCACGAACACCAAGATAGGTGTAGCCCAGAAGTCCTAATACGACTATCGCAATCGACATAACGATTGCCAGTACGGGCCTTCTTATACTTAAAGATGAGAGACTCATTATTCAAACTCTGAAATAGTTACAGGTGCACCGGGACGCAGCTGAAGTATCCCGGACGTAATTATCGTATCGCCTTCAGCTACTCCGGAAGTTAGCTGAACATTTATATCGGTTCTGATACCTGTACCCACCTGCTGCGGTAACGCTTTCCCGCTCCGGTATATAAAAACTTTCTGTCCTTTAAGATCAGGTATCAAAGCTTCAGACGGGATCATTATCGCGTTTTCAATCTTCTTAAGTACCAGCTCTATATTGGCAAATGAACCGGGAAGAATTTCACGTCCCGTGTTGGCGCATAGAGCCCTGAGCTGAAGTGTCCTTGTTAAAGGATCGATCTTGGGCTCAATAGCGTATACTTTCCCCACATAATTCTTATCGCTGCCTGTAATTGTAAAGTTGATTTCGTCACCTACATCAACCATAGTTGAATATCTTTCCGGAATGGAGAAATCAATTTTGATGGGATTAATATTCTGTAGACTGGCTATTATCATAGAGTTGGTAACAAAACTCCCTTCACTTACATTTTTCAATCCGATGATTCCACCGAACGGGGCACGTATTTCTGTCTTTGCAATCTGGGCTTTAATAAGCTCAACTTCCGCCTCATTAACCTGCAGCTGGTTTGCGGTCATATCATAATCTTCCTGACTGATGGCCTCCTTTTCAAGAAGCTGCTTCTGCCTGTATTCGGTATCCTTCTGTAGTTCCAGCCTCGACTTCGCACTCTGAAGCTGAGCCTGAAGGTCGGCATCGTTTATCTTTACAAGCAGGTCGCCTGCTTTCACATAGCTTCCTTCCTTAAAAAGAATTTTCGTGATCTTCCCTGGTACTTCGCTCTTAAGCTCAACTTCTTCATTGGCCAGTACCGTACCGGTTGTCAGCACCTTATTATCAAGGGCCTGGTATTTTGTTATATGTGCCTTCACAGGAAGGGGACCTGCTGATCCAAATCTCTGTGCGCCGGGTTTGCTTTCATCAGATTTTAATTTTGGAATAGCTAAAATTATAATGACGATAATAACTATGCCGATTATACTAAAGGTTTTAATATTCTTTTTCATCTGAAATTTCTGTTAAACTTTTGCAACATAATTAAAAAGTGGATCCTTAAACAACACAAAAAATCTTACTTTTCACCGTTCAACCAGCTAATAAAAAAAGCCAGTATATAACTGGCTTTTCTTTAAAAACTGCGTCGTATATTAAATCTTATTTCTGATCTTTTTTTGCGTATTTCTTCTTGAATTTCTCAACTCTTCCGGCAGTATCCAGAAGTTTCTGTTTTCCCGTAAAGAAAGGATGAGAGGCACTGGAAATTTCCAGTTTTACCAGGGGATATGTATTTCCGTCTTCCCATTCAATCGTTTCGTTTGTCTGGATCGTAGAACGCGTTAAAATTGAATAATCTGCCGATGCATCCTGGAAAACAACGGGTCTATAATCCGGGTGAATTCCCTTTTTCATACCAATATCCTAATTATTTGATTTCTAAAAATTTTGAACAATAAAGATAGAAAAGATATAAGAAATTTACAATAATAAAATCTATAATTATTGACGATTCCTTGTGTGGAACATAAGCTCCAGCTTTTGTTTGAGCTGGTTTAGCTGCAATTTCTGCTCATTTGAGAGGTTTATCTGACGGAAATTCAGTCCCGCTTTGTTTACGGGATAATCGGTTATCCTTCCCGAGGTAAAGTTTGCGGTTATAAATCTGTCGTTGTTTCCGGAGCGTCCAGCAAGACTCGCTCCTCTGGAAGGCGTATAACCTTCCTTCCGGGTTGTTGTTTTCTGCACGGATTTGTCGCTGGTCCCTTTATCTTTCTGTATTCCTGAAGCTTCTGATGATAAGGCCTCATCTCTTGGGGCTGATTTCTGCGCCCCTGATATGTTATCCGTTTTTGCTGAAAGAGTAACATTGCCGCGTTCCCGGGGAGCGGTCAGCAGCGGGTTATCGGGTGTAACCCCGTTATTATTAAGCACAAAGATTAGTAAAAGAGCAGTCACAGCTAGGGCCGCGGCAGGAACCAGTCGTGAGGGTATGAATATGTTCTGCCAGAATGTCCTTTTCTCCGGAATGGATTCTGAGTTAATTCTTCTCATCAGATCAGCCTCAAAGCCCGCGGGAGCTTTAACCTGTTGAAGCTGTCCGAGTGTATTAATAACATCCTGGTATTTCATATCATCATTCGGATTCACGACATCACCTTTCACTCTTTATATATATCTTTCAATAATTCCTGTAATTGCGCTCTTCCACGGTTAATGCGGGATTTTACAGTTCCAACTGTAATCCCTGTGATTTCAGAAATCTCCTCATATGATAACTGTTGGATATCTCTTAAAATAACCATTTCCCTGTATGCAGGTGAAACTTTCTGAATAGCCTTCTGGATGATTTCATCCTTTATTCCGCTGTCGGTCAGCTCATCGGGACGATAGCTTTCATCAGGTATATCGTAGGTTTCATCTTTTTCCTCACCGTAAGCATTTATTGAAAAGAACTTCCGTCTCTTCCGTCTCTGGTACTCTGTTCTTGCAAGGTTTCCTGCAATGGTGTAGATCCATGTCGAAAACTTTGCTATCGAACTGTATGAGTCTTTATACCGGTAAACTTTAATAAAAGCTTCCTGTACAACATCCAGACAGGCTTCATAATCGCCAAGGAACCTGAATACATAATTCGTAAGAGGATTTTTATATCTCTCTACAAGAATCTCATAAGCCCGAACAGTATTGTTCTGTTGAAACTCAAGAATTAACTCTTCGTCCGTAAGTTCATTCAGATTCTTATCGGTCAATGCGCCTTATACTTTCTGAGGTTTGAATTGTTTCCAGAATTATACAATAAATTAAGTAAAAAAGTTTTAATACCGAAAACGAATGAGATTCTGCACATCCGCAGCCGGAGAAGTGTCTACTTTATTATGCAGCGCCTGTTTTCTCCTCTGCCGTCAGAATTTCCGTCAACAGGATGCTTATTATATTTTTGTTGTCATTCGATGTTGTCTTCACTGAAACATCAGCATTCAATAGCGCCCGGGATATGTTAACAAGCTCGCCATCGGAGTATAACCTCCGGGCATTGTAAAATTTCTTGAGATAAAAAGGGTGTGTTCCTACAATCCTTGCGGACTGTGCCTCGGGCACATTCGATGCCCTGAGTTCATTTATTCTTAATATCCCTGTAAAGAACCTTGTCAGCATATGTATTATGTAAACCGGCTCGTTACCCTTCTCCAGAAGGTTAAAAGCGATCTTAAATGATGCTCTTTTATTTTTTTCTGCAAGTGCATCCTGCAGATCAAAAATGCTGTATTCCTTGAATTTAGCCGATAATGATTCTATGCTTTCAATATCAATCTCGTTTTTATCCCCCAGGAAAATGAAAACTTTTTCAAGCTGGGTCTCAATAAGACTCCGGTTCTCTCCCACCATATCCACAAAAACAGAGGCAACTTCCTGCGATATCTGCTTTCCGTTTTCAGCGGCAAAGCGTGTTATCCATTCAACAAGCGCGTTTCCCTTTAGCTCTACAGCCTCAAAAATAAAGTTTTTGGCAAGCAGCGTTTTAAAAGGTTCGGATGACAGGTTTGATATCCCTCCGTTATGAATTAATACCAGGTGGGTAAAATCAGAGGGGGAGTTGATGTAGCTTAGCAGGTTTTTCTTATTGCTTACTTTTTCAAATTCTTTTATAAGGATAAATTTTTTGTCTGAACCGAAAGGAAAAGAGGATGCAAGTGATAGCATGTCCATCAGGTTCTTATCCTCGGCGTAAATAACTTCTTTATCGAAGTCAGAGGTAATGAAAGGATCAACAGCTTTTTCTACCTGCTTTATAACTTTATCAAGACTGTAAGAATCCTCGCCGAAGAAATAATAAACCGGGAGTAACTTTCCTGCCGATATATCTTTTAACGCGTTCAGTATCGTCGGTGCTTTTAGTCTACTTTTCGCCATTTGTCTTTTTAATCTTTTCGTATTTCATCGCGCGGGTAAGAAAAAATGCGAGTCCTCCCCACACAAGTCCAAGTACCGCAGCGAGTGTAATTATAGCCGAAGGTTCCATCAGGTATCCGTGCTCCTGTTTAATGTATATTTTACCATTAGCTTATTGAAGGAAATGAACAGGATTAAAATAACAACCCACTGAAAAATGGCGGTTCCTGCATTCTCAATATGAAATGGATTCCACCATTCAGGATCCCAGCCGACAGATGAAATCAGCCACCACAAAATTAACACAATAACCTGAATTGGTATAAGTATTCCTATCACAAAATTATACCACCGGCCGATCTTTACATCACTGCCATAGCCATTGATGATTTCTGTCCTGAACTTGTTCACTCCGTATCTGATTATAGAGAATGATATGAAGGCGCCGCTTAAGATGAGACCAACTCCCCACACCCAGTCCTGGTTTGTAAAGAAATCAAGATTCAGAGCAGATGGAATCCCGAAAAGAAAACCTGCTGAGGCAACAAAAATAATAGCTCTCCTTCGCTTAAAACCAAAATCGATGAAGGTTCTTGTGGCCAGTTCTACCATTGATATCAGTGATGTAACCGCAGCAAAAAATAGTGCGATAAAGAATATTGAGGCAAAGAAGATATTGACAAAGTAACTGGATGACATTTTGGAGAACAGCAGCGGCAGGAAGATAAAAGTTAAACCTGTATTTGCAGGTCCCGACTGCGATACCTGCGTCATTGCATCAACAGAACTTAATGAGAATACAGTAGAGAATATTGTTATGCCCGCCAGCAGTGAAACTGAATTATTCCCGAAACCTATAAGTGCGGCATTTAATGAGATGTCCTCCTTCTTTCTCATATATACAGCATAGGTTAAGATCAGTCCCCACCCCGCTCCTGTATCCCATGCATTTTGTGTCAGAGCATTCAGCCAGACTTTATAATCGAGAATAATATCCAGTTTAGGAGTGAAGAAATATTTTATGCCTTCGATCGCATTTGGCAGTGTGACCGCTCTTATAAAAAGTATGACAAGTATTCCCAGCAAAGCGGGAACCATAAACTTCGTAACCTTCTCAATCCCTTTCGTTATACCACGGTAAACCACAACTGCTACAAAGGCCATGGAAATAAAATGAAAGAAAAGAGGCTGGTATCCTGAAGAAAAATTCTCCCAGTATTGAAGGTGATTCGCTGTATCAAACAAGTTTCCGGAAACAGCCGATATAAAATATTTCAGGCACCATCCGGTAACTACCGAATAATAGAACATAATGGCTGTCGATACAAATACTATGAATGCACCCATCCAGCCGAAGTTTCTCCCTGCTGTTTTAGCTATCGCGCCTATGGGACCAAACCTTGTAGATTTGCCGAGAGCAAATTCAGCTATTATAAGAGGGACCGACCAGAAAAGAAGGAATATCGCCCAGGGAATAAGGAAGGATCCGCCCCCGTTCTGGGCAACTATCCTTGAGAAACGCCAGATATTCCCGGTGCCTACTGCAATCCCTATAGTTGCGATTATAAGAGCCCACCGGGAGGAGAAAAATTCTTCCTGTTTCATTGAATCAATTATAATAAACTCAAATATGAAAAGCCACAATACCTCCCGCGACATTGTTGACGAACCCTCTTACCTTACCCTCATCGCAATCGTGTCCTCTTACCTTACCAGTCATTGCAACCGAGTCTTCGAGTGAAGCAATCCCTTACCTTCCCGTAATGACGACTTCTTTTTTACTTGGTTTAGACGGTGTTTAGATAGTGGGTTACCCTAGGAGAGACGGTTCATAGACGGTTCAACAGGTATTTTGGGGAGTATTTTGTAGAAATATTTAACAATATTCTTGAAGGATTTAGCACTCCCCAATATGAACAAAAACTGCTATCACTTATTGATAATAACAATTAATCTTCATTCCATACATTATATGGCTTTTTACTCTGAAGTTCAACCCTGGCTATCAATGCCTGAAGTAAATCGGGCACTACCCGCAGTCATAAAAAACTCTCCCGGCCAAAGCCAGACCCAATTCACCGCCGGCCCGCACAGGTACTCCCTATCGTGATAATAACACCGGGTCCCGACGGCCGCTTTTATAATTTATTGCTGAGTGCGTTTCTCGATAGTGATATCCTGTATTACAACATCCTTAAGAGGTTTATCCTGTGCGTTTCTATCAACCTGGGATATTGAATTTACTACATCCATCCCGCTGATGACTTTTCCAAAAATTGTATGATGGTTGTTGAGCCAGGGTGTGGGAGCAACGGTAATGAAAAACTGACTTCCGTTTGTATTGGGACCCGCATTGGCCATCGCAAGTATTCCGGGTGAATCAAATTCGAGTCCGGTATTTACTTCATCCTCAAAAGGTTTACCCCAGATGCTCTCTCCTCCGCGTCCGGTACCTGTAGGGTCACCCCCCTGGATCATAAAATTGGGTATTACACGATGAAAAATTACACCTTTGTAATAACCTTTCTCTGCCAGCCCAGTAAAGTTCTCCACGGTTTTGGGTGCTTTATCGGGATATAATTCTACTTCAAATTTTCCCATATTGGTGTTAAAAACTGCTACAGTCATAGTGTCGTTTTTTGTTTCCACTTTGGTACTCTCACTATTTGTTGTTGTTTGATTATTTTCTTCGTTCATACTTTTCTGATTACATCCAATCAGTAACGCAAGCACCGCAAAGATTAATATTTTTCTCATTACGTCTCCTATGGTTGAATAACATTTAATCCTATCAGAACAAGAATGATTATACCTGCGATTATCCTGTAATAGATGAAAAGAAAAGTTGAATGTTTTCTAAGATATTTCAGCAGGAAGTCAATTGCAAGGTATCCGCTTACAGCAGCGGCAATGGTAGCTATTATCAGGTTGATCCACATAGCCCCATTTAAAATGTTCAATGACTGGTAGAGCTCCAGGAGTCCGCTTGCAAGTACAGCGGGCACGCTTAAAAGAAATGAGAAACGCGCTGCGTCTTCTCTCTTCAGTCCTCTGAATAAACCGCCTGTTATTGTCGTTCCCGACCTTGAAGCCCCCGGAATAAGAGCGAATGCCTGGGCTATTCCAATAAAAAGAGAATCAAACAAAGTGATTTCCTTTTCTGTTTTTACCCTTTTTCCCATTTTTTCGGCAATCGCAAGTATAATCGCAAAAATGATAAGGTTTACAGCAATAACATAAAGGTCTTTCGTGAAGGCTCCTTCTATTGCATCTTTGAAGAGAAGTCCAATAAATACTACAGGCAGTGTACCTACTATTATGAACCAGCCTGTTCTCGACTGAAACGACTGCTCTGCGAAACCTACCCTGCTGCTTACATTCTCTTTCCAGAAAGAAATCAGAATATGAATAAGATCGTTCCAGAAATAGATCAGTATAGCCAGCATTGTTCCAAGCTGTATCACCGCTATAAAAGCAGTCCATTCCTGCGGATGCTCAGGTGAAATTAAATTCATAAGCTTGCCGGCAACAGTTAAATGTCCTGTACTGCTGATCGGCAGGAATTCTGTCAGCCCCTGTATTATACCAAGAATGATCGCGTCAAGTATATTCAAATAGATGATCTCCTAAAACATATATGTAATACCGAGATTAACTCCCGCGGAAAATGTATTTAGATTTACCTGGCTGTAAGCGGAACTATGAGAAACATTCCAGTTTTTTAAATCACCATTAAGATCGTACCTTAAATCACCGGAAATGAAAACATAAAAATCTTCACTTAATCTTGTGTTGCCGGCTGCCCTTAATAAGAAGCCCAGGCCGGTTGATGTAAAATTATTTGATGTTGGAGATGATGGAAAGGATTCGTCTGCGCTCGCTAACCTGAGTCCTACCCCGCCTCCAAATTTAAAATTATATCCCTTGCCTCTTATCACATAATAAGATGTTATCGTCGGCATTATTATATGATAAGTAAAGTCATACTGCCCGTTGCTCGTACCGAAAGTAGCCGAACTTAATAAGTATGCAACCTCCAGCCCGATGTCATATGTCCGGGTAACAGCATGATCATATTCACCCGAAAAGATAACAGAGGAATTAAAACTTGCCATTTCCTCATAACCGGCTACCTGGTTAATATAATCTTTTAGTGAGGGTGTGCTGCCGAAGTTTATTCCCATCGCGAAACGAACCTCGTGCTGCGCGGATGTCTGCGATACGATCAGCAAGGCTGCTAAAATAGTAAATAGGTATTTCATAGTTCTTCCATTTCTGTTTCAACTACATTGATCAGTTTATCATGCTGTCTGTTCAACACAAAGAAAATAAGTAATGACAGTATAATGAACAAAGAATAGGATATTATGTGTGTTAAAAAAGCATAGGCAAGACTAATAACCTCACCGTATCCAAAGAGTAAAACAAGAGCCGATTTTGCCAGCGCATGATAAGATCCGGTTCCGCCGGGAGTAGGGATCACTACCCCGATAGCGCTTATGCTCATTAATATCCAGGCCTTACTCAGGGTAACGCCTGTAAGTCCTATCATAATCATTCCTACATATGCGTTAAGAGCGTATAAAAGCATAATTATTACACTGAGGAAAAAGGTAAGCATGTAATTACGCGTACCTTTAAGACTGGCAAAACCCTCCGTAAGCATCTTGAATATATATCCTGCTTTATGAGCCAGTTTTTCTGAGACCCTGCCCAGGAGGTTAACAATTACCCCGTAAAACTTTTCCTTGAACCTTACTACAAGGAGGATAAAAATGAGGAATACAGCAATAAGGCCCGAGGTTATATACAGCGTGGTTTTAAGCCATGGAAAAGTAAGGTAAAGATTGCCGCTGAAAATTAATGCAGCAACGATAACAGAAAGTCCTAGGAATATGATGTCAATTACGCGCTCAACAATTACAGTACCAAACATAGAGGATCGGGATATTCTTTCCCATCTCCCCAGAAGAACCGCCCGGGTTATTTCCCCCAGCCTGGGGATAACACAATTTACCCCGTAACCCACCATAAGTGAACCAAAAAGGTTCTTCATAGATGCGTCAGGTTTAACGGAACTGATGATCACCTTCCATCTTACCGCCCGCATATAATGAGATAATAATAATACGACGATGAATATTACTATCCCGACGATGGAAGCCTTTGAAACTGCATCAAGTACCTCCCCAAAATTTACATCATAAAAAGCGATGTAAAGGAAAACCACCGTTAAGATCATCGAGAGACTAAAATTAATTACATCTCTCGCTGCAATATGTTTTTCCTTTTTACCTGAGGTCAATGACCTTGATTCCTTTTGCGGGTGAATAGGTAAATTCGGAATCCGGAAGATCCGGGTTTAGTTTGTATCCTGAAAGCGTAATAGTAGATTCTCCCGAATTGCTGTCAATCAGAACTTTTTCTACCAAATTATTATTATTTATGTACAATTTGGCTTTGGTGAAATTCAGGTCTGCCGTTTTGGGTTCCAGTGTCAGGGTCTTATAGTTTCCCTCTTCACCTGAAGTTACAGTGCTTTTAGACGGATAAACCTGGATAAAGTTGTTCAATGACAGTTCTGTGGGCTCTTCTGTGTCATAATTATTTATTATGACCTTATTTTCTTTCTTGTTTAAGTTCCAGAAAGTTTCACCGTCGGTAACTATTGTGTTGTTTTTAAGCTCGATCCTTAACTTATTTTCTTTCTTCAGATATAGTTTTCCGGAGAAATCTTCTTTGCTTCCCGATGACTTTGTAAAATTTACTGAAAGAGTGTTTATAGAATTATATTTCGACTGAACTGCCTTGAGCAGTTCATTATTATCGGTTTGTCCATATGCAGCTGTCCATAAAAACATCGATAAGATGAGAATAACAGCACTTTTCATATTTGATCCTTTCGTATTCTCTTAATTGCGATTTCGAATTTAAGCATAAATGCAGTTATAAAAAATCGGTTTTCGCATAGTTAAGCGGTCATTTATGAAGGTTTACTATAAAGATCTGAGAATTGTTTCCAGCTGTTCTTCACTTTCAACCAGGACTGTCCTGGCTTTACTCCCGTCATTAGGTCCTACAATTCCGGCTTCTTCAAGCTGATCTACAATTCTTGCGGCCCGTGAATAGCCGAGTTTCAGCCGGCGCTGAAGCAGCGACACAGAACCCTGCTGATGTCTTACTATTACCCTTGCGGCATCTTCAAACATTGGATCCATATCCGTCAGGAACCCGCTGCTGTCTTTCTTCTTATCATAAATTGAAGGAAGGAAATAGGGCTTGGAATAACCGGGCTGGGAATAAATATAATTAGTTACGCGTTCTACTTCATCAGTGGATATAAAGGCATTCTGAATGCGGATAGGTTTCGGCTGTCCTGTTGGAAGGAAAAGCATATCTCCTTTACCCAGCAGCTGTTCGGCGCCGTTCATATCAAGGATTGTTCTGGAATCTATTTTTGTTGCAACCTGGTACGCAACTCTGGCTGAGAAATTAGCTTTTATTACTCCGGTTATTACATTAACAGATGGCCTCTGCGTAGCCAGCACAAGGTGTATGCCTACGGCACGCGCTAACTGCGCTAATCTTGCTATCGGTTCTTCAACTTCCTTCCCCGCGGTAATCATAAGGTCGGCAAGCTCATCAATTATTACTATCAGGTACGGAAGGTAATGATGCTTTATCTCGTCGGTGTCGTGAGGCCTCTTCTTCGGATCGGAAACCTTCTTGTTATAATCAACGATGTTCCTTACACCTGCCTTGGCGAGACGGTCGTATCTCTTTTCCATCTCAATCTCAACACTCTTCAAAAGCAGTACGGCATTCTGGGGATTGGTAATAATTTCTTCTTCCAGGTCGGGTGAAACTGCAAGGTAATGACGCCGCAGCTTGTTGTAAAATGAAAGCTCTATCTTTTTGGGATCTATCATAATCAGCTTTACTTCCCCCGGCTCTTTTGTGTAGAGCAGACTGCTTATTATCATATTTATACCTACACTCTTACCCGATCCGGTGGATCCGGCAATAAGAAGGTGAGGCATTTTAGATAGATCTGTTATGTAAACTTCCCCGCTGATGGTTTTTCCGAAGGCCATCGGGAGTTCCATTTTGTTATCCAAAACTTTATGCAGCACCGATCTCGCATTTACCAGCGATGCCTCTGCATTCGGTATTTCAACCCCGATCGCGCTTTTCCCCGGTATAGGGGCTATTATTCTTATTCCCCTTGCGGCAAGGGCCAGTGCAATATCATTTTCAAGCGACACAATTTTGCTGATCTTCACGCCGGGAGCGGGAACTATTTCATAGAGGGTAACTACAGGTCCCGGTGTTACAGAAATATCCTGTATCTCAATATCAAAAAGCTTGAGCTTTTCTTTAAGCAGCTCGGCGTTTCTTGTAAGCTCTTCTTCGGCAACTTTAAAATCTTCCGCTGGGGCAGGGTCGAGCAGATCAAGCCCGGCCTTTTTAAAGTTTAATTTCTCATCCCATGGATCCGGCAGCTTCGCATCCTGGTCATGCTCAGGATTCCTTTCCGGCATCTCACCTGTTTTTTCAAGATCAACTTTCTTGGTCTCGCTCTTCTGCATAACATCTTCATCTTTTACTTCAGCCTTCTGTTTCTTTTCCTCCTTATAGACATCCTGCCCTGCATCGTTTCTTATGATCCTTATCCTGGTCTGCTCTTCTTCAGACAAAAGCTCTTCAGCACTGATAGCTTCTTCCTTGCTCTTTTTCTTTTTCTTCTTTTTATCCTCTCTGAGGTCTTTGATTTTCTGAAGGTTTTTCTCTTCAGCTTCAGGCTTGTTTATCCTGATCTTGCCGGTCTGTTTCGTTTTCTGCAGTATAAATTCTTTCAGGAATGCAGTAACCTTTTCAAGATCAATATTGAATGCGAGAATGATTAGGACCATAAACGCGGCAAATAGAAATATGATACTCCCCGCGCCGCCAAGGAGCCTCCCCGTACCTTCGCCGAGGAAATCGCCGATAGCTCCGGACATCTCATATGTATTCGAAAATAAGTCGAACCTTGCCCTCAGAACTCCGAAGAATGCTGATAAGATCAATCCCGCGATCAGCAGAAAATTGAATGACCTGATCATTGTTTTAAAGGTGATTTTCTTGAAGTATGAGAATCCCCAGACGAAGATTATTACCGGGAATATGGCCGAGAAAATACCAAGGGTGTTGTTTATAAAGAAGTCGGCCAGGTATGCGCCTGTTATTCCAACCAGGTTGTTCGTTCCCCTGAAATTTGCTTCGGGATTGAAGACCCTGAAAAGATCTGAAAATTTATAGTTGAGAACAGCCTGGTCATACCTTGAATAAGAGAGGAGACTTAAAAGCAGAAATACGGAAAATATAATCAGAAATAATCCGAGCAGCTTTTTTTTATTCTTCACTAAAACAGGTTCTTCTTCGGCAGGCTTAACTTTTCCGTTTCCGGCTTTCTTCTTCATTCAAATTATCTCTTATTTAGAATAGTTACTGTCGGGCAGAGATTTTAAAACATTCGTGGAAAAATAAGGAATAACAGCCGAAGTATCTACACCGGCAGCATATTTAAGATCGTCTTCAAAACCATTCTGAAGCAGAAGCTTTCCATGTTCGGTTTCTTTCAGCATTTCTAATGGATCTTTGCCGAATGATTCATCTAGTGATACGGTTACTTTCGCGGTATCAGTTAGTGTAAGCTCATGGTTTTTATCAAGTACCTTCCTGATCAGTCTTCCCGCGCATACAGAATCCTCGAGTGAGAAAGTATTCGATTTCCCCGCACAGAGTATTTCAAAATCACTACCCGTTTTTATGAGCTGTTCTGCAACGGCATCAAGATTCAGATATGAACCGATATAAAGATTCTCTGCGAATTTAGCTTTAACAATCGCCCTGGAACCATTTGTAGTGTAAAGTATTATTGTCTTGCCTGATACAATTTCAGGTGTATACTCAAGAGGAGAATTACCCAGAGCAAATCCCTCTACTTTCCTGGTGTTTCTTTCTCCTCCCAGCAGCGTTTGCCCTCCGAACATTCCCCCCGATATCTTAACGCCGAATTCAACTGTAGCAACCGGAACTATTTCTTTTGCCCCGTTCTGCAGCGCCGTTACAATTGTAGTGGAGGCGCGCAGTACATCAATAACAACAACGGTCTTCGCGGTATAATACAGCTCATCAGCGATCACCGGGGAAAACAGAACATTAACCCTCATATATATCTATTGATTTTCTTTTTTTATAAAAGGTAATTTAGCTACAACTGCGGGTATTTCCTTACCGCGGATGGAAAAGTTTATTTTCGATCCTTCCGCCGAATAAGCGGTGTCTACATAACCCATAGCGATTGGTTTTTCTAAAACAGGACTAACGGTACCGCTGGTAACTGTCCCTATCTTCTTACCGTCTTTCGTAAAATCATATCCATGCCTCGGGAAAGCTTTCTCATCGGTAATCACAGGTACAAGTTTTCTCTTTAACCCTTCTTCTTTTACTTTAAGCAGCGCGTCTTTTCCAATGAAGTGATCCTTCTTCAGTTTGGTTATCCAGCCCAGCCCTGCCTCAAGAGGATTGGTGGTCTGGTCAATATCATTTCCGTATAAACAGAATCCCATCTCAAGTCTCAGGGAATCCCTGCATCCGAGGCCCGTAGGTTTAATATCAAATTCTTTACCCGATTCCATCACAGCATTCCAGAGATCTTCAGCAGCCTTTTCATCCCCCTTAAAATAAAGTTCATAACCCAGCTCGCCTGTATATCCCGTCCTGGAAACGATCATATCTATACCATTTATTTTTGTCTTAATAAAGTGATAGTATTCCATATCCAGCTGGTCTGATGTTAGTTTCTGAAGAACTTTCCTCGAGTTGGGACCCTGCACGGCAAGCAGTGAATATTCATCACTTTTGTTCTGAAGGTCAACTCCCGGATTGTTCTTATTCATCCATTCGAAATCTTTTTCGATGTTAGATGCGTTTATTACCAGCATAAATTCATCATCGGCAAGACGGTAAACCAGAAGATCATCAACAATGCCGCCATCCTCGTAACACATAGCCGAATACTGAACACGGCCGGGTGAAAGCTTGGAAGCGTCATTTACGGTTATGTTCTGAACGAATTCGAGCGCCTTGTCTCCTTTTACAAATACTTCCCCCATGTGCGAAACATCGAAGACTCCGACAGAATTTCTAACGGCCTTATGCTCTGCAATTATCGACGAATATTGAACGGGCATATAATATCCCGCAAATTCAACTATTTTGGCCCCCTCTTTAACATGTACATTATAGAATTTTGTTTTTTTCATGGCTGTATAAGATAAGTTTATTTCTCCCCGGATTTTTTTAAGTCGCTCAAGAATTTCTCGCGATCAGCATCCGTAAGAGGATGGTTTAATAAGTTATTTACTAAATCGACAGGCATCCTGCATACGCCGGCACCCATCAGGGTTTTTTCTACTTCTTCAGATTCTGCAGTATCAGGAAAAAACTTCATTGTGATTCCGCTGGAAAGTTAATTTAACTTATCTCGTCGGTTAACTCTTTCTCGTGCTTCTTTGAAAAGAACCTGAAATGGCCGACCGGAATTGTCTCATCCTCTTCCAGTGTAATCTTCACCAAATATTTAAATTGTAGTTTTGTCAATCCTTTTATCTTGCCTTCTCTAAGCTTCCCCGCCACCGAAGGATGACATTTAACTATTATAGAACGTTCTTTAGATACTCTTCTGAATTTTTTCATCCAGTCTTCGATATCATAAACGAGGTGCGAGCCTTTAGTGAGGAGTCCCGTACCAAGGCAGTAAGGACAAACTTCCTTCATTGCCTGCATAATATTCTGCCTTATCCTCTGCCTCGTAATCTGCACCAGGCCGAAGTCAGACATCGGCAGTACAGAAACTTTCGCTCTTTCTTTCCTGAACTCTTTTTTAAGCTCATCGTAAATCTTCTTGCGGTTTCTGTCTTCTTCAAGATCAATAAAGTCAACCACTATGATACCGCCTATATCGCGCAGCCGCAGCTGGCGGGCAATTTCACGTGCGGCCTCGAGGTCGGTTTTTAACGAATTGAGTTCCTGTTCCTTACTCTTCGCGTACCGTCCGCTGTTCACATCGATTACAACCATCGCTTCTGTATGCTCAATTATCAGGTATCCTCCGCTAGGAAGCGGTACCTTTCTTCCCATAAGTACTTTAATCTGTTCTTCTACTTTAAAAGCATCAAAGATGGGAAGATGAGACTTATACCATTCTATCTTATCGGCAAGTGAGGGTTGAACAAGTTGAACATATTCCTTTATCTGGCGGTAAAGTTTTCTTGAATCAATAAAAACCTTGGAAATATCGGGAGTAAAAAGATCCCGTATAACGCTTGATGTAGTGCTCAGATCCTGGTAAACCAGTGAAGGTGGTTCTTCGCTCTTTACGGTAGCTTCAATTTCCGACCATGTTTTCAGAAGATTGCTTAAATCCTCTTTGAGGCTTTCTTCCTTCTGGTTTCTTGCAACTGTACGAATGATCAGGCCATAGTTTTTCGGCAGTATACTTCTTGCGATATTCCTGAGTCTTCTTCTTTCCTTAAAATCTGATATTCTCTTGGATACGCCGATTTTATTATCAAAGGGAAGGAGAACGCAGAATCTTCCCGGAAGGGAAACAGATGAGGTTACACGTACGCCCTTATTGTTTACAGGCTCTTTAGTGATCTGAACAATGATATCCTGTCCCTTTTGAAGGTGTGGAACATTCGATTCACGGTTCCTGTTATTCTGCTGATTATTTCTATGCTGCGGTGATTCTTCATCATCATCTTCATCAACATCCGAATCATCCTCACCGATCATATCCTGAAGCTGTTTGGTAGTTTCACCAATATCAGAGAAATGGAGGAAGGCGTCGTGTTTCATGCCTATGTCTACGAAGGCTGCTCTTATACCGGGAAGCACACGTGCAATTCTTCCCAGGTACATGTCACCAACCATCCTGCGGTTTTCGGGATAGTCAACAAAAAAGTCGACTAAATTTCCTTGCTCGGTTATCGCTACACGGGTCTGGGTGGTAGAAGCGTTTATTATAATTTCTTTTGTCATAAAGGACAAACTCTTTCAATGAAACTAAATATTTCATTTTAAAAAATTTGATGTATCCCTCGCTTAAAATGTAAGCCGGTAATGCTCCTTCCAGCCCAGTCCTTTCATCAGTATGAGTATAAGAACTGTTCTTCAGAAGGAATAATAAAACCAAAAACCTGATATGTTCTGAATACACGGTTTCCATTCCAGGCGATAATTGTTATTTAAAAAATATGCCGGATAATTAATCCGGCAAAAATCTTACTTAGCTTCCGTATTGCTTTCTTTGTTATCTTCTTTGAGAAGCTCTTTCCTGCTTAAGGAATACTTCCCATTTTCAATTTTCAAAAGCTTAACGGATACTTTGTCGCCTTCCTTAAAGTAATCTGTTACTTTATTTACTCTCTTGTTGTCTATCTGAGAGATGTGAAGAAGTCCTTCCTTCCCGGGAAGAATTTCAACAAAGGCTCCGAAATCCATTATTTTGGTAACAACGCCGTCGTAAGTTTCACCTACTTCAGGGGTTGCGGTTAATTTTTTAATATGCTCTTTGCATTTGGCCGCACTGTCTCTGTCAGGAGATGCAATACTAACAGTTCCGTCATCTTCAATATTTATATCAACACCGAACAGTCTCTGCATTCCCTGTATGGTTTTACCGCCAGGACCAATAACGAGACCAATCTGGTCGGTATCAATCTGGATCTGGATTAACCTTGGCGCATATGGAGAAAGGTGTTCGCGAGGCTGGCTTATAGCTTCATTCATAATACCTAATATATGTATTCTTCCATCTTTTGCCTGGTTAAGAGCTTTTTCCATAATCTCAAAGGGAATACCTTCAATTTTAATATCCATCTGGAAAGCGGTGATGCCTTGTTCAGTACCTGCAACTTTGAAATCCATATCACCAAGGTGATCTTCATTTCCCAGGATATCCGAAAGAATAGCGTGTTTTTCTCCTTCTTTTACCAGTCCCATCGCAATTCCTGCTACAGGTTTTCCCATAGGTACTCCCGCATCGAACAATGCAAGTGAACCTGCGCAGACTGATGCCATAGATGAAGAGCCGTTCGATTCGAGGATATCTGATATTATACGTACGGTATAAGGAAATATCGATTCCTCGGGGAACATGATTTTTAAGGCACGCTCGGCCAGGTTACCATGTCCTATTTCTCTTCTTCCTACCCCGGTCATACGTCCTACTTCACCAACACTAAAGGGAGGGAAATTATAGTGAAGCATAAATTTCTTTGAGTATTCTTCAACAAGTCCGTCAACGGTCTGTTCATCATTCTTTGTTCCCAGCGTTACTGAAGTGAGACTCTGGGTTTCACCTCTGGTAAATAAAGCCGAACCGTGAGTTCTTGGCAGTACGCCTGTTTCTACGGTGATAGGCCTTATCTGCTTGGTGTTCCTGCCGTCAAGTCTTACTCCTTCGTCAAGGATTCTCTGTCTCATCAGATCTTTTTCAATATCGTGCATGATATTCTTTATCATCTTTTCAGATTCAGGGAATGATTCGCTCAGCTGCTCGATAACAGAATTAGTCAGTTCCTTGTTTTTAGCACTTCTTTCTTCTTTAGCCAGAACAGAATGAACTATTTCCTTGAACGGTGCGAGTGCTTTTTCTCTGACAGCATCTTCAAGTCCTTCAGGAATTTCTTTTACCGGAACTTCACGTTTTGCTTTTCCAACTTCTTTCCTGAGTTCAAGCTGAAGATCAATTAACTTTTTAATTTCTCCCTGCGCAAATTTCAGGGCATTTAGTAGATCACTTTCACTTACTTCCTTCGATTCGCCTTCCACCATCATTATAGAATCTGCGGTTCCGGCTACTACAAGTTCCAGATCGCTCTCCTTTAACTGCTGATGGGTAGGATTAACAATAAACTCACCGTTGACCCTGCCGACCCTTATTTCACTAATAGGTCCGTTAAAAGGGATATCCGAGATCAGCAGTGCCGCGGATGCTCCGGTAGCGGCAAGCACATCTGAATCATTCTCGCCATCGTAAGAAAGCACGAATGCAACTATTTGTGTCTCGTTCATGTAATTATCAGGGAACAGAGGACGTATGGGGCGGTCGACGAGCCGCGCGCTTAATATTTCCTTTTCAGAAGGCCTTCCTTCTCTTTTTATATAACCGCCGGGAAATTTCCCCGCTGCGGATGTCTTCTCCCTGTATTCTACCTGCAGGGGAAAAAAGTCCTGATCTTCCTTAGCTTCTTCAGCCCCAACCGCGGTAACCAGAACCATTGTATCGGCGTATCTAACCATTACAGCACCATTAGCCTGTTTAGCAAACCGGCCGGTTTCTATTGAAAATTTCTTTCCGCCGATCTCAACTTCTTTTAAAACAAACATTTTTAACCTTTAATTCTTTCTTTAATTCTTTTTTATTTTCTAATATTTAATTCCTGGATAACCGCTCTGTAACGGTTGATATCTTTTTTCATAAGATAATCGAGCAGTCTCCTTCTTTTGCCGACCATCATCATCAAACCTCTTCTCGAATGGTGATCTTTCTTATGAACATTAAAGTGGTCGGTCAGTTCATTAATTCTGCCAGTGAGAATTGCGATCTGAACTTCGGCTTTTCCTGAATCTTTTTGGTTGCCGCCGAATTTATTAATTATTTCGAGTTTTTGCTCTTTGGTCATTATACTATCCTTATTTTTTATTATACGATGTAACCCCAGTCGAAACCGGGATTAATTATTTATTTTAATTTCAATTTCTGTTTGCCGGTTCCAGCGACCTGATAATTTTCATTCCATTTTTCTTGTCAATCTGCATCTGGACAACAAGTTCATCGGCAGATGAAAATTTTTCTTCTCCGCGGAGTCTTTCCAGGATTGAAACTTTCACCTTCTCCCCGTAAATCTCATCATCAAAATTGTATATATATACTTCAGGAATAATCTTACCAGAATTATAAAAGGTCGGCCTCTTTCCTATACTAAGCAGACCGTAGTGCTTTTCATCTCTTACAAAAAATTCTACCAGATAAATGCCGATAGCCGGAAGCAGCTTATGCTCATCAGCTGTTTTTATATTAGCCGTTGGAAATCCAAGCTCTCTTCCCCGCTTATCACCTTCGACCACGAGACCTGAGAATTCATACCTGCGGTCAAGATAAGTGCTTGCGGTTTTTATATCTCCGTCAGTCAGAGCCTTCCTTATTTTAGTACTGCTCACAATCTCATCATTCAGGCGGAATGCATCAACAGTTTCTACACCGAAACCGTACTGGCTTCCCATTTCCCGAAGGGTTGATTCGTCTCCCCCGCGGCCCTTTCCAAAGTGATGATCATATCCTATTATAATATCCTTAATCCCAATCTTATCTATTATATAATTCTTAAAAAATTCCTCTGCCGTCTGCTGCGAGAATTCTTTCGTAAAATTTATCACCAGAAGGTTCATTATACCAAGTTTTTCCAGCACAGCGGCTTTTTCAGAAGGGGTGCTGAGTATTTTGAAATCAGTATTTTGTGAAATGACATTACGCGGGTGAGGGTGAAAAGTGATCAGGAAACTTCTCCCGTTTGCACTCCTGGTTTTACTGATTAGCCGGTCAATAATTTTCTGATGGCCCAGATGTATGCCGTCAAAAGTTCCCAGCGTTATAAAAGTATTTTCATCTTTATTTATGTCAGAAATATCGTGGTATATGTTCATACATTACTTAAATCAAACAATAACTTATAAATATAACTTATTTTGATAGAAAATAAAATATTTTTCCTGTAAGTCACACCACAATAATAAGTTATGAGGTCAGGCAATCAGGCCTGCCGTGTCTAGCATTTCAACGAACTCGCCGGGGAGAAAGGCATCCTCAACATTAAAGCTGCCTATAGCCGTTCTGCGAAGTCTGCTTAATAGACCTCCGCATCCAAGGTTGTTTCCCAATTCACTTGCAATTGATCTTATATATGTGCCGGCTGAGCATTTTATTCTGAAGCAGATATCAGGAAGATCTATTTTATTTATTTCGAATTCGTAAATCTCAATTTCCCGGGGTTCTCTTTTTATTTCTTTTCCCTGTCTTGCCATCTTGTAAAGAGGTTTTCCGTTTACTTTTAAGGCTGAAAACATAGGGGGAATCTGTTTAATCCTGCCAGTGAACTTTTCTTTTTCTGCCAGGATTCTCTCTTCGGTAATACCTTCGAAGGATTTAATCACCGTTATTTCAGTTTCTGTGTCCATAGAAGGTGAGGATTTGCCCAGGGTAATCGTTCCTTCATAGACCTTGTACATTCCCTGGAACTCAGAAATCGTCTTTGTTTTTTTTCCGGTGCATAAAATCAGCAGACCCGTTGCCATCGGATCAAGTGTACCGGCGTGACCCACTTTTTTAACCTTAACAGCGCTTCGGATTGTTCTTACCGCCTTAAAAGATGACCACCCTTTGGGTTTATCAATTAAAATCACTTCTCCGGCCTGAAAATCAAATTCTTTATCAATTATCTTCTTTGTTATCATTCTCGTGGATTTTTTTAATCAGGCCTTCAATTTTTTCAACATAATCAAGAGTGTCATCGATAAAAAACTTCAATTCGGGGATAAACTTGATCCTTATCCTGTGGGCAAGCTCTGTCCTTATGAATCCTGTTTTGTCCCTTATCTTCTCCAGAACGGCTTCTCTTTTTTCTTTTTCGAATACTGATATATATATCTTTGCTATTTTTAGGTCAGGACTCATCTTCACATTCGTCACGGTAAGGAGCCCAAAAGCAGGATCCTGCAGCTTGTAAAGAAAGATCATGCTTACTTCTTCTTTTACAAGATGTTCTAGTTTATCAATTCTATGTGCCATACAGCCATCCGGAGCAAATTCTGATTATATTATGCTAATTTTTTCTTCGTTTCTACTATCTTATACGCTTCTATGATATCGCCTACTTTAAGATCATTAAAGTTGTTGAGATTCAGACCGCATTCATATCCTGCATCTACTTCACGGACATCATCCTTAAATCTCTTAAGTGAACCAATTTCACCTTCGTGAATTACGATTCCGTCCCTGATAAGCCTTATCTTATTGTTGCGGATTATCTTGCCGTCCTGTACGTAACATCCTGCAACCGTACCGGTTTTTGGAACTTTAAAAGTTTCGCGAACTTCAAGCGTTGCCACAACCTCTTCGGAAAGTACGGGTGAAAGCAGTCCTTCCAGAGCTGATTTGACTTCGTTGATCGCATCATAGATAACGCTGTATAACCTTATATCCACATTCTGAGACTCAGCAAGTTTCCTGGCATTTAAATTTGGTCTCACGTGGAATCCGATGATAATTGCATCAGAAGCGGAGGCAAGGAGAACATCACTTTCTGATATTCCGCCAACGCCTTTATGAATTACCTGAACAACTACTTCCTCATTCGATAACTTCATAAGAGAATCTGATAATGCTTCCACAGAACCATCAACGTCTCCCTTAACAATAAGCGCCAGTTCTTTAACACCGCCGATACTGATTTGTTTTGCAATCTCATCAAGCGTGATATGTCTGACCTGTTTCTGATCCTGTTCTCTTTTAAGCTGCTGTCTCTTTATTCCGATATCTCGTGCGGTTCTTTCCGATTCAACAACTACAAAAGTATCCCCGGCCTGGGGTGAGCCCTCAAAGCCAAGAACCTGTACAGGAGTTGAAGGTCCGGCTTCGTCAACTTTATTGCCGCGTTCATCGAACATGGCCCTTACTTTACCCTGGAATATACCTGCAACGAATGGATCACCGATCTTGAGTGTTCCTTTCTGAACGAGGATGGTTCCGGTAATGCCGCGGCCTTTGTCAAGCTCTGCTTCAACAACAGCGCCTCTGGCGTCACGGTCGGGATTGGCTTTTAATTCAAGAAGTTCAGCTTCAAGAAGAATTTTCTCAAGAAGGGTGTCTACATTAAGTCCCGTCTTTGCAGAAATTTCAATACACTGGTTCTTACCGCCCCAATCCTCAACAAGGACGTTCCTTTCTGCCAGCTGCTGCTTTATTTTATCGATATTAGCACCCGGTTTATCAATTTTATTTATTGCGATTACAATAGGAACACCGGCTGCCTGGGCATGATTTATAGCTTCAACTGTCTGAGGCATAACAGCGTCGTCGGCTGCCACCACAAGTATCACGATATCCGTCAGCTGAGCACCTCTTGCTCTCATTGCTGTAAATGCTTCGTGACCCGGGGTATCGAGGAATGTAATATTTTTTCCGTTGCCTACATCTACTTTATATGCACCTATATGCTGCGTTATTCCGCCTGATTCGCCTGCAACTACATTTGATCTTCTGATATAATCAAGCAGAGAAGTCTTTCCATGATCAACATGACCCATAATCGTAACTACAGGTGGTCTGGGCTGGAGGGATTCGGGTTCATCCGGAGTATCTTCGAGAGCCTCGGCAGTATATTCAGTCTGAAACTCAACGTCAAATCCAAATTCATCTGCAACAAGAGTAATTGTTTCTACATCAAGTCTCTGATTAATAGACACCATCAGACCCAGTTCTATGCACTTGGCAATGACATCACTAACCGGAACATCCATAAGGTTCGCTAGCTCATTTACTGCTATAAACTCGGTGACTTTGATCTTCTTCTCATCACGCGTCTTCTCCTCGAGTCGTCTCTCCTCTTCTGCTTCTCTTTCTTTTCTTTTTTTCTTTCTTGAGCTTGCTCTTCCGGCGGCTACAGTATCATCCATACTGAGGAGCGTTTTCCTGATAGCCTCTTTTACTTCCTTTTCATCAATTTCAAACTTCTTAACTCTCTTCTTCTTCTTCGCTACTGGAGTTTCCTCGGAAGTAACTTCGGTTGATTTCTTTTTAGCTCTTGGTTTTTTCTTCTTTTTAACAGGCTCGGTTTTCTGTTTTTCACCAGCCTCCGCTTCAGGCTTCTCAGCTTTAGGTGGCTGAGTTTTCTTTTCATCTAGATCTATTTTACCTACAACCTTCAGGCCTTTTCTTTTGCTCGCTTCACTGTCTTTCGGAGAAATGAACTGCTCTTCTTTTTTCTCATTTTCCTTCTCGACAGTTTCTTCAGCCTCTTCAACTTCCGCAGGAGGTTCCTCGGCCTTCACAGGTTCTTCGGGTTTCTCCTCAGCCTCAGGTACCTCTACCTCGGCAGGCTGCTCTTCTTTAATCTCTTCTACAGGGACTGCAGGAGCTTCTTCTTTCGCGGCTTCGGCTTCTTCAACTTTAGCTTCTTCTTCCTTCTCCTTTTTCTTCTCTTCCTCTTCGGATCTCTCACTGCGCTTTTTATTAAACTCAGCAATCTTTTTGTAATGTTTTTCGGCTTTTTCGATATCCTTCTTAAAATGATCCTGGATATCTTTGAGCATATCATCTGAAACAAGAGACATATGAGATTTTATCTCATGCCCTTTTTTCTTTAGAAATTCTATAAGCTGCTCGGCCGATAAATTATATTCGGAAGCTAGTTTGTAAACTCTGATTTTTTTTGATTTGGCTTCAGCCATAATATCCTTATCTATTTAAAGTCCTATTCTTCTTCTTCAAACTGTTCTTTAATTAAATCGATAATCTCATTAATCTTTTCATCATCGAGTCCTTCGATTTCTTTCAGTTTTTCCGGTCCTGCCTGAAGAACCTCCAGTGCCGTATCATAGCGGTGGTTTATCAGGAGCTCATAAATATCAGCACCAAGCTCCTCTTTAAGATCAATAAGCTCAATGTCTTCTTCATATTCCTCAAGAGGTCTCTCCTCCCGGAGGATCTCTATTTCATATCCCGTAAGTTTCATCGCTAGTCTTATATTAACACCGTTTCTTCCAACAATAAGGGAAACCTGATCAGCGTCGGCGGTTACAACCGCTTTCTTTTCGTCGTCATCAACTTCAATTTTTTTAAGTTTTGCGGGAGCCAGGGATCTCTGGATAAATATTATTGAATCTTCAGAATAATTAATGACGTCGATATTCTCATTATTTAATTCTCTGACTATAGCATGAATTCTAACGCCCTTCATACCCACACACGCCCCGACGGCGTCAATTCTGTTATCCTGGGATTCTACCGCTACTTTAGCCCTTTCGCCGGGTTCCCGTGCAATTGCCTTAATATCTATAATTCCGTCATAAATTTCAGGTATTTCAATTTCAAAAAGCCTTCTTAAAAACATATTATCAGAACGTGAGACAATTATCACAGGCCCGCTGTTTCCTTTTCGCACTTCTTTAACGATTGCCCTGATTGTCTCTCCCTTCTTGTAGCGTTCATATGGTATCTGCTCATTGCGGGGAAGAACAAGTTCATTCTTGTTATGATTTATCAGGATATCGCTTTTTCTTATCTGGTATATATCTCCAACGACTATTTCACCCAGAAGTTCCTTGTATTCATTCTGTATAATATCTTTTTCAATCTCGCGGATCTTCTGGTTAAGGCTCTGTTTTGCAAGAGTTATCAGTCTGCGTCCTAAAGTTGCAAGTTGGATTTTTTCAACATAATCGTCGCCGACCTCCAGTTCCTCTTCATTTCCCTTCCGGTTAACCTCCTCAATACTTACCTGAGTGTTGGGGTCTTCAACCTCATCTACAATTTCTCTCTCAAGGAAGATTTCGATATCACCTCTATCCATATTCACAACAACATCAAATTTAGCCTCATCACCGTATTTTTTTCTAACCAGGAGTCCGAATATTTCCTCAAGTATTCCTGCTAATACGTCTTTATCGATACCTTTGTCCCTCACCATCTGGGCAAAGGATTCTACAATCTCTGAATTCATCTTTCTTTTTTTCTCCTCTAAGAAAAACTAATTATTACTTTGGCTTTTATAATATCAGGAAAATCGATTCTTATTTCTTCACGGTTATTCTTAAGAAACACAAGGTGGTTACCATCAACGCTCTTTAATGTTCCTGAAAATTTCCGGACGCTTTCCGAATCCCTGTATGCAATATCGAATTTTCTATGAATATGCTTTGGGAACTGTTTCAAATATTTTAAAGGTCTGTTAACTCCGGGAGAGGATACCTCCAACCGATAACCGGATCCGAACACATTTTCCTCTTCAAACTTTTTGTCAATCTCACGGCTAATTGCGGCACAATCTTCTGCCGAAACATTTGTTTCTGAATCGATATATACTTCTACAACACGGTTTTTTTTCTCGCCTCTGATTATCAGATCTACTAAAAAAAATCCGCTGGTGAGTACTATCTGCTCTACTAAATCGTGGATATTTTTATCAAAAAAGTTCATAGAAATAAAAATCGCCCTTAAAAGGGCGAATCAATTGAACTAATTTACAATCAATTTAACCAATAAGCAAGGAAATAAGGCATTTCCCGGCCTAGCGGGGTAATTGATTATCAGGCTTACTGTGAAGCTTATCAGAAGACAATTCCTTCTTCTGTGGTTTTTTAGGCTTGTCAAAAACCTTAGCGATAACAAACCCGAATATTACTCCCAGAAGTCCGATAAGTGAAATTAGGACAATAACTGACATTGGAAACTCCCAGAAATACGCCCTCACAATTACTACTTCAGTATTCTGAGAGACAAATATTGTAAAGAGTACGACGACAATCATCAATATTATAATTTTAGCCTTCATATCAACCTTTCTCAGGAAGTTTTAATTTTTAATTCGTCATTCTTTATATGCAGATCTCTCTGAGGGAAAGGAATTTCTATATTATGTTCTTTAAATTTATTGAATGCGGCATAATATATCTGGCTTTTAAGTACATCCGGCCTGTTTATGTATTCTCTTGTCCATATCCTCAAAATGAAAACTAGAGCACTATCCGCGTATTCTTTGAACAAAACATCAGGCTTCGGCTGCCCAAGTATTCCCTTGTTCTCATCGGCAACTTCAAGAAGCAGTTTTCTTATTGTTTCCGGGTCTTCATTATACGATACTCCAACAGGTATATTAAATCTTATATTTCTGTCGGTATGGCTCCAGTTGATTACTTTGGATGAGATAAAATCGGAGTTAGGTACTATAATCGAAATATTATCATTAGTTACAATGGTAGTTGATCTCATGGAGATAGTTATAACATCACCGCTTACATCCCCCACCTCAATTCTATCCCCCACTTTAATGGGCCTCTCAAATAGTATAATAATTCCGCTGACAAAATTATTGGTGATATTTTGAAGACCGAATCCGATGCCGACGCCAAGAGCACCTGCCAGCACTGTAATTGCACTGAGATCAAGTCCGATGGTCTGCAGTACAACAATAAAGCCTATTACAAGAACGATATAACGGAATATGGTACCTACAGCAACCCTGACGCCAAGGTCTATCTTACTTTTTGCAAGGAGTTTGTAAACTACCCATTTCCTTATTTTAGCGGTAACATAAAACAACAGGAAAACAAGGATCAGGAAATAAAGAATTGACCAGAGCGTGAGATCTGTAGTTCCTACCTGGGTGATAGGTATATTTAGAAATTCCTTTATGTTCTTTATAAATTCTTTCATATTCAGCTTCCGTAGAAGGGTAAAATTACAGAAATCAGCAGGCTTACCAGAAGCCGGAAAATTATATCGAGAGGCAGCCCGATCTAAATAAAATCTGAAATTCTAAAATTCCCGGTCCGTAAATCATTTTATTGGTTTGACAGCCTGTCGGGACAACAAAACTTAATGCGCCGCGAAGGTTGTATAGTCATCAATCAAGGCCTGGAGCCAGCTCCCGCTGAATCGGCAGTAATTACTGCTATCGGAACAAAATCTGCTTATGCATTATTCGACTTAAAATTAGTGAAAACAAGGGTTAAAAAAAAGAAACTGACGTCAGGGTACCTATCGGCAGGATTACGGACATAATCATAACCCCTGCGCCTTATATCTGCAGACATAAAAGCTGTCGAATTTAATCATGTGACAAAAATCTGAAGTAAGAAATATTAAACCAGCGTATTATATTTTGGGATAACTAAATATATTAATTTTTACTATTTTCCAGTCAGAGCTATGCAGAAAATTCCATTCCCCAACTATTTCTCATTTTGGCAGTCTAAAGGATAAAAAGAATAAAATGACAAAAGAATTAGTTGAAGAAACAACAGAGCTGATGTGCAGAAACTGCGGAAAAAATATTTCCAAAGTATGGATCTGTAAGCTGGAGGTTCCGAAGGTCATCAGGTATGTTTTTTTCTGTACAAGCTGTCAGAGGTGTCTTGGAGTATCTGACAATAAAAATCCCCACAGTCTCCATCAGTCCGGCGATCGGATTCCCCCTTCAGCTTATCAAATTTGAACCTGTCTTATTTTTTCTCAGAACAATTCTAACAACGGTCCGATTATCCATTAAAGAAACTATGTACGGGAAACCATTTTTATTACATCCCCTGTCAGGAAAATCATTTTATCCACACAAGCCAGACGTTCGGGGTATAACCTGCTGTTGAAAGATTACCGTTCCTTACAACGGGGGTTTTAATTAATAAAGGATCATTCAGGAGTTCTTCCTCAATGTCAAAAACCATATAGCCCATTCTCTTTTCTTTATATCTTTTTCCTTCAGTATCAAGCAATTCTTCAGGCTTAACACTACGCTTGATATTTTCCAGTTCTCCTTTAGACAAACTTTTTTCTGTTAAATCCCTGAAATGAAAAGGAATTTTTCTCTCCTTAAAAAAACGTATGGCTTTTTGCGTTTCTCTGCATTTCTTTTTGCCCATTATCTGAATATTCACGTTGCTCTTAATCCTCCTTAATCAGATACAGCCTGTTATCTTCAACCTTATACAGCATAGGGGCGATGGTAATTTTGGGATACCTCAACCGCAGCCTCTTGGCTTCACTTAGAACAAAATCAATTTCATTCCCGATCTCAAACAAGGGCGCAAAGTGCATAAAATGCTCCTCGGCCCATTCACGGTTCCATCCGGCCTTTTCAACTAGTCCATCGATAAACTGATCCTTACGGGCAATAAGGTTAACCATCCCGCAGTTATTGTGGCCAATAAGAGCAATATATCCTACATCACCCACAGAAATAGCGTATGATACCTTAAATTCGCTGTATCTAAGGTTAGCACCGCCGGTTCTTATTATGTAAGAAAAATTGTCGGGTATGTTCAGGTGCTTCCTGTTATCCATACACATGCCTACCAGCAGCTGGGCCTGTGTGTAAGTATCCGGAGTCCGCCCTAAATTATGGTACTCGAGAAGGAGACCGATCGGAGTTTCCCTGTATTTCGGAAAAATATCTTCCTTCTTTGAAATATCCACAAGTCTTTTCAATTACACGCCTGCTAAAAGTTTAAATTGTTATTAAAATAATAAATCTGTATTTAAGTTTTTCCATCCTTCAACACATTTACTACTCTTTTGTCCGCTACAAACACACGTACCCCGCTGAATGATATTTAACATCAAAACTATGCCCGCAGTTTTTATATTCAGTAATAAGACAAAGGAGAATTCTTCAGATTAAATCTTTCTTTAAAATAAATGATCAGTTAACCATAAGCAGAAAAGGAGTTAATATGAAAGCAGTAGTATTCCATGGGGTTGGTGATATCAGACTGGAAGATGTATCTGAACCGCAGATACAGGATTCCTTCGATGCCATTGTAAGCATAACCGGCAGCGCAATCTGCGGAACCGATCTTCATATGATAAGGGGGACAATGGGAAATATGAAACCCGGAACAATACTTGGCCATGAAGGTATCGGGATAATTGAGAAACTCGGCAAGAATGTAAGAAACTTTAAAGAAGGGGACCGCGTAGTAATTCCTTCAACTATCGGATGTGGTTACTGCTCTTACTGTCGTGCCGGGTATTATGCACAATGCGACAATGCCAATCCAAACGGAAAGCTTGCGGGATCAGCTTTTTACGGTGGTCCGGAATCGACTGGTCCTTTTAATGGTCTACAGGCAGAAAAGGCTAGAATTCCTTTTGCAAACATAAACCTTGTCCGGATTCCTGAGGATGTTACCGATGAACAGGCTATTATGATTTCGGATATTTTTCCCACAGGATATTTCGGGGCAGACAATGCAGAAATCGATGATGGTGACACTGTTGCTGTTTTCGGATGCGGGCCAGTGGGACAGTTTGCTATAGCCAGTGCCTTTATGCTTGGCGCAGGCAGAGTGATTGCTGTAGATAAATTTCCTGCACGACTAAAAATGGCAAGAGATCTCGGAGCTGAAATTATAAATTTTAATGAAGAAGATCCTCAACAGGTAATTCTGGAATTAACCGGCGGTATCGGCACAGACAGGGTGATAGATGCTGTAGGTGTGGATGCGATGCATCCGGATTCGGGGCCGGCCGCAGAAAAAGCAGAAAAGAAGAAAGAAACTTTTAAAGAAGAAAGAGAAAAATTAGTGTCCGAAAAAAATCCGCAAGGTGATTTATGGGTACCCGGCAATGCTCCTTCACAAACTTTAAGATGGGCGGTTGAAACTGTTGCAAAAGCAGGAACTGTTTCTGTTATCGGAGTTTATCCGCCTGATGTTAACAGCTTCCCCATAGGCAAAGCCATGAATAAAAATATCACTATGAAGGCCGGTAACTGCAACCACAGAACTTATATACCTATTTTATTTGACATAGTAGGAAGCGGTGAATTTGAACCTGAAAATATATTAACTCATGATAAACCTCTTACTTCCGTTCTGGATGCTTATGAGCATTTTGATAAAAGGGAAGATGGCTGGATTAAAGTTGCACTGGAGGTATAAAATTAAAAAAGGAAGCAGACCGGCAAAAAACTGTTTTTTCTGCTTCCTGAGTTTCTTCTTAGAAAATATTTTAATCTGTTTATGAAGTGGATATATTCCCGGGTTCATTTTTTCTTGTGTCGAATGTATTATTTCCGCAATTGGGGCAATTAGGAATTTTGTCTCCCTGGGTAACATGCACTTTTTCGTGGCATTTATCGCAGCGGAAATCTCCTGTTTTATTTGCTCTTTCTCCTGAGTGCGCAGCCATTTTTATTCTCCTTTCCTGAATCATATATTAAATTTGCTCCGGCAAGATTAATTGTACGGAACGAAAATGTTTTTATTGATATTCAGACCACTGCTTTTCCTTTTTGGATGTTGAACTTTTTACTTTTTCTGAGCGTTTGCGTGACAACTCTTTTTCTTTCTTATGTGCTTCATCTTCACTCATTTCTGTGTTTTTCGGTTCCTTATTAAGCAGACCGTTTGTTTCACGGACTTCCTGAACCGGGTTCTGGATATATTCCCATTCACCGTTTTTCCATGGTCCTTTTCCCTGGTTCCACGGACCTCGGACATCCTGCCCATCAGACATATTAAAGGCAGCATGAGTATAACGGACATCTCCCTGTAATTGTCCGGGCGGAAAATTCGATTCTATACTTTCAAGTGCTGCAGTAAATTGTTGAAAGTGAGTTATTTCTCTCGTCATTAAAAACCTGAGGCTTTCCTGAACATAAGGATCATCTGTATACTGAAGAAGATATTCGTAAACAATTTTAGCACGTGATTCTGCCGCGATATCCGAGCGAAGGTCGACAGTGGGATCTCCGTTTGCATTTACAAAACTTCCGGACCATGGTATGCCTGATGCATTAGTCATCAGAGGGCCTCCGCATGACTGCACAAGGAATTGCGGGTTCTGCAGGGCCTCGTGAATCATATTTTCTTTGTCGCTCCTTTTCTTGCCTGCAAGCTGCGCAACCGGGTTTGTTTCTACTGCATTTTTTAATTCGCCGTTGATGCCGTCGGTAAGCATCGTTATTGTAGCACCAACAATTTCAAGGTGTGATAATTCTTCTGTAGCGATATCCATAAGGAGATCGTAAATCTCGGGGTATGGTTTTTTTGCTGCAAAAGACTGAACGAAATACTGCATCGCTGCTTTCAGTTCACCGTTTCCCCCGCCGAATTGTTCGAGAAGCAGAGATGCGAACCTGGGATCGGGCTTAGATACCCTTGCATTGAACTGAAGTTCTTTCACGTGATGAAACATCGTATATCCTTTCCTGAAAATATTTTAAAGAATTACTTAGTTGATCAGAAGCGGAGCTCCCTTTCACCCCGTTATATAAATGAAAATAAATTTCTGGACTGTGTTAAAAAACATGAAATTGTTTCCGCCATAAAAATCTGTGATAATTAATTCAGCGATTTCCACTACTCAGATTAATCAGTAAAATTTCTGCTTCGTAATCCTGCTGGTGATAATTTTAACAAATGGGTTATAATTAAAAAAATCATGTTAAAAACGGAGGAATATAGATTCAAGTTCTTTTGCTTTTTAACTTTTTAATTAGATGGGAAACACCTTCAATAATAAAAGGAGTCAAAAAAATCGCCGGAAGGATATAAGGGGACCTTTTTATAAATCCAACTAGTAATTGTTTGTCACTGCGTAGCAGTGTAGCTGCCCCGACCCACATCCCCACCCACAATGCTGCTCCGATTATATTATAAAGGATGAATTTCTTCCACCTTACATTGCTTATTCCCGCTACTATTCCGTTAAACTGCCTCAGTCCCTGGATAAACCTCGCCACAGAAATGATTAGTCCCCCCCGTTTACGGAAATATCCTTCCAATTTCTTTAACCTTTCTTCTGTCAGGAATACATATTTGCCCCATTTAAGAATAACTTTTCTTCCCCCGTAATGTCCTATAGCAAAACCGGTATTGTCTCCCAGTACAGCTCCGGAAAAACCCAGCAGGCCTACCACTATCAAGTTAAGTTGGCCAAGAGCAGCAAATAATGAGCATATAATCAGCACGGTTTCTCCCGGCATCGGAAGTCCAAAATCTTCCAGAAAAATTGCAAAGAATATTGCCCAGTATCCATATTGATTTATGTAAGGCATTACCGTCTTAATAAAAGGAGCGATTGACGGAAATTGTTTAAGAAGATCATCCATAGGCTAAATACTTTTTCATACAAGAATGTATAAAAAGAATTGTTCCTAAGGAGTTATTACTGTCATGTTGATTTTTCTATCTCACATTGATCAATAACTTATGGGGAATAAAAAACCCGGCTGAACGCCGGGTTTGATAATCGGATAGGATATCTGTTTGATGCTATTTGAGAAAAAGCATTTTTTTCAAAGCAGTAAAATTGCTGCCGGCTCCTTTTGCCTCTATTCCATATATATAAACTCCTGATGATAATCCTGATGCGTTGAAATGAACCGACTGGTATCCCTCATTGAATTTGCTCTCAGCGGCTGTTCTTACAAGTTCACCCGTTACATTATAGATACTGATAGTAACATCGGCGGCTTCAGGGAGTACAAAATTTATCGTGGTTGCGGGATTAAAAGGATTAGGATAATTCTGTAAAAGCATAAAATGATCCGGCGGTTTTACCTCTACCCTGATTTCATTACTGAATTCAGAGGTCCCGCCAAAATCAAATTGTCTGAGCCTGTATATATATATCCCCGGATCTAATTTATCATCCTCGAAAGTATAGATGTTCTTTTCAGTACTGTTTCCCGAACCTCTTATTGAAGCAACACTGATAAATCCCCTCCTGATTCCCGTGGCAGCATCCAGAGAAGCTCTTTCAACTTCAAATTCTTTATTATTTAGTTCAGTTGCTGTAGTCCAGTTTAATATTACCGCACTCTCCTTTGAAGCCGCATTAAAGGAGAGCAGTTCTACAGGTGTAACGCTGTAAGATACCTTTGCTGCGGCATTGAAAACATTCAATCTTCCGCCTGTTACAGTTATTCCCTCAAGTGCTGGAACAGGATCCACACTGCTTAACAGATCTTCCCTGAACTGCAAAGCTACAGAGGATGGATCATTTTTATAACTTTGCATCAGACTTGAATCTGCTGCGGCAAACATTAATGCAATAGCACCCGTAACTTCCGGAGTGGACATTGAAGTTCCCGTAAGATTAGCATAAGAGTTTGCTGGAACTGTGGAAAGTATACTTGTACCCGGGGCACCCAGATCGATCGATTGCAGACCATACGCGGCTCCGTTATTCTTAAGATCGTCCCTGGTGGTATTTGTTACCGAGATAAGGAAAGAGCTAGGGCAGGCAGTTGGAACATCACCCATTTCATCTACATTGATATTAAGATTTGCCGTAGCGGCGCAGCTTAATACTCCCTGAGCTCCAAGAGAATCGTATATCGCACACCAGATGGGATAATTCTCCGGATGACCGTAATCAACCCCAAATGAGGCATTAGTTGCAACAATGAATGCGCCTTCAGCACCACTTGTTTCATTATACCTTGCTCTCATTTCAAGGACGTAAGAGTATCCGGCAACAACAACTGCCTCCGTACCGGAAGCCGCGGCCACCGGCATTACCTGCGCACTCCAGTTTACTCCGGCTACACCATAGTTGTTATTTCCACGCGCAGAAGTTATGCCTGCCACATGAGTTCCGTGATAATCCGAAGGAATGATTCCGTTATTGCCATATGCATTCCAGCCTCTGTAATCATCTATATATCCGTTATTGTCATCATCAATTCCGTTTCCCGGTATTTCGGCATAGTTATGCCAGTAAGTAAGGTCTTCATGATATAGATCGCAGCCACCGTCAACAATGGCTATAACGATAGTGTCACCCAGAATTGTAAGCCCTCCTGTAGTTATATCCCACGCTTCCGGCGCGTCAATATCTGCATCAGGCGTACCACCTGATTGACCGGTATTATTAAGCGCCCACTGCTGATCGAACATCGGATCAGAGGGAAAATTTTCCATTATCCCGTTTCCGCTCCGCATCTGTACATAATGGTTAAACTGGACAACCTTTACACGTTTATCCTGCCTGATCGGGAAGAGAACATCTTCTGCAGATATCTTTTGCGTGTTGTATTTAAAAAGCCAGATATTCATACGTTTTGAAAGCGGCCGGCTGCTTCTTAAATCTATATTGCTGAATGAGCTCTCAAAACTTCCCGGGAGGACATTGGATTTTAACTGAATGATAAGTTCCCCTTCAATAATGCTGCGTTCACCGGGTAAAAGAATCGTTGTATAACAAACTACAACGAAAAGTAAGAAGGTAAATCTTTTAATCATTAAATCTTTCTGAAAGGATATAGTGAGGGTAAAAATATTTCATAACAGAAGTTAAATATTTTTATTTAACCATGTAAGAAAAAAGTGGTTCCCCTTCAATTTTTTATCGGTCTAACAAAACCAGCAAAAGAAAGGTTTGTAAATATACCCCTGGCTGAGTTTACCGCCCGCAGGAATTTGCTTTTTTAGTTACCTCAGGAATAAAAACTTTTTCTGCTTCTTCCCTTTCCCATTCCAAGATGTTTGGGAAGCACTTCATCATCATAATCGGTTGCGAGATCCTGCCCATCGTTTTGTATACGCGTTCCATGTATTTCAGGTATGCTTGAATATGAGGCTCGCGCTGCATTTATTGCCGACTTTAATCCCGCGATTTCTTTTTCGATAACTGAGAGTGGTTTTTCAATTTTTCCATTCGCATAGTTGGTTATGCTTTCCATCAGATCTTCAGCCTTTCTTTTCAGAAGTTCACCCGTTGTTTTGGATCGGTTGATCAGGGTGTCGCGCCTCAGTTTTACCTCTTTCAGATATTCATTAGTCTGGTTTTTTATATTTGTTCTCAGTTCTTTTCCGCTCCGGGGAGTAAAAAGTAAAGATGCAGAAGCACCAAGAATACTTCCTACCAGAAATGCTGTAACACTAAAATTATTATCCTGATTTGACATTTTGCCTCCTGTCGTTAAACTCTTACATAAGTTAACTCATTAAAAGAAAAAAATCTGTGTTCTTTTTTGTAAAGCCGGATTTTATTGACCTTGTTGAGAGTTAACCTTTTGTAAAATATACTTTTATATGTGTGAAATTTGAAATTAATTGGAGTATCTTAGAGTTTGAGTTCCCGGTAGAATCAAAAAAAATAAAATTCATTCACAAGCGAGGGAAAAATCATGTGGAAAGAATTCAGAGAATTTGCAATGAGGGGAAATGTTATCGACATGGCTGTGGGCATCATTATAGGTGCGGCCTTTGGAACGATTGTTAAATCTCTTGTTGCCGATATAATCATGCCTCCTATAGGTTTGCTGCTGGGTAATGTTGACTTTACAAATCTTTTCGCGGTTATTAAAGAAGGAACGGTTGCACCCGGACCATATGCCACGGTCGATGCCGCTACAAAAGCCGGAGCTGTTACAATCAACTATGGTATTTTTATTAATACCCTTATAAGCTTCCTCATAATAGCTTTTGCTATTTTTATGGTTGTAAAATCCATCAACAACCTGAAGAAAAAACAGGAGGAGATACCTCCGGAAGCACCGACTACAAAGAATTGTCCCTACTGCCTGGAAAAGATTTCTCTTAGTGCCACCCGTTGCTCACACTGCACTTCAGAACTTCCGGCAGCATAAATCTGGTTTAATAATTTTTAGGGCGGTATTACTTTGCCGCCTTTTTTAATTTTCTGAGGTGCTTTATCTCGGTTTCGGTCAGGCGCTCTACAGCGCCCTGTGCCAACCTGCCCAGTACAACCTGTTCTATCCTGATCCTTATAAGTCTTAGAGTCGGGTAACCAACAGCAGCGGTCATTCTTCTTACCTGCCTGTTCTTTCCTTCTGTAAGAATGACTTTAAGCCATGTTTCCCGAACATTTTTTCTGAACCTTATAGGGGGATCACGCGGTGGCACCGTAAGAGCTGGAATAATCTCAACTTTTGCTGGAAGGGTTTTTCTGCCTTTAATCTGGACCCCGCTTTCTAATGCTTTAATGGCTTCCATATCCGGAGAACCTTCAACCTGAACCCAGTACTCTCTTTGGTGCATGTTCAAAGGATTCAGCAGAGCATCAGTCAATGCTTTATCATTCGTTAAAAGAAGCAGACCCTCACTGTCGGCATCCAGTCTCCCCACAGGATAAACATCTGCCGGAAAGCTGTAAAGATCTTTTAAGGTCGGCCTTCCCTCATTATTAGTAAATTGGGAGAGCATTCCATATGGTTTATAAACCTTAAAGTATTGATATTTTTCAAGGGACATAATTGTGTGTAATACTATCTGCCATTTCCCGGTGATAAATATATGTCTTAAAACCCAGCTTCTCTATATGATAAAATTTTGCGGCCCTTACCATAAATTCGGAATCTTCACTATAAATGTTCTCCTTAAAACCGTGAAGTGTTTCGAAAACATGACGCTTCCCGAAAAAAGTAGCACCGACCGTGCATTCAGAAAGATGAATGAAGCAGAACCTGTTATTTCTATCCCTGACAAATTCATCCCCTATAATTTTAACACCCCCATGAATCAGGTCTGTTTCCGGGTGTCTGTTCATATACTTCACTCTTTCAGCAAGGTGATTCTCTTTATATTCATCGTCGCTGTCGAGAAATGTAATATATTTTCCCCTGGCAAGTAAAATTCCCCTGTTCCTGCTGTAAGCCAGTTTTCTGTTTTCCTGCTTATAGACTTTGATATTATTGAATAATCCCGCATATTCTTCAAGGATTGCGCAGGAGTCATCGGTGCTGCCGTCATCAATCGCTATCAGTTCCCAGTCACGGAATGACTGTGCTATCAGCGAATTAAGTGATCTTTTGAGTGAATTCTGTCTGTTATAAACAGTTAAAATTACCGAGACGAGGGGAATATCTTTGTTTTTCATTCATAAATTCCTGGATGTGAACTTTTATAAAACAAATCCGTCCAATATTTCGTTCCTGGGAATTATTAGATACAAATATAAACCATGAGTTATTAATGTACACGCATAGTTGTCTGTAATCTGTTTTTTGAGAGATTTAATAGTTAATTTGGAATTTAATTTTTCTATTTCCTCAATTAATTACGGAGGATATAATGGCGTTCAGAGATCAGCAGAAATATATTGAAGGGTTAAGAAAATCCGAGAGGAAATTTACGCGCGAGGAGACTGAAATGTACAAAATGTTCCAGAAAATGCATAAAGATGAAGAGGATTTTGATACTGTTTCTCTCAAAAAATTGAAGGATTTATACGATAAATACTTCGTCCCGGCAGATAGAACTAAACTGGACAATTTGTTTAAAAAGAAAGAAGAATAAATTTATCTTCGCTTTTGTTTCAAAACTACGGGTAAACCGCTTTTGCGGTAATGGGGAAAAGTGCGTATTGCATACGTTTTTACCATTGATAAATAAAATCATTGTAAGTAATTTTTGACTCTTTTTCATTTTGAGGTTATGATGAATTATAAGGTTCTTCACAAAATATTTGCGGCCGTCACATTCCTGATATCGCTGTTGGTGCTCTTCTCAACAGTGCAGCCGTCTGTTTCCTTCTGGGACTGTGGTGAATTCATCGCGTCTGCCAGATATTTGCAGGTTCCCCATCCGCCCGGAGCACCTTTCTTTACTCTTCTGGGCAGAATATTTTCTGTAATTCCTTTTGTGGAGAACATTGGTTTAAGAGTTAACACCATTTCTGTTCTTACAAGTGCCCTTTCTATTTTATTCCTTTACCTGATTGCCGTTAAGCTTATTGAGAACTATAGAGGCAAGACTCCCCAGAGTACACTTGATGCAGTAGCAACTTACCTTGCGGCTTCAATAGGAGCACTTTCTTTTTCTTTCAGCGACACATTCTGGTTCAACGGCGTTGAAGCAGAGGTTTATGCATTCAGTACTTTCCTTGTAGCTTTCGTAACCTGGCTCATCATCAGATGGAGTGAGAAAGCAGAAAGCGGGGATAACGAGAAATATCTCCTTATGATCGCATACCTTATAGGTATAGCAACAGGGGTTCACCTGATGGCGGTACTTGCCATTGTACCTGTTGTAATGATAATTCTCTTCAGGAAGTATGTTACTGATGAGGAAGATCTGAAAAAAACAGGTTATATATTCCTTGCTCACGCGGCGCTGCTTGTATTGATATCACTTCTGATGTGGGCAAGCACCACATCCTCAACTCCTCCTACTCCCGAGGAATACCAGGCATACGATACCAAGTTCAAGCTTATCGCATTGGGAATAAGTGCCCTGATAATGGGGATCTTCTACAAGAAGATTTTTACAAGGAATTCATTCTATATGCCGCTGATCATCGGCGGAGCAGCCCTGTTTATTACCTACCCCGGTGTAGTTAAATTCCTTCCGGAACTTATTGCGGGTATAGCAGGCGACAACAGCTTCCTGGCTGTAGTTGTTCTGGCTGTTATAATTGGAGCGCTGTGGTACGGTGTTATGTACGCAAGACGTGAGAATAAGCCTACGCTCCACCTGTCACTGATGTCATTTATCTTTGTGCTGATAGGGTTTACCACATTTTCTATGGTAATCATCCGTGCTAATATGAAGCCCCCGATGAATGAGAATGACCCGGATAACTTTACTGAGCTTGTAAGCTACCTTAACCGTGACCAGTACGGCGACTTCCCTACCTTCAAGAGAAGATTTGCTACAGAACCTCACCAGATGGTGGTATATAATGATTATTCAAGCGATCTCGACTTCTTCTGGCGCTACCAGATGAACCATATGATGACACGCTACTGGTTCTGGAACTATGCAGGACGTGAAGGCTGGCAGCAGGATGATGGTCCCGATATCGCTCCTTTCAACCAGATAGGCAATTTCTTCGGCGGTATACTGGGGGGCATTCACTTTGATGGAACCTCCAAAGATTCCCTCTACGCTATTCCCCTTCTGCTGGGACTCCTGGGCATTTACTTCCATTTTAAGAAGGACTGGAAGATGGCCGCGGCCTTTATGGTGATGTTTATTCTGATGGGCTACCTGACCGCCTTCTACCAAAACCAGCAGCAGCCTCAGCCCAGGGAAAGAGATTACTTTTATGTGGGTGCTTTCTTCGTCTTCTCCATCTGGATAGCCATAGGTGTGCGCGGACTGATATCACTGGCAATGGAGAAGATATCAACCGAGAGCCTGAGAACCGCCAGTGTAGTAGGTATAATGGCCTTCGGGGTGATCTTCGTCCCGTATAATATGTACAAGACGAATTACTTCACGCACGACCGTTCCCATAACTGGGTTCCCTGGGATTATTCCTACAACCTGCTTCAGAGCTGCGCGCCTAATTCCGTGCTCTTCACAAACGGTGATAACGATACCTTCCCTCTCTGGTATCTGCAGGATGTTGAGGGAGTAAGACGTGACGTTAAGATCGCAAACCTGAGTCTTCTGAATACTAACTGGTATATAGAGCAGCTTAAAAGTAATGACCCCTATGGTGTGGGTACTGTAAATATCAGGATGAGTGATGAACAGATAAATCAGTTAAGACCGATACAGTGGGAAACCCAGAAAGTTACTATCCCTGTACCTAAGGCAAACTCGCAGCAGGTACTCAGGGATGTTTATCATACATATGATATCTCTGATTCATCTGTTATGAAACAGGGAGACATACAGTTCACAATGAAAAACACCCTTACCTTCGGTCAGGTTAAGGCCGTAAGGGTTCAGGACCTCATGGTTAAGGAAATTGTTGAGGCCAACAACTGGCAGAGACCGATTTACTTCGCGGTTACATGCAGTGACGATAGCAAGATTGGTCTTCAAGACTACCTGAAGATGGAGGGAATGGCTCTCCGGCTTGTACCTGAGAAGAGGAAACAGGGAGTTGAATTTATAAATGCTGAAAAAATGGAAAAAGAACTTCAGGAAAATCCAGGCTACAGCAAGACATACAAACCCGGCTTTAAGTTCCGGGGACTCAATAATCCCCACATTTTCTTTGATGATAATCATGTCAGAATGACACAGAATTATCGTAACGCTTTTATGAGACTCGCAATTTATGATATAAATACCAATCAGGATCAGAAAGCTGTTGCTGCTCTTAATGAAATGGAAAAGAAGATCCCGAGAGAGGTTATTCCGATGGATTATGAGATCCTCTTTGAAGTTGGAAATATGTACTGGAACGCAGGAGCTCAGAAGCAGTACAAAGAGATTGCGGCCGAGGTTGAGACCGAAGCTCTAAAGAGGCTTGAACAAAATCCGAATGATGTGCAGTCTTATTATAATCCTTACAGGATTCTGATAGAAACTTATGAGAATCTTAAGGATTACAGCAAACTGCTGGGGATTTGGCAGCGACTGGGAGCTATGTATCCGAATGATCCTAACGTAAAAGCGAACATAGCTAAATATACTAACCTGGCTAAAAAAGATCGTGTTGAGGTTGATTCAGTTCCAAAACCCGACACAGGTAAATAATAAATTTTAATTATTCTTTGATAAGCGGCCTTAGCGCCGCTTATTTTTTTTTATTAAACAACGAAACAATGAAAATACTTATCCTAGCATTATCCGGAATCGGTGATGCCCTGATGTTTACTCCTGCGCTTAAATTACTGCGTGAAGAACTTCCCGGGGCGCAAATTGATGCGCTTGTAATGTTCAAAGGTGTAAAGGATATGTATGATAGAAATCCCGATTTTAATGAGGTTTATTATTTCGACTTTCTGAAAGAAGGTGCCGTTCGTTCATTGAAGTTTCTATTGGGTCTGAGAAAAAAGTATGACGCGTCAATAAATGTTTATCCCTCAAACCGGAAAGAATATAATATTATCAATTTCTTAATCGGGGCTGAGAAAAGGGCAGGGGCAAAATACTTACGAAAAGATCTTCAGAACCTTGGAGATCTTAATAATATAAGAGTAACTGAAAATGATCACACCCATAATGTACAGACAAATATTAAGCTTATAGAAAAACTGCTTGGTAAGAAGTTCAATGAACAGCCCCCTCTCAGCTTTCCCTTAAGTATGGAAGATGAAAATTTCGCTCTTACCTTTTTTTTAACAAATGATCTCTTAGATTCCGACTTAATAATAGGTTTCCATCCTGGCTCCGCCACACTAAAGAACCATGAGAAAAGAAGATGGGAACCCGAAAAATTTGCCGAACTGGGAAGAAAACTTATAGATGAAAAAAATGCGAAGGTTCTTATTTTCGGAGGCCCTGAAGAAAACGACCTTAAGAATAGAATTAAAAATGATATAAATTCTAAAAATGCCTGGGTCATAGAATCGGGAAACCTGGCGGCAAGCGCCGCACTTATGGCCAGATGCAATGTCTTTGTATCAAATGACTCCAGCCTGATGCACGTAGCCTCGGCATTAAACCTTAAGGTAGCTGCTATACTGGGTCCTACCAATCCTCATTATATTCATCCATGGAAGACAGAGCATAAAGTTGTGAGGTTAAATCTTGACTGTTCCCCATGCTTCATTTATTCTCCCCGCCCTCTGATCTGCTTCAGAGATGATGTTCTCTTTAAATGTATCAAGGAATTAACTGTCGAGATGGTGTATGGAGCTGTAAACAGCCTCCTTAATCTTTAAAGCTTACGGAAGCGGTTTTGCTGTTCCTATAATGAAATCTTATCAGAGCCGACGAGATTTACCGTAATTTCTATCTTTTCAGCCACCCTTTTACCCAGAAGGAGATGGTGTATATTATAATCGGATAACAGGATATTAAACTTTGCCTGGACTCCCAGTAAATCCCCGGGCATCCTCTGCTGTGTTTCGCGACTTTCCTCAAGGTAGGTTATAGTAGCTTTAGCAGTATCTTCTTTTGTAACGCCATGCAGGAAGAAATCTCCGATGACATCCGCTTCTATTTTTCCGTCAGATAACTGCTTGATATTAACAGCCTTTTTAACCTTAAAAGAAATTGCGGGATATTTTTCTGCGTCAAGCCAGGAATCACTTCTCAAATCCTTAACCATCTTCTCAATTCCTGTATTTAAGGAGAGTACAGGAAAGGAGATTTTGCCATGTACAGTGCTGAAATCATTTACATCAAAAGTAATAGACCCGCTGATTTCTTTAGTTAGTCCCTGCACATCATCAAGTGGAGTTGTACTGTAAAATGAAGCCTGGTTGGTACCGCCGGATTTAAAGTTGAATGTCTGTGCTCCATTTGCCTGTACATTAAATCCTTGTGCAGGAGTTAAAATGGTGAAAAAGAGTATAACTAAACTGGTACTTATAATAGTTCTCATTGAGTTACCTTCTTTTTTTTAAATACAAAAAATAATAAACCACAAATGAATACCGCTACTCCTGTTATATATAAGGTGTAGTCGAGTCCCCATATAAATTTATCCTGCCATACTTTATATGTGGTTCCGAATAATTCATCCTTTTTCTCTATTAAGACCTGTGTTTTTGTAAAAAGTTCTCCCCCGTAAGCGAGCCACACAATAAATGAGGCTGCGATAACTATCAGGCCTGACAGCAAGGTTATTTTTTGTTTTTTATTCATAATTCATTTTTCTGCTTATGAATTAATTTCTGTCTCTTTAATGTTAAAGTAATTCAAAATACAAATTAGTGACACTTGTAATGGTGCATAAAGTTTAACATAAGTGTAAATTTATAATCACGAAACGTGAATTTACAAAATGAGACCCGAAACAAACAACGATGTAATTATAATAGGCGCTGGAATAGTAGGACTTGCTTCCGCTATGCTCCTAACCCAGACTTCAAATTACACAGTAAAAGTAATTGAGGCAGAGAAAGAGCCCGCAGAGCATCAAACGGGGAACAACAGCGGGGTTATTCACAGCGGCCTTTATTACAAACCTGGTACTCTTAAAGCAATGAATTGTGTTGAGGGAAGGGAAAGGATGTACCATTTCTGCGAAGAGAATAACATTAAACACGAGCGCTGTGGAAAACTTGTTGTTGCATCGGAAGGGTCTGAACTTCCTCTTCTTAAGATGCTGGAAGAGCGGGGGAAAGCAAACGGCCTGAAAGGTATAAAACGACTTCGAGGAGATGAGCTTAAAATGTACGAACCTCATACCCAGGGTATTGCGGGACTACAGGTTCCCGAAACAGGAATTGTAGATTATAAAGAGGTTGCAAACAAGTACCTGGATATTTTTAGAGAATACGGCGGTGGGTTCGTCCCGGACTGCAGATTTTTATCCTTGAAGAACAGCAGCGGCGCCCTTACAATAGGGACCAGCAGAGATGAAATGAGCTGCCGGTTACTGGTTAACTGCGGTGGACTATACTCCGACAGGATAGCAAAATTGTGCGGCGTTGATCCCGGACTGCAGATAATTCCATTCCGCGGTGAGTACTATAAACTTAAAAAGGAAAAAGAATACCTTGTAAAGAACCTGATTTATCCGGTACCTGATCCCAAATTTCCTTTTCTGGGAGTCCATTTTACCAGGATGATGAAGGGAGGTGTTGAAGCTGGCCCGAATGCTGTTCTTGCCTTTAAACGTGAAGGCTACTCAAGAATCGATATTTCTCTGAAGGATGTTCTGCAGATGGCTTCATTTCCGGGGTTCTGGAAGATGGCTGCCAGGCATTACAGAATGGGCTTTAAAGAATACTATCGCTCACTGGTAAAAGCTTCATTTGTACATTCACTTCAAAAATTAATTCCTGAGATTTCCGGAAACGATATTGAACCTGGAGGTGCCGGGGTTCGCGCCCAGGCTCTTCAAAGAGACGGCAGTTTAACGGATGATTTCAGGATCGTTGAAACCGAAAATATGATTCATGTTCTGAATGCTCCTTCCCCCGCCGCAACAGCTTCTTTAAGTATAGGAGATAAAATCGCTCAGCTTATTAAAAAGAAACTTCAGTAATTCCTGTTTATAGTATCACAAAACTTTTCACCTTTCTCTTCTATTTTAAAATAAAAGAGAAAGGATTTGTTATGCCCGAACTTCCTGATGTAGAAAGTTTCAGAAGATATTTTAACCGCACATCCCTCCATAAAAAAATTCAGAAGGTTGATGTTAATACAAAAAAAATGCTGAAAGGTGTATCATCAAGGTCTCTGCAGATGAACCTTAAAAATGATAAGTTCAGTAAAACCAGCCGGCATGCGAAATATCTTTTTGCCCATACAGATAATAATAAAATTCTAGTCCTTCATTTCGGGATGACTGGCAGCCTTCAATATTATAAGAATGAAGATGAAAAGCCTGACCACACAAGGATGCTGATAAACTTCTCGAACGGATACCACCTTGCTTTCGACTGTCCAAGAAAATTCGGCAACATATTTCTAATTGACGATAAACAAAAATTTATTGAGAAGAAAAAACTGGGTCCCGACCCGGTTGCAGACAAAATGAATATTTCAAAGTTCCGCGAGTTACTTGATGGGAAAAGAGGAACTATAAAGACGACCTTAATGGATCAGAAGACTATTTCGGGTATCGGGAACGTGTATTCGGATGAAGTACTTTTCAATGCCGGTATACACCCTGCTTCAAAAACGGAGAAACTTAATAGTGATCAGATAGCCAGAATCTATCATATGATGATGAAAGTCCTTAACAAAGTCATAGATGTTGACGCAGATGTAAAGAAGATGCCGCGGACATATCTGTTACCTAACCGCGAACCCGGAGAAGATTGCCCGCGGTGCAGCGGAAAAATCAGAAAGAAAACTATCGGAGGCAGATCAGCGTATTTTTGTGATAAACACCAGAAAAAAGTTACCTGATACATAGTATTCACTCCATAAATGGGGGAATTTCTCCCTTTTTTCTTCTTTTGTGATACAGCCAAACGCTCCTTGGGTATTCAATTCGTAAGTTCATATTAAGAAATAAGTTGCGAAAATATTAACGGCAGGAGGAACTATGCTGCGCAGCGTGAAAGAAATGGAAGGATTTAAGATAAAAGCGATAGACGGGGAAATCGGTAAACTTCATGAATTTTATTTTGATGACCACACCTGGATTATCCGATACATAATAGTAGATACTGGAAGCTGGCTTGCTGAAAAGCTTGTCCTAATTTCGCCTGAATCCTTTAAGTCTCTTAACTGGGATGAAAAAATATTTGAAGTAAACCTGGATAAACAGCAGATAGAAGACAGTCCTGAAGTAGATAAAGAACGACCTGTTTCCAGACAGAAGGAAACTGAGCTGATTGGTTACTATGGATGGCCCATGTACTGGACAGGCATCGGGGGACCTACAATAGGGGCCTTCCCTCCCGCGAATACAGCTATCACCAGGACTGAAGAAGAAGTACTGGAGATGAGGAGAAAAGAAGGCAAAGATGATCCCAATCTAAGAAGCAGCCGGACAGTGATCAGCTACGGAATACACGCCAGCGACGGGCACATCGGACATGTTGAAGACTTCCTTGCTGATGTGAATACATGGAACATCAGATATCTTATTGTTGATACAAAAAGTCTCCTTCCCGGAAAGAAGGTCATAATTGCGCTGGACTGGATTGAGAAGATTGTTTGGAGCGAATCTTCACTCTACCTAAAACTAACTAAAGATGAAATCAAAAATAGTCCGGAATACGATCCTTCAAAACCGGTTGAAAGGGACTATGAGAACCAGATACATGAATATTACGGAAAAAAGAAATATTGGGAAAAATGATTAACGGGAATGAGTGAAAACCAGATAAGACAGAATAAGGCCACTAAGGAATGGGTGATATTTGCACCTGACAGAGGAGACCGCCCCAGGGACTTTAACAAAAACAAGAAAAAGAATGAACTTCCAAAACATGATAAGGACTGTCCGTTCTGCTCGGGTAATGAGGATAAGCTAACTGCTATACTCATGGAGATGCCGGCTAAAAACGGAAGCTGGCAGACCAGAGTTGTACCGAATAAATACCCTGCATTAATACCTGAGGGAGATCCTCTGAGAGAAAAAACAGATATTTATTTAAAAATGAATAGTTACGGAAGGCACGAGGTAATTATTGAAAGTCCTTATCATAACAGGGACATCCCGCTGATGTCTTCGGATGAAGTCCATCGTGTTATCGAAACTTATCATAAGCGGTATCTCGACGTTATGAGAACGAATAAGAATCTAGTACCTCTTATTTTCAGAAATCATGGAGAACATGCGGGTACCTCCCTGCTTCATCCTCATTCTCAACTGATCGTCACAGGATTTGTGCCTCATCATATCCGCTGGCATGAGATAGAAGCCCAGCGATATCACGATGAATGGGGAAAGTGTGTTTTTTGCGAAATGCTTGAATATGAACTTGAAAAGAAGATCAGGATAATTCAGGAACTTGAAACAATGGTCGCTTTCGTTCCCTATGCGGCAGATGTGCCTTTTGAGATCTGGATAATGCCGAGAAGACATAATGCCGATTTTGGAAAGATAAGCGATAGTGAAAAATCAGATCTTGTGGTTATTCTTCAAAATGTCCTCAAAACATTTTACAGCAGACTAAATGATCCTGATTACAATTATATGATAAATACATCAGCAAGGTATGAAGCCGGCGAACCTCATCTGCACTGGTACTTTCAGGTTCGGCCGCGGCTGACAACCAGAGCCGGTTTTGAAATAGGTTCGGGTATAAGTATAAATCCCTCAATACCTGAAGATGACGCGGAATTTTTGAGAAATATCTGATGATTTTACACTATGTGACGCAACTATCAGCAGAGAGAATGAGAATTGATTTTAGGAAACAGTATTCCATTAATTATAGTCGAAATTAAAAAGGAAATTTACAATGGATGAAGAGAAACAGAATAATAACCGGAAAAATAACAAACCGGATTACCGCATACCTCAGACAACGGGGTGGTGGAAGTATCTCATCATATTCTTCCTCTTCTGGATAATCATTTCGTATTTTTTCAATGTATTCGGAGGAAATCCTTCTGCTTCTATCTCATATTCCGCATTTAAAAACCAGGTTAAAAAAGGTAATGTTGATTATATTACAATGAAGGGGGAAGAAATCAGCGGAAAATTTAATGAGAAAATTCTTCCGCCCGATCATGCAAAAAAGGATACAACTGAATACCAGTATTTTTCAACTACCAAACCAGCTGTTTATGATGATGAGCTGATGAAAATCCTCGACAGCAACAAAGTTACAATTAATGCTGAAGCACAGGATAATTCATGGCTGACTTATATGCTTATCATGGTTCTCCCCTGGATACTCATCTTCGGGTATTTCTTCTATATAAGAAGAAAAATGCAGGGTCAGATGGGAGGAATGGGCGGCGGCGGTGCCAGCGGTCTATTCGGAATCGGAAAATCGAAAGCGAAGCGTTTCAGAAGGCAGAAAGCGGGAGTTACTTTTGATGACGTTGCTGGACTTGAGAGTGCGAAACAGGATTTAAGGGAAATTATAGATTATCTCAAGAATCCCGGGAAATTCACAAAACTAGGGGCGGATATTCCTAAAGGAATTCTGCTGATGGGGCCTCCCGGAACCGGTAAAACTCTTCTCGCCAGAGCTACGGCTGGAGAAGCAGATGTTACTTTCTACAGCATAAGCGGATCCGAGTTTATAGAAATGTTCGTCGGTGTCGGAGCTTCACGCGTAAGAGACCTGTTTGAAAATGCCAAGAAAGAATCTCCGGCTGTAATATTTATTGATGAGATAGATTCAGTAGGAAGAGCAAGAGGGACAGGACTAGGCGGTGGTCATGATGAGCGAGAACAGACCCTCAATCAGATCCTGTCTGAGATGGACGGATTCGAGCGAAATGAATCTGTAGTGGTTATGGCAGCCACGAATCGTCCCGACGTGCTCGATCCTGCTTTAACCCGACCTGGAAGATTTGACAGAAGGATCACTCTTGAATTTCCGCAGAAAGGTGCCCGTAAGAAGATTCTCGAAATACATACCCGTCATGTACCTCTGGGTGACGATGTAAACCTTGAAAACCTGGCGGCGCGAACGGTAAGTTTCTCGGGAGCTGATCTTAAAAACCTTGTAAATGAAGCAGCACTGCTTGCAGGAAGAAAGAAAAAAACATCCGTGAATATGCAGGATTTTGAGGAAGCACGCGATAAAATCCTGCTCGGAGCAGAACGCGAGGAAATGATAAACGATGAGGAGAAGAAAGTAGTAGCTTACCATGAAGCGGGACATGCTCTTGTTGCCAAGCTCCTGCCCAATACTGATCCTCTGCAGAAGGTTACCATAATCCCCCGCGGACGTTCGCTGGGAATAACAGAGCAGATTCCTGAAACTGAAAGGTATAATCTGAAAAAACAGTATCTGCTGGACAGGATAGCGGTGGCCCTCGGCGGAAGAGCGGCCGAGAGAATTGTATTTGAGGATGTAACAAACGGGGCTGCAGAAGATTTCCGGCAGGTAACGCGAATTGCAAGAAAGATGGTATGCAACTGGGGTATGAGTGATAAATTAGGACCGGTTATGTTTAAGCAGGGTGAGGAGCATCCTTTCCTTGGAAGAGAGCTGGCTCAGCAGAAAGATTTTAGTGAACATACTCAGCAGATCATTGATGAGGAGATACAGAAGATACTGCTTGAAATGGAACAGAAAGCGGAAACACTGATATATGATAATAGGACAATGCTGGATGCCCTTGCCGAAGCCCTTCTTGAAAATGAAACTCTGGATAAGAAACAGATCGACTGGATACTTGAAAAAGTTACAGGAAATGGTACGGCAAATACCAGTTCGGATAAAAAAGTTAAAACAAATGAAAAAGTTAATCAGCAGTAGGAGTTAATAAAGGATGCCATTTTCATATGTTCCGGGAAAAACCGTTGAGGTACCTGAAATAAAATATAAATCAAACGTTACGCTAGATCCTGATAATACCATCTTATTAGTAGTAGATATGCAGAAGGATTTTGTTTATGAAAACGGCTCCCTGCAGGTCGATTCAGCAAAAGAAACAGTATCCGGAATAAAGTCGTTAATTGAAAAGGCACGTAAAAATAATATTAGAATCTGCTATACACAGGATACCCAGTATGAAGGCGACAAGGAATTTGACATCTGGCCTGAACACTGCATCATCGGAACCAGGGGATGGGAGATCATTGATGAACTTAAACCAGCCGAAGAAGATATGGTGTTCAGAAAAAACCGCTATGACGGTTTCTATGAGACCAGCCTTGAACATTACCTGAGCCACGTCTGGCATATAAAAAATATAATAATAACCGGAACGGTTTCAAATATATGTGTGGCCCAGACTGCTGCTTCTGCGGGACTGCGGTGGTACAAGGTTATTGTTCCGGCCAATGGTATCTCTGCTATGAATGAATTCGATCAGGCTCTTACATTAAGACAGGTATCATTTCTTTATTCGGGTGTGGTTTTAAAAAATATAAATGAAATTGCCTTTTCATGAATATGATATTGATTTAAGTAACAACGGCTTGACATGCAGAAAGTTAAGTTTAATAATTAATCTATAAGAGTTTTGACTTATGAAATTTTAAAGGAAGAGGTTTACGATGAAGAATTCAACGAAAACAACTGAAAAGATCTCAATTGAAGAGATGACTATAAATACAATACGCACGCTGTCTATGGATGCTGTTGAGAAGGCAAATTCAGGACACCCCGGAACGCCGATGGCACTGGCTCCGCTCGCATATGTGTTGTGGAAAAGATTTCTGAAATTTAATCCAAAGGATCCTGAATGGTTCGACCGGGACAGATTTATTTTATCCAACGGACATGCTTCGATGCTTTTATATTCTATTCTATTCCTTACCGGCTATGATATCTCCCTGGATGATATTAAAAATTTCAGACAGTGGGGAAGCAAAACTCCTGGTCACCCCGAATACGGCAGAACACCAGGTGTAGAAACAACGACCGGTCCGCTTGGACAGGGAATAATGAATTCCGTGGGTATGGCGCTGGCTGAAGCTCACCTTGCAGCAAAATACAACAGGAAAGATCATGATGTAATTAATCATTTTACCTATGCTTTCTGCAGCGACGGCGATTTTATGGAGGGAGCTTCAAATGAAGCTGCTTCGATCGCAGGACATCAGCAACTGGGGAAATTAATATGGATATACGATGATAATCATATAAGCATTGAGGGAAATACAAAGATCGCTTACTCTGATGATGTTCCGCAGAGATTTAAGGGATATCACTGGCATGTCCAGGATCTGGGCGAAAAAGCAAACGATATAGATGCAATCACCCAGGCAATTGAAAATGCGAAGGCAGAAACAGACAAACCTTCCTTAATAATTATCCGTTCGCATATAGCTTACGGCGCTCCGGAAAAACAGGACACACCTGAAGCTCATGGTTCACCCCTCGGGGATGATGAGGTTAAAGCAACTAAGGAATTCTACGACTGGCCTTCAACAGAAACCTTTTATGTCCCTGATGATGTAGTGGATCATATGAGAAACGCTGTGCAGAAGGGTGAAACGGAAGAGAATACCTGGAATGTTAAGATGGAGGATTACCGTAAAAAGTTCCCCGAACTTGCTGATAAATTTGAAAATGATCGAAAAAGAGAACTGCCTGATGGGTGGGATAAGGATATTCCTCATTTCACACCGGACGACGGTCCTATTGCTACCAGGAAGGCATCAAACAAAATTATTAATAGTTTTGCATCACAGTTACCCTGGCTCATCGGCGGGAGTGCGGATCTTGCACCTTCCACCAAAACTCTTATTGATGATTCAGATTATATTGAAGACGGCAATTATGAAAACCGAAATATAGCCTGGGGGGTAAGAGAGCACGCGATGTGTGCCGCCAGTTCCGGTATGTACCTGCATGGAGGCATCCGGCCTTTCGCGTCTACATTCTTTATCTTCACAGATTATGCCCGGCCCGCTATACGACTTGCGGCCCTGATGGAACTTCCTGTTATATATGTTCTTACCCATGATTCAATAGGACTTGGTGAAGACGGACCTACACATCAGCCGGTCGAACAACTGGCGTCTTTCAGGGCAATGCCGCATATGTGCGTTATAAGGCCTGCAGACGCAAATGAAACCGCATATGCCTGGAGAGCGGCTTTAATAAGGCAATCGGGTCCTACAATGCTTGTATTAACGCGGCAGAAACTTCCAGTATTTGACGGCAGAAAAGTTGAGAGTGCCGAAGGCGTAATGAAAGGAGGATACATAATCTCCAAAGAAAAAGGCGGCAAACCTGATATAATCCTGATGGGTTCAGGAAGTGAGGTCTCGTTACTCCTGGATTCAAAGAACAAATTAGCTGAAGAAGGTGTTGACGCGCGGGTGGTAAGCATGGCAAGCTGGGAGTTATTCAAAGAACAGGATAAAAGTTACAGGAATACCGTACTTCCTACGGAAATCACCAAAAGACTTGCGGTTGAAACCGGGTCTTCTTTTGGATGGTGCGAATGGGTTGGAGACGAAGGCGAGGTAATAGGCGTGGATAAATTTGGAGCAAGCGCACCCTATAAGGATATTTTTGAACACTACGGATTCACAGTTGAAAATGTGGTTAAAAGATCTAAAGAATTATTAAATAAGTAGTTAAGCTGTTAAATTTACGGTACATACACAGAAAAACTTACAAACAACCTTAACGGGCGCTGCTTTTCTGAAAGGAGAAATTGATGAGCGTTTTAAACGAACTTATAAATTATGGTCAGAGTTATTGGCTGGATAACCTGACACGCGGCAAAATCAAAAAAGGAGAAATTAAGAAAAGGGTCAAAGAACAGGGACTTAGAGGAATAACTTCAAATCCGAGTATCTTCAATAAAGCGATATCAAAAGGAACTGATTACGATGACCAGATAAAAAAGCTGGTTAAAGAAAAAAAGGGCGTGCAGGAAATTTATGAGAGCCTGACGGTTAAAGATGTGCAGGATGCCTGCGATGTCCTCAGACCGGTTTATGATGAGGCTGACGGAACGGACGGATTTGTAAGTCTTGAGGTTTCGCCTTACCTGGCCCGTGATACTCAGGGAACAATTGAAGAGGCAAGAAGATTGTTCTCAAAAGTTGATAGACCTAACTGCTACATAAAGATTCCGGGTACCGTTGAAGGCGTCCCTGCAATTGAACAGTGTCTTTATGAGGGAATAAATATAAATATAACCCTCTTATTTTCTATCCATAGCTATGAAGATGTAGCCTGGGCATACATTAGAGCTCTTGAAAGGAGAACCGGCGAAGGAAAGGATATTAAAAATATCTCTTCAGTAGCGAGCTTCTTTTTGAGCCGTATAGATGTATTAACCGACCAGCTTCTGGGGCATTATATTATCCCCGAAAAGATTACCGGTGATCCGCGGCCCGAAAATCTTTTAGGCAAGGCAGGAATATCAAGCGCTAAGATAGCCTATCAGAGCTTTAAGAACATTTTCGGCGGTGAACGCTGGCAGAAACTTGTCGACAAAGGAGCGAGGGTGCAGAAACCATTATGGGCAAGCACAAGCACGAAAGATCCCCTTTATTCCGATGTCCGCTATATCGAATCGCTTATTGGTCCTTATACGGTAAACACACTTCCCGATGATACAATAGATGCGTTTGCAGACCATGGAAAGATTTATGAAAGTTCTGTTGAAGATGGAGTCGAAGATGCTAAAAGAACATTTGAGGATCTTCGAAAGGTGGGAATAGATATTGATTTTGTAACCCGTCAGCTTGTAAATGAAGGCATTGAAAAATTTATAAAGCCATACAACAACCTTATGAAAACACTTGCCGCAAAGAGGCTTGATTTTCTTTCTGAAAGAGCAGGCAAACAGGAAATTGAATACGGGAAAAATGAATCTGAAATAAAGTCAGCATTTAGTTCTCTTGACGAGAAACAGATCGCAAGGAGAATTTTTTCCAAAGATCCGTATGTATGGAAATCCGGTGAAGAAGAGACAAAAGCGATTAAGAACAGGCTTGGATGGCTTGATATAAATGATTTTATAAATCGTGCTGATGATATAATTTCTTTCGCAAAAGAAATTAAAAACGAAAAGTTTAAGTACGTGGTTCTTTTGGGAATGGGCGGAAGCAGCCTGTGTCCTGAAGTTGTAAGGGAAACCTTTGGTTCAAAACAAGGCTATCCGCAGCTTATTATGCTGGATAATACCGACCCCGCTGCTGTTAGAGATGTTGAATCACAGATTGATCAGAATAAGACTCTGTTCATAGTCGCAAGTAAATCCGGAACAACCACAGAAACGGTGAGCTTTGATCATTACTTCTTTAATCTCCTTAAAGAAAATTATATTGAAGAACCGGGCAGCCGGTTTATAGCAATAACTGATGAGGGTACTCCTCTGCAGGATGAGGCAAAAGAAAGAAATTTCAGAAAAGTATTTACCAATCCCGGGGATTACGGCGGAAGGTATTCTGCTCTGTCTTATTTCGGACTGGTCCCAATGGCATTAATCGGCGTGGATATAAAAGAGATTCTTCATAATGCACATCAGATGGAGATAAACTGCGGGCCATTTATTCCCGCAGAATCTAATCCTGCTATTTCTCTTGGTGCTGAGATAGGTATAAACGCAAGGCTCGGAAAAGATAAAGTGACTTTTGTTCTCTCTGAGTCTATAAAAGCATTCGGCTACTGGGTTGAACAGCTTATCGCGGAAAGTACCGGCAAAGAAGGCAAAGGTATTCTGCCTGTTGAAGGAGAGGATATCGGCAAACCCGATGTTTACAGCAGCGACAGGATATTTGTTTATATGCATTCCGGAAATGACGACAGACAGACAGAGGACAGGAAACTGAACGCTCTGCAGAAAGCGGGTCATCCGGTGATTAAAATTGATCTGAAAAATAAGACAGCCCTCGGAGCCGAATTTTTCAGATGGGAGCTGGCTACTGCAGCCGCAGGCAGGATAATCGATGTCAATCCTTTTAATGAGCCGAATGTTTCCGAAAGCAAAAAGAACAGCAAAGACCTGCTGGGCGAATGGAAAGATAAAGGAAGCTTTGGTGAAGGTGAACCCGCTGTAAGCCAGAACGGGATTTCAATTTTTTATAATACTGAAGCCGACTGGGCTCCTACGGGAAAAGGTCTTTCAGCATTCCTGAATTCTTTTACCCGGCTCGCTAAGTCGCCGGATTATCTGGCGATCCTGGCATATTTTCTTCAGACTCCCCAAAGGCAGAAGTTACTTCAGCAAATCAGGATGAAATTGCGTAATAACCTGAAAGTTGCGGCCACGCTCGGTTATGGGCCAAGATATATGCACTCAACAGGTCAGCTTCATAAAGGCGGGCCGAATAAAGGAGTATATATAATGTTTACCTATGATGCAGAAAACGATCTCCCGATTCCTGGCAAAGATTACGGATTCGCCACCCTGCAGAGAGCTCAGGCACTTGGCGACTTCCGGTCGTTAAATGATAAAAACAGGCGCGTTATAAGGGTACACCTGGGAAGTAATGTTGAAGAGTCATTGAAAAAAATCAATGAAAGTATAAAGTGACAAAGATCTTAACCATCTTTTTCGACGTGGGAGGTGTATGTCTGACCAATGGGTGGGACCATATATCCCGTCAAAAATCGACCGTCAGGTTCTCCCTCGATTATGAGGAAATGGAAAAAAGACACAACCCTGTATTTAAGAAATTTGAGAAGGGAAAGCTTACATTAGATGAATACCTTAATCATGTGGTATTTTTCAAAAAAAGAGATTTTACGAAACAGGAGTTTACAGAGTTTATGTACTCGCAGTCCTGTCCGTTTAATTCCACATTAAAGCTGCTCGGTAAGCTTTCCTCCGGTAATAAATATCAACTCGCAACATTGAATAATGAGTCGCGTGAGCTCAATAGATACAGGATAGATAAGTTCGGCCTCGATAAATATTTTGAATGTTTTTTTAGTTCGTGCTACCTCGGAGTACGGAAGCCTGAGTCCGAGATATTTGATAAAGCTCTGCATATTCTTCATAAAAAACCTGAAGAATGTCTTTTTATCGATGACAGGGAGGAAAATTACCGGTCGGCAAGGTCCTCCGGAATTAACGCTATCCTGCTTGAAAATCCTGAAGACCTGCCAAAAAAACTTAAAGAGTTTAACATTGAAATCTGAAAAGGAGATATTATGAAAATCGGTTTAATTGGTTTGGGGAAAATGGGCAGCAATATGCTCAAAAGATTGAGGAAAGATAATCATAAAATTGTAGCTTTTGACCTGAATAAAGATCTTGTCAAAAAGGCTGAAGAGGACGGAGGGACCGGCGCTGATTCAATTGAAGATTTAATATCTAAGCTTGAAAAACCAAGGAATGTCTGGATAATGGTTCCTCATGGCAAGCCGACAGATGAAACGATTAATAAACTGCTTAAACTTCTGGATAAGGATGACCTGATAGTTGACGGAGGAAACTCTCATTTTACAGAATCAATAAAAAATTCGGAGAAGTGTAAGGAAAAAGGAATTCATTTTGTGGATGCGGGAGTCAGCGGAGGGATCTGGGGACTAAAAATCGGCTACAACCTGATGGTCGGTGGACCTGAAAAAGCCGTTAAACGCGTTGAACCTGTTTTTATTTCACTCGCGCCAGAAAACGGTTACGCGCACGTGGGAGGCACCGGCGCAGGACATTTTGTAAAAATGATCCATAATGCCCTCGAATATGTGATGCTTCAGGGGATTGGTGAATCCTTCGAATGTATGTACCGCAGTGATTTTAATATAGATCTTCAAAAGGTTGCTAATCTATGGAATAACGGAGCAGTAGTGAGAAGCTGGCTCCTGGAACTTGCAGCAGATGCATTTAAGGAGGAAGGAAATTCACTGGAAAAAATAGCTCCCTATGTAGATGACTCAGGAACGGCGAGATGGACATCAGAATATGCTATACAGAACGCGATACCTGTACCGACAATTACGCTATCACTATACGAGAGATTCGCTTCAAGGCAGGACAACCCTTTCTCCGCAAAAGTAATAGCCGCATTGAGAAATCAGTTCGGAGGGCATGCAGTTAAGGAGGAAAAATAGATGGCAGATAATAACGACAGCAATAATGAAATGATTGAAGTAAAGCAGCAGGGAATGCTTAAGGGCAATCCTCCCGACCCGTGTATTGTTGTTATTTTCGGTGCGTCGGGAGATCTTGCACATAAGGAATTAGTCCCTTCACTTTTCGCGTTAAACTGTCACAACCTGATGCCTAAACAGTGCGCTGTTATTGGGTTTTCACGGTCAGAGTTCTCAGATGACGACTTCAGAAAAGAAATGTTTGAGGCAGTAAAAAAAGATAGCATATGTGGAGAGGATAAGTGGAATGAATTTGCCAAAAATCTTTTTTATGTTCCCGGGAATTTCAACGATGACCCTTCAAAATCATACGGAAAGCTGAAAAAGAAAATCTCACAGCTTCAAAAAGATCTTAACATACCCGATAACATTTTGTTTCACCTTTCAACCGCCCCATCTTTTTACTCAACAATTGTGAAAAAACTATCTGAGTCAGGCCTGGCAAAAAGCAGCGAAGGCTGGCGGCGTGTTATTATTGAAAAACCTTTCGGCACCGATGAACAGTCGGCCCGGCAGCTCGACAAAGATATACACGAAGTATTTGAGGAGAAGCAAATATTTCGTATTGACCATTTCCTGGGAAAGGAAACGGTGCAGAACATGGTTGTTTTCCGGTTTGCCAACCCCGGATTTGAACCTATATGGAACAGAAACTACATAGACAATATTCAGATTACAGCAGCAGAGAGCATAGGAATAGGTTCCAGGGCCGGATTTTATGAGAAGACAGGAATTGTGAGGGATATGATTCAAAACCATCTCCTGGAACTTTTATGCATGACAGCAATAGATCCTCCGGTCAATTATGATGGCGATTCACTAAGAAGCGAGACCCTTAAAGTGCTTAATTCGGTCTGCAAATTAAATATTGAAAAGGATGTTATACTCGGGCAGTATGGTTCAGGCAAAATAAAAGGAAATGAGGTCAAAGGATACAGGGAGGAAGAGAATGTAGATCCGAAGTCTATGACACCCACCTTTGCGGCTATAAAACTAACGCTTGACAACTGGCGCTGGGCAGGAGTCCCTGTATATCTTCGTACCGGAAAGAGAATGAATCAGAAGCTTACAGAAATAACAATCAAATTTAAACCGACGCCGCACCTCATGTTCCCTATAAATCCGGATGATGAAAAAAAACATAATCAGCTGACATTCAGGCTTCAGCCCAATGAAGGAATACTCTATACTTTCACAGCGAAACAGCCCGGTGCAGAGCTTCAGCTGCGGCCTGTTAATCTGAACTTCCGTTACGACAGGGCCTTCGGAATTAAAGAACCACCGAGCTCTTATCAGTGGCTGATACGGGATGCAATGCAGGGTGACCAGACACTTTTTCCGCATGCAGAATGGATTTATAAATCCTGGCAGATCGTTGATCCTATTATAAAGAAGTGGGAATCAGAACCTTGGCTGGATTTCCCTAATTATAAGCCCGGGAGCTGGGGACCAGATGCGGCAGAAAAGCTTATACAAAAAGATGATCACGAATGGAATGTACAATAAGAGGTTTTGATGGAAGATATCACAAAATATGATGCAATTATTATAGGAACTGGTCAATCAGGCGTGCCGCTTGCTGAGATGCTGGCGGGCGAAGGATGGAAAACCGCTATAGTAGAACGGTATTTGGTCGGAGGCAGCTGTATAAATTACGGCTGCACGCCTTCCAAAACAATGCAGGCAAGTTCTAAAGTAATTCATCTGGCCAAAAAAGCCGAAGTCTATGGAGTACATAACTCTAAAGTTGAACTAAATCTTAGCGAAATAATCAGCCGCAAAAGAAAAATTGTGAACTCGTTCCGGAATGGACTCGAGAAAGGAATTGAAGGAACGGAAAATCTTAAACTGATCCGCGGTGAAGCCGAATTCACTGATGCAAAGATGATAAAAATAAAATTGAATGACGGCGGCACGGAAACGATAACGGCGGATAAAATTTTTATTAATACGGGGGGAAGTCCGCTGATTCCCCAAATCAAAGGAATTGATACAGTTGAATATCTTACCTCCACAACAATTATGGAGCTTGAAGAAAAACCTTCACACCTTATGATCCTTGGCGGCGGTTATATCGGACTGGAGTTTGGTCAGATGTTCAGAAGGTTTGGAAGTGAGGTTACAATTATTGAAAGAGGACCTCAGCTTCTTTCAAGGGAAGATGAAGATATTGCAGATGAAATTGAGAAGATCCTGCGTAATGACGAATTAAACATATTAAAGAATACCTCTGCTGAAGAAATCAGTAAAGCTGACTCCGGAAATATAAAGTTAAAATTAGCTGCCGATGGAAAGGAGAGCTTTTTAACCGGTTCTCATTTACTCGTCGCGGTCGGAAGAAAGCCGAATACCAGTTCCCTGAATTTAAAAGCTGCGGGAATAAAAACAGACAAAGAAGGTTATATAAAAGTTAACTCTAAACTGCACACCGGCGTAGAAGGCGTTTATGCTATTGGAGATGTTAAAGGCGGTCCCGCTTTTACTCATATCTCATATGACGATTTCAGGGTAATAAGGGATAATCTTTTAAGAAATAAAACTCATACTATCAGAAACCGCTTTATTCCCTATACCGTTTTCATCGATCCCCAGCTTGGAAGGGTAGGTCTTACGGAAAAAGAAGCCCGTGCGAAAAGTTTGGACTACAAGGTCGCTAAAATGGAAATGAGCCATGTCTCAAGAGCTAAAGAGCTTGGAGAATCAAGCGGGATTATGAAAGCCCTTGTTGATGCCTCGTCAGGAAAAATACTTGGGTGCGCTATCCTTGGAATAAACGGGGGAGAAATTGCTGCAATGATTCAGATCGCAATGATGGGAAACTTAAAATATACGAACCTGAAAGAGGGTATATTCACCCACCCTACTCTTGCTGAATCCTTAAATAATCTTTTCAGCAAGATAAATTAATTCTGTATCCACACCTGATTTGATTTAACTCATTACTGCTTACATCCATAAATACTAAGTTATTTTATAATAATTATTATGAGGTAATGACATGGCTGTATGTGAAGTCTGCGGAAATGATTATTTCGGTTCCTTTGAAGTTCATAAAGGGGGAAAGACTTATGTCTTCGACTCCTTTGAATGCGCTATTCATAAACTTGCTCCTGTGTGTAAACACTGCGGGTGTAAGATAATAGGACATGGAATAGAAAAGGATGGCAGCATTTTCTGCTGCAGTCATTGCGCTGATAATTTCAATGTAATATCCACGAAAGGTTTAGCATAGGAGGTAATTTTCTGATATGAAACTAAGAGGAAGAAAAATCGCAATATTCGTTGAAAAAATGTTTGAGGATCTCGAGTTCTGGTATCCATACCTGAGAATGAAGGAAGAAGAAGCAGAAGTTTGTGTTGTAGCTCCAAAGGTAGATACGTATGAAGGTAAACATGGTTTAACGGCTAAAGCAGATCAGTCTATTGTAGGAGTAAAAACTGATGAGTTTAACGCTCTGATCATTCCGGGAGGCTACTCACCTGATCATATGCGAAGAACTCCAGAGATGGTTGAGTTTGTAAAGAAAATGAATGATGAAAAGAAGCCGATCGCTGCTATCTGTCACGGTCCCTGGATGCTTGCCTCGGCTGATGTAATTAAAGGGAAAAAAGTTACCAGTTTCTTTTCGCTTAAAGATGACCTCATTCACGCCGGAGCAGAGTGGATCGACCAGGAAGTAGTTAAAGACGGAAATATTATTACTTCACGCAACCCGAATGATCTTCCTGCTTTCTGCAAAAAAATTATAGACACACTGGAAAAATAAGCAAAGAAGTAAGTGTAGTTTTGATAGAGGAGAGATGATGTTATGAAAAAAAACAGAGAGTATCTGATATTACTTATTATGGTTGTTATGATGATCTCAGGGACGTTCTTTATTGAAGGCTGCAGCAAAAATAAGAATGAAGTGGGTAATCCCCCGCCCTCGGAACCGCCGGAAGATGAAATATGGATTTCAAATAATTCTTTTGTACCCTCCAACAGACTGGTGCAGCTGCACGGATTAGAACCAGGACAAGTCACCTGGAGAAATATGGATCAGACAGATCACAGAATTGTTAGTGGAACAACAGCGAATCCAGATACATTGTTCGACAGCGGGAATATTCCGCCGCAGGGAACCTTTCACCATACTTATTCGGTCCCCGGTATTTATCATTATCATTGCAGCATTCACAATAAAGATGGAACAGTAACTGTACAATAAATTCAGGAGGATGATTTGCTTAAATCATTAAACATTCTAACATTGATCATCGGGGTAGTATTTTTCAGTGCTGGCTGTCAACAGAAAACAGAAAGACAAATGCCGCCTACATCTTCAGATACAGCAGGCACAGTAACGAATAATCAACAAGAGATAACAAAAGCTGTTGCCGAGCTGCACGGTACCAAAGGGAATAATATCAGCGGTACAGTAACTTTTACCAAAGAAGCTGACGGAATAAAAGTAGTGGCTGATATAACAGGATTAAAACACGGTAAGCATGGTTTTCACATTCACGAGTATGGTGATTGTACTGCGGATGACGGATCATCAGCCGGTGGACACTTCAATCCCGAGAATGTAAAGCATGGAGCACCGACTGATTCAGTCAGACATGTGGGCGATCTTGGTAATATTGAGGCCGGTCAGGATGGAAATGCTCATCTCGAACTAACAGATACTTTACTTAGTTTTTCCGGGCCTCATTCAATAATCGGAAGAGGTGTAATTGTGCATGGCGGCGAAGATGATCTGACTTCCCAGCCTTCCGGAAATGCCGGGCCTCGTGTTGCATGCGGTGTTATCGGAATAGCAAAACCATAAAAATCCGGCAGCTGGTTGCTTTTTATATGGCAACTTGTAACATTTAAGTTATTTAGTGAAGAAAAAACAAACTATCTGGCTGCTGCTTTAGTGTTATCTATAAATGATAATAGAATAAATTGTTTTAAGTACATCTTCTCAGTAGTACTTTTCGTGCTCCTTTCTTTATCTTCTCTCAGCTGCAGCGATAAAGAGAAGCAATTTACAATCTGGATCGGCGGTTCGCCGGAGGAAATAAATTTCTGGGAAACCATAGTAAAAGAATTCGAGGATGAAAATCATTACAATCTCCAGCTTGTAAGGCAGCCGACATATTCGGATCAGCGCAGACAGGCGCTGGTAGTTTCTCTCGAAGCTGCGCAGCCGAATCCCGATATATTTTTAATGGATGTCATATGGATTGACCAGTTTGTTAAATCGGGATGGCTTGAACCGCTTGACAGTTTTGCAGCCAGGGAGGGTTTTTCTACCAATCAGTTCTTCAGCAAAACAATAAAACAGGCCGACAGCTATAATAACCGGTTATACGCTCTCCCTGTATTTATTGATGTCGCGCTTCTGTATTACAGAACAGATCTGTTGAGCAAACATGGTTATACAAATCCTCCTGAAACCTGGCAGGAGCTTCTCGATATGTGCATAACGATTCAAAAAGATGAAAGGAAATCCATCAGCGGCTTTAACGGTTTCGTCTGGCAGGGGGCACAGTATGAGGGACTGGTATGTACATTTCTTGAATTTGCTGCCTCGATGGGAGGAGGCATTATGGAGGGAGATTCCATCAATATAAATACAGCTAATAATGTAAAAGCGCTCGGGTTCATGCAGAACCTTATCCGAAAGTATAATGTCTCTCCCGAGAATACCTATACAGAGATGAAGGAAGAGGAAGTCAGAAGAACTTTCCAGCGCGGCAATGCTCTGTTTGAGAGAAACTGGACGTATGCCTGGCAGCTGCATCAATCTGATCATTCAGCGGTTAAAGGGAAAACCGGCATAGAACTACTCCCCCATTCTCCCGGCGACAGTTCAGTATCCGCCTTGGGCGGGTGGCATATAGGCATTTCAAAATTTTCCGATATGAAGGAAAAGGCCTGGCAGTTTGTGAAGTTCGTTACCTCATTCAAAATTCAGAAAGAAATGCTGATGAGAATAGGCTGGAATCCCGGGAGGAAGGATGTATATGAAGACAAGGAGGTACAGGAGAAGATGCCCCGTGTTAAAATATTAAAAGAAGCATTCGACCATACCGTTTCCCGCCCTGCTTTACCATACTATCCTCAGGTATCGGAAGTCATCCAGAGGTATATCAATAATTGTCTTGCCGGAAAAGAGAGTCCCGCCGAGGCCCTGAAGACAATAGCGAAAGAGCTGAAAGAAATAGAAATACTATATGAATAATAATCCGGATTATAATACAAAAGAAATACGGACCGCTTTCCTGTTCAACGCACCACTGGTAATCACAGCGATAGCCTTTATTCTCATACCTGTTGCCGGAACGATTATCACCAGTCTTAACCGGGATGTAACTTTCCTATCGCAGGAGTTCCTGGGACTTAAAAATTACAGCAGGATGCTCGGAGACGCGCATTTCTGGCAGTCTGTCCGATTCACACTATTTTTTGTACTGGCTTCTGTTTCACTTGAACTGATTTTCGGATTACTCTTTGCTCTTGTTCTCAATGAAACCCTTCCGGCCAGAGGCCTTTTCAGGGTAGCGATACTTATCCCCTGGGCAATTCCGATTGCGATTTCGGGGAGGATCTGGCAACTGATCTACAATTATGAATACGGTTTATTTAATTATCTTGTACAGTTTTTCGGAATCACGGATGCTCCGGTAAGCTGGCTGGGGTCATCATTTGGGGCCTTTGCTTCTGTTGTAACAGCCGATGTCTGGAAGACTACACCTTTTATGGCCATTATTATTCTGGCGGGTCTGTCAACCATTCCGCGCGATCTATATAAGCAGGCAATGATTGACGGAACTAATTTCATCCAGAGATTCTTCATGATAACTCTGCCTTTACTGCGCTCAGTGATAGTAGTAGCTCTGTTATTCCGGACAGTAGACGCTATAAGGATATTCGATCTGGTTTATGTTCTTACAGGCGGCGGACCGGGAGGCAGCACAACATCAATATCGCTGTATGCTTATAACTACTATGTAACCGGAGATTTTGGTTATGGTTCAGCAGTTTCAGTAATTGTTTTCATTTTCGCTGCACTCCTGGCAGCAGCTTATATAAAGCTAGGAAGGTTCAGGGAGGCAGTTAAATGAGAGAACAAAAAATCATATTTCTCCTCAAAATCACAGGAGCTGTTTTTCTTCTTCTTTTTTGTCTTATCCCTTTCACCTGGATGATAGTGATATCTCTGACGAAAAATCCCGATTTCCTTGCCTCTGGCAGTTCGGTTTCTTTTACTCTTACAAATTATACTGATCTTCTGAAAGGGGGTAATACCCATTTACTCGAGTACTTAAGAAATAGCCTGATTGTCTCAGTTGTTTCTGCCGTTTGTGCTACACTATTTGCGGGTTTATCGGCTTATGCAATTACAAGACTTAGTTTTCCCGGAAGGATAATTATACCGCTGGTGCTGCTTGCTTTTTCAATGTTCCCGCAAATCAGCATTATAGGGTATCTCTTCAAACTGATGACCTGGCTGGGATGGATAAATACATACTATGCTTTGATATTTCCATATATTACCCTGGGTCTCCCTCTGGCCTTATGGGTCATGCTTAGCTACCTGTCGCGTGTTTCTACGGAACTGGACAGGGCGGCCCTGGTTGACGGAGCCACACGCTGGCAGATACTGCGGAGAATAATTTTCCCGGTAGCGCTGCCGGGCGTTTTTTCTACTTTTATGCTGATACTCATTTATTCGTTTAATGAATTTCTTTTTGCCCTAATGCTGACCATCGATTATAAGGCGCGTACTATCCCGGTAGGAATTGCTCTGTTCGAAGGACTGCATGGACAGGTTCCCTGGGGCTACATAATGGCCAGTGCAGTAATTGCAGTTGTACCTCTGATAATCCTTATCGCTTTTTTTCAAAAATACATTATCCAGGGATTAACTGAAGGAGCCGTCAAAGGATGAAAAGTGTTAAAATAAATGACATAAAGAAAAAGTTCTTTACGGTTAGAAGAGGCACAGTGGAAGCCCTTAAGGGTATTAACATCGAGATACAAACGGGTAAATTTTTTGTTTTGCTCGGTCCAAGTGGATGCGGCAAATCGACTCTGCTGAATATTATCGCCGGTATTGAAAAGCCTTCGGAAGGTGAAATTTATTTTAGTGATAAACCCGTTGTATCTGTACGTCAAAAACTGTTTTTATCTCCTAAAGAACGTGATGTTGCGATGGTTTTTCAGAGTTATGCGCTGTATCCGCATTTAAGTGTGAGAGAGAATATTTCTTTTCCGTTAAAGATTGCTAAAATGGATAAAACGGAAATTAAAAAGAAGGTTGAAAAAGCTGCGGGTATACTTGAAATCAGTGAAATCCTTGAAGCAAAACCCGGCGAATTAAGCGGAGGTCAGAGGCAGCGAGTAGCCCTGGGGAGAGCAATTGTGAGAGAACCGAATGTTCTTCTATTGGATGAGCCGCTCTCCAACCTCGATGCGATGCTCAGAATAACTATGAGAAGCGAATTGAAGGAAATACAGAGAGAATTAAATCTTACAACAATTTATGTAACACACGACCAGACTGAAGCTATGTCGCTGGGTGATTCAATAGCTGTGATGAGATCTGGAGAAGTACAGCAGATAGGGACGCCCTATGAAGTTTACAATGAACCAAGGAATCTTTTTGTAGCAAAGTTCATAGGCTCTCCCCCAATGAATATCCTGGATATGGAGATAATTAATAAATCAGACAGGACAATTGAGAGACTGGCAGCAAAGAAGAAAGATAATATAATCGTGGGATTACGACCTGAAGATATTAAAATTGTGCCTAAAGAGGCCGGGATTTTAAAGGGAAAACTTAAGATGATCGGTCCTGTTGGGAGCGAGTCGCTTTTTTACCTGTCGGTTGACGGTAAAGAAATAATGGCAAAGGTTTCAGAACGTACAAAGTTCAATGAGGGAGATAAAGTAGGAATAGATTTCGATGAAGATAAACTCCTTTTTTTCGATAAAAAGATGGAGGAAAGAATTGAGGAATAATTATGGCGAAAGGAAAGGTTTATATAGGAACTTCCGGCTGGAATTATAATCACTGGAAGGAAAATTTTTATCCGGGCGATCTTAAACAGAAAGAATGGCTTGAGTTCTACTCCGACAAATTAAAATCGGTTGAGATAAATAATTCTTTCTATCACCTCCCTTCTACAAAAACGCTTAAAACCTGGAAAGACATAACACCCAAGAATTTTATTTTTTCGGTAAAGGGAAGCCGCTATATCACCCATATGAAAAAACTGAAAGCCCCTAAAACCAGCAGCAGAAAACTTTTTACCCGTGTAAAACACTTAAAGAAGAAAATGGGTCCCATATTATTTCAGCTTCCGCCGCACTGGGGATTTAATAAAAAAAGATTTCAGAATTTCATTAAAGCTATGCCGGAAAACTACAAATATACCTTCGAATTCAGGGAAAAATCATGGTGGAACGATGATGTGTTTGATCTACTTGAAAAATATAATGCCGCATTCTGCATTTATGAACTTGCCGGAACTTTAACTCCTAAAGAGGTTACTGCTGATTTTGTTTATATACGTTTACATGGACCCGGAGACAAATACCAGGGAAAATATAGTAAAAAACAATTGTCGGGCTGGGCGGGAGCAATTTCGGCCTGGCAGAAAAAAAATAAGGATGTATACATCTATTTTGATAATGATGACAGCGGTTACGCCGTCAAAAATGCGCAGCAATTACGTGAAATGATGTCATCTTGATTTTGATCATAAAGATAAAATCTTATTATGGTTAAATATCATTTTACAAACATCTATAAATAAGGAGAAAATGGAGACTTTAAACATAGAAGCATTAAATAAGGAAATTTCAAGAGTTGGTCTGGGAACCTGGGCCATCGGGGGAGCTATGTGGGGAGGCACTGATGAACGACAATCATTAGATACAATTCAATCCGCTCTGGAGAAAGGTATAACACTAATTGATACAGCCCCTGCCTATGGTTTCGGTAAGTCCGAAGAAATAGTAGGTAAGGCCTTGAAAATTTATGGAGACAGGGAAAAAGTAATTGTAGCAACCAAAGCAGGACTTGAATGGGATGAAAATGAAAACATTATCCGAAATTCATCGAAGCAAAGATTATTAAAAGAAATAGATGATTCGCTTCGCCGTCTTCAGCTCGATTACATCGACATATATCAGATTCACTGGCCTGACACCAGCGTTCCTTTTGAAGAAACCGCTGAAACAATGAACACGCTGCTTGAAAAAGGGAAAATCAAATCAATCGGAGTCAGTAATTATTCCCCGGCTCAGATGGAGGAATTCCGCAAATCAGCTCCTTTAAATTTCTGTCAGCCCCCTTATAACCTTTTCGAAAGAGATGCTGAGGACGACGTATTTCCATACTGTAAAGAAAATGGTATCAAACTGTTGACATATGGAGCATTATGCAGAGGACTTCTGTCGGGCAAGATGGAACCTGATACCGAATTCAAAGGTGATGATTTAAGAAAGGATGACCCGAAATTTCAGCAGCCTTTATACGGCAAATACCTGGAGGCTGTTGACAAAGTAGCCCAGTTTGCCGAGAGTAAATATGATAAGAAAATAATATATCTCGCTGTAAGATGGATACTGGATCAGGGTGCAGATATCGCCCTGTGGGGCGCGCGAAAACCTGAGCAGCTGAACGCGGTTGATGAAATCTCCGGCTGGTCGTTAAATCAGCAGGATATAATTATTATTAATAATCTTATAAATACCACGGTTTCAGAATCGGTTGGCCCTGAATTTATGGCTCCGCCCAAAAATGAAAAATGAGAAAAACCGAAGTTGAAGTAATCCGTCTCTGAAACGGTGAAAGAGTAAAAGAGGAAGGAAAAATCATGGGATTCAAGGAGATAGCAAAAACAAGTGATCTTAAAAAGGGGGACATGAAATCATTCAAGATAGACGATGAACATAGTGTGTTGTTATGCAGAATAGATGATAAATTTTCTGCTGTTGGGGCCACTTGCACTCACTATGGAGCTCCGCTTGAAGAAGGAGTACTGAAGGGAGAAACAATTATCTGTCCCTGGCATCATGCTTGTTTCAACGCTAAGAACGGGAACCTTCTTGAACCCCCGGCAATGGATGCCCTGCCTGTATTCGACGTGAAAATCGAAGGAGACAAAATAAGTGTAAATATACCTGATGAAATCCCGGCTTCACGAAAACCTGAAATGGTAAAAAAAGATGATAAAGCCGATGGAAGGATATTTGTAATCCTCGGAGCCGGAGCCTCAGCTTATTTTGCAGCTCAATCGATGCGTGAAAACGGATTTAAGGGAAATATAGTTATGGTAACAAGAGAAAACAGGAAACCTTATGATCGTCCCAACCTGAGCAAAGACTATCTTGCCGGAAGCGCTGAACCGGAATGGATGCCTCTTCGTCCCGATGATTTTTTCGATGAGTACGGAATTGATATTAAACAGAATGTTACGGTTGAAGGAATTGATTTTAATAAGAAACATGTGCTGCTTGAAAATAACGGGAACCTTAAATACGATAAGTTATTAATAGCAACAGGTGGAATACCCAATCAGCTTAATATTAAAGGATCTGATTTAAAAAATATTTTTTATCTACGGAGTTTTGATGATGCTGATAAGATAATAGCATCGCTTAAAGATTCGAAAAATGCCGTAGTAATAGGCGCAAGCTTTATAGCAATGGAGACGGCACACAGTCTTACAGAAAGAAAAATAAATGTTGCAGTTATTGCTCCGGAAGAAGTTCCTTTCGAAAGAAATTTCGGAAAGGAGATCGGAATGCTTTTCAAAAAAGAGCATGAAAAAAACGGTGTGACATTCAGGATGAAAGCAAAGGTAAAGGAATTCAGAGGAACAGGAAAAGTGGAATCCGTTCTGCTGGAATCAGGAGAAGAAATCAAAACAAATCTGGTTATTGTGGGTATAGGAGTTAAACCAGCTACCGGCTTCCTGGACGGCACATTTCTATTAGATGATAAGAGTATTAAAACGGATGCCGGTCTGCAGATAAGGGAGGATGTATATGCATCGGGTGACATTGCGTCATTTCCTGATTTTCGTACTGGAAATATTATCAGGATTGAACACTGGCGGCTCGCCCAGCAGCTCGGACGTACGGCCGGGGCAAATATGGCAGGTAAGGGGAATAAATTCAGCGGGATACCATTTTTCTGGACAAAACAGGCCGGGATGAATTTGAGATATGCAGGTTTCGTAAAGGATTGGGATGAAATTATTATTGACGGAAATATTTTCAATAAAAATTTTATTGCGTATTATATAAAAGATAACGTTATAATGGCAGCCGCCGGTATAAACCGTGATAAAGAAATGGATGCAATACATATCCTGATGAAGGAACAAAAACTTCCTGAAGTTGAAGCATTAAGAGATAATTCCGCGGATATTTTAGCTTTGATCTAGGTGCCTTTTAACACATTCCTAAACACTTTTACTTCAAAGCACAAAATAGGGGTTACCCTACTTCAATTTGATCACAGCCTAACTGATACGGTTGATAATATCACAGACGAATCTCCCTTATAAGATATATTGTACTATCGTTTTGTTGAATAATAGACGGAGATAAAAAATGTATAAAAAAATCTTTTATATGATAATAATAAGTTTGGGAGTTATGTCATTTATATATGGACAGGAAAGTGAAGGTAAGAATGACAGCCAGGATTATCGAACGAAAATTCATAACCCTGTGGCAGTGGGTGTTCAGGCAGGATTTCAGAAAGCTGCTGACGCAGACAACGGAAAATTTATGGGCGGGGGTCTGGTAAGAGCATATTTAACTAATGCGGTAGCTTTTGAAGCATCAATAAATTACAGGAAGGAAGAATATAAAGACGGAGCTATTTCAGTAAGCAGCTGGCCTGTGCAGCTTTCAGGACTCTTTTATCCTGTTGAATATTTATATGGTGTCGTCGGTGTCGGCTGGTATAACGCGAAGATCGAATACTCGGGTGCACTGAATGATATACCGGATAAAACTTCTCAGAAATTCGGCTGGCATTTTGGTGCCGGACTCGATATACCTATGGGTGAAAGGGCATTTTTATTCGGAGATTTCAGATATGTATTCCTTAATTATGATTTTCAGGATGTGCCTGGTACAGAAATAAACAATGATTATTTCCAGATAAATGCCGGTATCATGTTCGTTGTTAATTAAATTCTGATCTTTCATTTTAATACGCTGTATCGTACTTTAATGCGCAACAAAAACATCCTCTCATGAAAAAGTACGATGCAGTAATCATTGGTTCCGGCCCTAATGGATTAGCGGCCGGAATCCTTATTATAAAAGCCGGTCTTTCTGTACTTATTCTTGAATCAAATGATAAAACAGGAGGAGGAACAAGAACCTCAGAACTGACCATTCCCGGATTTAAACATGATATATGTTCCGCCGTTCATCCCCTGGGTGCAGGTTCGCCTTTCTTTCAAGGCTTACCTTTAAGTGAATACGGATTAAAATGGATTTATCCCGCAAGGTCTGTCGTTCATCCATTCGAGGATGGTACCGCAGCCTTTGTCTCCCAATCGCTGGATGAAACAGCAGACTCACTTGGAACAGACTCAGCCGGATATAAAAAGTTGATGATTCCCCTTTTGAAAAATTCTGATGCCATTATAAAAGATATCCTTTCTCCTTTATCCTTCCCCTCAGACATATATAACCTTATCAGGTTCGGGTTGAAGGCATTTCATCCGGCGTATAGTTTTGCACATAAAATGTTTAAGGGACAAAAAGCACGATCCTTATTCGCAGGCTTATCGGCTCATTCCATTTTACCTTTAAATAAGATTTTCACTTCGGCTTTCGGATTGCTGCTGGGAATAACAGGGCACAAGCCTGGATGGCCTGTACCGGAAGGAGGTTCGCAAAGAATCGCCGATGCGCTCTCAGAATATTTTAAATCCCTTGGAGGTGAAATAAGAACCAGTCATACTGTAAGGAATTTTTCTGACATTCCTGAAAGTCGGATTAAAATCTTTGATCTCACACCTTCACAAATAATAAATATTATGGGAGATAAATTACCTATGGATTACTTAAGAAGACTAAAAAAATACCGTTATGGTCCGGGAGTTTTCAAGATTGACTATGCGTTGAGCGATCCCATCCCATTTAAATCGCCGTTATGCTCAAAATCGGGGACCATTCATATTGGAGGAAGTATAGAGGAAATTACCTTTTCAGAAAACCAGGTATGGCATAATAAGATACCTGACAAACCCTTTAGTATTCTGGTTCAGCCCTCATTATTTGATTCTTCAAGGGCTCCTGAAGGGAAGCACACGGCCTGGGTATATTGTCATGTTCCCAATGGTTCAGTTGAGGATATGACGAACCGGATAGAGAACCAGATAGAGAGATTTGCCCCGGGATTTCGTGATGTTATTGTTGCGCGCAATAAGATGAACACAGAAGACCTTGAAATATATAATGAGAATTATGTGGGGGGCGACATAAACGGGGGCGCGCAGGACTGGGAGCAATTATTCTCCAGACCAGTTTTCAGCTTGTCTCCTTATTCAATGCCGCTGGAAGGATTTTACATTTGTTCTTCCTCCACACCCCCCGGAGGAGGAGTTCATGGGATGTGCGGCTATAACGCCGCAAAAAAAATATTAGGGGACAATAAAATCTCTCTCCCTGTTAAGTAAGTCACTCCTTGATACTTTTACTTTGTAAATAAATTACTTTTCTTTTATTAAGGATATAAGCCCAACCAGGCGACAAATTCACAAGGAGGATAATATGGATATACTTAATAAGGAAGAGATTAAAAAGCTTATTGAAACCAATGATGATCTCTGCATTTCAATATACATGCCTGCTCATGAGCAATGGAATAAAATGAATGAGGATAAGATCAGGTTTAAAAACCAGCTGCAGGAAATAGAAAAAATATTGGCGGAGAAAAATTTACGCCAAAAAGAAATTGATGATCTCCTGAATTCTTCCAGAGATCTTCTAAATGATAATGAATTCTGGAACCATCAGAGCAAAGGGCTCGCTGTTTTTATCTCCCCGGATAGATTCTATTCATATGTACTGCCTGTTGAAGTGGAAGAAAAGCATTTTGTTTCGAATCACTTCTACATAAAGCCCCTTATACCGGCTTTAAGCGGAGATGAACGTTATTTCCTTCTATCCCTAGATCTTAATGGTATAAAACTATATGAGGGAGGAGCATTTACCCTTAATGAAATTGACCTTCCTGACGATATGCCGAAAACTTTAAAACAGGCCATGCGCTGGGATGATCCCGAAAGATCTGTTCAGTTCCATACCGGAACTCAGACACAGGCGGCGGGACAAAATCGCTCCGCTATATTTCATGGACATGGTTCGGGAGGAATGGATGAAGCTGTTTATAAAGAAAAAATCCTTGAGTTTTTCAGGATGGCCGATAAAGAAATCTACGGTGTAATTGGAAAAGAAAATATTCCGCTTATACTTGCCGGCGTAGAGTATTTGATTCCTATATTCAAAAAAGCTGCATCATATCCTAATATCTTTGAGAAAGGTCTTGCCACTGATCCCGAAACACTGGATAAGACAGCGCTGCATAAAAAAGCCTGGAAGTTATTGGAGCCGCACTTCAGAAAGGATCAGGAGAAAGCCTTTAACAAATATGAAAATCTGGTAAATAACCACAAAGCCTCAGACGATCTGAAGGAAATCGTAAAAGCCGCACATGCAAAAAGAATAGAATCATTGTTCATCAATATCGATGAGAATAAATGGGGGGAATTTAATCCTGAAAGAAATGAGGTTATTCTAAGCAGCAATGGCAATAAAGGCAGCAGGGAGCTGCTTGATCTGGCCGCTGCTTATACTCTTCTGAACAGCGGAAAAATATATGCCCTGCATACAGATCAGATGCCTGCAGAAAATCCGGCTGCCGCTGTATTCAGGTATTAGAAAATTATGCTGTCCGCAATCTTCTTTTTTCGACAGTAAGGAGTTAAATTAACATTTGTATAAATAAAATTAATCTTTACTGAAAAATGTTGTTAAAGGGGCAGCATATAAAATGATAACATTCGAATTGATCGATGATCTCCAGGAGATATTAAAGAATAACCGGCTTTCCTCGGTTAAGAAGCAGATAAGCCAGCTGATACTGCGGGTGGATAGCTTTGAGAAGGAACTGGTTATTCATTCCAACGGCGAGCTCGATACTATTTCTAAAATATATCTGCTGAGGGAGTTAAATCAGGTATATGACACGAAAACTATTGAGAGAACCCGCTACTATATAAGGAGATTAATTAAGAGCCTCTCGCAGAGAAAAGAAGGTAAAATAAACGATATAAATCTTAACCGCTGGAAGGAATATGATGATCTTATTACCGACAGTCTGTGGATCCTCGACAAAAGGGATCGGACCGGGGCACATAGTGCCGGTTATTGGGGTAATTTCATACCTCAGATACCGAACCAGTTCCTGAGAAGATTTACAAAAAAAGGTGATTGGGTGCTTGATCCTTTCCTCGGAAGTGGAACAACCCTGATAGAATGCAGAAGACTGGGTAGGAACGGAATAGGAGTTGAACTAAGGCCTGAAACTGCTGCCCTTGCCGGTAAAGCAGTTGAAAAGGAAAAGAACCAGTATAATATCGCTACTGAAATAATTAACGGGGACAGCGGCGCCATCAACTTTAAGAAAGAACTAAAGAAGTATCAATGCGGCTCTGTTCAGTTTTTACTTATGCATCCTCCTTACTGGGACATAATACAATTCAGTGAAAAGAAAAATGATCTTTCTAATGCACAATCGATAGAAGAATTTCTTAAAATGTTCGGAAATATTATCAGCAATACAATGCCGGTTCTTGAAGACGGAAGATATGCCGCTGTGGTAATAGGCGATAAGTATTCGGGGGGAGAATGGACACCGCTTGGCTTTTATACGATGCAGGAGATGCTTAAACGTGGATATAAATTGAAATCCACAATTGTTAAAAATTTTGATCAGACTGCGGCTAAGAGAAACCAAAAAGAACTATGGCGCTATCGGGCTTTAGCAGGAGGACTTTATATTTTCAAACACGAATATATATTCCTTTTCCAGAAGTAGATAATACAAGCTGGCGACGCGGGATTTGTTATGGATATTGAACTTTCGCAAATAGAATCGGAATTAAAAAAGAGACTGATGTATCCATATAAATGGGGACGAAAACAGAACGACCGGTATGACAAGCTGACAAATTTTGTTTATCAGATACCTTCATTTGATAAAATACTTTTTGAGATCGAAAACAGATTTGGTAAAGACCGCGACCATGAAAACATCTCCAACTATGCGTTAAACAGGTGGTATAATTTCTGGTCGGCCTACGCAGTCGAAAAAATATTCTGCTCGATGCCGGGGGTTGTACCCGCGCTGGATGAAAAAGACAGGCTGGTAGATTTTACGATTCAGGGTGCTAAATTCGATCACAAGACCTCAGTTTTCCCGAAAGGTTTTCCGTACCATATAGATGAAGCCATTAAAAAAACCGATGAACTGATACGATGGCTCTATAAAAATCAATCGCAGCAGCAGCGAAAACACCTTAAAAACAGGCTCATTATCGTTCTTTATTCGGAGGACGGCAATCACTGGCAGCTTAAGTCTGAAATCACATGGCTTAAAACAGTTATTGAAAGATATATGCTTGGGTTTAACCCTGATTATCTTCTTAAATTCTCTTTCGAACCTGGAGTGACCATAATCTCTGATGTTATCTGGGCAATAAGAGATAAAAAGTAAGCTGTTTCTTAATTCCGCGTTTTCCCTTTGATAGTCTCTGCCTGGTAAAACCCTGTCATTCGGTTACTTCAAATAAAATGTTATATTGGTTCATCCATTCTTAAACAGGAAATTACTTGACTGAAAAATTCATAATTAGTCTGTCAGCCATTGTTGTGTCCGGGGTTCTTGCTCAGTGGATTGCGTGGAAATTCAGATTCCCTTCAATCCTGCTGCTGTTAATATTCGGGTTTTTAGCAGGACCGGTGACAGGCTTCATTCACCCGGATTCTTTTTTTGGAGACCTTCTGTTTCCTTTTGTCTCAATTTCCGTCGCTATAATTCTGTTTGAAGGAGGATTGAACCTTAAATTTTCTGAGCTGAAAGTTGTAGGTCCCCTGATAAGGAACCTTATCACAATAGGAATCCTGATCACCTGGGTGCTCACTATTCTCGGAGCCTATTATATACTGAATTTTTCACTGCTTTTATCATTTCTTTTCGGAGCAATTCTTGTCGTCACGGGGCCGACAGTAATTCTTCCCATTCTCAGGCATGTAAAACCAAAAGGACAGACAAATTCTATTCTTAAGTGGGAAGGAATTATTAATGATCCTATAGGGGCTTTAATGGCAATTCTTGTTTTTGAAGCAGTTTTCACAAGCGGGGTTCAGGAAGCAACCCTGCAGGTTAGTTTTGCACTCTTAAAGTCGGTTTTGATAAGTAGTTCAATCGGACTTCTCGGCGGTTATCTTATAGCATCGCTGATCAAAAAGGATCTTATCCCGGATTTCCTGCAAAATCCGGCAAGCCTTACTATGGTTGTACTTAGCTTCACAATCTCCAACCTTGTACAGGAGGAAAGCGGCCTTTTTGCCGTAACGATAATGGGCATTTATCTGGCTAACCAGAGGAAGATAAACGTAAAGCATATTATCGAGTTTAAGGAAAATTTACGAACACTTCTGATATCCGTGCTTTTTATAGTACTAGCGGCCCGCCTCCGGCTTGCTGATCTGGCCAGCCTGAATATTGGAAGTTTTATCTTCGTGGCAGCCTTGATATTGGTGATAAGACCCGCGGCTGTTTTCATTTCCTCAATAGGAAAAAAATTCAGCTGGAAGGAAAAGCTATTTCTTTCGATGATGGCACCTCGTGGTATAGTAGCGGCGGCAGTTGCATCGGTTTTTTCAATTGAACTAATAAATATGGGTTTTAATGAAGGTGCGCGCCTTGTACCGGAAATGTTTCTCGTTATCGTTGCCACAATAACAGTTTACGGGTTGAGTGCGGTACCGCTGGCAAAATGGCTGGGACTCTCAAATCTTAACCCCCAGGGCTGCCTTATCCTCGGAGCCCATTCCTTCGCAAGAAAAATTGCTTCTATTTTAAAAGATAATGGCTACAGAGTCCTGCTCGTTGATACCAACAGACATAATATAACAGAAGCAAGGATGGAGGGGTTTGAAGCTCATCAGGGGAGTGTTAACTCCAGGAGCTTTCTTGAGGAGAATGAACTAAACGGTATAGGAAAGCTGCTTGCCTTAACACCAAATGCGGAAGTAAATTCACTGGCGGCACTGCATCTGTCGAGAATATTCGGAGTAAATAGTGTTTATCAGCTCACCGTAGAAGAGAGCGAAGAGGAACAGGGAAAAGCCGTTTCCGAAGACCTCCGGGGTAAAATTCTTTTCGGTACGAATTATTCTTATTTCTATCTTTTGAAGAGATTTAATTATAATTCAAAAATAAAATCAACCCCTATTACAGAAGAATATAATTTCCAAAAATTTTTAAGTGAAAACGGGGGCGATGAGGTGATCCCGATGTTCCTGATCGGAAAAGACAGAAACCTTATTGTATATACCTCTGAAAATAAACCTGAACCAAAACCGGGACAGATTCTTATAAGTCTTGTTCCCAAAGATAGTCCTGTTGAAAAACGTAAAGAAGCAGAACTGCAGGAAAGGAAGGAATGATAAGGTTTATACCTTTAGGGGGGGCGGGAGAGATAGGCGCCAATTCATACTACCTGAATATATCAGACACAGGGATTATAATCGACTGCGGTATGCACCCTCAAAAAAAAGGCGCTGAAGCTCTTCCTGACTTCGATTTAATTCAGGATAAAGATATCGATTATGTTTTGATTTCCCATGCGCACCAGGATCATTTAAGCGGACTCCCCTTCCTGGTTCAGCGTCATCCTTATATAAGAATCATTACAACTCCTCAAACAAGAGCTCTGGCTGAACTAACACTGCATGACGCGGTAACAATATTATCACGCCAGGCTGTTGAAGATGAACTTAAAATTTACTCCCACAAAGAAATTGATCTGCTGATACAATCAATTGAATACAGAGCACTAGGAGAAACATTTGAAATAAAGGGGTATAATCATAGGGGTGATGAACCGATAAAAATTACTTTTTATGATGCGGGACATATCCTTGGTTCAGCTTCTATTATGATCGAATATGGGGATTTAAAAATATTTTATTCGGGAGATATCAATCTGAAATCACAGTCGTGGATGAAGGGAGCCCTCCTTCCCCACACCCCGGTCGACACCCTTATCCTGGAAACAACTTACGGTTTTACTGATTCTTCCATAATTAATCCATGGAAGAAAGAAACCGAAAGATTCGCTTCCGCAGCTAATCGCGTAATAAATGATGGCGGCTCAATTTTAATTCCGGTCTTTTCTCTAGGTAAAATGCAGGAAATCCTGAAGATGATCTGGAAGCTGATGGAGAAGGGTCGTCTTGTAAAAGTAGATATTTATTCGGGAGGTATCTCAAGAAAAATCAGCCGGGCGTATGACTATAACCGTTATGTAGTCAATTCTGAGGATCCTGACTTCGAATTAAGTGGGGTTCCGCAGAAGGACATTTATGATGTTGAAAATATTCGTGAGTTTTTCTCTCATCCCTGTATCGTACTTGCGTCCAGCGGTATGATGATAGAAGGGACTATATCATTCAGACTTGCCCACAGGTGGCTCGATCAGAAGAATTCAGCCATATTTACTGTGGGTTATATGGAACATGAAACTCCCGGGTTCATCGTATCTACTGCTGAAAAGGGAAGTAAAATCAGGTTATCGGAATTAAGTGAAGAAAAGGAAGTGAAATGTGCTATTAAGAATTTCCGTTTTTCAGCTCATTCCTTGAGAGAAGAACTTCTAAGGATCGTGAATAAACTTAATCCCGATACTGTGATATTAATTCACGGCGATCCTCCGGCAATCGACTGGATGGGGGCATCAATTCTCAAAGAGAATAAAAAGCGAAGGGTATACGCGGCTGAACCGGGAAAAGAGATCCATTTAACCTGACGGTCAGCGCTTTCACGGTATTCTATAATCACAAATAAATTTGATTCTCTCTCCCGCAGGCTATAAGTTTCAGTTTTCAATTTTAAATGAAGTTGTATGTTATATACAAAGGGGATTCAAAAAACCACGAAATTTATGATTAAAATATATACTCCCTGTCCATATCTGCCGGAGACCGGGTTATGAAGAAAATCGCAGTTGTTGCTCTGGGCGGAAATGCCCTTATCAGGGGAAATGAAACAGGGACCATACAGCAGCAAGAAAAGAACACTTACAACACCCTGGTTAATCTTGTAGAGCTGCTAAAAAAAGATTATAATATTGTCATTACACACGGTAACGGACCCCAGGTAGGCAATATCCTGTTAAGAAATGAGGCCGGCTATAACCAGTACAAAATCCCTAAAATGCCTTTAGATATCTGCGTCGCCGACTCACAGGGCGGAATCGGCTACATGATTGAACGGCAGATGAAAAATATCCTTACTGAACATAAGATAAGAAGGAATGTCATCACCGTCGTCACTGAAGTTCTGGTTGATCTGAATGATCCCGCCTTTAAGGAACCTACAAAACCTGTAGGAGCATTTTTTCTGAAAGAAGAGGCTGAACTGCTTGCCAGAGTCAATAACTGGGTTATAAAAGAAGATCCGCGAAAGAGGGGCTGGCGCAGGGTTGTTGCTTCTCCGAGACCACTTGAGATAGTAAATAAAAGAATTATCAGAGACCTGGTTAAAAAAGGGGCAATTGTTATAGCCGCAGGGGGGGGCGGCGTACCGGTCTTTCGGGATAAAAAGAAACAACTTCAGGGTCTTGAGGCTGTTATAGATAAGGATCTTGCCTCTTCCCTCCTTGCTAATGAAATAGGTGCTGATGCTTTTTTCATATTAACGGATGTTAAAAATGTTTATATCAATTTTAACAAACCGGATCAGAAGGCTCTTGAAAGGATAACTGCTTCAGAAGCAAAACAATATCTGGAACAGGGAGAATTTTCAAGGGGAAGTATGGGACCCAAAGTTGAAGCAGCAATAGAATACGTTGAACATGGCGGTAAAGAAACTATAATAACTGAATCTTCTGCATTACCGGATAAAGATGCAGGAACAAGAATAGTAAAAGAAAAATAATTAAAATAAAGGAAATTTTATGGCAGTCTCAATGAAAGGAAAAAGTCTCATCTCTATAAATGACCTTACACTTGAAGAGATGTACCAGATATTTGATGTCAGCAAAACCCTTAAGGAATTACACCACACAGGTCAGCCTCACAAATGGCTGGAAGGTAAAACGCTTGGAATGATCTTCGCCAAACCTTCCACGAGGACGAGGGTTTCTTTTGAAGCAGGCATTTATCATCTCGGCGGTATAGGAATGTACTTTGGTCCTAATGACCTTCAGCTTAAAAGAGGTGAAACGATTTCAGATACCGCAAAGGTGCTTTCACGCTATCTTGACGGGATAATGATCCGCACATTCGATCATCAGGATGTAGTCGATTTGGCCAGGTTTGGTTCGATCCCTGTCATTAACGGATTAACCGACCTTCTGCACCCCTGCCAGGTACTTACTGATCTCTTCACCATACTTGAAAAAAGGCGGGAGCTTAGAGGATTAAAGCTGACGTATATAGGCGACGGAAACAATATGGCTCACAGTTTGCTGAACGGATGCTCAAAGGTCGGTATGCACATAAGCATTGCCTCCCCCGGCGGTTACAAACCAAATAAAGATATCGTAAGCGACGCTGAAGCAAATGCAAAATATATGGGAAGCAAAGTTGACATAGTTGACGATCCCGCTGAGGCTGTTAAGGATGCCGATATAATTTATACCGATGTCTGGGCAAGTATGGGACAGGAAGCTGAAGCAAAGGACAGACAGCAAAAATTTGCAGGTTTCCAGGTAAACAGTAAACTTTCCAAAAATGCGAAGGACGATTACCTCTTTATGCACTGTCTTCCTGCACACCGGGGCGAGGAAGTTGCTGCCGAAGTAATAGATTCAGAACATTCAATTGTATTTGATGAAGCAGAAAACAGGCTGCATGTTCAGAAAGCAGTAATGGCCCTGGTTATGTAGCCGGCACTAAAAAGTCTATTAACCCGGAATCCTGCAGGCGCCAATACCTGCAGGTTTCCTGCCTCTCCCCCCTGCCGATATTGCCTTATGCTCTATTTTGTATTATGTTTCCTGTGTAAAAATTCGAAGACTTATTTTTTAGTAACACCTACATATCAATTTACTCTCCATATGCCGGATATTGCCTTATAATCCGGTAAGCTGAATTCTATATCCATTAAGAACAAACTTTTAACAAAGCACAATAATGCTTCAATATTTTGAAGGAGAATAAAATTGATAAATCTAGAACTATACGGTTTTGATCTTTTCTTTAAAGAAGAATTTGAAATTTTTCGCTCTCCCGGCTTTGAACCCGGACGTGTAACTGCTGAAGATAAACAGCGTTACCGCGTGGTAACAGAGCATGGCGAAATTCCGGGTGAAGTAACGGGACGGTTTTTGTATGATGCGGAAGGTTCGTCCTCATTTCCGAAGACGGGTGACTGGGTCGCTGTAATGTATTTTGAGGATGAACATAAGTGTATCATCCATAAAGTGCTGAACCGGCGGTCGCACTTTTCACGGGGAAAGCCGGGCAAAGAGTCCGGTAACCAGATAATTGCCGCAAACATAGACTATGTATTTATCGTGCAGAGCTTTAATGCTGATTTAAGTATAAACAGACTTGAACGTTACATAGTTATGGCTGAAGAAGGAAACTGTACCCCGGTCATTATTATGAATAAAAATGACCTTGCCGAAAATCCTGACGATTTGCTCAGGGAAGTAAAAAAACGACTTAAAGACCTTCAGCTTTTTTCTATCAGCTGCGGTACAGGCAGCGGCTTTGATAACTTAAAAACTTTTATCCGGCAGGGGAAAACCTACACTCTTGCCGGCTCCTCGGGCGTTGGGAAGTCTTCCATAATTAACTACCTGATGAACGGGAATGTGCAGAAAGTATCTGATATCAGAACAAGCGATGATAAGGGGAAACATACTACTACAAGACGGGAACTATTTCTTCTTCCTGACGGAGGAATTATTATAGATACTCCCGGAATGAGAGAATTCAGTCTGGCAGAGAACAGCATGGATACTTTGGATGTCTTCGGTGATATTTCTGTATTTGCAGAGGACTGCAGGTACAAGGACTGCACTCATGTCCATGAAGAAGGATGCGCGGTTAAAACTGCTGTTGATCAGGGAATAATATCCCGGGAACATTATGCCAATTATCTCAAACTGAAGAAAGAAAGTGAATATTATGATTCATTAATTGATAAGAATATTTATCTTGAGAGAAAGAAAAAAGAGAAGAGGCTCGGCAGAGATATCAAAAGATATTTTAAAGGAAAAAAACCAGGAGATAAAATATGAAGTACCGTATAATACTTATATTAGGCCTCCCGCTGATCTTTCTTATGAATGCATGCTGCCAGATGAATAGTGATCAGACAAATACCGAAAAACTTATCGGAAAATGGAAGGCTGCCAATACAACTTCATTCCGTGGAAAAGAAATAGAATTCCACCCCGACCACCAGGTTACTTTAGTTCTTGCAGACGGTGGACACCAGGACGGTCAGTATGAACTAAAGGATAACACTATCACTTTTTCTATCGGCGACGCTCCGCCGTTCACAATGAATTATAGTTTAGAAGGAAATCAGCTATATTTAACCGATCCCGGGAATTTGTCGCAGACTAAATATACAAAGCTTAATGAATAAACATTTATACAACGAAGCTTAAAGCCGCGTCTTAAAGAATATGTACTTCGCGGTAAAGCACCTGGAAGGCCTGAGGAAAAATAACTTATAATATGATCTGGAGTAAAAAGAAACCGGAAGGAACGGAGAAGGAAAGTATTTACAGGCCGTTAGATGGCCGAAAGAAATTCTGTAGATGAGGGCTGAAGAAACTCTCTGCCCAGTAGGCCGTAGAAAGATGAAATAAATATTTAACTGAATATTCGTTTAATTACTCACTGACTCTGATTAAGTTTGTAGAGGCAGATATTTATAAAATGACATATTAAATATATCCATTAAAGGTGAATTATGCTTAAAAGAATTTTATTTCTGATGGTATTTGCGGCCATTGTCAGTATGAACGGGTTCTCACAAACTGACAATTCCGCTATCATAGGAACATGGCAGGGATTACTAAAGGTCTCGGGTTTCGAACTCCGTATCGTATTTAATGTATCGGATACTTCCGGAACACTCAGCACAACCATGGATAGTCCTGATCAAAATGCTTACGGGATCAGTGTTGATTCAACTGTTTTCAAAAATGACAGCGTATATTTTGGTATTCCATCGATAAAAGGATTTTTCAACGGAGTCTTTCAGGGCGACAGCATACCGGGAACATGGCACCAGGGGAGTAATTCATGGCCCCTTACTCTTAAAAAGACGGTAAAAGCTGAAGGACCAAAACGCACTCAGGTACCACAGAAACCTTATCCATATAATGAGGAAGAGATTACCTTTCCCGATAAAGAAGCCGGAATAGAACTGGCAGGGACATTAACTTTACCAAAAGAAGGCGGCCCCTTCCCCGCAGTGGTGCTGGTAACTGGTTCGGGCCCGCAGGACAGGGATGAAAGCCTGCTGGGGCATAAACCATTTCTGGTACTTTCTGATTACCTCACCAGGCAGGGTATTGCGGTGCTGCGGTATGACGACCGTGGGGTCGGGAAGTCGACCGGTAATTTCTCAACAGCAACTACACAGGATTTTGTAAATGATGCTCTTGCCGCCGTGAGCTATCTTGAAAGCAGGAAAGATATAAATGGAAATGAAACAGGCATAATCGGCCACAGTGAAGGAGGACTGATAGCTCCTCTGGCTGCCGTTAAAAGCAATGATGTTAATTTTATTGTTCTTATGGCGGGACCCGGAGTATCCGGCAGGAAAATCCTGATTGAACAGAGTAAATTGATCGAAAAATCGATGGGGATGAACGATGAGAAAATAGAAAAAGGTACCGCACTGGCTGAGAAGTTTTATGATGTTGTCGAGAGTGAAAAAGACAGCGCTGCTGCGGCTCAGAAAATTAAAACGCTTTTCGAGAATTATTATGCATCCCTGGACTCTACTGATAAATCAGAATTCGGAAAAGACCCTGAAGCTGTTTTCGATCAGCAGGCAAAGACATTATTAAGTCCATGGTTCAAATTCTTCCTTACTTACGATCCCAAACCAACACTTGAAAAAGTTAAGGTGCCTGTGCTTGCAATTAACGGCGAGAATGATCTGCAGGTGCCGCCGAAACAGAACCTGCCGGTTATTGAATTGGCACTGAAAGAAGGGGGTAATAAAGATTACAAAGTTGTTGAATTACCAAAATTGAATCATTTATTCCAGACTTCAGAAACCGGTTCTCCGGCTGAGTACTCGAAAATTGAGGAAACTATATCACCGAAAGCTCTGGAAGTAATCGGGAACTGGATTAAAGAACATACAAAGCAGTAGTTTATATGCGCTTAACTGAACTAAGAAAGGACCTAAAGAAGGAAGCTAATAAAGAACAGGCGGTTAACCTTCAGAGGTTCTTTAAAACAGGAAAAGGTGAATACGGGGAAGGCGATATCTTTTACGGGATTAAAGTTCCTGTTCAGAGGAGTATAGCCAGAAAGCATCGCGATCTTCCCCTGTCTGAACTTCAGGAACTACTAAACTCCCCGATTCATGAAGAAAGGCTTGTTTCTTTATTTATTCTTGTGGATCAGTACGCCCGGGGAGATGAAAAACAGAAAGAGAAGATCTTCCGTTTTTACCTTAAAAACACACATAATATCAATAACTGGGATCTTGTGGATTTAAGTGCACCGAAAATAGCAGGTGCGCATCTATCTAATCGCGATAAAACCATTCTACACAAGCTAGCGGTCTCTTCAAACCTATGGGAAAAACGAATCTCTGTCTTAGCGACAATTTTCTTCATCAGATCCCTTCATTTTGAAACCACATTTCAAATTGCGGAAACTTTATTAAATGATAAGCATGACCTTATTCATAAAGGCGTAGGCTGGATGCTTCGTGAAGTCGGAAATAAAAACCTGGATGAAGAAGAAAAATTTCTGCGCAAATATTACAGGCAAATGCCGAGAACAATGCTTCGTTATGCAATCGAAAAGTTCCCCGAAGAAAAAAGAAAAGCCTATCTCAAGGGCAATATTTAATTAATTTAAATATTGGAGTATGACTCATAGCGGAAAGGATAGCTTCACTTTCTCTGAAGGACTGCTTAATTAATTGATGTTATCTTTATTATCTTTAGGAAAATAATTTTATATGGTTAACACAGGTAATGGAAAATAAAATTCATCCCGGAACAAGGATAGGTCATGTTCATCTCACCGTTTCAGATCTGGATAAATCCCTAAAATTCTATAGAGATTTACTAGGCTTTGAGGTAAGTGCCTGGTACGGAGATTCTGCGGTTTTTTTATCGGCAGGAGGCTATCATCACCATATAGGATTAAATACCTGGGCAGGTAAAGGAGCCGCTCCCCCTCCCAAAGGTCATACAGGTTTATATCATTTTGCAATCCTTCTACCTAGCAGAAAAGAACTCGCGAAGGTGTTTAAACGATTGTGGGAGGCTAATTATCCTCTTGAAGGTGCATCGGACCATGGAGTATCCGAGTCAGTCTATATTACTGATCCTGATGGAAATGGAGTAGAGCTATATGCGGACAGGCCCGAACCCGAATGGCAAAAAGATAGGGCCGGAAATATTGTTATGTATACCGAAGCTCTGAATATTCCTGATTTACTGTCTGAATTAGAATAATTAGTTATATTGATTACGTAAGTAGTTACTATTATGACGACAGAAGATTTAATCAAAGAATTAGGTGAATTAGGAATGGCAACCCGGCTTAAGAGGCTGGGTGACAGGCTCTCTCAGGACGTAGCCAGGATCTATAAAAGCCGCAGTCTGGATTTTGAACCCAGGTGGTTCACCACTATGTATGCCTTATACAAGAATGAATCGATGAGCGTTCAAACACTTGCCCAATCTTTAGGATTTACCCACCCTGCAATCATCCAATTCGTAAACCAGATGAAAAAGAGGAACCTGGTTGAAACCCGGCCTGGTGAAGATAAAAGAGTAAACCTTATTTCTCTTACTCCTAAGGGAAGAGAAACCTTTGAGACCATAAGACCTTTGCTTACGGACATCGAAGAAGCCACCTCCGAGGTTATAAATTCTACAGGGCTTGATATGCTGCTCCTGCTCGACAGAATTGAAGAGACCCTGGAAAAGAAGAGTATATATGACCGGATTTCAGAGAGAATAAAAGAAAGAGAATTGAAAGAAATAAGGATCGTAAGCTTCGACCCAAAGTATAAAGAGGACTTCAAACATTTAAATGAGGAATGGCTTAATAAGTATTTTTCTATTGAACCGGAGGATGAAAGGATCTTATCCTCTCCCGAAGAAATAATCAAAAACGGCGGCGAGATTTTCTTTGCATTGTACAATAATGAAGTAGCAGGCACATGTGCCGCATTAAAAGTTGACAAAAAAACATATGAGCTCGCAAAAATGGGGGTCAGAGAAAAATACCGGGGAAGACAAATAGGGAAAAAGCTTGCGCTGACAGTAATAGGTTTTGCTGTTGCCAGGAATGCCAGCCGGATAATTCTTGAGACCAGCAGTAAACTCACAGCAGCTTTAAGCCTTTATAAGAAGCTGGGATTCGTACAGGTACCTAACGATCAGCCGGAAAAATACCATCGCAGTACCATTAAAATGAAACTTGAAGTCTGAAAGAAGCCTCATATGAAAAAAATATTTCTTCTTATTCTGCTATTTTTATGTCCGGAATTTATTCTGCCGCAGGATGGACTTAATATCCCCGCATATTTTTACAAGAGGCTTGAAGGGAAAATCAACGATACACTTAAAATTCAAATGAACCTTACCCGGCTGGATTCCGTACTGGACGGCAACTATTTCTACGATGAGATTGGCGAGCCGATTTATTTTCAGTACTACAGCTACATCAGAGATGACGGCAGTATTCATATCGAGGAAGAAGGTGGCTATGATGAAGAATATAACACAATTATTACAGGAATATTTGACGGACAATTTACTTCTCCTGGTGAAATTAAAGGGAATTGGATAAGTCCCGACTCCAGTGAGATCTACCCATTTGAGCTTTCTGAAAACTATCCTCCGGGCAGCGCGAAATTTGATATTAAGGAGCTGAAAGCTAATTACGGAGAATCTGACTACTCAGATTTTGCCGCGTCAAGCGATTTAAGCTATCCTGTTATGATAGACTATCCTGATAAAGCAGCAGAGCAGAAAATAAATTCATTTATCATAGATTTTTATGTTAACGATTCAATGCAGGGAGACAACGGTTATGCTGATATTAAGGACCGGATGGATTCCTTCATCGATGATTACAGGAATGATATTGAGGCTGATTCGGAACTTTATAAGGACTATCGCCCGATATACGAGAATAATCAATTTACCAGTATTGCATTCAATTCTGATAACATCCTCTCCCTAGAAATAACTGAATATATCTTCACAGGGGGAGCCCATGGTAATTCATCCTTCTCGCTTTTCAGCTTTAATCTTAAGAATGGCGAGAGAATAAACCTTGACGATATTTTCAAAGGAGACTATAAAACGAAGCTGAATGAAGTCGGAGAGAAAATATTCCGGGAACATTACCAGGCAGATTCCACTCAGTCACTTTACGATCAGGGATTTTTCGGATTTGAAAACGGTTTTAAGCTGAATGAGAATTTCGATTTGTATAAAGGCGGAATAAAGTTTCAATTTAATCCATACGAAGCGGGTGCATATGTACTGGGGGCACCCGAGGTATTTATCCCCTGGTTAGAATTAAGGGACATCATCCGCGATGACAGTCTGCTTGAAACGATACTTAGTAACGCTCAATCAAGGTAGAGATATAAGTAGAGACTAAGAGCGAACATTACTACAACCGCGGAGATGAACATTACCAGGAAAGAGTTAAAAAATAATTCCATAGTTAAATCCTCCTTCCTTAATATGGCTTAATTCTTCTAATTTAGCAAGTAAAACTTACAGGCTGGCATTCATCCCTGCCGCTATCAGCTTAAAATCCTGCTCATTTATCTTAAAAAGTCCAAACCGGAACTTAAAACCCCAGGATTTCTTATTTTCTATAAATTCAAGGTCATCAATTAAAGGACGGATCGGGGTTTCAATGCAATCGATATATTCGGCCTTCCTTCTGAAGGGTTTGAAAGTTTCGCTCATTGATACCTGGAAAATTTCTTCATCACTGATTTTAGCGATTGCGGTAAAGGCCTGGAGAGATCTGCCGTTGGTTAATGATGTTTTCGGTGAATAAAATAATACAAAATCATCTTTACGCAGTTTTTCAAGTGGGGCCCTTTTACCATGACCGGCCTGAACGATTCCGTTTTGTTTGCCGATTATTACGTGATCTTTTGAAACTGTGTTGATAAAATAATTCATACTAAATCTCGTCTGAATAAACTGATTTCGGCAGGTCTCTCAGGTTGTATCTGGAGGACATCACTTCGCCATAGGCTCCGGCTGTTCTTATGGCTGCAATATCACCTCTTTTAGTTTCCGGAAGCATCAGGGATTTTCCAAAAGTATCTGATGATTCACAAATAGGACCCACAACATCGTATTTTTTTCTCTTCCCTTTTGAGCTGAGATTTTCAACTTTATGATAAGCCTGGTAGAGAGCAGGCCTTATCAGATCAGTCATACCGGCATCCAGTATTATAAAATCGGTATTAACACCTTCTTTTATATACAAGACCCTTGAAATTAAACTTCCGCATTGAGCCACCAGTGCCCGTCCCGGTTCAAAATGAAGTTTCTGTGACGGTTTCAAATCAAGGATATCATTAAATACTTTGAAGAACGATTTGAAATCATTTATCGGGTATTTGTCGGGCTGTTCATAATTAACACCCAGTCCCCCACCCACATTAAGATGCTGAAAATAGATATTGCGTTTAGAAAACCAGTCCTGTATCTCATTTACATGCAGACATAAACTCTTAAATATTTCCAGATCTGTAATCTGAGAACCAATATGGAAATGAAGTCCTATAACATTGATATTATTCAATCCTCTGAACGCACTTACAACTTTCTCAAATTCCCAGCGGTTAATACCAAATTTATTCTCCTCGAGTCCTGTTGTAATATAGTGATGAGTTTTAGGATCGATATTGGGATTTATCCTTAAAGTGATATCTGCTTTTCGGTTTCGTTTCCCTGCAAGATCGTTTATTACTTCCATTTCCTGCACCGATTCGCAGTTGAAACAGAAGATATTATTATCCAGACCTGTAATTATTTCGCTGTCAGATTTCCCCACACCCGCAAAGACGATCTTATCAGGGGGAAAGCCCGTTTCGAGCGCTCTCGATATTTCATTACCGCTGACACAGTCCGCCCCGAATCCATACTCCCTTATAATCTCAAGGATTTTGTAATTCGCGTTAGCCTTCACCGCATAATGGAGCTCGTAGCCGTATTTATCAGATTCTTTGCTGGCAGATTCTAATGTCTTTCTTAACAGGTTAATATCGTAGAAATAAAACGGGGTTTTAACCTTGCCCAATTTATTTATCAGATCCTGATCAAACATGGTTTAATCCGCAAAGAGGTTTGAATGCAGAGATTGAAGCACTTCCTTTTTATCTTCCGACTTTATCAAAAGGGAGATGCTGTGTCTGCTCCCTCCATAAGAAATCATCCTGACAGATATATGCTTCAGGGCCTCAAATATTTTACTTATATGTCCTTTCTGCTCAACAATAGTATTCCCGACGAGGCATACTATGGTATTATTTTCAGAAATCTCCACAGTTCCGTAAATTTTCAGTTCCTCTGTTATCTTATCCAGGTAAGTTGTATCATCAATTGTCAGCGAAACAGAAACCTCTGATGTAGATATCATATCTATCGGTGTTTTGTATCTCTCAAAAACCTCGAAGATCTTCCTCAGAAAGCCATATGCCATGAGCATCCTTCCTGATTTTATTTTCACAGCAGTTATACCATCCTTGGCAGCAACAGCCTTTATCCCCTCTCCTGAGGTACGCGAGGATATCAACGTTCCGTCATCATCAGGCTGCATCGTGTTTTTTAATCTAACCGGTATTCCCTTCTGCTGCGCCGGCAGTATGCTTGATGGATGAAGTATCTTTGCTCCGAAATACGCTAGCTCAGCAGCCTCATCGAAAGTAAGATTGTAAACGGGTTTTGTATTAGTTACAAAACGAGGATCATTATTATGCATTCCGCTTATGTCCGTCCATATCTGTATCTCTTCCGCACCAGCAGCCGCGCCTATAAGAGATGCCGAATAGTCACTTCCGCCTCTTTTAAGGTTATCGACCTCACCATACAGATTGCGGCATATATAACCCTGGGTTATGAAAAGATTATCATCTAGGTACTTCGACAACTCCCTCTCAAGGTTTTCTTTTATATAGAAATTGTCAGGCTCCTGGTTAGTATCAATCCTCATGAAATTCAATGCGGGGAGCAGAACAGAGGATATTTTATTCTCTTCCAGGTAAATATGAAACAATGCCGTAGATATCAATTCTCCCCTGGCCAGTACAGCTCGTTCTTCATAGCGGGTAAACAGATCCTGGGTAAACGACCGGATATAGTTAAAATGAGTTGAGATCACCTCACCAGCTCTTTCAAGGTATTCTTTTGAAGAAAAAAGTTCCTGTATAACCTTAGAATATACAGTTTCAAGATCGTCAATTGCCTTCACAGCCTTATCATTTTCTTTTGCATAAAGATACCCGGCTATTTCCACAAGCTTATCTGTAGTTCCCGCCATAGCCGAGAGAACAACAATTTTTTTATCATCTTCTGAAATGAGTGCTGCTGCTTCCTTCATTCGCTGTGCTGAACCGACCGAAGTACCGCCGAATTTAAGAACCTTCATCTTTCACTGCTCTTTTAATAATTTGGGAATCGTCGTCCGAATATAAGAATTAAAAAGAAAAATGCGGACTAAAATATTTATCTCATGTGATGGATTAAATTATAATAAAGAGTAACTTTTGCATTAATTATTTATAAGCTATATGAATAATCAAAACCAGAATATAGAAATAGTTAAAAAACTCTACGATGCCTTCGGAAGGAAAGATATCAATACGATTCTTTCGCTGCTTAGTCGGGATGTAGAATGGGGAGAGCCTGAAAATCCCTATAACCCGGCAGGTGGAACCAGATACGGGCATGAGGGATTTTTGGAATGGGTAAGTATAGGTCGTGAAGCCGAAGAGATATTGTCACTCGATGTAAAACAATTTTTATCAGATGAGAATTCAGTTGCTGCTGCAGGTTATGTTAAGTGCCTGGCAAAACCAGCTGGAAATATTTACGAATCTGATTTTGTTCACCTTATTACATTAAAAGATGGAATGATCATCAGATTTCAGGAATTCTTTGATACCTATGCCGCAGGGGAAGCATTCCGGGGCGGGAAGTATAAATAATGTCATCAAAAATTTTGACTAACATATTACCTTTCAAAACGATTATTTTCCGGTTTAATTTCCTGTTACTTTATTAAAAGGATGAATGGTTAAGTACTTCCTGATAATCTTAATAAGCCTGTTTACTTTTTCGCAATTTTTGCAGGCGCAGAGCTGCGATAACGGGGCTTTCGGCGCGCCGGTACTAAAGTTTACCAAAATCTCAGGCAGCAGCGGAATTATAGCAGGCGGCAGAGCCGGATGGATAATAAACAAGAGGCTGGTAATTGGGGCAGGTTATTATGCCCTGGCCAATGAAGTGAATTCCAACTACCTGATCCAGCCCGGTAATAAAGATCCGCTGATTGACTTCAGTTATGGGGGACTCGAGTTCGAATACTTACTCCTGTATGAAACTACCTACAACCTGAGTTTAAGCATGCTTTTCGGCAGCGGGGGATTAAATTTTTATCTGAGAGAAAATAACACAAAGTTTTCCAATCGCAATCTGCTTGTCTGGGAACCGCAGATATCCTTCGAGGTAAAACTTAATGAATGGATCCATGCAGATGCAGGCATAAGCTACAGGATGATCTCGTCATACGCCGAGATTTATAATGTAACGCGAGAAGATTTACAGGGAATAACGGGGATATTAACTCTTAAGCTGGGCTCATATTGAAACGAAAACCCATTAACCGGTATAATTATAAGAGTATTACTGTAATTGCTTATACTCTACTGATTTTTCAGCTGGTTCCTGCAGTCAGCCTTGCACAGAGTTCGGATACTCTCTCACAATCGGACCGCATCACCCCTTCTCTCTACCTGTCTTCTGATAAATTTACGTATGCCGGTGAAAGAAGGTATACCCTTGATGGTCTGCTTCCCAATGCTGAAACTAGAATACGCCCCGAAAGCGCGGCAATCCTTGGAGGAATTTATCTCGGAACACTAACCTGGCTTCATTTTCATCAGGCAAATGCATGGTGGAGCAAGGACAGGGGGAATTTTCATTTTGAAGAGGACTGGGTTTACGCGCTGCAGGTAGATAAGGCGGGACATTTTTACGGCGGTTATCTCATCTCTTATTTGATGAGCGAAGGAATGATCGCTTCAGGTTTTTCCTGGGATGACGGGACCATATGGGGAACGGCACTTGGATTAGCATATCAGACATACGTTGAAACGGAAGACGGATTTGCTAAAAGCTGGGGATTCAGTCCCTCCGACTGGTATGCTGATGCAGCAGGATCTCTTTTTTTTCTTGCCCAGCATTATGTACCGGCGCTTCAGAATATAACTCCCAAATGGCAGTATATACCTGCGGAATGGACAGGGAAACCGGTGCTTAGCACGAGGCCGAAAACATTCATCGATGATTATAACAGCTCAACCTTCTGGTGGTCTGTGAATGTTTACAATATTCTTCCCCAACAAATGAAAAAATACTGGGTACCCTGGCTGGATATTTCTTTCGGATACGGTGCTGATGCTATAGATGCGGCTCCCACAACGAACGGGCCCCCTGATCAGCTTGCTACAAGGAGATATATGATCGGGCTTGACTATAACCTGATAAAACTTCTGCCTGAGGGAGGATGGTTCTGGAACTGGTTCCGGCAGTCGCTCAATTACATTAAGTTCCCTTCACCGGCGATAGAATTTAAAAATAGCGTTACTAGATTTTACCTCTTATATCCTTTCAGAATTTCGGTAGGCAGCATCAGTTTCTAAAACCTTCAGACAGGAAGAATTTCGTATATAAGTAAAGCAGACATACAGGTGCAGGGACTGATGGAGGCGCAGAGCAGATGCTCATTAAGCTGAGTATCAGTTGGCAGCTACCGTTCTATCCTTAGCCCAATCTTTCATCCCTTCAAAATTCTCAGCCATTATAACGGAGAGAGGTTTTGTCTTTTTAATTTCATCAAGCAGAATTTCGGTAGTAAGCTGTTTATATCCCCCTACGACGGAATAAAATCCGGATACTATTACCTGTTCAATTTCAGATCCTGAAAATCCCTCACAGGCATGCGATATCTTAACCAGATCAAAGTTTTCAGGATTTAAGTCTCTCTTCTTTAGATGAATTACCAGAATTTCTTTTCTAACAGCGTCTGAGGGTAAGTCGACAAAAAATATTTCATCCATCCTCCCCTTTCTCATCAATTCAGGGGGGAGATTCTGAATGTCATTTGCGGTGGCAACCAGAAACACAAGCGTTTTCCGTTCGGCCATCCAGGTTAATATTGTACCGAGCACCCTTTTTGAAGTACCGCTGTCATTTGTTTCGGAAGCAAGTCCTTTTTCAATTTCATCTATCCACAAAACGCAGGGAGCCATCATATCGGCCATTTTTAAAGCTTCACGAGTTTTACGTTCTGTTTCTCCATAATACTTGTTATAAAGCGTACCGAAATCAAGCCGCAGCAGAGGGATTCCCCAGGTTCCTGCAACAGCTTTCGCAGCCAAACTCTTTCCGCTGCCCTGAACCCCCAGCAGAAGAATGCCTTTGGGCGTATCAATGCCCTTACCTTTGTTATCACCTATAAATATTTTTTTCCTTTTATCGAGCCATTCTTTTAGATTCTTTAATCCTCCTACATCGGAAAATGTCGAAGAATCATGTTCATAATAAAGAACATTATCCTTATTTAGCAGAAAATATTTTGCTTTTGCTATTTCAGGAATGTCATCCCTGGTAATAGCATTATCGCGCAATGCATTAAAGAAAATTCTCCTGATCTCCGAAAAAGAAAGTCCATGCAGATTTTTTATGAATAGATCCAGTACCGCATCGTCAATACGAACTTCGCGAACAGAATTTTCCGCTTTCCATTTTTCAATCAGCTCCATCAGGTAAATTTTTATATCCTTATCCGAAGGAAACGATAAATCAAAATTTGCAGATAAATGTTTTATCTCTTCCGGCAATTCGATCTGAGTAGAAATAAAAAATATAGTATGATTCAATCTCTCTGAATTCAGAGCTATTTCTTTTATAAGCCTGACATTCCGGTCATTTTTTAAATAAGGATGGTAATCCAATAATATAAAAATGGCAGAGCTGTAGCTTTCGAAGATGGCATTTAGTACTTCAGTCGGTTCCAGTAAATTTGATCCGCTGATATTGCCGTGCCTGTCAAGCAGAGAAAACCCTCTGATAAGGTTCCAGCCATAAACCGGTTTCCTTACCGAAGAGGCCAGGCTGATAATTAACAAAACAGCCTCTTTTTCATCCCTGGTCTCAATTGTTATTAGAGGTACGCGGGATTTAACCAGATGAAACAGATCTAAAAGATCATCCATTCTATTACCGAGAGATTTGCTACTTCCTTTTAGCAGTAAACTTAAGGCAAATAGCTTAATTCGTCAATTGCAGGGAAGATAATTTTAGGGCAGCCGGTAATGCTAACCGGTTCTAATTCGCAAGTGACCGGGTTAATCTTTTTTCGGGTATGTATAATTAACCATCCAGTGCACACCAAATTTATCGGTAAGCGCACCAAAATACGCCCCCCAGAAAGCATCAGCTATAGGCATAACAACTTTACCACCTCTGGATAACCCGTTAAATAATTTATCTGCTTCTTCCTTACTTTCAGCCTCAAGTGAAAGATGGACATTATTTCCAAAGACGACATCAAAGCCCTGTGATTTCAATGCATCGGTAGCCATCAGCATGTTTTTTTCACCGACAGGCAGAGCAACATGCATAATTTTGTTAGCGTCTTCATTACTCATTTTATCAGCCTCAGGAGTATCAGTAAACCTGAATATTCCCCCCGCGAAATCACCGCCGAACACTGATTTATAAAAACTAAACGCTTCTTCGGTGTTTCCCGGAAAATTTAAATAAGGGTTTAATTTTGCCATGATTGTTATCCTTTCTTGTAAATAATTTTTAATCAGATGTCTGTCTCATCTTCGATTTTTTTGTAATGAAGCGCAATAGCGCCTGAATTGAGTTTCTTTGAATCCAGAAGTTGAAGGTTCCGGACCCGTTCAATTTCTTCAAATAAGCGAGGGCCTTTGCCCGCAATGATAGGATGAACCACAAACCAGAATTCATCAATTAGATTATTCTTCAGCAGCTGCCCGGCAATATTTATACTTCCTGCAGAAATGCTTTTTCCATTTTCTTTTTTTAGTTCAAGTATTGTAGAGAGAAGGTCTTTTTCAGCAAGGACCGAATTCTGCCATTCAACATTCTTAAGTGTATTCGAAAATATTATTTTCCTCATCGCATTAAATTTATCGGCGAACCGTTTGATACTCTCAGTACATTCCGGATCTTTATGTGCATCAGGCCAGTAGCTAGCCATCAACCGGTAGGTTTTACTTCCCATCAAAGTTACATCAACCTCATCCAGAAATTCCGTGAAAAATTCATGCAGTTCTTCATCGGCAATTGCTGTCGTATGGCCGCAGGATCCATCAATCGTTTGGTTGATAGCAAAAATTACTTTTCTCATATTTCCTTTGTGTAAAAATCAGAAATACATTTCCTGTTTTCTGCCGGCATCCCGAAGTGCGCTACAGAATCCTTAAAAATTTCCTATATTTTTATAAAATCAAGTAATTAAACTTCTCTTAATCTTCACTCATCAGCATCCAGGATGTGCCGAATTTATCACGAAGCATAGCAAACCTTGAAGCGAAGAAGGTTTTATCAAGCTTCATGAATATCTGTCCACCCTCTGAAAGTAATCCATAAATCCTTTCAACCTCATCTGCATCAGGAATGCTTAATGTTATGTAAGAACTTCTCATCGGTTCGGCGTTGGGGATATCGGCCCCCATAAGCATACCACTACCGATTTCAATCTGTGCATGAAGAACCTTATCCTCCCAGTTTTCACCCGGAAGATTACCTTTATCAGGCATATCATTAAATGTTGACATCATTGTTATTTTGCCTCCCAGATGTTTTTCATAGAATTGAAAAGCTTCTCTGCAAGTACCTTTATAATTTACATAAGTATTCAGTTTCATTTGATCGGCTTTTTTCATCATCAACTCTCGTAAGCTTTTTGTAATTCTGCAATATCAAGTTTTTTCATTTTAAGGAGCTTTTCCATAACTTTTTGACTCTTTTTGCCATCACTTAATAACTGAGGCAGAGCGGAAGGTACTACCTGCCATGATAATCCATATTTATCTTTAAGCCAGCCGCACATCTGTGCTTTGGGGTCTCCTCCTTCTGAAAGTTTATCCCAGTAATGATCCAGTTCTTTCTGATTATCACAATTAACAACGAATGAAATCGCTTCATTAAACTTAAAATTATGCTCGCCTGCGCCGTCCATCGCTGCAAATTTATTCCCTTGAAGAATAAAATCGCCGTACATTACAGCCTCCGGATTATCAGGTAACATTTCTGGTCCATATTTGAATACATTCTCCACTTTACCATTAGAGAAAACCGATGAATAATATTTCATCGCTTCTCCGGCCTTTCCAAAAGAATCACCCGTAAACAGCAGACAGGGAACAATATTCTGATCGAAATCATTCTCCATCAGCATAAGCTGCCAGGAAACTCCAAACTTATCTTCTACCCAGCCATATTTTTTACTCCAGTCGTATTTATTCAATTCCATCAGCACTTTCCCCCCGTCGGCCAGCTTGCTCCACAGATCATCAATTTCCTTTTCATCTTTGGAGTGAGTGAAAAATGAAATTGATGGATTTATCTTAAAAACCGGTCCACCATTGATTGCGGTAAAATCATACCCATCAATTTCAAATGAGGCGGTCATAACAGAACCCGGCTTCATGCCTGAGGCCGCAGCACTTGCATCATTATATTTTGTCATGCCTCCCTTTTTTGAATTCTTAAACGCCGAAGTATAAAATTTAACCGCTTCTTCAGCCTGTATATCAAACCATAAAAAAGGACTTATCTTCCGCATTTTGTCTTCCTTGCTTTGTTAATTATAAATATTTATTGCTGTTTAAGGAGTATAGCCTACCATCCACTGAATTCCTAACCTGTCGTTGACCATGCCGAAATAAGAACCCCAGAAAGTTTTTATGCTCTCTCTTCCATAACAGAAATAAAATTACCGGCGGGATCCTTAAACCAGGCAATCGCCGGTCCCATTCCGCGCATTATTCCTTTCTTATCCGTTTTAAGATTTTCATCATTAAAAATTTCGAACTTCACTCCTTTTCCCGTCAGCTCATCAATAGTCTTCTCCACATCAGGGACCATAAAATTCAAAACCGTAAAAGTTGCCGGCTGATGATTTGGCTTGGGGTAAACCATTACGCTCTCGCTCCCTATTATATGAAGGTTAAGCAGACCTTTCATTTCAGGAACTTCGGTTACTTCAAGTCCCAGTTTGTTTGAATAGAAATCTTTTGCTTTTTCCGAATCGTCAACTGAAAAGCTGCTGAATGCTTTGCTGTATTTAACCATTATTTTATCCTTTCATCTTTTTAATAAAACCAGCCTTTTACTCATCCATCGAAGTACTTTATTTTATTTCTGCAGATATGATTCAGCGTAAAGAATGATTGGGACTTCAATCCAATATCATCCGGATAATTCTCTGTTTTTTATCTTAGTATCAAGCTCACTGCAAAGGTAAAGTCCATGACTAAAACTTCAAAGGTACAATTACGTCAATTTAAAGGGGGAAATGCGACAAGTTTTAATATAATCCGAAATACAGCTTTTTGACTCTGTACAGTTGTTCTATCTCAAATCAGGTGTAATTTTGGCAGTTTTAGGGTTGATTGCGACACACTCGTTATCTATATTCAATCTTAATTAACCAGCGATTTGTACCATCATAATTTCATAGATGCCTTATGAAACACATATCTATATTAATTCCGCTCGGTCATACCAGTATGGTGAATATCGAAGGGACATACCAGATCTTTTCTGAAGTAAACAGAATACTCAAAGAAATGGGAAGGCAGCCTATTTTTGAGATACATCTTACAGGAATATCGAAAGAGATCAGGCAGACGACAGGTTTATTCACAGTAAATCCCGACGTTCTGATTGAAGATGTAGACAAAACAGACTTAATAATTGTACCTGCCCTGTTCGGTGATCAGAGAAAAGCGGTTGAGAGAAACAGAGAGTTTATACCCTGGATAATTGAACAATACAGGAACGGTGCCGAAATAGCCAGTTTCTGTATCGGATCATTTTTCCTTGCCGCTACAGGACTGCTGGAAGGGAAACGCTGTACAACTCACTGGAGGTTTGCTAATGATTTCAGGAAAATGTACCCGGGAGCAAATCTGCTTGATGATAAAATAATGACGGAAGATACAGGTATCTACACAAGCGGGGGAGCATATTCTTACTTAAATTTGCTGCTGTACCTTATAGAAAAATTTGCGGGACGGGAAGTGGCGGTTTTAATATCAAAATCTTTTATGATAGACATAGATCGCGAAAGCCAATCGCCCTTTATTATGTTCAGCGGTCAGAAAGAGCATGAGGATGAACAGATTAAGAGGGCCCAGGAGTTTATTGAGAGTAATTATCAGGATAAAATTACAGTCGCGCGGCTGGCATCAATGCTGGCCTTAAGCCGCAGGAACCTGGAACGAAGATTTAAGAAGGCAACCGCTAATACTATAATACAGTATATACAGCGGGTAAAAATTGAAGCGGCAAAGATGAGCCTGGAAACCTCGATGGAGAATATCAGCGAGATAATGTATAAAGTGGGCTACACCGATACAAAAGCATTCCGGACAACTTTTAAGAAAATAACCGGGTTATCCCCTATTCAATACAGAAATAAATATAACAGGGAGCAGGCCGCATAAAAGTTCGGCTTGAATGAATGGAGACAAAAGAAGCATACAACCTATGGTCGGAACAGTACGACACAAATCTGAATAAAACCCGCGATCTGGAAGCCAGGGCTTTAAGAAAGACACTTGAGACTTTTAATTTCGATCGCTGCCTCGAGATTGGCTGCGGCACCGGGAAAAATACAGAATGGCTATTGCATAAAGCATCACATATCACCGCCGTCGACTTTTCAGAAGAGATGATCGCCAGGGCTAAATCCAAAATCAACTTAAACAAAGTCAGGTTTCTTCAGGCTGATATCAGAGATATATGGAACTTTACGAATGAACAATATGACCTGGTGAGTTTTAGTCTTGTACTTGAACACATACAGAACCTGGATCATGTATTTAATGAAACTTCCCGGGCTCTATCACCAGGAGGGTATGTTTATATAGGAGAACTCCATCCCTATAAGCAGTATGCCGGCACAAAAGCAAGGTTCGAAACAGAAGAGGGCCTGCAGATACTGGATTGTTACAATCATAATATCTCTGATTTTATCAGGGCAGCTAAAAAGTCGGGACTGGAAATAGGCCACCTTGATGAATTCTTTGACGAGGATGGTACATCCATTCCAAGGATACTTGTAATGATTTTCAGAAAATCCTGACCCACATTCCCGGAAGGTTCGCCTTTTACACATATTTACTTATAACCCATTAACTTATATTTGCACCTCATTTATTAAAATCATTTCGATATATGGCCGATAATATTGCCCCTGTTATTCTAACTGCCCTGGAACTGGAAGTTCATTTCGGTGAGCAGATCATTTTAGATAAAGCTTCTCTAAGTGTACATGAAGGAGACAGGATCGGACTGGTAGGAAGAAACGGTGCCGGGAAATCTACTTTTTTGAAAATCATTTCCGGCTTAATGCTTCCGGATTCGGGCGGGGTAGCACGGAAGAAGGGTCTGGTAACCGGTTTTCTTTCCCAGGAATTCACACTTGATGAAACTAAGAATGTATATGAGAATATTTTATCCGGCGCAGAAAAAGAGCTCGAACTTTTGCAACAGTATGAGAAAACACCTTTCGATGCCCCCGAAAAACACCAGCTTGAACAGACTATTCTCCGCCTTGATTCCTGGAACCTTGAAAAGAGGATTACCGTACTTGCCAGGTCTCTCGATGCCCCAGATGTTGACAAGGGAATCGTTAACCTGTCGGGAGGAGAAAAAAGGCGCACCGCACTCTGCCGTGCTTTAATTTCCAATCCTGATTTACTAATACTTGATGAACCTACAAATCATCTCGACACAACCTCAATTGAATGGCTTGAGAATTTTCTGGCTGATTATAAAGGAACCTGCATATTCGTTACACACGACAGATATTTCCTTGATAGGATTGCAAACAGGATCGTTGAACTTTCATCAGGAACCTTCTACTCCCACCCCGGCAACTATACTGCTTACCTGATCAATAAAACTGAAAGGCAGGCAGTAAAAGAAGTTGAAGAGCGTAAGCGTCAGCAGTTTCTGAAACGAGAACTTGACTGGGTAAGACGCGGACCGAGGGCAAGAAGAACCAAAGCCAAAAGCAGACTTGATAATTTCAACGAACTTGCTTCCCAGGCGTCCGTGGAAAAAGAACTCGAAGTAGATATGATCATTCCGCCGGCCGACCGGCTGGGTAAGAAAGTGATTGAAATTAAGAATTTGGCCGTTAAACCAGGAGGGAAAACTTTATTCGAGGGATTTACTTTTAATTTTGAATCGGGGAAAAATATCGGGATTGTGGGTCCAAATGGCTCAGGAAAAACCACACTATTAAAAACCATCCTGGGTGAAATTCCGCCCGCAGAAGGCACCATCGAAATTGGTGAAACAACCATATTTAATTATGTAGATCAATCAAGACTACTGTTGAATGACGAAGATACCGTCATCAAAGCAATAGGAGAAGGAAGCGAAACGGTTAAATTCGGGAAACAGCAGATAAGCGTATGGACGTACCTTAGAAGATTTCTATTTACAGATGACAGAATAAACACAAACGTGGGTAAACTTTCAGGCGGAGAAAAAAGCAGGCTTACGCTGGCAAAAATATTATGCAGCGGCGGTAATTTCCTGATGCTGGATGAGCCTACGAACGATCTTGATCTTCCGACACTGAGAATACTTGAAGAAGCGCTGATCTCTTTTGAAGGTGTTGTTGTTGTTGTCAGTCATGACCGGTACTTCCTTAATCGTGTCTGCAGCGGCATAATCGCGCTGGAAGGAAATAAGGAAATATATTATAGCGAAGGAGATTATGATTACTACGTTGAGAAGAAAAAAAAGCGGGAGAAAGAGAAAGAAGATCAGCATTTAAAAGAAAAAGAGGATTCTGCTGCCGCGGCACCCAGGAGAAAATCCAAACCCACAAAATTGAGTTATAAAGATGCAATAGAACTTGAGCAGATTGAAATGAAGATTATTGATGCTGAATCTGAAGTTGATAAAATTGAAAAGATATTTACCTCTCCCGATTTTTACCTGAAATATGCGGAGCAGACAAATAAACTTAACGAAAAACTCGAAGCGGCAAAAGAGAAAGTTAAACAGCTTTATGAAAGATGGGATGAACTGGAGAAGTTAAAGAACAGTTTATCCAAATAATATTTACAGCCGAATAAGCTGGAAGAAAATTGTGCCTCACCGCAGTGCGATATTAATAGAATTCAATACACCAGGTTAAAATCAAGCCGCAGAGCGTCGGCACCTATTCCTCCCACTTTTTCTTTTTACTTCCCTTATAGCTGTCGATTTGAAGAAGCACTCCCTCCAGTTTTCCGTTATCAAGGTGAATTCTTCTGGTTGTCTTAAGTCCAATATGCTTTCTCAACTCCGGATTACCCGTATAAATGAATGCTGAAGTACCGGCACAACTTGTTTTAAGAAAATCACCGAGTTCTTTATAAAGCGACTGAACTTCCTCTTTATCTCCCAGTCTTATTCCGTAAGGGGGATTAGTAATCAATACCCCGTTCTCAAAACTCTCCCTTTCCTGAAATTGTCTCTTCTTTAATTCAACCGAACCTGTGTATGGAATATGAGATAAATTTTCCCTTGCCACATCAATCGCATTCTGCGATTTATCACTTCCGCTGATAATATTTTTAGGCAGAGGGCGGATCCGTCCGTCATATTCATCTTTTATCTTGTACCATTCATCCTGGTTAAATTCAGGCAGATTAAAAAATCCGAATTTCTTACGCAGCTTCTGAGCCGGTATCCTGCAGTAGTGCATCAGGGCTTCGCACAATATTGTACCTGAACCGCACATAGGATCCCAGAGAGGCTGTTCTCCGTCCCATTTACTGATACGGATTATAGCCGCGGCAAGAGTTTCCTGCATAGGGGCTTCACCTGCCAGGAGTCTGTATCCTCTTTTATGGAGTGAATCGCCGGAAGTATCCAGACTGATAACTGCCGTGTCTTTATCGATATGAAGGTTAAAGCGGACGTCAGGATTTACAACCTCAACATCAGGACGTTTGCCGTATTTATCTCTGAAGTAGTCGGCAATGCCATCCTTCAGACACTGTGAAGCATAAAGAGAATTGGTTATTCTACTTTTAGATACCGAAGCGCTGATAGCGAAAGTCTTTTTAACCGAGAGAAAATCTTCCCAGTTTATTTTCTTTGCTTTCTGAATTAATATGTTTGTGGTATGACAGGGGAAAGTTACAAGAGGAGCAAGAACGCGCGACAATAGTCTTGACGTATAATTTATTCTGTAAATTGTAGGAATATCGGCGTTAAAATATACACCTTTATAATCAGGTTTAATATTGGATGCACCGAGCTCCGCCAGTTCTTCTCCGCACAGACTTTCCATTTTGCCTGTTGCCTGTCCGAAGAAACCTTTTTTCAAATAATCGTACATAGAAGTAATATTTAATCAGTTTTTAACAAAAAATGAACAGCAGTATCCCGCTGGAATAATAATTCTCCTTGAAGTAAGCTTCTGTGAACAGCATATTATTCAGCGGCTAGTTTCTTAATATCGTTCACTTCAAGGATTTTTTTATCATAACCTTTAAGGACTGTATTTATCATAGCCTGTCCTATCTCCCGCAGGCTGCAGACATATTTCGGAAAAAATAATTTCACGAAAGGAATAAGCGGGGCAAACATTTTATACATTGTTAATGTGTCATTCAGCCCTTTTGTAGGAGTAATTAACGCAGGACGAAACATATAGGCATTATTAAATAAACTAATGATATAATTCTCTGTTCTGCCTTTGACCCTTGCCCACATAAGTTTTCCTTTTTCCGAACTGTCAGTACCAGAGCCTGAGACATAACAGAATGTCATTCCGGTATTTATCTCATGGAAAGTATCTGCAAATGACTTCGTAAGATCAGAAGTAATTTTGCGGTACTCGTCTTCTTTTTTGCCTACCGAAGTAGTGCCGAGGCAGAAGAAGCATGCATTATAACCGGTAAGCTGATCACGGATAGAAGAAAGATCGTAGAAGTTATCGTGAATAATTTCCTTCAGCTTTGCATGAGTAACATTACAGCTCCTCCTGTTTATCACCAGTACAGATTCCACATCAGGATGATTGAGACATTCATGGAGAACACCCTCACCCACCATTCCTGTTGTTCCGGTTATAACGGGCTTAACTTTCATATATTTTATTTTTTATTTCTTACGTAAATCAATTTAAATCTTCCCTTTTGGGTCTCTGCTATTTCGAATTTATTAATTGAATTTATCAAAGGGGTCAGTTTCTGGAAACCATAGTTACGAGGATCAAAATTAGGCTGTTTCTTCTGAAGAAGGTTCCCGACATCACCAAGGAAAGCCCAGCCGTCTTCATCAGCGAGATCTGATATTGTACTCGAAATTAACTTAATCAGGGCAGGATTAACCTTTTCTATTTCATTTTTCTTTGCGGTTTTATCCTTTGAAATATCGGTTTCATTCTCATCAGTCCTGTTTTTAAGGATCTCTATATAAATGAACTTATCGCAAGCAACTATAAAAGGCTCAGGTGTTTTTCTTTCTCCGATGCCGTAAACTTTCATACCCGCCTCACGGAGTCTTGTTGCCAGCCGTGTAAAATCGCTGTCGCTTGAAACCAGACAGAAACCATCGACTTTCTCTGAATACAAAATGTCCATTGCATCAATGATCATTGCGGAATCAGTGGCATTTTTTCCGGTAGTATATCCGTACTGCTGAATGGGAGTTATAGCATTTTCCAGCAGCAGGTTTTTCCATCTTGTTGGGTTGGGTTTTGTCCAGTCGGCATATATTCTTTTTATTGTAGGACTGCCGTATTTCGCGATCTCTTCCATCATTTCTTTCACATATGCGGAAGGAATATTATCGCCGTCAATCAGCACAGCCAGCTTCAGATCTGTTTCCATTTTTTATTCTTTACTTTTTGGGAATTATTTTAAGTGAAAAATAGTAAATAATCCGGCTTATTTCATTTTTCCGAGATTTAATCTTTTGATCATTCCCCCTTTAGTATCCTTAATATTATTTTTAATTATGAAAGCCGAGGGATCGATTGTGTCTATCTCGCTTTGCAGGCGGGCAATTTCGAGTCGTGTTACAACAGTATAAATAATATCTACAGGCTTGAGTTCTCTGCCATCCGGCGAATATCCTTTCTCTCCTTTGTAGATAGTCGTACCATGACCAAGATCCTCTGTGATCATCTTTCTTATTCTGTCGCTTTTATCGGATATTATTGTAATTCCGGTATACTCTTCGATACCCTCTATTATAAAATCAACTGTTTTCGCCGCGGCATAGTAAGTAAGGATTGCATATAAAGCTGTTTCAATGGACAGAACGTACGCACCGACAGAAAAAATTACAATATTAAAAATTAAGATGATGTCGCCGATAGTTAAACCAGTTTTTTTACTCAGGTAAATTGCAAGCACTTCAGTTCCGTCGAGCACTCCCCCGCCGCGAACCGTTAATCCTATTCCAGCTCCCAGGAAAAATCCGCCGAATGCCGCAACCAGCAGCTTATCGGAGGTGACGACAGGATAATCGATAAAATAAACCACGAGAGCAAGTCCGACTATTGCAAGGATACTCATTACGGCAAACTGCCGGCTTATCTGCTTATATCCCAATATGATGAAAGGAAGGTTTATCAATAACAGAAGGATCGAAAGAGGTACGCTGCTAACCTCAGCAACAAGCAGCGAAATACCCGTAACTCCCCCATCGATAAATGAATTAGGAAGAAGAAATCCCTTTAGGCCGAATCCCGCCAGCAGGAATCCCGCTGTAATAAGCAGGAATTCTTTAATAAACTGAAAGACTCTCTTTTTCATCAAATCTAATTCTCTGATGATATTATCCTCATCCACTTTCCCCTTCTTATCACTTAGAGCAAACCTGGTAAATATAGTTTGAAATATAGGATTCATATCACAGAACCTTTATCATAGACAAATATTCAAGGAAATTGTCAGGACTCTGCACTGAAGATAAGCCGAAGAGGTTTAATTTGCAATCTACTGAAGTTTTCTCCAGAGACCAATCATCTCAAATCATAGTTTAATACGTCCTGCGGATTCTACGGTATGTTTGCGGCCGCATTTGGGACAGGTGATTACAGGTTTGTTCATCCCGAATCCCGGAGGCATCTTTATCTTCAATCCACATTCACAGGTGATGGATGAATAATCATTAATTGCCATCATTATATTCCCCAGCTTCCGCTTTTCTTCAACGGCAGTCTGAGGTTCTGCCTGATCCCCGGCAGCCCTCAATGGGATAACTGCGCCATCTCTTAATCCCGAAGGAGGGATAATTGCTGCCGATGATCTTTTCAATGCAGAAAAAGATTTTTGATAGTCATCATATCCCGCTCCATACATCATCCCCCGCAGGATACTTATCCTCTCTGTAATGGGTGGATGCGTGCTGGTAAGATCTGACAACTTCATCCCCTTCTTCTTGAGTGGATTTACAATATACATTGCGGCAGTAACTTTATTAGCTGAAGGAAGATCGTCGCGGCAGTCGGAAATCTTTTCGAGCGCTGAAGCAAGTCCTTCAGGGTACCGTGTGAGTCTTGCTGCGGATGCATCGGCCAGATATTCTCTTTTACGTGAAAGAGCGAAGTAAAGAAGTCTTGCCATTATAGGGGCTAGAATTGCAAAGATCACCGCAATGACAAGGATGATAATCTGTGCCTGTCCCCCTGCATTCTTTGATCTCGATCCGTACCGGCGGCCCGCGCCTGAATAAAACATCCCTTTAACAAATATTTCAGAAATTATCACGATTGTTCCCAGCATAACGGCTGCGTATGTCATAAACTTTGTATCCCGATTCAATATATGCGACATCTCGTGGCCAATTACTCCCTGAAGTTCATCCCGGTTCAGCTTTGATAATAAGCCGGCGGTAACGGCAACGGCGCTGTGGGATGGATCTTTCCCTGTGGCAAAGGCATTAAGTGCAGTACTATCAATTATATAAACTTTTGGCATCGCTGGCAGTCCCGCAGCTAATTTCATCTCCTCTACCACATTAAAGAGCTGTTGGTGAACCGCAGGGGTTACCTCTTTTGCTCCACTGATTGACAACACCAATGAACTGCCGGATGTAACGCTGATGATGGATAAGACTGTCCATATTATAATGGCTATCGAAAGACCAAATACTCCTCCACCATCCGGATAAAACGTACTCCCGATCAGATAGCCAAGAAGCATGAGCGTAACAGCCATCCCTATAAAAAGAAAAACTGATTTTCTCTGATTGGATTTAATTAATTCCCACATCTTATTTACAATACCTTATGAAAAGCTAACCTTCGGAACCTCTTTCTCAGCCTTATCTTCTACTTCAAAGAAGTCTTCCATTTTGAAACTGAACATTCCGGCAACTATATTCGAAGGGAACATCTGGATCTTATTGTTATAAAATAAAACCTGGTCATTATAGCTCTGGCGAGAAAATGAAATCTTATTTTCTGTTGAGGTAAGTTCTTCCTGCAGTGCAAGGAAGTTCTGGTTTGCTTTAAGGTCAGGGTAATTCTCAACCACCAGGTTAAACTTGCCCATTGCTTCAGTTAGCCGGGCTTCTGCTTTTGCTTTTTCTGAAACACCCTGAGCGCTTACAGCCTGACTCCTTGCATTAGTTATATTTTCCAGTGTTGCCCGCTCATGATTCATATAACCTTTTACGGTTTCGATCAGGTTGGGGATTAGGTCGTGCCTCCGTTTAAGCTGAACGTCAATCTGTGCCCAGGCATTCTTAACCTGGTTCCTTAATCCTACAAGTGAATTGTAATTTCCAACGAAATACAGCACTCCAATTACAATCAATACTAAGACAATTATTCCTATGACCATTTTAACCTCATTAATTGTTTAATTTATGAGCAAACATTTCCTTCAGCAGATTTATAATCTTATCCTGCTTATCAAGTCCTCCCATTTCAACGACCTGTTCAAGTTCTCCTTTATTGAACCAGATGCCATGATCTTTTATACATTTATCGAGCAGAACTTTGTTCCCTGTACCGCAGTTAACCTTTTCCATTTTCTTCCGGCAGATAGGACATTTAAGGATTTTTTCACCGGAATTCTTATTTACAGAAAAGGAATCCATCAGCTGAGTTTTTTCCTCAGAATCCTGCAAGAGCAATTCCAGCTCGCCGTTATCAAGCCAGATGCCATGACAGCTGGTGCAGAAGTCGATCTCAACCTGGTTCAGTTCGAGGATAACCAGCGGGTTATTACAAAAGGGACAGTTCAAATTACCTTACTCCAATAATATATAACAAACATAGTGAAAAAGAATTTTTGATTCATGCTGGTTAAAACCAACGGCAAAAGACAATGACTAAAGCCGAGGGCTGAAGGCGCGGCAAAAGACTATGGCTAAAGCAAGGGGCAGAAGAGAGCGGCTAAAGAAGATGGCAATTTAAGGGCTATCGGCAGGATTCTGCTGTTTGAAGAGGTCCATTACTTCCCTACTGAAACTGATGAGGAAGCCGAGGAGTTTTTCAGGAGACTCAAAATTGTTCGGGATGGAGAACTTTAATACTTCCTTCTGCTGATTGAATTTTATCCTGTCTTTGTAATTATCCATAATAAAACGCATAAGTTCTACAAAGCGGTACTTATAATAATCCTCTTTTTCTCCTTTGGGCAGGATAATAAAGATATTCTTACGCTGGATAATTATTCTTTCAAATAAGGCATAGGAAGAATACAGCTTAAGGGATGCTGCGGCAATAAGCCTCTGCACCAGAAGCGGCAGCGGTCCGAACCGGTCTTTCATTTCTTCGGTGAGTTCTTCGAGCTCAGAGACTTCGCTGATTGAATACAGAGAAGTATAGAAATTCAGCCTGTCCATCTGCTCCGGCATATAATCCTTTGGAATCCCGATATCGAAATAGGCATCGATGGTAGGTTCTGTTCTTTCCTCCTGTTTCGGTAGACTTTTGAATATATCCTTGAATTCCTGGTATTTCAATTCCTCGACTGCTTCATTTATCATTTTTACGTAGAGATCGAATCCAACCTCGTTAATGAATCCGGTCTGTTCTGTACCAAGGAGATTACCCGCTCCCCTAATTTCAAGATCACGCATAGAGATGTTGAAGCCTGCACCTACATCTGTGAATTCTTCGATTGCCTGCAGCCGTCTGAGTGCCTTTTTATTTATGCCATTAAGAGAAGGAACAATAAAGTAGGCATATGCCTGACGGCTCGACCTCCCTACTCTGCCGCGAAGCTGGTGAAGCTCAGCGAGACCAAAGCGATCGGCACGATTAACAATTATCGTATTCACATTAGGGATATCTATGCCCGATTCAATGATCTTTGTTGAAAGCAGAACATCATACTCCCTGTTGAGGAATCCATGTATTACATTTTCCAGCTGTGATGCTTTCATCTGACCATGGGCAATCGCGATTTTAATATCGGGAATATACTTATGAATGTACCCAGCCAGTTTTTCAATTGACTGTACCCTATCATGAACAAAATAGACCTGTCCGTTCCTGCGCAATTCCGTCATTATCCATTCTTTAATTTTATGGATATCGAAAACCGCGACCTGGGTATAAATAGGCTGACGGTTTGGAGGAGGGGTTGCAATTATTGAGAGATCACGGGCACCAAGGAGTGAAAGATTAAGGGTGCGGGGTATAGGAGTTGCTGTAAGCGTCAGTGTATCAACATTTACTTTATAAGAGCGCAGCTTTTCCTTAGCCTTAACGCCGAAGCGATGCTCTTCATCGATGATCAATAGTCCCAGGTCTTTAAATGATATATCATTAGAAAGAAGGCGGTGAGTTCCTATTACTACATCAACCTTTCCTTCTTTAAGATTTGCAGCAATCTCTGTCTGTTTCCTTTTTGTCTGGAACCTCGACATTACCTCCACAGAGACCGGAAATTGAGTAAGCCTGTCCTTAAAAGTATTATAATGCTGTTCTGCAAGGATAGTTGTTGGAACAAGCACGGCGGCCTGCTTTCCGTCCTGCACAGCCTTGAACGCGGCCCGTACCGCAACTTCCGTTTTACCGAATCCGACATCACCGCAGACCAGTCTGTCCATCGGGTTCTCCGCTTCCATATCAGATTTTACTTCTTCGGTTACCTTCTCCTGATCGGGTGTGTCCTCATAGAGGAAAGAAGCTTCAAGTTCTTTCTGCCAGACCGTATCTGATGCGAACGAGTAGCCGCTTGCAGCTTTTCTTTTAGCATAGAGTTCAATCAGCTCGCGTGCGGCCTCTTTTATTTTCTTTTTTGTTTTGGTTTTGGTGTTTACCCAATCGGCTGTACCAAGGGTTGAAAGAGTAGGACTAAGATTATCATTGGATGAATACTTTTTTACGAGTGTAAGATAATTGAGATTAACATAGACAATCCCCCCTTCAGCATACTGAAGCTTCATCGATTCCTGTTCCGCTTCGCCGATACGGATAGTTTCGAGTCCTGCATACCTCCCTATCCCGTAATCTTCATGGACAACATAATCCCCCCTCTTTATTGATGCGAATGCCTTCGACTTTGATTTTTTGTATTTGCGAGAAGTCGGTATCTTCGTTCTGTATGGTTTGTTAAAGATCTCGTAATCGGTAAGGATCAGCAGTTTTTCTTCTTTTAAGAGAAACCCTTTCTTAATTGCGAGCGTCTCTATTTTTACTTTCCCGGATTCAATTAAAGCGGCAAGCTCAGATTTAAATTCACTTAAAAGATCGCTGAGCCTCGAGGTCTGCAACTCATTCTCTGAAGTAATTATTATCCGGAAACTTTTCCCGGCAAAATCTTTAAGGGTATTAAAGAGGATCTCATAGTTGGAATTTATAGAAGGCGAATCGGAAATTCCGGTATCGATCCTTTTTCCGCCGCCTCCCAGCTCTTCCTCAAGAAGCCAGGTTATTCCCTGCACTGAAAGATATTTCCTGTAATCTTCTGAATGATCTGTCTCTACAGGAATAAAGTCCGTTTCATCTAATTCTTCCTCTTCTTCTTCGGGGAAGTCATCTGCAGCAGCCGGATCATCGGGCAACACAGAAAGAGGTTCTTCAGGATTAACAGGTTTAAGTTCAGTGAAACAATTAAATCTTTCAGTGTTAAAATTCTTAAGCTCGAAAGAGGAAGCCAGTATCAAAGGCTTATCGAAATATGAAAAAATATCAGTAAACGCCCCTCCATCACTGCTGCTTAATGAGGCGGCGAGTGTAATCTCCTTCACCTGTTCGATAGAGCGCTGACTTTCGGGATCGAAATACCTTATCGATTCAAGGAAGTCGCCGTCGAATTCGAGTCTTACAGGATTTTTCTCACTGTACGACCAGAAGTCGATAATTGCCCCTCTTTGTGTATAATCCCCCGGGGCTTCCACGAACTTATCTTTCTGGTAGTTGAGCAGGTTCAGGTATTCTATTACATCATTAAATGAGAGGCTGCCTCCAACCTGTATATGGGTAGTTTGCTCGCTGACTCTTTCCCTTGAAGGGAGATCGCAATTAAGAATATTATATGTAGATAAGAGAATAAATTTATCACGTTTTGTAATTTCGGTAAGGGTTTCCTGGAGAGGCTCGGGACGGAATTCATTTATAACAAGAAGTTTATCTGAGAGTCCCAGAACAGTTAGTTCAACTTTCAGCTCATCGACCGATTTAGAATCAGGCAGGAGGACAACCAGCTGTTTTTCTTTATTTGAAAGTCCGTTTATGAGAAAACTTTTAGATGAGCCGTAAAGAGGAGATACATAAAAAGGTTCATTATCCGCGGAACCGGACGTAACTATCCCCTGGATATTTTTAATAACCTTCGTGTCGAGAAATTCTTTAACTATGTAATTCATATCTCCGTAAGTTCAGCAGTCTTTCAATCCAGCGTTATCGCATTAGTTGCTAGTAGCAACTAATATCACATTTAAAACAACGATAGGGTTCTTAATTCAGAACCCGAATATAAATATTTAGGATTTTCAGCGTCAGCGCTATTTCCGATTCAACTTTAATTCAATAGCTTTTCTTACAAAACCATCAGATTTTCTTAAAAGTTCCAAAGCCTCATCGAGGTTGGTGCCGGTTTTTATCATTACCAGGGCTGTTTTAACATGGCCTCCGGCTTTGTTAAGATAATCTTCTGCCTCTTCATATGAAAGTCCGGTTATCGTCATTACAATTCTTTTCGATCTTTCAACCAGTTTTTTATTAGTCATCTGAAGATCGATCATCATATTTTCATATACCTTGCCGAGTCGTATCATAGAAGCTGTTGTGAGCATATTCAGAACCAGCTTCTGGGCCGTACCACTTTTCATCCTCGTTGAGCCCATTACAACCTCGGGACCCACATAAGGACAAACCGCGACATCGACTTCTTTAATATCAAACTCGCTGCGCGGATTGCAGGTAATATAAAGTGTTTTAGCTCCAAGTTGTTTAGCCTTTTTAACAGCTCCGATCACATAAGGAGTTCTTCTGCTGGCAGCTATACCGCATACAACATCATTTTTATTAACGCCAGCTTTAACAACGTCCGCAGCACCATTCTCCTGATAATCTTCAGCGCCTTCCTGTGCACGGAACATAGCTTCTTTTCCGCCCGCAATATAACCTTGAACAAGATCCGGAGAAGTGCCGAAAGTGGGAGGGCATTCAGCGGCATCTATAACCCCCAGTCTTCCACTTGTACCGGCTCCGAAATAAATAAGTCTCCCCCCTGCTTTAAACGAAGCAGTGATGAGATCTACAGCTTTTTCGATATATGGAATTTCTTTTTCTACAGCGGCAGGAACAGACTTATCTTCGTCGTTTATGATCTTGAGAATTTCACCGACAGAGGCCGTATCGATATTCATTGACGCAGCATTACGCGCTTCTGTTTTAAGTGAACTTATTTCATCGAACAACTTCTTCTTGTCGGGGTCAGAACTCATTTATGGAGTTCCAGTAAGACCAACTTTTTACCTTTCTGGTTGCGGACGTTAGTCGGTTTATAATAAAGCTCGAAGATAGTAGACTTCTTTATGTAAGATTTGTACTTCATTTCGGCTTTCTTATACTCCGCATCCATATCTCCTCCCTTAATCGCCAGCAGGTAGGCCTTCTCTTTTATCAAAGGAAGAGAATAGCGGAACAGGATAATCAGAGGAACAGAGGCACGGCTTACGACAAGATCGAAACTATCTTTGTATTTTTCGATAAACTCAGGACTTTCAACCCTGTCATTCTCGGCTATTACGTTACCCAGTTTAAGTCTATCTATAAACTCTTTTACAGCATTTATTTTTTTGTTAGTCGAATCAACAAGAACACCCTGGAGTTCAGGGCGCATTATCGCCAGTGGAATTCCGGGAAATCCGCCTCCGGTACCGATATCCAGGAAATGAGTAGCTTTTTCCGGGACGTACTTTGTAATATAAGAGCAGAGGAAAACATGGTTTTCAATAATATTGCCGATATCGCGGCGCGAAATAAGGTTAACCGACTCATTTTTATCAGCAACTAATTCAGCAAAATAGGCCAGACGTTCAGTTTTCATAATATCAGGAGTAAACCCGTTTTCCCAATAAAATGACTGCAATTCTTTGAGGTATTGTTCCTGGATATCCACCATAAAAGTACCCTAAATTTAGTTTTTCAAATATACCAATAAAATAGAAATATCTGAAGGAGAAACCCCCGAAATACGGCCTGCCTGGCCTATAGAGCGAGGTTTTATACGGTTAAGCTTTTCCCTTCCTTCTGTTGATAGCCCTTTTATCTGCAAATAGTTTAATGTTAAAGGAATATTAACATCCTCATATCTTTCTAGCCTGAGGATATTTTCCTCCTGTCTTTTAAGATAGCCTTCATATTTTAATTCTATCTCAACCTGGTTAAGAGAATCAGGATCGTTCAACAATTCCTGAACCAGCTTTTCACCACCGAAGCCATTTACCTGCAGAAGCTCCTTAAGATTTAGCTCAGGGCGCTTACAGAGCTTAGAGATAGTTTCAGTAGAATCAATTCCATTAAGACCTTTACCTTTCAGCAGCGGATTGATATCCCTTGCATGCAGCTTGAGGATATTAAGAAGGCTTATACTTTCGTTTATAAGTTTATTCCTTCTTTCAAGCTCCAGGTACATATCATTATCAGCCAGACCAAAATCATCAGCATACTTCATAAGTCTACGGTCAGCATTATCCTGACGCAGAACCAACCTATGTTCCGCTCTTGAGGTAAACATCCTGTAAGGCTCATCTGTAGATTTATTAACCAGGTCATCAATCAACACACCTATATAAGCTTCACTTCTTTTTAACACGAACACAGGACGACCCTGGATTTTCAAAGCCGCATTTATTCCGGCGACAATTCCCTGAGCCGCGGCTTCCTCATAACCGGAAGTACCATTTATTTGTCCCGCAAAGTAGAGACCTTTTATCAACTTTGTTTCGAGAGTAAGATCCACCTGGTGAGGAGGAAAGAAGTCGTACTCAACCGCATATCCCGGACGTATCATCTCCACGTTCTCCAGTCCTTTTATCTGCCGGATTGCTTCAAGCTGAATATCGGCGGGGAGGGAAGAGGAGAACCCATTTAAATATATCAGGCCGCTATCCAGACCCTCAGGCTCAAGGAAGAGCTGATGCTGCTTTTTCTCCGCAAACCGAACTATCTTATCTTCGATAGAGGGGCAATAGCGGGGTCCCACACCTTTAATTCTCCCGGTAAACATAGGCGAGTCATTAAAACCTTTTTCAAGGATCTTATGGACTTTCTCACTCGTATAGGTAATATGACAGGGGACCTGGGGCAGATATGGAAATTCGCTTTTATCTGTCTTAAAGGAAAAAGGCTGAGGAACTTCATCTCCCGGCTGAACACCAATCGCACCCCAGTCGATTGAGGTTTTTGCAAGTCTGGGAGGCGTACCCGTTTTCAATCTACCCGATTCAAAACCAAGCTTTAACAAAGACTCAGTAATTCCCGTTGCGGGCTTTTCACCAAAACGCCCTCCGCTGGTAGAGTTTAGTCCTGTATGCATTAATCCATTCAGGAACGTTCCGGAGGATAAAATAACAGCTTTGCATTTAATCTCTTTCCCATCGGCCGTTAACACGCCTGAAACCATACCATTTTCTGTGAGAATGTCCACTACGGCATCCTCCACAATCTCAAGGCGAGGAATGCGAACCACCTGGTTATATGCTTCCTCTGAATAAAGTTTCCTGTCAGACTGACACCGAGGCGACCAGACGGCAGGACCCTTTGATTTATTTAGCATACGAAACTGAATACCGGTTTTATCGGCGATAACACCCATTAGACCGCCAAGCGCATCTATTTCCCTTACAAGGTGGCCTTTTGCTGTTCCGCCTATAGCAGGATTGCAGGACATTCTTCCGATCGCATGCCTGTCCATAGTAACAAGAGCTACCGAACATCCCATATTGGCGGCAGAAGCACAAGCTTCCACACCCGCATGTCCTCCGCCGACTACTATTATGTCGTAATCTTTCATCATAAAATCATTGTTTCACGTGGAACAAAATGAGATTGGAATAAACAAATCTTTTATTGTTCCACGTGGAACTATTTACCTATACAAAATTTGGTAAAAATATTGTTCAAAATATCATCAGAAGTCACTATTCCAATGATTTCTCCAAGATCATCAGCGGCCTGGTGGAGGTCTACAGCAATAAACTCGCCGCTCATTCTACCAGAAATGGAGTCCTCAGCCTTCTCCAGGCTTTCTTTAGCTCTTCTCAAACAATCATAATGCCGGGAATTAGAAACAACAGCACTTTTCTCACTATATGAAGATGAGCCGAGGGTTTTTTCCTTCATAGCCCGGAAAAGATCCGGTACTCCTTCACCAGTAATTGCAGAAACCTTTACGTCATAGCTTTCAGGAGAATCATTTTTCAAATCAATCTTGTTCAGAACAGTAAGAACCTTTGCGGGATCCGTTAAAGAATTTATTTCCTTTAGAAGATCCTGAGATGCCGGCTGTTCCACGTCGCTGATCAACAAAACCAGGTCCGCATCCTTTACAGCCTGACGGCTCCTAAGCACGCCTTCTTTCTCTATTACATCCTCCGAGATCCTTATCCCGGCCGTATCATACAATCTAAAAAGAATTCCGTCAATTGAAACGTCCTCACGTATAATATCACGGGTAGTTCCGGGAATATGACTGACAATAGCCCGGGATTCCTTAAGGATATAGTTAAGCAGGGAAGACTTACCTACATTAGGTTTCCCTACCAGCGCAACGTTTACGCCCTCCTTAATTACTTTTCCAAAGGAATAGCTTTTAAGCAGGGTGTCTATTTCAGATTTAATTTTTTGGATCCTGGTACTTAATTGATCCAGATTTATAAATTCAACATCTTCCTCCGCGAAATCCAGCTCCAGTTCTACAAAAGAGGAAGCATTTATAAGTGAACTCCTTATCTCATCCACCTTCTTTGAAAGAAGTCCATCCAGCTGATTCCTTGCACCGCGCAGCGAAGCGCTGGTACGGGAGGAAATTACATCCGCAACGGCTTCAGCCTGTGCGAGGTCTATCCTGTTATTTAAGTAAGCTCTTTTAGTAAACTCACCAGGGTCTGCCAGGCGCGTGCCGTTTTGAAGCAGCAGTTCTACGATCTGTCTGCTTATTAAGGGATTACCGTGTGTACTTATTTCAACCGAATCCTCTCCGGTATACGAATGAGGATTCCGGAAGACGGATATAAGCACATCATCGACAACCGAACCATTTTGATCTTTAATCTCGCCATAGTGAATAGTATGAGATCCGGAATCGGCTAACTTAGATTTTCCTTTGAAGATTCTATCGGCTGCTGCAAGAGAGTCGGGCCCGCTGACGCGGATAACAGAGATCGCCCCGGCCCCCGAAGGAGTAGCAATCGCTGTGATAGTGTCTTCGGTAAACTTTTTCATTTGATTTAATTCGCAGAAACGAGTCTGCAAAATTATGGAAATAATTGCGGATTAACAATCCAAAGAAATGACTCTTTACCTGCGTTTTCGACTAAGATTAAATATACTCTATAAAGTATCTGAATACGTTCTGAATACGTTCTGAATACGTTCTGAATACGTTCTGAAAACGTTCTGAATACGTTGTGAATACGTTAAAAAAGCCCTTAAGGAACTATATACACCTCTATTTAAAAAATTTGCCAATTGCGGTAGGCAATGAATTCCGCAGGGCATATATAAGTTTCACTCTTAAAAGTTTAGCCTCTTTATGCAAGTTTTGTCTTACTGGTTGCCATTTTGATAAGAATGACTACCATTTTGTTTATAAAGTCTGCCATTTTGTCATACCATTGCGGACAAGTGAAATTTTCGTAATTCATTAGATTACAATAAGTTATGGGAATTTAATAGGTCTGGCATTTAAGTTGTATAACCATAAATGTCATTAAAAGAAAAATGAAAGGAGGAAAAAATATGGCAATCGTAAGATGGAATCCTTCAAAGGATTTATTAAATATCGAACGAGAGTTCAACAGGCTGTTCAATTCTTTTAACAGCAGATTTGGTTTTAGTGATTCAGATGAAGATACAGCCGAATATGAAAGTGCTGTATGGGCGCCTCTGACGGATATCAGTGAGGACGATGAGGCTTATACATTAAAGCTCGATCTTCCGGGAGTAAAAAAGGAAGACGTGAAAATAAACTATGAGAACGGCCAGCTGACCATAAGCGGTGAGAGAAAGCAGGAATCTGAGAAGAAGAATTCGAAGTATCACAGGGTTGAAAGAACCTACGGAAAATACTTCAGATCGTTCAATCTTCCTTCAAAGATCCAGGAAGACAAGATCGACGCGGAGTTCAAAGATGGTCAGTTAAAGATCAGCGTACCCAAATCTGAAGAAGCAAAACCGAAGCAAATAGAAGTAAAAGTAAAATAAGCTTAACTGAAATTCAGGAAGCCGGAATTATATGATTGCTGTAAGGGCAGCTGAAAGTATTTTCGGCTGTCCTTTTTGTTTAGTATCAGAGAGACAATGTCCTGTTCTGATTATATTTTGAATACAGGAATACAAAATGGAATTTAAAGATTATTACAAGTTATTAGGTGTTGAGAAGGACGCCACCCAGGAAGAAATAAAGAAGGCTTACAGGAAGCTTGCTCTTAAATATCATCCTGACAGGAATCCCGACAACAAGGAAGCTGAAGAGAAATTCAAGGAGATAACTGAAGCGAACGAAGTACTCAGTAATCCTGAAAAGCGTAAAAAATACGATCAGCTTGGAGCCAACTGGAAATACTATCAGCAGCCAGGTGCCGGGGGTCCAGGTATGGAAGACTTCTTCAGTCAGTTCGGAGGCCGTGGGGGCGGCGGCAGGACCACATATCAATACTCAGGCGACCTTGGCGATATGTTTGGAAACATAGGCGGCTTCTCAGATTTCTTTGAAAGTTTCTTTGGGGGGAGAGGAACAGCCGGAAGGAGCGGTGGTTTTACAAACGCAAGGAAGGGACAGGATTATGAAGCCAATCTTAACCTGACACTTGAAGAGGTATTCAACGGTGTGGAGAGGCAGATCAGCGTTGACGGGAAGAAACTGAAGGTAAAGATACAGCCGGGCACAAGAGACGACACCAAGCTGCGGCTGCGCGGTATGGGTGCCGCAGGAAGTAACGGCGGTGAAAAAGGCGACCTTTACCTGAACATCCATGTGCTTGATCATCCTTTTTACGAGGTGAAGGGAGATGATCTTTTTTACAATCTTGATGTGGATCTGTATACATCCATACTTGGAGGGAACGTACAGATACAGACGCTTGACCACAAAACATTAAGCATCGTCATTCCCCCTGAAACAGACAATGGAAAGCTGTTAAAGCTCCGCGGACAGGGAATGATGAACAAAGAAAACCAAAGCAAGCGCGGAGATCTTTATGTGAGGGTAATTGTTCAGATACCCAAAAAGCTGTCGAAAGAAGAAAAAGAATTATTCAGAAAATTATCCCAGTTAAGAAAGGACTAAAGGAGTAAAGAATGAGTAAAACTTCAACATCCAACAAATATGAATTCAAGGCTGAAGTAAAGCAGCTTCTCGATATTCTTGTGCACTCACTCTATACAAGCAGAGAAATATTTTTACGTGAATTGATATCGAATGCTTCGGACGCGCTTGATAAACTAAGGTTTGAATCGACCAAAGGTTCCGAAATAGAGGATAAGGATCTTCCGCTTGAGATCCATGTGAATTTTAATGAAAAGAAAAAGCTTATTACTGTTTCGGATACCGGAATAGGAATGACAAAAGATGAGCTTATAAAAAACATAGGGACGATAGCTAAATCAGGCTCATCAGAATTTATAAAGCAGCTGCAGGAAAATAAATCTGAAGCAAATAATATTATCGGAAAATTCGGTGTTGGATTTTACTCGGTTTTTATGGTAGCCGAGGAGGTTGTAATAAAAACCAAATCATACAGGAAAAATACAAAAGCGGTGGAATGGAAATCGAACGGACTTGGCGATTACGAGATAATAGAGCCGGATGAAAAGCTTAAAAGAGGAACGACAATAGAAATCCACCTTAAAGATGACGCGAAAGATTTTGCTGAGAAGTACCGGCTTGAAACCGTGATTAAGAAACACTCGAATTTTGTGAACTTCCCGATCTACCTTGAGAAGGAAAAAATTAATACAGTATCGGCTATATGGCGTGAACCCAAAAGCAGTGTTAAAAAAGAACAATACACCGAGTTCTACAAGTTTCTGACGCATGATCCGGATGAACCGATGGACGTGATTCATAATTCGGTGGATGCACCGATACAGTTCCACAGCCTGCTCTTCATCCCGAAAAAGAATTTCGATCTTTTTGGTTTCGGCAGGGAGGACTATGGGCTGGATCTTTATGTTAGAAGAGTTTTGATACAGCATGAGAACAAGGACCTTCTGCCGGAGTATCTTCGCTTTGTTAAGGGCGTGGTTGAATCGGAGGATCTTCCCCTGAATATATCCCGAGAAACCCTGCAGGAAAATATCGTCTTCACCAAGATCTCAAATACTATCACCAGCCAGGTTCTGTCGTTTCTGATGAAAAAAGCAAAGGATAAGCCCGAAGAATACGTCGAGTTCTGGAAAGAGCATGGAAAGTATCTGAAGCTTGGATACGGCGATTTTACGAATATGGACAAGATAAAGGAGCTTTTAAGGTTCAACTCATCGCATAACGAGGACGATAAAGGACTGACCTCACTGGAGGAATACGTATCACGATTTAAGGAAGGTCAGAAGGAAATCTACTACGCGCTGGGATCGGGCAGACAGGCAATCGATCAGGATCCTCATCTTGAGATCTTTAAGAACAAAGAGCTTGAGGTACTTTACCTTTATGATCCGGTAGATGAATTTGTGCTTTCATCGCTCAGGAAATACAAGGACTATGAATTTAAGCCAGTAGATTCGGTTGACTTAAAGAATCTAGAATCGTTCAAGGAGACTGAGGAGAAAAAGGAGAAACCGGAAGAGTTAAACAAGGAGGATCAGCTGCATTTCGACAGCCTGCTTTCGAGGATCAAAGAGATACTTGGAGACAGAGTAACAGAAGTAAGGAAATCGGACAGACTGAGCGGAAGTCCCGCAATCCTTGTAAATCCCGATGATTCAATGTCATCTTCGATGCAGAAGATGATGAGGATGATGAACAAGGATATGGCGGCCGCTAAAAAAGTATTTGAGATAAACAGAGACCACAAGCTAATAAGGAATTTGCTGAAAGTATTTAAGGCAGACCGTAACGATGAATATATAAACAATGTTGTTGAGGAATTATTTGAGTCGGCCCTTCTGCTTGAAGGAGACCTGACGGATCCTCATAATTTAGTAAAGAAAATAAACCAGATGCTTGAACAGTCGAGCGACTGGTACACAGAAGTTAAAAAGATAAACTGATGCACGTTATTTCGTATCAGGTTCCGAAATGGAATCTGGAATGACACGGGTTAGTTAGGTTCGGAAAGACGCTTAGTCCGGTCCGGAATGACAATGCAACGCAAAGGAAAAGATAATATGCCGTTTAATTTTAATAAACTAACAGTAAAGGCGCAGGAGATAGTTCAGACGGCGATTGAGATAGCCCAGAACTACAACAACCAGATACTCGAACCCGAGCATCTTCTGGCTGCGGTAATTCAGGAGAAGGGAAGCATTGCCGATTCGATCCTTCACAAGACAGGAGGAAATGTAAGTGCCATACGGCTGAAAGTTAATGAGCTGCTTGAAAAGCTGCCCAAAGTTTCAGGAGCCGGAATCGGGAATCAGCAGATGTCGACCCAGACAGGGAAGTTATTTGACGCGGCTGCCGAAGAGGCCCGCAATCTAAAAGATGAATTCATATCCACCGAACATCTTTTACTTGCATTATCCGGGACCGACAACAAATCGGGGCAGCTTTTAAGAGACAACGGGATCTCACATGATACGATACTTGAGGCTTTAAAGGATGTGCGAGGATCGCAGAGAGTAACCTCGCAGAATCCCGAGGAAACCTATCAGTCGCTGAAGAAATACGGACGCGACCTGAATGATCTGGTTAAAGAAGGAAAACTTGATCCTGTAATAGGCAGGGATGAAGAAATCAGGAGAGTGCTGCAGGTTCTTTCGAGAAGGACAAAGAACAATCCTGTGCTTATAGGTGAACCGGGAGTAGGTAAAACAGCTATCGCGGAAGGTATTGCGCATAGAATTGTAGCCGGAGATGTGCCGGAGAACCTGAAGACGAAAAGAATTGTAGCGCTTGATATGGGAGCCCTGGTAGCCGGGACCCAGTTCCGGGGACAATTTGAGGAGCGGCTAAAGGCAGTAATTAAGGAAGTGCAGGAATCCAACGGAGAGATAATACTATTTATTGATGAACTTCATACCCTTGTTGGCGCCGGCGCGGTATCGGGATCGATGGATGCGGCGAACATTCTGAAGCCCGCACTTGCAAGAGGAGAATTACATGCGATAGGCGCTACCACTCTTGATGAGTATAAAAAACATATTGAGAAAGACGCGGCGCTGGAAAGAAGGTTTCAGCCGGTGCTTGTAAGTGAGCCTTCTGTGGAAGACACGATATCAATTTTGCGGGGACTAAGAGAAAGGTACGAAGTACATCATGGTGTCCGTATTACGGATGCCGCGATAGTAGCGGCCGCCCAGCTTTCTCACAGGTACATTGCAGACAGGTTCCTGCCGGACAAAGCAATTGATCTTGTAGATGAAGCCGCCTCGAAGCTGCGCATTGAGATTGATTCGATGCCGGAAGAACTTGATAGTCTGCAGCGAAAAATCAAGCAGCTCGAAATAGAGCGTGAAGCCTTAAAAAGAGAGAAAGATGAGGCTTCAGCAAAAAGACTGGAAGAACTGAAAAAAGAATTGAGTGATCTTGAAGAGGACAGAAATACACTTAAGCTGCACTGGGATCTTGAGAAAGAAAAGATTCAGCAGATACGCGGAATGAAGAGTGAGATTGATAACGCGAAGACACTTGCCGAGCGCTATGAGCGCGAGGGGGATCTGGGTAAAGTTGCAGAACTCAGGTACGGCAAAATTGCTACCCTTGAAAAACAATTGAAAGAAGAAACCCAGCAGCTTACCGCGGTACAGAAAGATAAGAAGATGCTGAAGGAAGAAGTAGATGCCGAGGATATAGCGGAAGTTGTTTCCAAATGGACCAGCATACCTATAAGCAGAATGCTTGAGAGTGAGAGAAGCAAACTGATACGGCTTGAAGATGAACTGCACAGGCGTGTAATAGGACAGGATGAAGCCGTTACCGCTGTAGCCAACGCAATAAGGAGATCAAGAACAGGACTGCAGGACGTTAACCGTCCACTCGGTTCATTTATCTTTCTTGGCACAACCGGTGTGGGCAAGACTGAGCTGGCGCGTGCGCTTGCAGAATTCCTATTTGATGACGAGCATGCGATGATCAGAATAGATATGTCGGAGTATATGGAGAAATTCTCCGTATCAAGACTTATAGGCGCCCCTCCGGGATATGTTGGTTACGAAGAAGGCGGTCAGCTTACAGAAGCGGTAAGGCGGAGACCATATTCAGTAGTTCTTCTGGATGAAATAGAAAAAGCTCACCCGGATGTATTTAATATACTTCTACAGGTGCTGGATGATGGAAGACTTACCGACAACCAGGGAAGGACCGTTAATTTTAAGAATACGATAATAATAATGACATCCAACCTGGGATCGCAGGTTATCCGTGAGAAACTGGAAAATGTTAGAGACGATGAGATAGAGAACGCGATGGGAGAACTAAGAGGAGAGATGATAGAACTGCTGCGCAGAACCATAAGGCCTGAATTCCTTAACAGGATTGACGAGGTAGTACTCTTCAAGCCATTGACACAGTTGGAGATAAGGGAAATCGTTGATATCCAGATAAGGAACGTTCAGAAAATGCTTGATCAGAAAGAGATAACAATAAATGTTAACGATGAAGCAAAAGACTGGCTGGCGAAGCTTGGTTACGATGTTACCTTCGGAGCAAGGCCTCTGAAACGGACAATACAGAAATACCTTGTTAACCCTTTGTCGCAGGAACTCCTTATGGATAAATTCAAAGATGGAGATACTATTAACATTTCTGTTGCAGACAGCGGGAAACTTCTATTTACAAAAGAAGAAGTTCATGCCCGTACCTGATTGATGCTGGCCTGGAAATAACTGACAACCAGATTGAGTAGTTTATCAGAAATTAATGTTAAATTTAAGGCTGGTCCGGTATAGTTTTTGAAACTATACTCTGGAAATGGATGTTTAAATTATAATATTAATTCGATTTATTTATGTTATCATTAATTCAATGTGAAGATTCATCCGTAATTGAACTTTCGAACGTACTGAAGCAGCTGGAGGTACCTTTCCGAATCACCAGTACAGAAGCCGATATTTGCAAAAGTGATAAAATAATTCTCTACGGCAGCGGCTCGGCGAAGCAGAACATACGGCAGCTCCATATTCTGAATCTCTTCTCTATGTTAAGGATGGTTAAAAATCCTATCCTGGGAATAGGACTTGGAGTAGAGCTGATGTGCGAGCATACGTCAGGGGAAAGTTTATCCTGCCTGGGATTATTTCCGGTTGATTCTAATAAGATAGAAGACGAAAAGGTGCTAATATCCCATTCGGGATTGAAGAAGGTTGATATCCTCAAACGGGGACGGCTGTTTGAAGGAATAGATACGGGCACTGAATTTTATTTTTCCGAGAACTACTATCTTCCTGAAAACCAGTATACCACCTCAATCATAAATAACGGGGGAACGTTCTCCGCTTCGGTTGAAAGAGAAAATGCCTTCGGAGTACAGTTCCATCCCGAGAAATCAGGAGAGGCAGGACTTTCACTGTTAAAGAATTTCATCAGACTTTAACTGCGTTATATCACTTCTTTAGTAAACTTCTATTATTTGTAGCCCTATATTTTTATTTTTCGTATATAATATTTATCCTTTTGAACGATTTCTAAATATCCCCTGTTGATTATATGATGATGAGATGACAGGATATCTATAAGTTTGAATCCCGGTAACAAAATAGGAGATGAATAATGCAGGACTTCCTAAGTCAGACATATTTCGGAAACAGCATTTTAAACTACTTCATAGCTCTCGGAATTTTTATAGTTGGAATAATAGTAATTAAAATATTCAAAACTATAGTTCTTAACCGCCTGAAAAAATGGTCGGAATCAACCGAGACCCAAATTGATGATTTCCTTGTACGCGGAATTCAGAAAACGGTAGTTCCGCTTTTATATCTGGGAGCTTTTTACCTGGCTGTTGAATACCTGAAAATTGATCCCGATACAATGGGGATTATTAATAAAATAGCCGTAATCATTTTTACCTTCTTCCTGCTTCGGGCTGTCTCTTCAATTATCCGATTTTCTCTTAATGCTTATGTCAGAAAAAAAGGGGGGAAAGAATCGCAAGAGAAAGAACTTCGAGGCATCTCCACAATAATAGCTCTAATTATCTGGACTGTAGGTCTTGTGTTTTTACTGGACAACCTTGGTTTCAAAGTATCGGCCGTTATTACAGGTTTGGGTATAAGCGGTATCGCTGTTGCTCTTGCCGCGCAGGCTATACTGGGCGATTTTTTCGCTTATTTTGTTATCTTCTTTGACCGTCCTTTTGAGATAGGCGATTTTATTATTGTAGGAGACAAGCTTGGTTCCGTAGAATACATAGGTCTGAAGACAACAAGAGTAAGAAGTTTAAGCGGCGAACAGCTTGTATTTTCAAACAAAGATCTGACTGATTCAAGGATTCACAATTATAAGAAGATGGAACGCAGAAGAGTTGTATTCCAGCTGGGGGTAATTTACCAGACTACACTTGAGCAGGTGAAGGAGATTCCCGGCATTGTTAAAAAGATTATAGAAAGTCAGGCTGATACAGCTTTTGACAGGGGTCATTTTGCGAAGTACGGTGACTTTAGTCTCAACTTTGAGTTCGTTTATTATGTAATAGGTTCAGACTATACCAAGTATATGGATATACAACAGGCTATAAACCTTGAGATATACAAAGCCTTTGAGGAAAAAGGTATTGAGTTTGCTTATCCCACACAGACATTGTTTATGTCGATGCTGAACGGGAACGGTTCAGAGCAGAAAGAATTACAATCCTGAGTTTGTTCAGGAGGGATCACTCTTTCCGTAGAACTATAACTGTAATCTCGGGAGTGGAGTTATATCTCATCGGGACGAGAGACATTCCGAGTCCTCTTGTAACGATCATCAGCATATTCCCGAAATGAAAATCACCACGGACGAAGCGCGTCTCCAGCAGAGTAGGAGTAAGATTTATGAAGGGGAACAGGAAGGTTACCTGTCCTCCGTGTGTATGTCCCGCAAGGAACAAATTATAATCTGAATCGGCGGCTTTCTGAACTGCCAGCGCGTTCGGCTGATGGATAAGCATTATTTTGAAGTCAGGATGATCCTGCGCAATAACCAGACTATCCAGAACCTCTGCTCTGAGATGCTCTACATAAGTACTGGTAATGAATGTTATTCCGATCGTCGAGTTTTTAACATTCAGTTTTATATCTCTATTATTATACATCTCAACATTATATTTATCCATCGCCCCGCTGACCTCTCTCAGGCTCCGCGAGTAGTCATCCCTGTAAGCCCAGTTATCGTGATCGCCTATACAGGAATAAACGCCATATTCCGATTTAATTTTTCCAACGTATTCAGCTGCCTCATCTATATAATCGGGAGTAGATGTTATCATATCGCCGCCAATTAAAACGAGATCAGGATCAGTGTCATTAACCCTTCTCATATATTTTTCCAGCCTTGAAGCGTCGGTATAAGCATCTGCCTGGACATCAGAGATAAAAGTTATCTTAAAGTCATTCAAATCAGGAGGAAGGTTCTTATCCTTGTATTCAACAATCCTGGTTGATACCGCATAATAATCGACGAGAACCCTGGCGGGGACATAGATAACAAAGAAGGCGAGGATGACAACGACCAGTCTGGCTTCATAATACCTGAACTTTTCACGGTGCTTACGGTAAAAAGGCAGAAGCAGCAACTTTATAACCTCCATAACCAAAAAGAGAAGGATGCACTGCACAACAAGGAAAGTCCATATCCAGAAAGGGTAAAGAAGAAAGTAGTTAACGAACCAGCCCCCAGGAATCTGCGGTCTTGACTGCCCCGTGGAGGAGGAGAGAAATATATAAGCCGCGAGCAAAAAAAGAGGATAAAGGTTAAGGAAAATAAGCAGAACCCGGAATATTTTTTTAAGAACGGCCGGAGAAACTTTAGAGAAAACCAGTCGTACAGATTTATAAACCTTCCTGGTAAAGTAAAACTGTACAAGGATTATCAATACAAAAGTTATAAAGATTACTACGATGAAGCCCATATATTCTTGTTATTTTAGAGTCTCCCCTGGTAAGAGAGCATCAATGCTGGAAAATTATGTTATAAAGTTACTAACAAAATTTCTTTACAGATCATTCCTTAAATGTTCAACAAATTTAAGCATTTTCTGATAATGCGTTCCCTTCCAGTAGACCTTATCGCAATATTCACAATACCAGAATTTATCCTGCCATTCTTTTACTTTGGGAGGAAGCCTGTATTCTATTTTAGCTTTTTCTACCGGCTTAAGGATACTACCGCATTCAAGGCACCTTAGGAATTCGCTAATGTTTCCCTTAAGATCGAACCTTTCGATAACCTCTTTCACCTGATCTTCGATACCACTACCGCGGATCCAATAGCCGTGAGTAATCCTGTTATTTTTTAATAACTCCCTGTCCTTTGTGAGTATAGCTCTTTTTTCATTAAGCGAGGTTTCTATGATTTCATCATTTGAAAGATCATTTTTATAAAGGACGTCGAAACCCACCAGTCGCAGATACTTAGTGAGCGAACCAAGATGAACGTCAGCGATAAACTTCGGTTCCCTTAAAGGTTTATTCCTCAGGTGCTGAACACCGGATATATCCAGTGATTCGAACACAGGGTACACACTAATTTCATCCTTATCCTGAACCAGGTAATTGAAACCCACAGAGAGGCCATTCACCAGAATCATATCAATTTCCGAATGGGGTACACCGAGGGATTCGATCATATCTTTAACTGAAGAGCGGTCGATAAACTCATGCCCAAAGGTTGTTTTTCTTTTTTCCTCAGGCAGGAAATCGTTTAACTCCTCATAGAATCTAAAGAAAGCCTTTTTAATCATCCGCAGAAAGTTCTTTTACAAATATTATAAATATTACGATCTTTGAGCTGTATTCTACAGCAAAAGGGAGTATACCGGAAAGAAATTATCTTCAGGTTACGTGCATTATAATATGAGTAAGAGAATTACCTCACTTTTATATGCAGTTCTTTGAGCTGGTCTTCACTTACCGGAGAGGGGGAGTCATCCATAAGTGACACAGCGCTGGCAGTTTTAGGAAAAGCTATCACCTCTCTTATGGAATTCTCACCGGCAAAGATCATAGTCATTCGGTCAAAACCAAAGGCAATACCGCCATGGGGAGGCGCCCCGTACTTAAATGCATTAAGAAGGAAACCGAATTTCTGTTCAGCTTCTTCCTCGGAAATACCGAGGGCCCTGAACATTTTTGACTGCAGATCAGCATTATGAATTCTTATGCTGCCGCCGGCTATTTCGGTACCGTTAAGAACGAGATCATAAGCCCGGGCTCTTACACGTCCCGGATCACTTTCCATATACTGAATATCATCGACGACGGGGGAGGTGAAAGGATGGTGCATCGCATAAAATCGTTTTGTTTCCTCATCCCATTCAAAGAGAGGGAAGTCGGTAGTCCACAACAAAGCCGGTTCAGTACCTTTGTTAATGAGTTCAAGCCGCTTAGCCATTTCCATTCTAAGGTAGCCCATTACAGTAAGGCTCTTAAGTTTAGGACCTGAGATAATCAGAATAAGATCACCATCTCCGGCACCCATTTCCGAGATAAGATTTTTCTTTTCTTCCTCAGAAAAGAACTTTGCAACAGGGGCTTCAACGGTACCATCTTTTACTTTAAGCCACACGAGTCCCGCGGCTCCAAGACCTTTAACATAATCGGTCAGAGTATCAAGCTGATTGCGGGAATAACCGGCACACCCTTCAGCCAGCATACCGGTAATGATCCCTCCGGAGCCAGTCTGCTCCTTAAAAACCTTAAATTCACTTTGACTGAAGATATCATTGAGTGTTTTAAGCTCAAGACCAAACCGGGTATCGGGTTTATCACTTCCATATTTCTCCATCGCTTCGTCGAAAGAGAGTCTTGGGAGAGGAAGCTGAAGTTCTTTATTCCATATCTCCTTAAAGAGTACCTTCATGAATCCTTCGACCATCTCAAAAATATCTTCGCGATCCACGAAAGACATCTCGACATCTATCTGGGTAAACTCAGGCTGGCGATCGGCCCGAAGATCTTCATCCCTAAAACACTTAACGATCTGGAAATATCTGTCAAGTCCAGAAACCATTAGTAATTGTTTATACGTCTGCGGTGACTGAGGCAAAGCATAGAATCTTCCTTTATGAAGGCGACTGGGGACGAGGTAATCGCGTGCACCCTCGGGAGTACTCTTCATTAAAATGGGAGTCTCAACTTCCACAAAACTATTTTCATCAAAATATTTCCTGGTCAGCTGAGCCAGTTTATGCCGAAGCAGCAGGTTCTTCTGCAGCGCGGGTCTACGCAGGTCGAGATACCTGAATTTGAGCCGCAGGTCTTCAAAAGCATCAGTATTATCCTTAATCGCGAAGGGAGGAGTTTCGGCCTCATTCAGTACAATTACTTTATAAACGAGAACGTCTATCTTTCCTGTCTCCAGTTCTGTATTAACGGCATCATCAGGTCTTTTTCTAACTTTTCCTTCCACAGAAAGAACAAACTCACTCCTGATATCCTTCGCGATATCGAAAGCATCCTTATTTTCAGGCTCGAAAGCTATCTGGGTGATACCATAGCGGTCACGGAGCCAGATGAAAATCAATCCCCCGAGATCTCTTCTTCTATCGACCCATCCGTTCAGGACGACATTTTCACCGTCATTATTTTCTCTAAGCTCACCGCAGGTATGAGTTCTTCTTTCAAATTTCATTTTGTAACTTTGCTCCAACAAATAAATTTCAGGCGATAAAAATAATTAATAATAAAAGGGCATACAAATTAAATAATGATGCTCCTGAAGGTGTAAAACTACTATGAATCCTGTCGAAATCATACGAAAGAAACGTGAGGGAGAGGTTCTCTCTTCTGATGAAATTAAAGATATAGTAAATGGTTTTACTAAAAATAAGATTCCCGATTACCAGTTCTCCGCCTTCCTGATGGCAGTATATTTCCAGGGGATGAGCAAGGAAGAAACTTCTATTCTCACCGATTCGATGCTCCACAGCGGGAAAGTAATTGACCTTAAGAAAGTTGAGGGAATTAAGATAGATAAGCACTCCACCGGAGGTGTAGGCGACAAAACTTCACTTATACTTGCTCCCATTGCCGCCGCCGCGGGGGTAAAAGTTCCGATGATTTCAGGGAGGGGGTTAGGACATACAGGCGGTACGCTGGATAAGCTGGAATCGATACCGGGATTCAGAACGGACCTGGGACTTAGTGAATATAAGTCGGTATTGAAAAAAACCGGGGCTGTACTAATTGGTCAGACCAAAGATATTGCTCCTGCTGATAAAGTTATTTACTCGCTTCGCGACGTTACAGCAACGGTAGAATCTGTACCGCTGATAACCGCAAGTATTATGAGCAAAAAGCTGGCAGAAGGAATCGACGGACTTGTTCTGGATGTTAAGGTGGGCTCAGGTGCTTTTATGAGAACCACAAAAGAGGCCTTAGAATTAACGCGCTCCCTTGTTAATACCGCCAAAGATTTCAATAAAAAGGTAATTGCCTTTATTACTGATATGAATCAGCCGCTGGGAACACATATAGGAAACTGGCTGGAGGTTGTAGAATGCATAAACATTCTACGAGGCGAGGTTAAGAACGACCTGTATGAGCTGAGCAACAGATTAGCGGGAGCAATGATCTACCTGGCCGAAATGGCCGGGAGTATAGAAGAAGGAACAAAAACCGCAGAATCACTTATATCTAACGGTAAAGCCCTGGATAAATTCGTAGAAATGGTTAATGCGCAGGGAGGAGATATTTCATTTATTAATAATCCCGAGAAATACCCGGGTTCGAAACATAAACATGAAGTCATTTCTCAGAAATCGGGATATCTCGCTTCGATGGATACTTATGAGATTGGTATGTCGGCCATTGAACTTGGGGCAGGCAGAAAAACAAAAGAAGATACGATCGATCACAAGGCCGGAATTATCTTCCGGGTGAAGTCTGGAGACCGTGTTAAAAAAGGAGAAACCATAGCAGAAATATTTTCTGATTCTAAGAAAGGTTTGGGACTTGCCGGGGGTAGAATCCTGAATGCCGTAACGATTAGTAAAGATAAACCCTCGGGATTAAAGCTTATTAAAAAGATAATTATCTGACGCCCAGGTGAATTATATATGCTTAAATGGAAGAAATATTTAAGATAGTTTGACCTCATTAGATGAACACAGGACGGTATTCCACTGATTCCCTGAAGAAATAAAGAGACTAAGATTTGACCTGGGAGTCATTTTATTCTTGTTTGATATATTTTAATTATCTAATTTTGTACCCGTAAGTCATATATGAGATTATAATGAAGGATCTAATAGATTTCCTAAACATACTACTGCCTGTCCTTTACATAACTACTTTCATCTTCTACTACGTAGACTTTATGAAGGGCACGAAGGTAGCCGCAAGCTCCAAAAGGCTGCTGTTATTTCTAACATTAATATTTCACCTGTTCTACCTGCTTTTCCGGACACTATATTTCGATCATCCTCCTATCACCAATGTATTTGAGATATTTACAGTGCTGGCGTTTGCGGTGGGATTCTCCTATTTCATCCTGGAGCTAGTAACCGACATACGAGGAACAGGTCTTTTTATTATAATCATCTCGATCTTATTTCAGCTCGTCAGTTCATTTTTCATTCAGGACCTGGTAGAGGTAAAAGATGTACTTAAAAGCAATCTTCTCGGTATACACGTCTTCAGTGCGCTGCTCGGTTATTCGGCAATAACTATTTCTGCCGTATACGGATTTCTATATTTAATCCTCTATAAAGAAATCAAACTGAATAAGTTCGGACTGATATTCAACAGGCTTCCGAATCTTGAAGTACTCGAGGTTCTGAGCTTTTATTCGGCTGTGATAGGATTTATTCTACTGACAGTTGCTATTATAATAGGCATCATCTGGCTGCCTAAGGCCTTCCCGAATTTCTCTTACGCCGATCCGAAACTCATAGGAACATCTATGGTTTGGATACTATACGGTATAGGAATAGCCAGCAAAGTTTTTGGAAAGTGGCGCGGTAAGAAAGTAGTAACTCTCTCGATTATAGGATTTGTTCTGGCAATTGCTTCTACCATGCTTACTAATTTTTTAGCACAGAGTTTTCATTCTTTTTATTGAGCCTGTATGAACTTATCAGCGATATCAATAAATCACCGTTCCGCTTCGGTTGAGTTAAGAGAAGCTCTTCATCTGAGTGAAGAGGAGATTGCTGAGCTCGTAGCTAAGATTAAAGGTAACTTTCTCAGTGAAGGGTTAGTTATATCAACCTGTAACCGTACGGAGATATACGGTTTCCCGTCCAACAAAAAGATAGCGATTCCGGAAATCCAGAAAGTGCTCATAGAGCATAAATCCGTTCCGGATATATCACCCGATAACTTTCAGTCGTTTCATTCTTTCTCGGCAATTGAACATTTATTCAGAGTCGCAACGGGAATTGATTCACTACTTATAGGCGATAACCAGATCTTCAAGCAGGTAAAGGACTCATTTCAGCTGGCTGAAGATCTCAGCTTCACAGGGGTAATTACAAAAAGAATTTTTGACGCGGCAATAAAGACAGGCAAACGTGCGATAAATGAGACTCTGATAAGTGAGGGTGCTGTTACAGTCAGTTATGCTGCAGTTCAGCTGATAGAAAAAATATTCTCAAATCTCAGTAAAAAGTCGGCCATGGTAATAGGTGCCGGAGAAACCGGTGAAATTGCTGCAAAGCATCTGCGTGACAGGGGGATCGGAAGGCTCTCAATCACGAACAGAACCATTGAACGTGCCGAGAAGCTTGCTTCCTCGCTTAATGCGAAGATAATTCCATTCGATAATTTCAAAGAATATATATACGATTATGATATAATAATCAGTGCGACCAGTGCTCAGGAGCTGATCCTTACAAGGAAGGATATAGAGGCGGCAATGAAGCGCAGGAATTATTCGTCGCTGGTTTTGATGGATATTGCTGTCCCCAGGGATATTGATCCTACTTCCAAAGTTATAGATTATGTCTTCTACCACGATATTGATTCACTTAATATCATCGTGGATCAGAATCTGGCTAAAAGAAGAGACGAAATACCGAAAGTTGAGAGGATAATTAAGGAAGAGCTTGACGCTTTAATGAGCTGGTACAATAGTCTTGAAGCTGGGCCGACGATAAAAGAACTGCGCGATTTTTTTGAGAACATCCGTGCAGAAGAAGTCGAGAAAAATAAGAACAGGTTTACCAATGATGACCAGGAAAAACTTGATATAATTACCAAAAGAATAATAAACAAGATCCTTCATCAGCCTATGGTTGAATTAAAGAAACTAACAGGAGAAGGGAATGCTCCTGATGAAATGGCATCAAGGATAAGTATCATCAGGGAGATTTTCGGAATAGATAAAAAAGACGGTAATGATAATAACAACGAATAATTCCAGGAATTAAATTGAAACAGAAAATAGTAATTGGTTCCCGCGGAAGTGAGCTTGCATTATGGCAGTCGAACTTTATTAAAAAGGAACTTGAAAAAAGAAATAAAAATATTTCGGTCGAAATAAAAATTATCAAAACCAAGGGAGACAAGATACTTGATGTAGCTCTATCCAAGATAGGTGATAAGAGTCTCTTTACTAAAGAACTCGAAGTCCAGCTGCTAAACCGAAAGATCGACCTCGCCGTACACAGTCTTAAAGACCTGCAGACCCAGCTGCCGGAAGGTTTGAAGCTATCGGCAGTTTCAAAGCGTCACCCTGTTGAAGATGTTCTGATTGCAAGAAAAAAAGGAACCACAATTCATACTATCAGAGAAAACGGTCATGTAGCAACCGGCTCGCTCAGAAGAAGATCGCAGCTTCTGCATAAACGTCCTGATATTACTATTCATGAATTAAGAGGAAACGTTAATTCCCGAATTAAAAAGTTTCTGGAATCCGATTGGGACGCAATAATACTTGCCCGTGCAGGTATTGAAAGACTAAACCTGAAAAAATATATCTCTTCATATATTGATAAGGAGGATATACTGCCTGCGGTAGGACAGGGAGCCCTGGGCATTGAAATTCATGAAGACAATAAGGTTGTTGATGAGATTCTTCAATCTGTTCATCATGAAGAAACATATAAAGCCGTACTTGCGGAAAGAGCGTTCCTTAGAAAGCTTGAGGGTGGCTGCCAGGTACCTATCGGGGCTTTTGCCGAGGTTAAGTCGAATGGTATTTACCTGGACGGTCTTGTTGGATCAGTTGATGGAAGCCTTACATTCAGGAAAAAAATCAGAGGCAGCAGCAGAGAGCCTGAGAAGGCTGGGATTAGCCTGGCGAAGGATTTAATAAAGGCCGGGGCGAAGGAAATTCTTGATGAAATCTACAATAACGTGAGGGTCAAATGAATTCGAATACTATCGGAAAATTTTTAATCGGAACCCTGGCCGTTTTCGCTGGAGTAACTCTTTTTGCCTGCTCTTGCAGCTGTACCGAATCAGAATCGAATGTTCCGGACAATATATTAAAGACTTCAAACAGGTTCATTGTTTCTATGGTAGGCCAGGAATTTTTTGACAATTATATAAAACCCGACTTCCAGGAAACAAAGAAGATTAACTCAGATTACTATATGGTGTATAATTTTAACATACCGGACAAACCCTATGTTGACAGTAAGATTAAATTTGAAGTAGACTCGACCGGGCGTGTAATTAACCGTGAGAATGTAATAGGACTTCCTGATTGCGGTGCAGACCCGGGAAAATGTGAATTCAACATAAATGAAGAGCAGGCCAGACAGATTGCAAAGGAAAATAATTTTAAGGAAGGGATAAAAGACTGGAAGGTTGAATTCAAATGGGATCCTAAATACAATCAATATGTATGGAGTATCCTTTCAACTTTTGATCAGTCGCAGGGCTCAAACGGTATGCGCGGCAATGGTGAAATAATGTTGATTGATCCGAACTCAGGCAATGTGATTTCGACCGATAAGTGGAGAATAATGTAATCAGGTAAGAATATGATAGTAAAAGAAAAACGACAGAATGGGAAGATCCTTAAACGGGGAAAGATTATTGAAGCAGCGTCGCTTCTTTTCTCACAGAAGAACTACCATGAGGTTATGGTGGAGGACGTTGCGAAGTTGGCTTCGCTAGCAAAGGGAACAGTTTATAATTATTTCGCCTCAAAGGAAGAATTATACTTTTCTATTATGCGTCAGCGGATGGAAAAGCTTACTACCTCGCTGAAAAATAAAATTGCAGACGAAAAAACAAGCATTGACTCGCTGCATTCTTTCATCGTACACACTTATATGTTTATGATGAAGTATCAGACTTTCTTCCTGATGTATCAGAAAGAATCTCTTAAGGCAGAAAATGAAATATGTTCAGAACTGTGCGTGATGGAAAAAGATTTGAAGAGTATGCTAAGGACGATAATAAAAAACGGAAAGAACGAAAATCTGTTCCGTGAAATTGATGAGGATTTTGCTGTTGACCTGATACTTGGAAGCGTTTACGGTTCTGTTTCAAGAGGGATAGAAAAGAAATATACTGAAGAAGAAATGGTGAAGGACCGTGAGCGGGTTTATGAATTCGTTGTAACAGGACTTTTCTCGGGTTTCAATAACAGCAGTCTACTCCCCCTGAAAAATAAAACTATAGTAATTACACGTACTATGGAGCAGTCGAAAGAATCAGCCGAAATTTTTCAGAAACTCGGGGCGGAAGTTCTAACATTCCCTACGCTTGAGATAACGCCGCCTGATTCCTGGAAGGACTTTGACAGCGTTGTAAGCAGACAGTCAAAAATTGATTTTATAATATTTACCAGCGGTCATTCTGTCAGGATGTTTGTGATCAGATGCGAGGAACTCTCCCTCAAATTCGATTTCAACCGAATAAAAGTTGTGGCTGTAGGAAGCAAGACGGCAGGGATGTGTGAGAAGAATAATATCCCTGTACATATAGTTCCCAGTGAATTCAGCGGTGAAGGCGTGATTGAGGAACTTGAGGAATATGACTTAAAAGGCAAGCTGATCTTCATACCGCGATCGGCCATAGGCAGAGAGGAACTCCCGGAAGGATTAAAAAAGAGAGGGGCAAAAATAAAAACTGCTTCTGTATATAACATTGGACTGCCTTCAGAGGAAACAACACTGGAGTACAAAGAAAAACTAAGGAACAGTAATCCCGATTTATTCATCTTTACCAGTCCCTCAACATTTCAGAATTTCCTGGAGATTCAGTCGATTGCTGATCCCGTTGTTTATTTCCAGAATGTGACCGTAGCAGTTATAGGTCCTACAACCAAAGCCGCTGTTGAGAAGAAAAAAGTTAAAGTTGATATTATCCCGCCTGAATATACCATTGACGGTCTTGTAAATTCCATTGTTGAATATTATCAAACGGAGAAGATTTGAAATTAAAGAATGATTTGTTTTTAAGAGCATGCAGGAAAGAACCTGTCGAAAGAACACCAATATGGATTATGCGCCAGGCGGGAAGGTACCTGCCGGAGTATCGTGCGGTAAGGGAGAAAGCAGATTTCCTTACAATGTGCAAGACGCCTGAACTAGCGGCTGAAGTTACTATTCAGCCAATTGACATTATAGGAGTGGATGCGGCAATAATATTTTCCGATATCCTCGTTATTCCTGAGGCGATGGGGTTAGAACTTGAAATGCACGAGGGAAAAGGTCCTGTTTTTCATAATCCTGTAAGAGATGAAAACGGAGCGAAGGCTCTTAAAAGAATTGAACCTGAAAAAGACCTTAAATATGTTCTTGATGCTGTTAAGCTTACAAAAAAAGAACTGGATGGAAGAGTGCCTCTGATAGGCTTCAGCGGATCCCCCTGGACACTTCTGACATATATGGTAGAAGGGAAAGGTTCAAAGAATTTTGCTCATGTCAAAAGGTTAATATATAATAATCCCAAGCTTGCTCACAGTATACTCGAACGGATAACCGATGCTGTTGCTGAGTACCTGTCTGCCAAAATTGAGGCTGGTGTTGATGCAGTTCAGATTTTTGATACCTGGGGCGGTATTCTCTCGCAGCACGATTTTCAGGAGTTTTCTTTATCATATATTGAAAAAGTGATATCAAAAATTAAAAAACAAAAAGAACCTGTAATAGTATTTGCCAAAGGTGTGCATTTCAATCTGCAGGATCTTGCCGGCTGCGGCGCTGATGTACTCGGGCTTGACTGGACAATGGATATTGGAGCAGTAAGACGAGCCGTGGGCAATAAAACGGCTCTGCAGGGTAATCTGGACCCAACAGTATTATTTGCTGAAGAAGAAGTTATCAGAAGTGAAGCAAAAAGGGTTCTTGAGTCGTATGGACAAGGATCGGGGCACATATTCAACCTTGGCCACGGAATACTTCCTAATATCGATCCCGAGAAAGCCAAAGCCCTGGTTCGGTTTGTTAAAGAAGAGAGTATTGCCTTTCACAACGGGAAAGCAGAGGTTAAATAAAGTATGATTTTTATGATGCAAAGAAAGGAGAATGAATATGTTTGAGGTAGATTTAACAAAGTTTAAGAAATATGATAAACCAGGTCCCCGCTACACCAGTTATCCTACAGCTCCGCATTTCAGCGATAGTTTTACACAGGAAGAATACCTGGATGAAATAATTAAAACGAATTACGGCGAAAACCTTCCCGATCTTTCTTTGTATTATCATATTCCTTTTTGCGATACGCTGTGCTACTTCTGCGGCTGTAATATGATTGTGACCAGGAACCGCGACAGGGTAAATGAGTATCTCCGATATGTGAAAAAAGAAATTGATATGCTGAGAACGTATATACTTACCGATAGAAAGGTAGCCCAGCTTCACTGGGGAGGCGGTACGCCTACCCATCTCACCCCTGATGAGATTAACGATCTTGCTTCATATATAAAGATGTCATTCGACTTTAAAGAGGATTCAGAGAACAGCTGCGAGATAGACCCCCGGGACCTGAAAAGAGAACACCTTGAAGCTTTGAGGAACAATGGCTTCAATAGAATAAGTATGGGCGTTCAGGATTTTAATGAAAAAGTTCAGAAGGCCGTTAACCGTATTCAGCCTGAGGATATTACAAGACAGACGGTTGAATGGGTAAGAGAACTCGGCTTCTCCAGTATAAATCTCGACCTGATATACGGACTTCCTCATCAGACAGTTGAATCGTTTAACACAACTGTTGATAAGATAATAGATATTTCTCCAGACAGAATTGCTGTATTCAACTATGCGCATGTACCCTGGATGAAAAAACATATGGCTCTCATTCATCCTGAAGATATTCCTGCCGCTGAGGTTAAACTGGACATCTTGAAGTCAACTATTGAAAAGCTGACAGATGCCGGATATGTTTTTATTGGTATGGATCATTTTGCTAAACCCGATGATGAGCTTGCCATCGCGCTAAGAGAGAAGAAACTCTACAGAAATTTCCAGGGTTACAGCACAAATGCCGGCGCTGATATGTATTCGATGGGAATCACCGCTATCAGTCAGCTTGGAAACATCTATGCACAAAACTATAAAACTGAAAGAGAGTACTTTAAGGCAATCGATGAAGAAGTTCTGCCAGTAGCAAAAGGCTACCGGCTTACCGAAGATGATATTATACGCGGTTTTGTAATTATGAGACTTATGTGCGACTTCGAGCTTGATTTCAAAAACGTAGAAAAGAAATTCGGTATAGATTTTAAGACTTACTTTGCGTGGGGATTAAATAACCTGAAAGAGATGGAAGCTGATAATCTTGTTGAGATCAAAAATGATCACCTGAAAGTGCCGGAAATGGGCAAGCTTCTCATCCGAAATATCGCAATGAATTTTGACGGTTACATAGAACGTAAAGAAGACACAACAAAGTATTCCCGTACAGTTTAACATTATCTTGCTGAAGTTTAGGCGTCTATTTAATTTGTCTGATCTCTCAAACTGGTGTTGTAATTCCTGATTTATTTCAGAATCCTGTGGCTCTATGTCATTCTGTACGTTTTTCCGAATACCAAAATGTGAATTGCAAATACTCTCGCCATCCTTGACATTTTATCTTAAATTCGGTACTCTTTTAGAGATATTTATGGGGATTTTATGAAAAGTATAAATTTCAGAAATTTTTACTGCTTCCGGCAAAGTTCGCATTCAGAATAATCACAATTTATACGGGGTGTATGATGAAAGGGTGCTTTCTGGTTAGTCTATTTGTCTTATCTTTCACATTTGACATTTCAATAGCGCAAAACTTTTTTCCCCTGAAAGTTGGAAATAAGTATCAGATAAAAAATGATTGGTCATGGAATGGGCCCGGAGGAACCGGCGGCTCCGGAACAAGATTTAAAGAAATTTCGGTTGTGAGTGACTCAGTAATATATGGTGAAATTTTTTACGCTATGTCTGCTGATGGGAACGGGGGTCCATTTCTTCCGGGATATTTGTTCAGATATGATTCTTTAAATCAAAAATTGCTAGTAAAGATCCCTGGGGATGATAGTATTAAATTAGCTGCAGATTTTAATATCCCGGAAGATTCGGTCTATACATCATACTTTCGCGACGAACCATATGACTTTATTTCGGGTGGTATTTCTCCGGAAATTTTTTGGGGAGATACCTTACAGGAATATAAAATGGAACCGACATGGAATACCTCCTCTATCTATAATTATTATTTTGCTGAAAGTATCGGGTTAACTTATTTCAGGTATTCTGTAGTTGAATTGCCCGCATACGGATCCACCTCTAAATATTATACGATTTCAGCGATTATTGACTCAACTATTTTTAATCCCCTCATCCTACATATAGATTCTCTCTATCCTGTAATTGACAGACCACTTAATACTTTTCCATATTTGCTGAGCATTCCTTTACACGCAACATACTATCAATTAATAAACCATTTCCAGCTTGCGATGGAGATTGAACGGGATTCGGAGTTAGTTTCAAATACAAATTATAACATTTCGGTTTCTAATCCTCATATTCAAATCAATCCTCCCAATCTTCAACCAGGGGACATCATTAGGATGAAAGTAAGCTTAACAGATACATCAATCTTTAATAATTCTGATGTATATCCTGATTCAGGCTGGGCAACTTTCAGGGTTCTTGAACCTGTTTCTGTACTTGAGAATAGTCCATTATCTCTTAGATACAAACTCGAGCAGAACTATCCAAATCCATTTAATCCTGTTACAATTATCAAGTATGAAATTCCTGAAAAAACATATGTATCTATAAAGGTATATGATATTCTTGGAAATGAGGTCGCTGATCTGGTTCACAATGAAATGGTCGCCGGGAAATTATAATGTTGAATTCAATGGTGAAAAGCTGAGCTCTGGTGTTTATATATGTCGATTTAAGACAGTTGAGTTAACTAAATCAACAAAAATGATTCTGGCTAAATAATCGGGGTTAACAATGAAGAAATTTTTTCTTTTAATAATATTTCTTTCCTTTGAATCTATCGCACAGCCGGTTCCTTCTCACTACTATAAGCTCTGGCAGAAAGATAGCCTGTATTACCTGCTGACAGATAGAGCTATCTTTAAGTTCTATTCTCACGAAACCAGCGGAGAGTTTTACCTGACAAGGTATATTGAAGGTGATTTTAATTCATCGATGTCCCTCGCTTTGAACGACAATTATTTACTCTTTAAGAGAGGTGATTCTATAGACGTTTATTCAAACGATGGCGCCTTTGAATTAACATATAGCAGTACATTCGTTCCAGACTATAATGTTTCAGGAGTTCATGGATTTGGCCCATATGTTTTTATCCGAACCGGGAATAAATACAATTTGTTAAAAATTGTGGATGGGAATCTCGAGACATTAGAAGACACATTGTTCACTCATCCTTCTCAGCAATTGGTATTTTTTGTTTACCCTTACGTCGTTATAGCACAAAGTGTTTATAAATACCTTGAGGGTTTTGATTTTTATGCGGTCGGTCAAATAAGTATAGGGAATGGAAATACCGGGTTATCAAATGATACTTTAATTGCATACTATTACTGGACTGAACCTTATATAGTGCATAATAATCTGGTCAAGTATGTGGTTGAAGAACCTTCCTTCCCAACTTTTTCATATCCGAATTGGGGTTTGAATATTCCCGAAATTCATGATGATTTCGGCTGGGGGACTATGATAGCTAAAAAGAATCTTTATTATATGATGTGGGTTAATACCGTAACTACCAGTAACTCTCATTTAGCTTATCATGCTTCTCAAACAGATGTAGTATATATAACGGATAATTATATATTTTTAATGGGCGATTCATTAAAATATTCCAAATGGTATGCCGGTTCAACTTTTTATCCTTTTACCTGGACTGATGTAACCGGTATTAAAAAGCAAGAATCAGTTCCTTCATATTTTAGCCTGTATCAGAATTATCCCAATCCTTTCAATCCAACCACAATAATCAGATATCAGGTTCCAGAGCTTACACGCGTAAAGCTCACCGTTTATGATGTATTGGGAAAGGAAATAAACACACTTGTAAATGAGGAGAAACCGGCAGGTATTTATGAGGTTGAGTTCAACGGGACGAACCTTCCGAGCGGCCCTTACCTCTATAGAATAGAAGCCGGAAGGTATTCAGATACAAAAAAATTCATCTTTCTTAAATAACGTTTAATAGATTAGAATGAAACCAATAAACTTTTTCTTCATATCATTACTACTGATTTTCGGCAGTATCATTGAAGCCCAGCAGCTTAATGATGAAAATGTTGGCGATGTCAGTCGTTCAGGAACGGAGTTTTGGCCTCTTAATACAAATAATAAATGGCAGTATCTTGAAACAACTTATACCTCCGATGGAAATAGTTATGCATTAGACGAAACCTTCGTTCAATATGACACTCTGATTAATAATAAGATCTATTATAGATTAAGCAGCGGCAGTGATTTAATCAGATATTCCAGTTTGGACAAGAAACTTTATCTTAGGTGGGATGACTCTGATAAGGTATGGGTGGATTTTAATATTCCTCCCGATAGTGTTTATCCATCATTCGGGCCATGGCATTCTTACCAAAATGTTCTTGCTCTGGGTGGAGAACACATTCAGTTTGGTAAAAATTTAGCCTATGGAGGCTATGAGCATGAAACAGGTTCCATTATTGAAGATGTCATATTTACTGATTCAATCGGAATAACCGAAGATTATATTGGATTAGCCTGGGGGCCTGTCTGGGGTTATGATGATGATCTTATTGAAGCCATCCTTTATGATTCAAGCGGAACACCAATATATATTACTGACCATCATAAACCAGCATTTCAGATAAACCCTGTAACAACTATCGATACTGCAGCATTCCAGCTTGATTTTAAAATATCCCATTATTATACCCATGTTCTACAGGATCCGCCTCCATGGATTGCAGGCTTAGATTTTATCGATAGTGTAAAAATGTTCAGCTACTATTCGAAAGGTGATAGTATAAATAATAATCCTGTTATCATTCCTTACCACGCGAGCTATCCTGTGAATATTGATTTTTCCGTCAATGTAAATTTAGACACCGTTCTGATGAAATCGGGATACGTTTTCAATTACCGCTTTACAGCAAAAGATAAAGGTATTATTCCCGAATACACAAATTCTCCTGACAGCGGGTACTATCAATGTGTATGGCAAGACCCTGTTAACTTAACCTCGGCTTCAGAAAAACCTGAGATATTTTCTTTATCTCAAAATTATCCAAATCCGTTTAATCCTGTAACAAAAATAAAATTCCAATTGCCGAACCCAAACAGCGTCAGGCTTACTGTGTATAATGTGTTGGGAAGAGAAATAGAAACTCTGGTTAGCGAAGAAAAACCTGCAGGTATTTATGAAGTTGAATTTGATGGAACAGGATTTCCAAGCGGCGTATACTTCTACAGGATTGAAGCAGGAAAATATTCCGATACAAAGAAATTACTTTTACTGAAGTAAGTCGCGAGTTACAAGGGGGTATCTGTAATCGGGTGGGAGGCGAAGAAATCGGTGTAGAACCTTTCTATGTATTGCTTTAACAATTCCTCAACTCGGTTATGATCAGGGGAACTGATTATTAAGCCTGCGTGATTTTTCTTCTTCATTCGCCAGACAATTTCCTTATCGTCGTAGCCTGAAAGATCGGGCCATTCCTGCTTAGCAAGAGATATTAAAATTCCTCCATAATCATTCTTCACGGTAGGAACCGCGTATTCTCTTATACCAAAACCTATTTCTATTTTTGCCCATTCGGCCCAGAGATTTATTCCTGCAGCAGCCTCAACCAGCTCTGCTATATTTGCTCCTCCTACCCGCGCTGATGTTTCCAGAAAGTAAAAACTGCCGTCTTCTTTAGATCTGATGAATTCCGTGTGTGAAACTCCCCTTACCAGTCCCATTGCCTTAATTACTTTCCTGTTTATCTCCAGCAGCTTATCCTCTTCAGAGGTTCCATGTTTTATTGTCCGGCTTCCGAATACTCTTCCTTCATGGGCTACTTCAAACGGAGGGAGGCTGTACTGACTGGCGATGGCAAATTTAATTTCCATATTGTAGACAATTGAATCGACGTGATAAATATCGCCTTCGATGAATTTCTCAAGGAGATAAAATGACTGTTCGTCGCCCAGCCCATTTATGGTGCGCCATAACTCCTGTACCGAATTTATCTTTTTTATTCCATGAGCACCTGCCTGGAGTCTTGGTTTAATGACATATGGAAAGGGGACAGCGGCCTCAAATTCGTTTATCTTCCGGTAGTTTAAGACATGAACAAAATCAGGTACTGGTATTTTCTCCTCCCTGGCCCTTGTACGCATAGCAAGTTTATCCCTGAAGTATCTTGCTGTTGTATCTCCCATCCCGGGAACTCGCAGATGTTCTCTCAATGAAGCGGCTTTCTCAACATCAAAATCGTCCAGCGCAACTATTCTGTTTATTTGCTCGGTACGTGCAAGAAAACTAACTCCGTATATTACATTCTTCATATCCCAGACCTTATTTACATCAGGGATATAGAAGATTTCGTCAATACTTTCTTTTGGCCATTCAGCGTCTTCAAGACTTTTTGACGTAAGCAGAATAACCCGGGCTCCTTCCCTTTTACACTGCCGCATAAACTCCTGTCCCTTCTCAAAGCTGGCGATGCATAGTATCGTAAATTGATTATTCTCTGCCATAGAGGTCCTGGTTTTTCTATATTAAAAGTGAGGTTATTGATGCAGATCTATTTTACTACTTCGTGGACAAATATTCAATCTTCTATTTTTTCCATTAGACGGAAAATTGGATAAATATTCTCTCTCCGGTCAAAATAGACCGATTTTTTATAAAAGAAATCGAGTCTTTCCCCGGGATTCTGCCTGAATTCTGAATCCCTCTCCAGCCTTTCCTCAAATTCATTCCGGAGCTGTGGATTATCTTTCAGCATCTTTTGTGCAATTAGTTCCATTACAAAATCCTCAGCATATTCTTTTCTTTCAAAGAAAGCGTTAAAAAACCCCCAGCTTGTAAATGAGTCCGGTGCTTCGGGTTCAAGCAGATTTGCTATTGCTCTTATTCCCCTTTGTTTCGTGTTTATTATGTATGTTCCTGCAGGGAATTCTATTCTCTCTGAAGCGGTTTCACATTCCACCATTACTCTTTGCCTTCCCTCATACGGTCTTTCGGCAAATTTGCAGTTTACGAAATTGTATTTCTCTATCTCTAAGAAACGATTCTCTTCCAGGATATTCACCATTATTCCATGAAGCTTTAATATTCTGATTATTTCTTTAAACTCTGCCGGAATAACGTAAGCTGCCGGAAGCTTAACTCGTTTAGTTATTTTAACTTTGTTATAGCAGGGCACTTTTATATTTACAGGATGCCCTGTGTAGCGCTTAATAATTGAGCCCGTTATTGGACTCTCTTCATTTATACACTCTATCCCTTTGAAATCAAGCAGCGTAAATTCATTTGTCCCTTGAAATGAGAGAGGAAAGGATGTCTTTCCATCTGCATATCTGCTGACTGATTCTCTGTCAGCTTTTCTGTTTATTTCTTTCAGCTCTTTATAGTGCTCGTTGATAAATTGAAGGGATGATTCAACCATTGCTTTAGTTGAATAAACCCTGTTGCTGAAGGGCTTTAGTGAATGTGTCTCTATCAGGAGAAGAAGCCTGTTATGCAATGCCGCAAAACCGTTTGAGTACATGGGCCTTGAGGCCCAGCTGCCGAAGCCTTCTTCCAGTTCTTTCCCTATCAGTTCAATATATGAAGTGCTTAAAAAGCCTTTCTTCTGAATATCATTTTTGACATATGGAATGAATTTTTCCTGACCCCACCGACCTAACGCCCCGAAGATATTCTGATGCTTTTCTATCCCATAGGTCACATGATACTGGTAATCAACCCCGTTAGTTGTATGATTATCTATATAAAAATCCGGAAGCCAGGTTGAGAATAATCTCAGGAGGGCTCTCATTTCGGGTGTATCGGCCTTCATATAGTCGCGGTTAAGATTCAGGTTAAGAGCCGTCGTTCTGAATCCCATCATGCGCGGACCGTTCTGGTTGGGACGATTATAAGGACTAAGTCTCTCATGTCCATCCACATTCAGAATGGGAATAATCATCAGCACAAGGTTATCAAGCAAATCCTTTTTTTCTTTTGTAATGAGAATTTCTCTCAGGAGAAGCATCGAAGCATCTTTCCCCTCGATCTCACCGGGATGAATCCCGTTCTGAATTAGTACGATTGCTTTGCCACTTCTTTTTGCTTTTTGAGGAGTGAAATGATTTCCTTTAGCTACTACCAGGCATTTAATATCCCTTCCCCGGGAGGACACTCCCATCGAGATGAGCTTAGCCATCTTTGTTTTTCTTCGAATCTTCGGAAATATTCTATTGTCTCCTCATAAGAAGGGGATTCAGTCTCTCCGGACTGTTCGAATTGCGTTATCCAGTCATTCATCCGGTGCTTTATTTATATGTTCAAAAGTTCTCATTTATTTGGTAAATTACCACAATATTTTAGAATTATAGTAATTAAACTTAGGCATAAATGAGCAAAAAAGTTGTAGTACTGGGTGCAGGAATATCAGGCTTAACGCCTGCCTATTTCCTTGCAAAAGAAGGGTTTGACGTCACCGTACTTGAAAAGAAGAGGGAGGTTGGCGGCTCGGTTGAAACTGTTAAGGAGAATGGGTTTTTATTCGACCGGGGGCCTAACAGCGGACTTGAGACCACCCCGGTTCTTTCTAAAATTCTAGCCGACCTAAAACTTGGGGATGATCTTGTTTATGCTAATAAGGAAGCTTCCAAAAGGTATATTCTACGTGATAATATGCTTCATCCTCTCCCCATGAATCCCCCGGCATTCATTAAAACCAAATTATTCAGCGGAAAAGCCAAAGCAAGACTTTTTGCCGAACCTTTCATCGGTCGCTCTAAAGATGGTTATTACCAGAGCATTGCCGATTTTGTTAAGCGCAGGCTGGGACAGGAATTTCTGGATTATGCTATAAATCCCTTCGTCGCTGGTGTCTATGCTGGCAATCCAGAGGAACTTAGCGTTAAGTCTTCATTTCCGAAATTATATGAACTTGAAGAAAAATATGGCGGACTGATTATCGGTACTGTAAAAAGCATTAAAGAAAGAAAACAAAGGGCTGAGAAGTCGAAACAGAGCGCCCGGATGTTTTCATTTGCGGAGGGAATGCAGAAGCTGCCGAACGCGATTGCCTCCTATCTTGGCCACAGGGTTCATACTTTCAGCGATGTTACTTCCATCGAAAAGAACGGAAACGGATTTAACATTAAATATAATAACGCAGGGCATCTGAAAGAGATAGATTGCGACATTCTGCTGTCTACCGTACCTGCCTATACGGCCGCTGAACTCTTCAAATCGTGGGATGAAAAGCTTACTGAACACTTTAATGCCGTCTATTATCCGCCGGTATTAGCCCTTATGCTTGGATACAACAAGGAAAGTATAAGACAGTCGCTGGACGGATTTGGATTTCTTGTCCCTGCCAAAGAAAGGCGGTCCTTCCTGGGAGCAATATGGAGTTCAGTAATATTCCCCAACAGGTGTGATGAGAATAAGGCCGCATTTACACTGTTCGTGGGGGGCGCCCGCGATCCTGAGGTTGGGAATATAGACAAAGAAATACTGATTAAGAAAGTTCGCGGTGAATTCGAGAAAATTATGGGAATTACAGAAGCTCCCGTATATACAGGCTATAAGTATTGGGGGAAATCTATTCCCCAGTATAACATCGGATACATTGAACATGAAAGATATTTTGATGAGTTTGAGAAAAATAATCCCGGTCTTTACCTTGGCGGAAACTACCGCGGCGGAATATCGATTGGAGATTGTTTAAAGAATGGCGAACTGATTTTTGAAAGAATCAAAAATCAATTAACAATGAATAATTTATAATAATTTATAATTAAAAATTTAGAATTAACAATTATATGTTTGTATTTGAGCAATCAACCGTGTATGGAAATCCTATTGTTGATAAAAGTCTTAAGTTCGCGATTTGAATCGTAAAGCTCTACAAATATCTGATCACAAAGGATAAAAATATGTTTGCTGTTTATAATCAGCTTCTGAGATCAGGAGCATCAATTGGGGCAAACATCTCAGAATCCCAGGCCGCTGCTTCAACCAGAGATTTTATAAATAAACTGGGAATTTCTCTAAAGGAGGGTTTTGAAACCCAATATTGGTTAAAAATTTTATTTGAAAGTGAAATATTAAATAAAAATGAATATGAAAGTTTGGATTCAGATAATAAAGAGTTGATAAAACTATTGATATCGATTATCAAAACCTCCAAAACCAGGTTAAACTAATTGTTCATTGTCCATTTTTAATTGTTAATTGTTAATTACTAATTGTTAATTGTAAAGGAGACAAATGGCTACTTACCCTGTAAAAAGAATGCGAAGACTCCGCTACAATCCTCTTGTAAGGGATATGGTGAGAGAAACTGAATTATCTAAGAATGATTTCATTTACCCCCTCTTTGTAGTACCAGGAGAGAATATCAATAAACCTATTAAATCCATGCCCGGCGTTTCCCAGCTGTCAATCGACAACGCAGTAAAGGAATGTAAAGAGGTTGAGGCCCTTGGTATTCCTGCGGTAATCCTATTCGGCATACCCTCACATAAGGATGAGAAAGGCTCTGAAGCTTATGATCCCGAAGGGATTATACAGCGTGCCATCCGTGCAATAAAAGCCGAGATCAAAAACCTGCTTGTAATTACCGATGTATGTATGTGCGAATATACGTCTCACGGACACTGCGGATTATTAAGCGGTGAGGAGATATTAAATGACGAAACAGTTGAACTCCTGGCTAAAGAAGCCCTAACCCATGTACAGGCAGGCGCTGATATTGTGGCTCCTTCAGATATGATGGACGGACGCGTAACCGCGATCAGAAAAATGCTAGATGATAACGGATATCATAAAACTCCGATCATGAGCTACGCAGTTAAATATTCATCCGGGTATTACGGTCCTTTCCGTGACGCTGCCGAATCTGCACCGGCTTTCGGCGATAGAAGATCACATCAGATGGACATAGCAAACGGCGACGAAGCAATGCGTGAGGCTGAATCTGATATTGAAGAAGGCGCCGATATTATAATGGTTAAGCCCGCAGGCCCTTACCTCGATATAATCAGAAGAGTTAAAGATAAATTCGGAATGCCTACCGCCGCGTACCAGGTGAGCGGCGAATACGCGATGATTAAAGCGGCGGGAATAAACGGCTGGATTGATGAAGAACGGGTGATGATTGAATCTCTTATGGCAATTAAACGTGCCGGGGCAGATATGTTCCTCACCTATTTTGCAAAGGATGCTGCCCGCTGGCTTGATAAAAACAGGAAATAATGAATATAGAGCAGGTAAGAGAATATTGCCTTAAGAAAAAAGGTGTAACCGAAGAACTTCCTTTTGATGAAGAATCGCCTGTCTATAAGGTTATGGGTAAAATATTTCTCATCGCCAGTTTAACTCCGCCTTTTTCTATAAACATTAAATGCGATCCTGAAAAGGCCGTTGAACTGAGAGAAAGATATGCTGCCGTAACTCCAGGATATCATATGAACAAGCAGCACTGGAATACGGTTGAGATTGAAGGGACTGTTAAAAATACTCTGATAGAAGAATGGATTGATAATTCATATGACCTGGTAGTTAAAGGTTTGAAGAAGTCTTTAAGGGAAGAATTAAATAAATTATAATCGTCCAATAACAAACTAGTCGGGGAATTTATGCGCCATAATATCTACTTATTCATTTTACTTTCAGTAATGCTGTCAGTCCAGGTGTTCGCTCAGGCAGACTTTGACTCCACAGAAATAAAGGCAGAGGTGCCGGCACTTAACGGCTTCCATGAAGTAATTTATCCAATCTGGCATGTGGCTTATCCCTCAAAAGATTATTCCGCCCTCAGGAGCTATGTCGGGGATATCGATACGGGAGCACAGAAAATTTACGATGCGAAGCTGCCCGGAATTCTGCGCGACAAGCAGGAGATGTGGGATAAAGGTGTTGATGAATTCAAAGTAGCGGTAGAAGAATATAAAAAAATTACGGATCAGAATGACAATGACCTGCTGCTTAAAGCTGCAGAAAACCTGCACTCAAAATATGAATCTCTTGTTCGTATCATTCACCCTGTGCTTCCTGAACTCGACCGGTTTCACCAGGTTCTGTATATGGTTTATCATAAGTATCTGCCGCAGGAAGACTACCAGCAGATTTACCTGGTTAGTGATGAACTTGTATCAAGGGCTGAGGCATTAAATAAAGTTAAGCTGAGAACTAAAGACCAGGAGATGCAGAAGAAGTTTGAAACTAACTCCACCCACCTGCTGCATGCTGCTCAAAAACTGAGGGAAGAATTAAAGAGTAATAATTACGAACTTGCAAAGTACGGAGTTGAAGATGTTCACCGTGCATATCAGAAAACAGAAGCATTATTTGGAATAAAATAACCGGAGGGAAAATATGAAATATAGAAAACTTGGCAAATCAGATATCGAAGTGTCGGAAATTAGTCTGGGCTGCTGGACGCTCGGAGGTCTTAACTGGGTAAACGGAGATCCTAACGGCTGGGCTGACGTAAATGAAGATGAGGTTAAAGAGGCAATAAACTACGCCATAGACAATGGTGTTACGCATTTCGATAATGCAGATGTTTATGGTAACGGCAGGGCTGAAAGAATGCTGGCCCGCATACTGGGTAAAAGAACAAATGATCTTATAATTGCCACAAAAATAGGCTGGTTCCCTGGAACCGCGGCACACGCTTATGAACCTCAGCATATCCGTCATCAGTGTGAGCAGTCGCTTAAAAATCTTAACCGGGATTATATTGATCTCTATTATTTCCATCACGGAAATTTTGGGGAGAAGGATGAATACCTGGATGATGCTGTAGAGGTTATGTATAAGCTGAAAGAAGAAGGAAAGATTCGCCTTATTGGGCAGTCGGCCTATTCTCACGATGATTTCAGCAAGCTGATACCAAAGGTGAAGCCTGAGGTAATACAGAGCTTTTCAAGCGCTCTGGATGACAGGTTCCTTCAGGAAGGAACCCCCACCCGGAAACTTCTGGATGAGAATAATATCTCATTTGTTGCGTTCGGCCCGGTTGCGCAGGGACTCCTGCTCGACAAATATGATAAGAACAACCCACCTAAATTTGAAGCAGGCGACCACAGAAAGGATTCTGACCGCTTCAGCAAAGAAAACCTTGCAAAGCTCGAGCCGATACTTGAGAAACTGAAATCAAAATTCGGATCATCTGTTGAGGACCTTGCGAGGGCAGCTTTACAGTACCTGCTTCATTATAAAGAAGTAGGATGTGTAATCCCCGGATTCAGAAACCTGAAACAGGTTAAATCGAACCTGGCGGGACAGGAAAAACCGATAACCGATGAAGAATTTAATTATATAAGGGGATTGTTCAAGGACTTTAATGGGTAAGGAATTATAACTCATTTTATACTAAAAACCCGGGATCATTTTACGATCCCGGGTTTTTAATTTTAAAGATGTAAAGCCGCCATTTTATAAATGGCATTTAATGCCGGCCGCCTGCGTTCTTACTTCATTAAAAGCATCTTCTTTGTCATTACCGAATTACCTGTCTGCAGTTTATACACATAAGCGCCGCTCGGGAGCGATTTGGCATCAAAGGTTGCTGTATGAGCTCCCTCTGACATAATTCCATTAGCCAGAAGAGCAACCTGCTCGCCAAGAGTATTATAAACCGCGAGCGTTACAAACCCTGCCTGGGGAACGATGAAATCAATAGTTGTGGTAGGGTTAAAGGGATTAGGATAATTCTGACTAAGATCAAATGTTTTCGGACCGATAGCGTTTACCGTGATTTCCTGGCTGTATGTAGTGGAGCCATTAAAATCAATTTGTTTCAGTCTGTAGGTATAAATCTGGTTGTTAACATTTTGATCGATAAACGTATATTCATGCTGATCTGAAGTTGTTCCTTCGCCGCGTACAAAACCTATGGTAGCAAAGTTCGTATTCTCAGTTTTTCTTTCAATTTCAAAAATACGATTGTTGATCTCTGTAGCGGTCTGCCAGTTAAGTACGACCTGGCCGGCCCCATTATTAGCAGCCGTAAATGATGTCAGCTCAACAGGTAGCTCGCTGTAAGGCAGAAACCTTATATTATCGATATAATTTGTGCTTCCATAAGTCCTTGATTCCGGAAAATCAGGTATAAGGGTTAGGGTTGCAGCTGTATCTCCTATATCAGACGAATAATCAAAAGTTAATTCCTCCCACTGATTTATCACTGTATTCGAAACATTGTGATCGACATTCGGAGGCTCTAACTTTAAATCAAAATTAGAGATCACATCTTTATAAACAAGAATTTTTACAACACAATTATCCATGGTTATTTCCATATCCGGAAAATCAGCAGACCAGACACCTGCCCACGGATCGCCATCTACATCAACCATAAGCATCGCACAGCTGTCAGATGTATTCAAGCCACTTTGATCGGGGTTAGCGACAATAGCAAAACTCCCATTTGTACCCTGTGAAAAAATGTTCCAGGTCCAGTTGTTACCGACAGTTTCAAAATCTATCACGGGCGGTTGGGCGAAAACAGAAGCGGAAAGGAGAATAAAAGAAACAAGTAAAAGACGTTTCATAGTTCCCTCCATTATATAATGGTTTGTGGTTAGTTATTTGATTAGATCAAAATGTAAACGTTTACACAAAAAGAAGTTATGTTTTTTAATCCCGAATGTCAATAAGTGTTAACCAACTATTTTAACCTACTTGATGAGAAGCATCTTACGGACCGAGACATGGCTGCCGGCTTCCAATCTATAAAAATAGATACCGCTGGGAATGCTCTGAGCGTTAAACCTAACGCTGTAAATACCGGGCTCCCTTTCTTCCTTTATCAGTACAGCGACCTCACCCCCCAGGATATTATAAACTCTCAGTGAAACAAACGATTTTTCAGGGACCCTGAATGTTATATTTGTTGAGGGGTTAAAGGGATTAGGATAATTCCGCTCAAGAACAAATTCCCCGGGTGAAATAACTTCCGCTTCTGCAGCTTCGGAATACTTAAAACTTCCGTCAAAATCTATCTGTTTTAACCGGTAAAGGTAAGTCCCCGGATTTACATTATCATCACTAAAGGTATAGGTATGCTTCTCTAATGTAGACCCCTTCCCACCTATAAATCCAGCATCAACCCAATTTTGCAATTTTGCACCCTTGTCTTTTTGTAATCTCTGTACCTCAAATCCCCTGTTATTTATCTCTGTTGCCGTTATCCAGTTAAGAATTACACTATTTCCGCTTACTTCAGCTGAGAAAGAAACAAGTTCAACAGGTGTCTGATTTGGAACTAACTGAACATCCAGGTTGGTGCTTTGGAAATTATTAACCTGAATATTCGATATTGTCTGGGGGAAATAATTATCAGCAGAAAACGTTAAGCTGTAAGTTCCTGCGGCTATCATACGATAATATCCGCCGGTAAGTGAATCGGAATATATTTCCGAATTATCCATATCGTGAGCCGTAACTTCAACTTTTGCTTTAACAGGATTTCCGGCGGTATCAGTTACCATTCCTCTTATTCCATAATATGTATTCTCTATATAATCCAGGAACGATTCCTTATTATAATACCAGTAAGCCGGCAGGGAAGAGGCTGCCGGAGTTTTGGTATCAGAGATCTCTATGGTAACCTCCCGGCCATGATGGAAGTAAGTGAAGAAATCCTGTCTGCCTCCTGTAACACGGTACCAGGCGTATCCGTTTGTTATGCCGTCATTAAATCCGCTCATATAGCCGGCAGGACTATTAGCCTGCGCGGTATCGGCATACAAATGCGAGATCAGCATCCACCAGGTATTATCTGGATGGAGTCGTGACCACGTATCCCATGGATAGTTAACTACTTCGGCTCCTCCGTGAAAATTTGCTGACAGTACAAAATTGTTATTTTCAGCGAGAGTTTTCATAACAATGGTTTCAGGCTGCCATGCATGTCCATCCGGGTGAGGTCCGGCTGCAGGATCAGGGAAATTCCTGTTTATATCAATTCCGTTGGCATTATATCTCGTTGCCCCGTATACAGTCCCATTACCGCCATGGTAAGTGCCGTCGGGGTTTGCAAGAGGATTTATCCAGATCTCATCGCTGTTTATCAAATCAGTTAATCGTGCATCTGTTCCATAGGAAGTTAAAAGAGTATCAATAAGCCGCAGCATCAGTACATACCCCGTTGTTTCATCACCGTGCATTGAGGATGAAAACATAAACTGGGGTTCAGCTTCCCTTACCACTGCATTATCAGAGATCTTAACAAATAGTATATGTCTTCCCTGTACAGTAGTTCCTGCATCCACAAGCTGACAGATATCAGGATGATTGGCAGCAAACTGATTCATCATTGAGACATAGGCTTCATAGGTGGGATAAACGTTCCAATCCAGAATTGACTGAGGGTTATCGCTCATCGTCGGAACGATAAGTTTCCCCGGAGCAGTTAATATTTTAAGTTCGTACCCTGTTTTCAAAAAATTATTGTACTGTTCTTCATTCGCATAAGCAAAAGCCGTATCTCCCTTAACGTTATCGATGGATATCATCCGCGATAGTTCATTCAGATCTGTTTTGGATGTGAATCCAAACTTGAAATAAACTTCAATATTTTCCTTAAAGAAATTGTGGTCTAATTCCTGCGAAAGTATCGATGACGAAATTGTTAAAGCGAGCAGCGTGCTAAGTAAAGTTCTGAACATAGTCTCCACCTGAAAAATATCAGAAAATATCGTACTTAAACTTACTTTATTCCTTATTATAAGTCGACAAAAATCACTTTAAAAGAACCATTTTCTTCGACTGGATGAAGTTCCCTGCCTCTATCCTGTATATGTAAATGAATTCATCTCCAAAATCAATATTCTGCAGTTTAGAACTTCTAAACGCCTCTTAATAGCCTTACTTGCATCCGTCCAGGAAGATCTTCGAACGTTTTCACAACGTTTTCACAACGTATTCAGAACGTTTTCAGAACGTTTTCAGAACGTTTTCAGATACTTTTTACCCTGGGGTTGGTATTTATTTATCCTGATCTTCTTAGGGGACTGTTGGAATTGAAGCTTTAAATAAAGGACTCGATATTTTGTTTTCAACAAAAAAAAGCCGTGAAGAGTAAACTCCACGGCTTCTATCCTAGAAGAGTTAAATATTAGAATCTATTGTCGGCACCAATATTATTGTACAGCCATTTGACCTCCACCCAGGAAGGATCATTCTGTCCAGTGCCTATATGATAATTTGTTACAATTAACTTAGAGTAGTTCCCATCGTCATCATAAAGGAAAACATAATTAGTTTCATGGTCCCCCATATGATCAGTCCAATTACCACCTAGCGGATAAGTCGGAGAATCTTCACCGTCTGTTATATCGGTTCCATTTCCAACATAAAATGCCGTCTGACGTGTAAGTCCCTGGCTTGTGTTTAGATTAGCACTCTGAACGAGATATGACTGTCCTCCTGTACCGCTCGAAGAATAATAAATATCGACCTTACCTTTATCTGCACTCGAAACTCCATAAGCGCTGCCAGTGGAAAGATCAATTCCGCTAGGCTGCGTATTAGGATCTGTGCCTGCGGTTTCCCATATTTTTACCGGTCCGTACATCGTAGTGCTTAAGGTTGAAACAAGAGTTATCTGTTTCGTGGTCTGTAGATTTGCCTGAACCGTAACGGTAAAAGTAGTATCACTATAACCGCTTAAGCTCAGCGTAACAGAATGCTGTCCTGTTGAAACGTTGCTTACGCTGTCAGGAGTTGTTTTGCCTGTATTTGTACCGTCCAGTGTAATGGAGGCGCCTGTCGGACTAGTGTTAATAAATATCGAGCCTGTATCTTGAACGGGCGGGGGATTAGTAGTCGTATCAGAACACGAAGCTATTAAAAATCCCAATATTAGAGTTAGAGGTAGAAAAATATATTTTCTCATAATTATTCCTTTCAGTTATTATTTCTTTGTAAAAGTAAAATTCGCTTTGTTGCCATCTAGCTTTAATGTAGATGTGCCGGTAATCTTTTTGCCATCATCAGAAAGAGTGGCGTCGTAAGTTGCTTCAGATCTGCTCTTCACTTCATCCTTCATCGTCATTTTCTTGTCATTCTGAAAGTTTCCGTCGATCGTTTTCTTCATTGGTTCGCGGTACTGCACTGTGAGATAAGCAGTAAAGTTTTCTGCATTTTGATCTGTAATCTTCAAGGTAGCGCTGTGGGACTCAAATGTGCCCGTCCAGGTTCCTGTAATATCGGGATATTTCTGGGTGGTATCAGCCATGGCAGTAGTGTCAGGCTGCGCCATATTTGTCGTATCCGTCATCGTGTTTTCTCCCCCGGGTGTTTCTGTCTTTTTTTCACATCCGCTGGAGATCAAAACAAGAGAAGTAACCAAAAACAGGACGGAGAGATATTTACTTAAAGATGTCTTTGTTGCCTTTTTGAACATCCTAACTCCTTTTCTTAAAATAATTTAAATGTTTACTTAGCTGCAAAGAAACATAAGCAAATAAAGCAAAACTATCTATTGATTCAGTCATCTATATTGTATGATGTGATCTTGCTTTTATAATCAAAAGGTAGACACTACGTTATATTTCCAACAAATCTGAGACCATTATCCGGATTTCTGTCTGGCTTATCATTTAAAAATATCCAGTCTTATTAGGGATATAGGCTTAACAGGCTATTCGGTCCGACTATTAATATACTGACACAATTATCTGCCAGCTGCTATGACCGGGTGAGCTAAGATTTCCGCACCCTAATCTATCCCCAAACTCGGCCGTAGTCCTCAACAAGCCTCAAGGTCTTTCAAACAATCCTAAAATTCTGGAAGCTGCTGAGCATTGATAGCCCGAATGTTATATTCCCTTAAGCGCAGGCCGCAGATAATCAAAGGAATACCAACAATAGATCCTATTATGGTCAGACATTCTATCGCGCCGATTATTATATAAAAGATTCGGACAAAGTTCATATCTCCGGCCATCCTACTAACAATAATGTGGAACCCAGGGGAAATGTAAATAGCAGTAACGTAGTTTAAATCCAGGTAATGCAAACTGATGTGAATTTACAAAAAATATAATCAATTACCCGACCTTAATTTTAATAGTATATCAATATGTGGTTTTATCTAGAACTAGGTATTAATTATGAGTCTGCCACAAAGTTATTCCTTGTGCAACCGGTCTTCAAAAGATCAAACTCTTCTAAGTTCAGCCGCAGAAGGGTAATAATGGTTAGCGAGGGGTAAGATTCCGGTAGAACTTTTATACCGATGGAAAATATTTACTTGTAAATCTTACTAAAACCAAAAATGTCGCTTCTAAATCCTGTATAATCATTTTATATATGCACTTCCGGGCCATTGGCATATTATTTTCTTCATTAAACTGTCTTTGAAATTATGGTATAAAAATTAAGTCAGGTTATAAATACTAAAGAAATTTCCTGACGAATTAAGAACCCGGTAAAAAATTCTCTACCAGCAAACCTTACCGGTAAATAAAATTCAGAAACAAAATAGTTGCTCTTTATATAATGTATACAACCCCTGATTACCTGCTGGCACGAATCCTGTTAATCAGAAAAGAGCTTAGAAATTTTGATCGTAACTAATTGTTAAGAACACTTAATAAACAAATCACAACAAAATAAGGAGATCTGTAATGGGTCAACAACAACTTCTCTTAATTGTACTTGGTGTTATCGTAGTTGGTATAGCTGTAGTAGTCGGTATCAACCTATTCAACGCAAACGCTGAAACCTCTACACAGGATTCTCTCGTTTCTCAGGGAACAAATCTTGGAGCAATGGCACAGCAATATTATAAAAAACCAGTAGCTATGGGCGGCGGCGGAAACTCATTTACAACCGCGAATGGTGGAATTGGATTCGAAACATTTTTTAATAATTTACCTCCGAATCTGAAGGTATCAAGTGATGCCGATTGGACAAAAGTAACTGTTGACGTAGCTGATACTGCTGTAATTTTGACTGCTACACCAATCGATGATAGTTACAAGTGGACCGTCCAAACAACTGTTTACCCATCTACAATCTTATCAACGGTTGTTCAGCCGGGTACCTAATTCTCTTAGGACATCAAATTTATTTCTTAAGGCTGTAAAATATTACAGCCTTTTTTTTTAAAAATCCTAACCAAATCCTTCTATTCAATATTAATTATGATAAATTAAATTTGGCACTATATATGTAAATTTTGATAAGTATATTTATAAAAAAAATAACATGAACTACCACCTCAAACTTTTCTTTCCTTATTGTATAATTACCTTCACAACTGTTGTTGTATTCTTTCAGAATCTGGGGTTCGATTATTCTTACCTTGATGATAATTTAATTGTTTTTCAGGAATATCAAAAGATTAATTCTATATCAAAGGTTCCGTACGCATTCACTGGCGGCTATTTATATGATACATATTACAGACCGATTGTAATGACGAGTTTCATAATTGATACGGCTATAGCCGGTCAATCTTCAACAATGTACCATTTAACAAATCTAATCCTTCACGTTCTGGTTTGTTTTCTTGTTTATTCTCTACTCAAGGAATTAACCCGAAAAGATATTCTTTCACTTATATTAACGCTCTTCTTTTGTATTCATCCGATAAACCTTAATTCTGTTTCATGGATTGCCGGTAGAAATGATCTTCTTCTGACCTTTTTTACATTATCAAGTTTCCTTTCTTTCATCAAGTATGTTAATAATAAAAAGAAAACGTTTTTAATATTATCTTCTCTGTTTTGTTTACTTGGAATGTTTAGTAAAGAAACTGCGATTCTAACTCCAGTTTTAATCATGTTTTATTTAGGTCTGATCAATGGATTTAAAATTAAACCAAGAATGAACCAAATGTTAGTTGTTATAATGACATATACTATCCCCGCTTTGATATATTTTATGTTTAGATTTATACTATCGCACGTAAACGAACCAGGATCGATAGGACTTTCTGCATTTTTTACAAATCTTAATATTCCTTTCGAATATTTAAGTAAAATATTTTATTTGCCCGCTATTCTTCCGCTATCAATGCCAAATAACGACCTCATGTTAGGGGGAATATTTCTTTTCGTAATCATCTTAACTATCATAATACTTAAAAGAAATGTCGAAAAAAAGATTGTCTACTTAGGACTTACAATTTTTCTGCTGTTCGTTTTACCACCCTTATTTGTTCATATACCTGCGGATGATGGAGGGTTTAATTATATTGATTGTAGATTTTATCTTCCGTTTTTTGGATTGCTTCTTATATTTGCAGCTATTGTAAAATCTTTTTGGCCACTCGCAATTTGGAAAAATCTCAATATAAAGGTCGGGACAACGATATTGATCTCTATTTTTTTTGTTTATGTCCTTTTTTCCAATTTATCTCAAAATCAAAACTATAGTAATGGAAAGCTTTTTTGGGGGAGTGTTTTAATGGCTTACCCTGAAAGGGCGACTTACTGGATTGGATTGGGATATTACTATTTTGATAAACATGTATTTTCTTAAAGCTGCAGAATGTACAAAACGGGCTATTTCTCTTAAACCCAGGATGAGCGAATATTACCTCAAAGCTGCCCTTGCATATGAAAAAGCTGGCGAATTGTCTAAGTCAAATCAAATGGTTGAGAAATTGCGTCAGTTTGATAAAAATAATCCGAGATGTTGTTTATTTCTTATTAAGAACAACCTAAAACTAGGGAACTTTGAGAAAGCCGTGATTATGAAAAAAGAGTTTGAAGATATTAAGATTACTAATCCGAAACAAAAGAGCGATATGTATTATTCTGCAGCTTCGAGTTTTATAGACTCAGAAAATTATGATCAGGCTCTGAATCTATTATACACCGCAAAGAGCTGTCAACCAGGAAATCCTGCTCCATTGAATAATATTGGCGTATGCTTCTACTATTTGGGGAAACTTGACTCTGCTAGGAAGTATTTTTCCGAGGCAGTTAAAATTGATTCCTCAAATGTAGAATTTCAAAAAAACTTAAAACAAGTTAATCTTTAACCCATTATTCTTTATAAATAAAATATATTACATCGGGAAAGTTTACAAATATTCAGGATCATTCAATTTCTAGAATAAATAGTATGAATAAAAATATCGAAAAATTTTGATGAAAGTTTATCCAAAAAAATATTATATCGACATTTTTGCGATTCTCATATTGTTTATTCTCGGAGTTAAATATTTAAATGGTTTTGAAAGATTTATAGATATTGCATTATATGATGAAAGCAACTACCTGGAACATGGTATAAATATATTCCGCTCCGGCTTTCCAAATGCTCAATCATCTCCGCTTTATTCAGCATGGTACTACTTTCTTTCGTTATTTCAATATGATACCATCAAACTATATTATTTAAACTATGAGTTACTGACTATTTTCTTGCCGATTACGATCTATTGTGTTATGCGCAGATACTTGGTTCCATTATTTCCATCATTTTTAATTTCAGTATTTCTTCTGGTCTCATATACAAACTTCGCTGCTTTTCCCAAGGTATGTCATTTTGCTATAATCCTTATTATGTTCTCGTTAGTAATTTCCTCTTATTTTAATAGCTATTTCAATAAACTTACGGTGGTATTGATAAGTAGTTTTTTGATCTCCTATGTTCGGCCAGAGTTTTTTATTTCATTTTTACTCCTTTCTGTTGTATATATGGTAAACCTTGCTTACAACTTTAAGTCATTCGATTTAATAAAACTTTATAAATTTTCGGCATCAGCTTTATTAATAATAATTAGTATTAGTTTTATAGGACTTCCGTTTTCTACAGGCGAAAGGAGTTTCCTAGCATTTAGCCAGCATTTTTCCTTAAATTGGGTGAACTGGGAGAAAAGTAATCTATCCCCTTGGTCAAGACATGACAGCAATAAAATAATCCGGGATAGCTTCAATGACTCTAAAACAATAATTGAATGTTATAAAACTAATCCCGCAATTTTTCTTAAAGCATTTAGGATATAACGAACGAATTTACCAGAAATATTTGCTTCCCAACTGCAGCACGCAACCCTGTTTTTTCCTGATTCAAAAGCATATAACAAATTAGAATCCTTGCTTCTCATCCTTGTAGTCTGTCTGTTTGCACTGTATAAAGTTAATAAGGGAGGGGAGGATATAAAACGGCAGTTAAAAAATAACTATAATAAGAAAAAAGAATTATGGCTTTTTATTATTATTTATATAATCCCTATTATTATATCTAGTCTTATCATTTACCCAAGGGAGCATTACTCATGATGTTAATCATATTAGTGGCTGTATTAACAGTTACATTGATTTTTCCCCCTGAGAGAAGATTTATGAGAACCTAATACGATATTTATTTTCATTCTGGGCTTTTTGCTGTTCTTTGCCTCTCCTCAAATGTCAAAACTGAAAAATTATTCTGATTATCAACCCAATTTAACAGTAATTAATTATTTAAAGTCTCTAAATATTTCTGAAGAGGTAATCTTTTAGAATCAGAGGGGGGATTATAATATTTATGCGGGATCAAATTATCACAGGGTGGCAGAATATCAGAAAAATTGTGGATTTTAATGAATTTCTACATAAAATTGAAATTAATATGATACTTTTGGGAGGCAGACTTCAGCACGATGCACGTTTTATACAGGATAGTGAATGGCGGGATTTTTTAAGAAATTATAAGGATTTCGGATTTATTAAAAAAACCGTTCCTAATTCAGGATTTGAAATTTTAGCTGAATAAAAATTTAAAGTAGTTCTGATATCATGTTATATACTGGTTGTAGCTCCTCCCTCTTCACTAACCAAGCGTAGCGCTTCACCTGTAACTCTTTCAAGAATATCGATTACAAAACCTCAAATTGGAGTTAAAAAAACTAATTTTTATTCTGGAATGAGAATTGCTCTATTTAATGAAAATTTATAAACAAGAGCAATTTTAACATGGTAGAACTAAAATTTACCGCAGAAAAGCTAAATGGCCAGGCTATTAATGGTTCTCTCTCAGCAAACTCCTTCATCGAAGGAAAGAAAAAGATACAACGTCTTGCTGAAAAAAATCAATTAAAGATTCGGCTTATTGAGAAGAAATCTACATTTCTCTATAAAGTCAAAAAAGGAAATGAAAAACCTATTACCGGAGAACAGAAAGCTTACACCAAAAAAGAAGTTGAAGATGCTTTATCACGGCTTGGCTCCAGGTGATTTCAGTTAATAAAAAATTATTAGACTATAGCAGAACCCCCCC
>CAVYUP010000014.1:0-837080 GCA_963771705.1 uncultured Bacteroidota bacterium
TTGAAATTGCCCCTTGTCTTAAAGGCAAAGTGGTTTTGATTACCGCCGGGCCGACCCGTGAAGCGCTTGACCCAGTCAGGTACCTCAGCAATTACAGTTCTGGAAAAATGGGCTTTGCTCTGGCACAGGCGGCAGCGCGTGCTGGCGCGAAAGTCACTTTAATTTCCGGCCCGACAGATTTATGTCCCCCGCCTGATGTTGAATATATACGGGCTGACTCGGCTGAAGAAATGAAAACAGCCGTCATGGCGAATTTAAAACCTGACTCCATTTTTATTGGCGCAGCAGCTGTCGCTGATTACCGTCCTGCGAAACTGCCCTCTGAGAAAATGAAAAAACAAGGTCAGGAATCTGTCACATTGGAATTGCTTTTAAATCCCGATATCTACCTGGCCGAAGTAGCTGCCACAGGTAAAGCCTCGCTTACTGTAGGGTTTGCCGCTGAAACCAATGATGTTTTAAACCATGCCCGAAAAAAATTGCAGCAGAAAAAAATTGATTTGATTATTGCCAATCAGGTAGGGCCTGATTTGGGATTTCATACAGATGATAACCAGGTCACAGTCATTAGCTCAACCGAAGAAATCGAACTGGCCTGTCAACATAAATTACGTTTAGCTGGAAAAATTATTGCAATTATCGCTGCAATTTTGCAAAATGCAGCCAAAAAGGAAATAAAGGAAATAACAATGCGACAGGCTATTCAATTAAAAATTCTTGATTCAAGGATAGGAAAAGAATTCCCCCTTCCTGCCTATGCAACGCAGGGCTCTGCAGGATTGGATTTGCGGGTTTGTATCGATGAACCCCTACAAATTGCTCCGCAACAAACGGTTTTATTACCTACCGGTATGGCTATTTATATCGCTCACCCGAAATTGCCGCAGTGATTTTACCTCGATCGGGATTTGGACATAAGCATGGTATTGTTTTGGGTAATTTAGTGGGTTTAATCGATTCAGATTATCAGGGTGAACTAAAAATATCCTGTTGGAAACGTAATACGGATCATTTCACCCTAAATCCAGGCGATAGGATTGCACAATTGGTATTTTTCCCGGTAGTTCAAGCGGAATTTTCTGTGGTTGATACTTTTACTGAAACCGATAGAGGCGAAAATGGTTTCGGTAGTTCAGGGAGAGAATAATGCAATATCAACAAAAGAAAATCAGTAATTCTGTTTTTAGAGCTTATGATATTCGCGGTATTGTGCCGACTGAATTAAATGAAGATGCTTATTATACTATTGGCCGTGCTTTAAGCTGTCGTTTAGCTGATTTAGGACGTTCTGCACTGTTTCTGGCGCGCGACGGCCGGCTAACCAGCGATGCCTTAGCCCTAGCTTTAAGACAAGGCTTACTGGATAGTGGGATCAATGTAATCGATTTAGGGGCAGTAGCAACTCCTGTAATGTATTATGCCACCTCCACCCAAGGAATTGATTCAGGTTTAATGGTTACCGGCAGTCATAATCCAGCGGATTATAATGGCATTAAAATGGTGTTGGCAGGCAAAACGTTTGTGCAAGAAGATATTGATAAGTTATATGCCTTGGTGCAGCAAGGTAAATATATTCAAGGTCAGGGAAAGCTTTCTGATTTCGATATTATCCCGGAATATCGGGATCGCATTGTTAAAGGCATTAATAGACCGACCTTTAAAGGTCGTTGTTGATTGCGGTAATGGTATTGCAGGAACGGTGATTCCTGAGGTAATTGCGGACTTGGGTTGTCAAGTTATTCCTTTATATTGTGATGTGGACGGGCGTTTTCCAAATCATCATCCGGATCCTGCAGTTGAAGAAAATTTACAGGATTTAAAAGCGGCGGTTTTTGAACATCAGGCAGATATTGGATTTGCCTTTGATGGGGATGCGGATCGGCTGGGACTTATCACCAATACCGGCAAAATGATTTGGCCTGATAGTTTAATGATGCTTTATGCCGGTGACTTATTAATACATCATCCGGGCGCCACTATTGTTTATGATGTGAAATGCTCAAAAAATTTATCCACGGTAATCGAAAACGCTGGAGGCATTGCTAAAATGTGTCCGACAGGCCATTCTATTGTTAAAGCAGTGATGAAAAAGAACATGCGGCTCTAGCCGGTGAAATGAGCGGGCATTTATTTTTTAAAGACCGTTGGTATGGTTTTGATGATGCTTTGTACAGTGCTTGTCGATTATTAGAAATAATCAGTCAAAGTCGAGAAACAGTCGATGGGCAATTTAATACTATTCCTGACAGTATCAATACTCCTGAAATCAAAATACCGATATCTGATGAAGAAAAATTCATTGTTATGGAAAAACTGAGTAAATCAGCCCATTTTCCTGATGCAAAAATGATTACTATCGATGGTTTACGTGTGGAATTTGAAAAAGGCTGGGGCTTATTACGTGCATCAAATACTACTCCTTGCTTAGTAGCGCGTTTTGAAGCAGAAGATCAACCTGGAGATGATAAAAACATTGTTCCGCGCACAGTTATTGCGTATTGATGGTCAGTTAGTGCTTCCTTTTTGAGGTTATAACGATCAGACATCAAATCTTGCTTTGATTGATCCCGTAATACGCTGCGCTTCTTACGGGCTACGGTGCTACGGTGTAATGTTGCTGCATCGTCGTTGGGAAATGATCCCGGATACGCTGCGCTTTTTACGGGCTTCAGGTGCCATTGTCTGCATCATGCGTAGCCCGGATGGAGGCGCAGCCGTAATCCGGGATGGATGGTGGGTGCTGGGAGGTGATCTACGGTGCTACGGTGCCACCTTGGGTACTTCATATCAACTCAAATCTGGCATTTAAATTCAAGAACCTGCCTTTTTAATTGTCTGCTTGTAGGACAAGGCTTGTTGCAGATGTGGTAGGCATACCTTTTGGCTGTCGTTGATGTCTGCAATGGTCCTTGAGACTTTTAATAAACGATGGTATCCGCGTGCTGATAATTTCAATTTGTCCATGGCTTTGCTGAGGAAATTCTGCTCGGTCTCTCCCAGTTGGGCCATTTGCTCACAGGCTTTGGCGCTGAGGTGAGCATTTAAACATTTCTGTCTTTGAAACTGAACCTCTCTGATAGCAGCGATTTTTTTCCTGATCACCGGGCTTTGCAGTTCTATGACTTCATTCGGTTTGACCAACTCTTCTTTAGAAAGGCATGAATATTGATTTGCATGTCGATCCGGTCCAACAGGGGCGCAGACAGTTTTCCCAAGTAGCGATTGATCGTGATCCGGGCTGCAGAGGCAATTGGCCTGGGTATTTCCCCATTGACCGCAGGGGCAAGGGATTCATTGCTGCAATAAGTTGGAAGTTGGCCGGAAATTCGGTTTGTATGGCCGCTCGGGAAATACAGATATGTCCCGATTCCAAGGGTTCTCTCAAGGTTTCCAGAACGTGACGGTTAAATTCGGTAGTTCATCAAGAAACAATACTCCATGATGCGCCAGGGAAATTTCACCCGGTTTGGGGGGATTGCCGCCGCCAACCAGAGCGACCGGTGATGCCGTGTGATGTGGGGATCTGAAAGGCGGTGATCGCCAGTGATTAAAATCGGGTAATTTGCCTCGAACGGAACTGATAGCCGCGCATTCCAGAGCCTGAGTTTCTAACAGCTTAGGAAGAAGGGTGCAAAGCGTTTGGCTAGCATAGTCTTGCCTGTGCCTGGTGCTCCGCTGAGCAAAATGCTATGACCGCCCGCTGGCGGCAATTTCCAGGGCCAGTTTGGCATGATGCTGTCCTTTAACGTCCGACCAGTCGACGTCTTGATGGCCCCCGCTCATATCTCCGGTCTGCGGCGGCAGGGCTTTGCAGCGCGGTGTATCCTGACAGAGATAGGAACACACCTCTCTTAGATTATGCGGCCAGAGAAGATACCTTGATGACCAGCAAGAGAGGCTTCTTTGGCATTATCCTGTGCTATGATTAAGTTTTGTTGATCCTTATGTGCAGCTAAAACGACAGGAATGATAGCGGTCACACCTCTTAAATTGCCGCTTAAGAGCCAGCTCGCCGATGAATTCATGATTATTTAACTTATAATCCGGTATTTGCCCAGATGCTGCCAGAATACCAATAGCAATCGGCAGATCAAAGCCACTGCCGGCTTTGGGCAGATTTGCCGGAGCCAGATTAACGGTGATTCGACGAAAGGGAAATTCAAACTGACTATTAATAATCGCTGAACGAACGCGATCTTTACTTTCTTTTACAGCGGTTTCAGCCAGACCAACAATGGTAAAATTTGGTAAGCCATTGGAAATATGGACTTCAACGGAAACGGGTTGCGCAAAAATGCCGACAGCACTTCGCGTCTTACTGAATGCGAGGTTCATAGGTTGGATTCCTTTAGTTCCTAAAAACAGTTATTTTTTTTCTTTTTCTTCTATTTCTTGCAGTTTTATTAAAGCATCGACTTGCATTTGCAAACTGTCCAGTTTATCGCGTGTGCGCGCTAATACTTTGGTTTGGACATCGAATTCTTCACGAGTGACCAAATCCAGCTTGCTAAAGGCTGCCATTAAAACTTCTTTAAATTTTCTTTCGATTTCCCTTTCAAAATTTTGCATTCCTTCGGGTAAAGCAGAAAATAATTTTTTTGCTATATCATCAAATTGTTTCGAGTCGAGCATGGTTAACTCCTTTTTTAATATTACTCTAAGTGTAACAAAGATATGATTTTATGGTAATTTATTTCTTATTAAAAACAGAGTAAAATGAAAGACTATTAAAATATATGCAAACTGTCGTCTTTGTCAAATAAATGGACAAAAACAGAAGAAAAAACCTTAAGGATTTCAGATGAAAATGTTGGTAGCCATCATAAAGCCCTTTAAATTGGATGATGTGCATGAAGCGTTGATGGAAATAAATGTTCCGGGAATCACTATCTCGGAAACGCGAGGATTTGGACGCCAGAAAGGCCATACGGAGTTGTACCGCGGGCGCAGAATATGTTGTAGATTTTTTGCCTAAAATCGAAAATAGAGCTAGCGCTTCCCGATGATATGGTGGAAGCAGCAATAGATGCCATTTGCAAATCCGCCTACACAGGCAAAATCGGCGACGGGAAGATATTTGTTTATGACATCCAGCAAGTCGTCAGAATTCGTACAGGCGAGGTAGGCACGGACGCTTTATCGTAACTGACCATTGATAAACGACCAGGCACTGGCACTGACAGGCATGACCGATAAGCGATTCCCTTTGCGTAACAAAGGCATATCAGCCAGTTCTTCGTATTTTTTTAGTTCGTCCAGAGGAATCAGATCTTTAAATTTTTCCTTAAAGCAAACATCCACCATAAACCAGCGAGGATTGTCAGCTGTACTGGAAGGATCAGGATGATCACTGTCAGGATCAAAGGCCGTATGATCCGGATAGGCTTCACTGCAGACCTCAGCAATACCGACAATCCCAGGTGGTTTGCAATTTGAATGGTAGAAAAAAATTTGATCGCCGATTTACATATCTTTTTGCATGAAGTTACGTGCCTGATAGTTTCGTACGCCGTCCCAATGGGTGGTTTGTTTGGGTGCTTTACGCAAATCATCAATACTAAAACAAGAAGGCTCTGATTTCATTAGCCAGTATTTTGTCATGGTTCACTCCAGTATTGATGTTTTGGTGTGATGATGGCAGTCATCGGCACATCCCAGGATTGAGGTTTTAGAAAATCGCTGCGCTGAAAATCATAAGCTACACCTATCAGTAAAGGATGATTTTCCCCGGCCAGTGTTCGGTCGTAATAGCCGGCTCCCATCCCTAAACGAGTACCCATCATATCAAAACCTACCAGCGGCATAAAAATCAAATCCAGCTCCATTGCCGGAATCGCCATTTCTCGGCTGACATCGGGTCCGGGAATATTAAATTGATTTGTCTTAAAGGGCGTGGCAGGTGTCGCTGGTAAAAATGACAGGCTTTGATCGTCATTCAATACGGGAAAATAACAGAATTTACCTTGATAAGGTGCTGATCTCCATAGCTCATTCAAATCAATTTCCCCATTCACCGCATGATAAAGGGCAATGGTTTTTGCGTAGCGGTATTGGTGAATGGCGTTGATTTGCTGACAGACTTTATTGGAAGCCGCCTGTTGATAAGCTATTGGCAGATGCCTGCGCACTTGCTTATAGCTTTTTCGAAGGATATTTTTAAAGCGATTTTCAACCATAGATTGTTTTCTTGTAAGGAACAGTTATTGATTATGACTTATTATTTCAGCAGAGTCCAAGTGATAAGCTGCGCTGCAAATGAAAATCCCTTTTCATTGGATTTAAAATGTTGTATATAGTGCACGGCGAATCTTATAATCAAATTTCATATCTTAACGTGGAAAGGGTTAAGTCACCCTTAAAGAAACTATTAAACATTAACCAGAGAGACAGAATGAGTGATTTTTACGAAGAGGATGATGAATTACTGGACATGGAAGAAGATGAATTTGTAGATCCAACAGTGGACACTGAGTCAGTAGTTGAGACTTTCCCTAAACAAGATGCCCGCAGAAGGCTGGAGTCACTGCTGGAGGAAAAGCGGCTGCGAGCCGAGCTTGATGATTCCTTTGATTAACAGGAAATAAAAAACGATGTCTGAACCCGTCTGTGCAGAAGACTATGCCTCCCATCCATGATCGAGTTTATCTTGGTGAAGGCTTGTTTGAAACCCTTCGGGTTACTGATTCATCCCCTGCTTTACCAGGCTGGCACTGGCAGCGATTAAAAAAATCCGCTGCTTTTCTGGTTTTGATTTTTCCATGGCGCTGATGCAATGGGAAGCTGTGTTAAAACAGCGTATCCAACAGGATAAATTGCAAAGGGGGGCTTAAGGTTATTCTTACCGGCGGCACTGCCAATCGGGGCTTAACAGCCCAAGGCATTAACAGCCAGCTGCTTTTACAAACATTTAATGTTAAAAAACAAAACAAACCCACAAGAATTTCAACAGCCTCCTGGCTGCGTGATGCCAACAATCCTTTGTATGGTATTAAATCTGTCAATTATCTTGAAGCGATTATTGCAAGAAGACAGGCCGAAGCCGAGGGTTTTGATGAGGTGTTGTTTTACAATACCCGACAACAGGCGACAGAAACCAGTTGTGCTAATCTGTTTATTATTCGAGAGGGAAGGCTTATCACGCCGCCTTTAACGGAGGGCGTTTTACCTGGCATCACACGAGAGCGTTTAATTCATTACTGTCTGAGAAACGCTGTTCCTTGTGAGGAGGCGGTCATCACTCGACTTGATATTCAAGAGGCTGAGGCTGTGTTTATTACAAATTCATTGCAAGGCATTCGAGCAGTTTTTGTCAGTTGACAGCCTGGTTTTTAATCCTGAACATCCCTTGCTGAAGGCTTTGATGGAGGGCTTTGATTAATAGCTTGCTGCTTCAAAAGAAACTGTCGTTTTTTAAAATACTTGAACAGTGAAAAAATAATTGTCAGCACTACAATACCAACAATACTGGTATTTTTATAAAAGAATCGGGATTAGACAAAACAGCAACACCTGCATAGCCGCAATAAGTATAAACAATTTCTGCAGGTATAAGGAAAATAAAAGTGGTTACAATGTAAAGTTTGAACCCGATGCCGGTAATGCCAAGCCCATAATTGACCAGATTTGAAGGGAATTATCGGAATCAAACGTTGAAGAGAGCTACAAATTGCCAGCCGCGCTGCTCAACGCCGGAAATTAATTTATTTAATCGTTCCCCCTTCGTTGCTCAAACCAGTTACAGGCCAGATAACGGCTGATAATAAATGCGCTGCTCGCGCCTATGGTTGCACCAATCAGATTGAGGATTGTTCCTGCAAAGGGTCCAAAAATGGCACCGCCGGCGAGAGTCAACACCATGGTGGGTAAGAGTAATACCGTTGCCAGACAATAGATGACAATAAAAATTAAAGGTGCGAGCAGTCCAAGCCCTTTAATGGATGCGATAAGAAGTTGCATATTATGTTGAAAGAACCAGGCGCAAACAATTAAAGCTGTTAAAATTAACGCCAGGCTAAGTGTTTTTATGTGTTTAGTTATAATGAGCATAGAATTGACACTTTATAACAGTTAATCTATCCAAGCAAGATGATCGCTGCTAGAATGGCTGAAGTTAAACGGATCTTTAGGCTGGTATTAATGAAAATTCTTTTTTTTCTGCTTATCCTGCTGGTTATCTTTATAGCAGTGATGCACCTTTTTCCCCAGATAAATTTCCGAACCATGCCTGATGGATTGTGTGAAGCAAGACTGGATGATAAACCCAACTGGGTCAGTTCACTGGTTGATACTTCGGATTCGCATTATATCAAACCCTTAGAGCCAAGGGATCCAGAACAGCTGGCACAATGCCTTTCTGAGAAAATCAAAAATCTGACTGTTACTCATATCGATGAATCTCATTTTGATTGCCTACCGTCAAACACTGGTATTTAATTTTGTGGATTGGTTATGTATAAAAGCCAATGGAGATATTACCTCCTCTGCTACCATGGGGCATTCTGATCTGGGTAAAAACCGCGAATTGATTGAAACCATAAGAACCTTATGTTAACCGCTACCGTTTCCATTTGACCAATTGATCCGCCACCGATCTGCGATCTAACCGAGCCGCGACCGTCAGGAAGCGGAGCAGTTGAAGTGGCGGCCATTAAATGTTCAGTTCAAGAATCTTCAATGAAACGAATCGAAAAAACTGGCTTCTAAATTTTTCTGCCACCTCAACTGTTCCGCTTCCTGACGGTCGCGGCTCGGTTAGATCGCAGATCGGTTGCGGATCAAATGGTCGAATGGAACCGGTACCAGTTAACATGAGGAACAGTCGCGGAACAATTAAAATTCTCCATTATATGTTCAGCTCAAAAATTTAATGAGATGTGACGAATTGAAAAAAACTGGCTTCTTCATTTTTCTGCCACTTCAACTGTTCTGCCACTTCAACTGCTCCGCTTCCTGACGGTCCGGTCGGTCAGTCGCGGCTCGGTCAGGTCGCGGTTTGGATGCTTCTTAATCTGCCGAATAGTTACGATTTTTTTAAAACATACTCACCTGGCGCATCCATTATGCCTTGATAAGGCAATTTTGCTATATCCGGCGCGGATTTCTGGCGTCCTAAATGTTTTTTAAGCCAACTCAGCCATTCCGGCCACCATGAACCTTGATGTTGGTTGGCTTGTTCAAACCAGGCTTCGGCTGTATCTGCTGTTTTAGCATTGGAATAATATTTGTATTTCTTTGCGGAGGGTGGATTTGCAGCAATACCTGCAATATGTCCTGAGCCGCCTAAGACGAATCGTTTGGGGCCTTTCATATGACTAAAACCTTGATACACTGAGGTCCAGGGGGCGATATGGTCTTTTTCGGTGGCGACAAAAAATACCGGTGTATCGATTTTGCTGATATCAATGGGCAGTTTATTCAAGCGGATTTTACCGGGCTTGATTAAATAATTATGTAAATACATCCAGCGTAAGTACTGGGAATGCATGGTGGCTGGCATGTTGGTACTGTCTGCATTCCAGTATAAAAGGTCAAATGGCACAGGCTGCTTGCCTTGCAGATAGTTTTTAATGAAAAAAGACCAGACAAGATCGTTGGCACGCAATGAATTAAAACTGGAAGCCATAAACTGCCCTGCAAGATAGCCTTTCTCAAGCATCATATCTTCAATTTTTTTAATTTGTTGCTCATCAATATATACCGAGATATCCCCAGGTTCACTGAAATCAATCATAGAGGCGAGAAAGCTGGCAGATTTTACGCTGTTGTTGTTTCTGGCTTTATTGTAAGCCAGCAAGCAGGTGAATAAAGTGCCTCCAAGACAAAAACCCAGGGTGTTTACTTCATTTACCGTTAGTTGCTTTTTAATGACATCAATTGCTGTTAGCGCCCCATCATTGAGGTAATCAAAAAAGCTGATTTTTGCGAAATCAGAGTCAGGATTTACCCAAGAAATGGCAAATACAGAGATACCTTGTTCAACCAGCCAACGCACCAAAGAGTTATTTTCGCTCAAGTCGAGAATATAATATTTGTTAATCCAGGGGGGATAATGAGCAGAGGGATAGTTTTTACTTTTTCTGTTTGGGGCAGATACTGGATTAATTCCATCATATGGTTTCTATAAATAACTTTTCCTGGCGTTGTAGCCAATTTTCACCCACTTTAAAGGCTTCGGTATCGGTCATTTTGATAACCAGACTGGCTGAGTCCGTTTCAATGTCAGTCAAAAAATTATGTAAGTCCTTGCAATAGATTTTTCCCCTCGCTTTTCAGGGTTTCATGCCATAATCTGTGGATTGGTATGAAGAAAATTTGCAGGTGACAAGGCATCCAAATATTGCTTAATAAAAAATTGCAGGCGTTTTTTCATTTTTTTATCTTCATAATCCAGATTAGCCACCAGTGAACTTAAATGTTCGGTGGCCAGCAGATAATGTTGGGTCAGCAGGTTAAAAAGCTATCGTTGAGCCATCCTTCTCCACTGAATCGCTTGTCTGTAATGGGCATTGGCTTGCCTTCCATCCAGTGGCTCAACTGCTCCTGTGCCAGTAGTCTTTCATGTAATTCATCTGCATTCGCCAGAAGGCCTCTGGATTTCATTATAAATTATACAAGGAGGATATGAATGAACAACCAGAGACAGAAACTGGATATGGAAATCAATCGCCCTCTGCAGCTTGAGCTTGCCTACGATAGTCCATTAGTAGGAGAAAACCGTTACGGTGAATATTACTGTTATACACTCCTGGATTCAAAAGGACAGGAATATACCTGGTTCGCACCGTTAAAAATTCATACGGTTCTGAAAGATCAGGTAAAGGGAGCAAAGATAAAGCTCGTTAAAACTGCAGTGGAGAAAAATAAGAAGCTTATTCAAGATTATTCAGTTGAGATACTCTCACCAGGTAAGGTAAATGGTAACGGCAATGGGAAAGTACACGACCAAAATACTTCCCCAGATACCGAAGGTAAGCCCAGAGAAGCAACTCATATGGACATAATGAAGCAATGTTTTGCTGAAGCTGCCGAAATCCAGAAAGAATATAATGCTGCAAATCTTTCCAATATAGCTGTCACATTATATATCTCAAAAACAAAGTTAAACGGAAACAATTTAAGACTGGAGAACTGATATGACAGTAATAGAAAACAAATTGCAGAAGTTCCTGTTTCCGGTTGAAGAGCGATCAGTTTATGTTGATGATAAACCGGGAATAAACTACAAACCTGCAAAGGAATATAAAGCCATAGTAAGACCGGATAACAACAAGCTTATCTCAATTCAGAAGGACAGCTATCAGCTGGTCCCTAACAGCGAAGTAATTATGCCTCTTATGGAACAACTTCACAACCTGGATACCAACTGGATAATAGATCCGGCTCATTCGTTTGTTGAAGACAGCAGAATGCGTTTGCAGGTGACTTTTCCTGATCTGAAACTTAATGATGGAAGGTCGGATATAGCCTTATCGCTGTTTCTGCATAACTCCTATGATGCAAGTGAGGGTGTGAGGCTCTTCTGGGGAGCCATAAGAGCCATCTGTAGCAACGGAATGGTATTCGGCAATGTACTAGCCAAGTATTACAGGAAACACACATCAGGGCTGGAGATTAAAAACCTGAAAGCTCAGGTTGAATCAACCTATGAAAAGATTCCGGTAATTAAGAATAGGATAGAACTCTTGCAGAATACTAAGGTAACAGAGAAAGTCAGACGTGAAGTAGAAGATAAACTCGGAAAACACGTTGTAAAATATATAGCCGAACAGGAGAAGCAGTATAAGAAAGCTGCCAACCTGTGGGTGCTGTATAACCTGATAACGTACTATGTTTCTCACCAGGTGGATCTTAGAATGAGGGCATCCTACCAGATACAAACCAGCAGGATCTTCAAACTGTAAGCCGGAGCAATCCGGCTTTCCTTTTTCAATTCTTTATTAACAGGAGTTAAAAATGTCTGAACAGAAAGAAAGGGTGATCTATGCCCATTCTGTCTATGAAGTTATATTCAGGGGTGATCGAATACTACATCTGAGAAGTCTCAAAGACAGAAATCTTATAATCCACGTAAAAACCAATTCGCTACTCTTACGCAAGTATCAGGAGGATGATACTGAAAAACAGGAGCAAAAATCGTAACGGAGGTTTAATGCAGAATAAAATAAAGTTCAAAACACTCGAATGGAAATTCCGGGACACAACAATACACTACCCTGAGTTATCCGAAATTCCGAAAAAGAAGATTATCAGCCCCAAAGATATATTTGAATTATTCAGACCTTTATTTGATGAAGAAGCCGTTGAAGTCTTTGTCGTTGTCTGGCTGAGTAGTGCAAATAAGATAATCGGTTTTGAAACTGTAAGTCGCGGCACGCTGACCTGTTCTGTTGTTGACCCGCGTTCTGTATTCAAAGGTGCTGTCGTTGCGAACGCCACAAATATAATTGTGATGCACAATCATCCTTCGACCAATCCAGAACCGAGTGAGGAGGACATTATAATAACCAGGAAATTAGCTGATTGCGGTAAATTATTTGAAATTCAGTTGTATGATCATATAATATTCGCAGGGGATAGTTTCACAAGCTTTGTCGAAAGGCGATTATTATGAGGTTCGATCATCAAACGGACAGTTACAGCTGTGGTGCCCACAGCGTGATGAATGCAGCCAGGCTTCTGAATATCCCCATCTCATTAAACCGGGCCAAAATAATCTCCAATACAAAATCATATCTTGATAGTGCCAGGTTACACCTGCCTCCAGCAAGGCTGATAAAATATCCGGTTAAATCAGTTAGAAGATTTATTGAGGCCGTTGGTACCGACGAGAAGGGTATAAAACAAGGATTGAAAAAACTTGGCTTCAAATTCACAGAGCTTTACACTAACGATCCAGATAAATTCCTGAAATTTCTGGATAAGCATTCGGGACCGGTAATTATGCTTGTAAACTTCACTTTGAAAAGCAGCGATACTGGGCATTGGGTCGTATGCGGTGAAAGAAGCAAAAATAGGTATGAGGTAATTGACAGTGCACCGTGGACTGGCGAGCCAAGGCAGTGGTACTCAGCTAAAAAACTTCTGAGAAGATTTATCTGGTACGATGAGAGTGGGGAAGAATATTATGAGTTTTACGGAATTGCATTAAAGTAAAATTTTTAATGGCGGGTAATGTCCCGCCAGACTTTAATCTAATTGAAAATTATAAATCCGGCGACGGTGCTGACGGGCTGAACTCTTTCATAGGCTGCGGTGTTAACCTTTGTCAGATTCACCATTTATGAAAGACATCGGGTGTCTGTTGCTTCTATGATTTCCATTCTCTAAATTGCCAACGAATAAAACAGGCAGGTTTTATGGGGCCGTTGAAGATATTCCTTTCATTATTCATTATAAATTATTCATTGTTAGTTGGCGAAATCCGCTACGTCAGCCACTCCGGCAGCAGCACCCCGCCATACCTTACCTGGGAAACAGCGGCAGATTCGATTATGAGCGCAATAAATGTCTCATCCTTCGGTGATACCATATACGTGGCTAATGGTGTTTATGAAGAACAGGTTGTAATGATACCGGGATTATCACTGATCGGGGCGGGAATGGATAGCTGCGTGATAGATACGAGAGCTTTGGTTAATTCCTACGGATTTACGTCCGTGAACGTTGCAAAACACTGCTTATTATCCGGCTTTCATATCGAAGTATATTTTAACACCGGAAAAGCGTATGGCCTTAATCTAATGGACAGTAGTATTGTCAGTCTCAATAAGATAAGTAATGGCGGTGTAGGGGCATACACAACTGATGCAAGCCCGATTGTAAAACAAAATATTTTTGATGTAGTTGCCTTAGGTTTATGGGCTTTCAATTCAAATGCGATAATACGAAATAATATTATTTTTACAGATCCAAATTCTACCGCGTCCATTGTTGCCGGAATTGATATTGAAGCTTTCGATTATTCATATAAACCCCGGATTGATTCGAATTTAATATTTGCAAGATCCAATTCCCCATATAATGCTCCAAGATATGGAATCCATAAATCATTTGGGGCCGATCCAATAATATCGAATAACACAATAGTAATTGAACACAGTGCCTATAGTGCGGCATTATTTTTAAGTTATGCCGATTCTGCCTGGGTTTATAATAACCTGATGTATGGACGAGGGTTTGGTATTGATAACGAGGGTGTAGACCATCTATTTTTAACAAACAATTATATAGGGAGTGACACACTTACAGCAATCATTGCAGGACCTAATAGCATAATTAGAAATAACATAATAGCAAATGCAACTAAAGGGATAGAAAAATGGTCAGGTTATAACCCACCCACAGTTAAGTATAACTGTTTCTGGAACAACGATGTTAATTTCTCGGGATTCTCAAACACAGATACGACAAATATTTATCAGCTGCCAATGATCGTAAATGGAGACTCAACACGAGGAGAGCTTAATTTTCACTTACAGGCATTCTCCCCTTTGATTGACAGGGGTGATCCTGATATACTGGATAAAGATGGAACAAGAAGCGACATCGGACTGTACGGAGGTCCATTCGGAGAGAGCTACTTTTACCAGGATTTGCCGCCAAGGGTGCCTGTTAACCTTACAGCTTCTGTAGATACTGACTATATAGTCCTTAGCTGGAATAGGAATACCGAGGCAGATTTCAGTCATTATAATCTCTATAGGGACACAACAGAGAACTTTACAGCTGATTCAACAACATTTGTCGCATCATTAGAGGATACATTCTACCTTCACATTCGCCCTGAAGGAATAAATAATCTTTATTTTAAGCTTACAGCAGAAGATAACCAGGGAAATGTCTCGGAACCATCCGAAGAACTTCATATAGTCCTTACCGGGACAAAGAGCAATGAAGAATTTACAATCAACAGTTATAAACTTTTCCAGAACTACCCTAATCCCTTCAACCCGACAACAAAAATAGCTTACAGGCTGAAGGAAAGAGGATATATTAAAATGTACGTCTATGACATAAAAGGGGAACTTGTAGAGACATTAGTCAACCAATACCAGGAAGGAGGTTACCACGAAGTAGAATTTACAGGGAAAGTCACCGAAGGGTCATCATCACTTGCAAGTAATCTGGCAAGCGGAATATATATCTGCCAGATAATGGTAAGAGGAGAAAATAATATTCCTGTCTTTACAGATATAAAGAAGATGATTTTGCTTAAATAGACTCAGCTCCAGGACCAACTGACAAATTTTAGCCTAAAGGAGAATTATTCATTCTCCTTTTTTATTTACAGCTTATGCAACCTCGAAGTCTCCACCTGATATGCCCCTCTCATCCTAAAGCCAAACACCGGGAAATACTCAGTTTTTATTGTCTCTTTGTTACTTCATATTATTTGAACCCAGATTATTTTGGTCTTTAGAATGAAGAGTCAGTGAGTGTGCTGAGAATTACGATGTTAAGCAGGAAACCTTATAGGATTCTTAAATGGTAATTTGAATTTGCAGGCACCCCTAAAAACTCAGAAGCCGGTACAACCCGAAAGTTACACCGGCGACTACTTAATCGGAGAGATTAAGATTTATACTTCCTGATTGCCGTCCAAATCAGCGTTTTTTTGAATATAAGAGATATGACGAGCCCTATACCTGTCAGTTTCTCTCTGCCATTTCGTGATCTGTGCTTCGAGTTCCACGCGTCTAGTTTCTAAACGAGTGATAGTTTTGTCATCCAAAAGAGGTTGCTGAAGGTCTAGGTTCACTTTAGCTAGCTCTTTTTTGCAACGTGTAACTTCGGCTGCGGAATCAATGGATTTTCTCCGAACCAAAGCAATACGACCATCAGAAATCTTCCGATGTGTGGGTCTTTTCATTCCCATAAATTACTCCGATTTTTGGTTTGTCTCTGAGTGCCTCCCTCCTATTCCCTTTACAGTTACCAGAAATAATCAACGAGAGACGGTGGCAAAAATATTTTTTTTAATTGGAAGAAAAAAGTGTTTTTTCCGGAACTTTTCTAACCTTTTATAAATAAATAATTTAGGACCCCATTTTTTTATTAGTTAAGACGTCGTTAAGTCTTAGCTAATAGTTAGCTAGGGCTGAGTTAAGCAAACATTAGACGAAAAATATTTTTTTAATTACTCTTGACCGGATGGATGAAATAGCTTAGACTATATTATATAGATGAAACTTTTCGGAGGATCCGGATGTATAAGCTATCTCGGGAAACAGGGAAACAGACCGAATTCAAACAATTCACTATCACTATGAAAAAAGACGATGTTCAAATCCTGGCAACATTGGCAGCGGAAAATGAGTTAAAATTCCATGGATTTATTAAAGCCGTTCTGTTAGGATACGTCGATTACGTTAAAAAAGAGGATAATAATGGATAAATATTACGGCCACAGAGATTTCTATCTTGCGGCATATTTGGTTACGCAGGGTTGTCAGCTGCTTTCTCACAGGCGGGATAAGGGCTTAACAACCTTCACATTCGCCAATAGCAATGAACTACAAGATCTTGTAGAGCAATTTTACGCTTTGAAAGGCACTGTCGATGCCCTTAGTTACAGCTCTGCTATCAGATCACTTAAGAGCGTGATCCACGCTTCTAAATCAAATTCAAATTCAACAAGGACAAATTCAAATGATTTCTTCAACAATCAGAAAGGAAATAAATGATAATATAAAAGCCTCCGTAGGCATAAATGTACGGAACAATACACTACAACCGACAACTCTCCGCGACATATTTGAAACAATTCAGAAAGACACTGACCTTAAACAGAAAATCGAAATAATCCGTGAAATATCGGACCAATCAGAACGTCAGGAAAAGAAAAAAGAACTCCTTCCGTACTTCATACTGGGTACATTCAGGGAAAATAAGAGATTAAAGGCTAATCTTGATGAAACTTCTTATCTTATCTTCGATTATGATCATTTAAGCTCAGACCCTGACCAGGCAATTCAGAAAATCTCAGAAGATCCCAGAGTAAACGCTGCATTCCACTCTCCAAGTGGGGATGGTGTTAAGATCATCTACCGCCTTGCACGACCAATAAACGACCCCGACAGATTCTCACAGCTATATAAGTACTATGCTAAGAAGCTGGACTATGATCTCGGTACTGAGCCGGATAAAACCTCTGATGCTTCAAGAGCCTGTTTTTTCAGCTACGATCCCGATATGTATCTCAATCCTGACTCAGAATGTCTTTCCATTGACATTTCAGACGAGGATTTACCTGACAATAAGAAGAAAGTATCCCGTGAGGAGATGCTTCAGAATATAACCGGTGTAATTCCCGCAAATAATCCTCGCACTCCAACTTTAACTTCCATCATATCTATGTTTATCAGGCTAGGAGTGGACAGAGAATTCGCTCTGGAGCTTTGCAAACGCTGGAATAGGGGGAATGAACAGCCGCATCCGGATAGTAAAATTGAATACACGGTTAAAGATATGTATGACAGATCCTGGAAGGATGGTGTGCCTGGCAAATGCGAGAATTTTTACTCAATTGGTCAGAAGTTCTGTGAAGCTAGCATAGTCGGGGATGAATTTTCAATCACAGATATAGGCAAAGATAAATTCTACATCAGAGTCGGTGCTTTCGATACTCCCACAGACAGTGAGGATAAGGATGAGAAAGATATAAAAAACGAATACTACAGATACCTTGTTAAGAGCAGGCATATCCAAAATCTCAGAAGAATAGATTACATCTCGGATGTTTCCTGCCAACAATCTTACTATGATTTTAATTGGGATGAAGGGGTGTTTACGGTTCACGTACCGCCGAAAAATGGTATGGTGCAGGATAATGCTTTTATAGAAAATTTCCTGGAAGATCTTTTCGGCCAATACAAGCAGTTTATAAAGGAGTGGCTGGCAGCTTTCTTCTACACTAATTATAAAAAACTTCCATTTCTGATCCTGACAGGTGAAAGAGGTACTGGTAAGAATACTTTTGCAGAATCAATATTTACAGTTATACCTACTCTTTCCGTAAATATTAAGGAACTAGGCAATAATTTTAATCCCTATCTTGAAAAGAAGCTGGTGGTACTGGATGAAATGAATTCCGGAGGTAAATTACAATATCAAGAATTGAAGAAACTATCTGGTCAAAAGTATGCTGAAATAAATAAGAAGTACGCACCTCAGTACACTGTGCAGAATAATTTGAATATGATAATAATGTCGAATGAAGTTTCTCCTGTATCAGTTTCAAGGGATGAAGTACCAACGGATGAAAATAATAATCAATTTTTTGTATACCGGGTGGAGAATAAAATAAAAAACTTTGACCCTGAATTTTTAGATAAGCTGGCTGGCAGATGGTATCATTATATCGTTACGGAATTAAAAACCGTATTTGAATCCCTGAACTTTGATGGTAAGAGATATTCAATCAGCACCCCGATAACTGCTGAAGAAAAGGAATTATTCCAGAATGGAGCGACTGATTTAGAGATAGAGGTTGATAAGTTGGTTGCGGACGTTACTTCGGATGGAGTTAATACAATCTCAGAGTATCATCAATTTCTGATACAGGGTGTACTGCCGACTGATTACTTAAAACAGTATTCATCCGGAAAGATTACAAAAAATAGCCTTGTCCAGGAGCTTCGCAAGAGAGGATATTTAACCACGGACAATGCCGCGAAGTATAAATACATCAACGGTAAACGTCCATTGTCTTACAAACTGACTGACCAGGCAATCCAGGCAATCCAGGCAGAAAAATTGGCAAAAGAATTGGCAGCCTGATATATCGGGGCTTAATTGGGGTCGTGTACTGTCGTTTTCCGGCAGGACACAACCAATAATTGCCCACATTGACCATATTGATGCCCATTTTATGAAAGTAGAATGGGCAATATTTTCTTTAAATACAGGCTGAAAACAAAAGATATTTATGAATTGCCCAGATTGCCAACTTACTTTCTTAAATAATTATAAAAAATAAAAAAGAGAGAAATAATGGATAAATAATAATTATAGAAAAGTTTTACTTTTGGGATGGGCAAAATGGGCAATCGGGTACCGCCCGGAAACCATTAAAATTATTTTGATAAACTACCTGGGCAGGAAGGAATTAGGTTCCGCTTCTGGGTGCCCTAGAGGCCGACGATGGTGAAATGCGTAAGTCGCAAGCGAAAATACCACGGCGACTACAGGAGCGGACATTTATAAATATGAATTATAAATTTTATTGGTTAACAGATCTAAAAACAAAATCTAGAACGATTCTATTTATTCAAAGTAATTCTGGAAGTAATATGGAATGGTACAGTTATGACCAGAATAGCATTCTCCCGACTATAGAATCTCATTTGAATAATCATTTGAAAGATATAGCCTCTGCATCGAAGGTCGTTTTGGATAAAAACTTGTTCCAAAAACAATTATACCTTCCGGATTATACCAATACGCTTTTTATAGTGCATAAATATGTACACCATAGGTATCTCATTATGTTTACTGAAAACTTTTCAACTACTGTGAAAAAGAAATTACCAACAGATACTTATGAGATGGTATTAGTTAAAGATAAAGGGCATACGTATTTCAGGAATATCTTTTTATTAGCTCCTAAGGTAATGATTGATAAAGATTATGTTAAAACTATGTTTGCCACCAAGGGTGTGTTTGCTTCTCCGGAAAAATTTATTAAAGAATGGCAGTATTACCTGAAAATAAGATCGTGAGAAACTCAAAAAATTATGAATTATCAACGTCATTTTCATTTGGTTAAGTATAGGAAATGGGGGTCTTACCATATCATCCATCCAGGGTCCAAATGTCATCATCTGAAAAGGTTTGTTGACGATAAAGATACACCCCTTGAAATAATTGGCGACCTAGTGATCGACGTTAAGCCAAGCTTGAATGATTGGCATTTACATTTTAATCATTGGTTAGAGTTTCATTCTTATATGATTTGTAGATTTTGTGATAGATCCGTAAGGCGTGATCTGAAAAAAATTACTCCATTTTTATTCCCATGAAGCTTGAAGGTAGGGCCTTACGAATTGTGTCTTACTTATAAACTAATTTCAAACTGAATCTTTAGAGAATCACCGGTACCTGGGTCGCCCCGGTATATTGTAGCTGATCTTGCTCGCAGAATAATTCAAACCAGAAGAGACCCCCACCTTTGAAATCCAGAATAAAAATCAGGCGTAAAAATTTTTTTATTTTTTCTTAAAGATGCGGTATTGATTTTATAATATGGCTATTTTAATGGATAGGAAAATCGGACTTCTTAATTGCCTAAAACTTACGCCAAAAAAATTGTTCTTCTATGTAAAATATTGGTAAAATTCGATTATGAATAAAATACTGGGAGAAATAAATAATAATAACCAGGTTAAAACCCGTCAGCGCGTCTCTGACCATGGAGAAGTGTTTACTTCAGAGCGTGAAGTTAATGCTATGCTTGATTTGGTGAAGCAAGAAACGGAAAGAATTGATTCGAGATTTTTGGAACCTGCCTGCGGAACGGGTAACTTTTTAGTTGAAATTTTAAGGAGAAAGTTAAAGGTTATTTCTCACCGTTATTCAAAAAATCAAATTGAATATGAAAGATATACTTTTGTTGCGGCCAGTAGTTTATACGGGATTGACATTTTAAATGATAACATAGAACAATGCAGAGCCCGTTTATTTGAAATTATTAAAGCTAATTATGAAGATATATTTAAGGGTAAGGTTAATATTGAATTTTTAAAATCTATAAAATTTGTTTTAGACCGGAATCTGATTTATGGTGATGCTTTGACGCTTAAAACCGTAGGTTTAATAATTGAGCCTATTATATTCTCAGAATGGTCTATTGCTATGGGAAGTATGATACAACGTAGAGACTTTAAAATGCAGTCTCTTTTAGAAAATCAAAAAATGGATGAGCCAAATTTATTTTCTGACCTTGGTGAGGAAGCATTTATACCAATACCCATAAAAACTTATTCGTTACAAAATTTATATAATCTGGTTGAAGATGTACAATACAAATTATAATCCCGATGTACTTACTTGTCTTGCTAATTTGAGCAACGACGAGGTTTTTACTCCCCCTAATTTGGTTAACCAGATTTTAGATTTACTCCCCAATGAACTTTGGAATAATAAAGACGCTAAGTTTCTTGACCCTGTTTGTAAATCCGGTGTGTTACTGCGTGAAATTGCCAAACGATTAAATGTGGGATTAGAGAAGCAAATTCCTAATAAGCAAAAACGTATAAATCACATTTACAAAAACCAGTTGTACGGCATCGCAATTACAGAACTTACTTCTTTACTTTCCCGCAGAAGTGTTTACTGTTCTAAAACCGCTAACAGCAAATATTCGGTTTGTGATACATTTGAGGATGGACAAGGAAACATTAAATACAAAAGATTGAAGCATACTTGGAGTAATGGCAAATGTATTTTTTGCAGCGCAAACCAAGAAGTTTATGACCGGGAAGAATCTCTAGAAACTTATGCTTATAATTTTATACATACCGATAAACCAGAGGAAATTTTTAATATGAAATTTGATGTAATAGTTGGTAACCCACCTTATCAGTTGAGTGATGGTGGTTATGGAAGGAGTGCGAGCCCCATTTATCAAAAATTTGTACAACAAGCAAAAAGACTAAATCCGAGATACTTAGTAATGATTATCCCTGCACGCTGGTTTGCCGGCGGAAAAGGTTTGGATGATTTTAGATCCGAGATGCTGAACGATAAAAGAATCAGAAAAATAGCTGATTTTGAAAACTCTAATGATATTTTTCCTGGTGTTGATGTTGCTGGTGGCATTTGTTACTTCTTGTGGGATAGGGACAATGAAGGACTTTGTGAAGTTACTACTAAGCGAGGTGATAATTCGGTCACAGAATTAAGATCGTTGAATGAGTCTCAAATTTTTATTCGTGATAGCAAAGCTTTACCAATAATTAGGAAAGTTCTTTCTTTTAAGGAGAACGGTGGAAAGAGTCTAATTGAGTCTATATCACCAAGTAAACCTTTTGGGATGCGAACGTTTTATAAACCAAAAGCAAATGGTGTCCCTTGTTGGTTTATTCAAAAAATCGGATTAAAATATGCCAATAAATCAGATGTAATTGATGACTTGGGTTTACTAAACAAATGGAAATTACTTATTCCAAAAGCACCCATAGCTGGACAAACTAATTTTTCAAAACCAGTAAAATTTTATTATGATGGAAATACAAGAATTGCTAAACCTGGTGAATGTTGTACCGAATCTTGGATAGTCGCTTGTGCTTTTAACACTAAAAAAGAAGTTGAATCATTTAAATCATATTTATTTACGAAAATTGTTCGGTTTCTTTTGCTTCAAACTGTAATCTCCCAAGATGTCACGAGAAAAAATTTCTCGCTAGTACCAGATCTTGGTAAGTATGAAGGAGAATTTACCGATAAACTATTGATGAAAAGATGGAATATAAACGAAGAAGAGTGGAAATACATTGACTCAAGAATATCGTAATAAAATAAAGTTAAATGGTTCTCCCAATGGAATTGAACGATGAGCAATAAATTTTTCCCGCAACGTCCAGAAGCAACCCCAACCATTTATGCTTATGAATTAATTGGCGTAGATAGCCATAAAGGGTTACTTAAAGTTGGTTACACCGACCGGACTGCGCAAGATCGGATTGCAGAACAATTAAAAACCAGCAGAGTTAAGTATAAGATTGTTCTTGAAGAATCCGCAATGCGTAAAGATGGAAGTATCATTCACAGACCACGATGTTCACCGCTATTTACGAAAAAAGAAAGTTAAAAATCCTGAAGGTGAATGGTTCAAATGCTCACTTAATGAAATTAAAGCAGCAATTCTTTCAATTAAACTAGGAGTAACAAACGATGATAATCGCACATTAAATTTTAAAATGCGCCCTGAACAAGAAGAAGCAGTATAATAAAACCATTACATATTTCAAAAACTTCAAAAAAGAAAATCTAAGAAAAACGCCGCACTTTCTTTGGAATGCAAAAATGCGTTTCGGTAAAACTTTTGCCACTTATCAATTGGCGAAAAAAATGGGATGGAAGAAAATACTTGGTCTTAACATTTAAACCCGCCGTACAAAGTGCTTGGGAAGAAGATTTACACACTCATATTGATTTTAAAGGTTGGCAGTTTATTTCACGTAACGGATTAACTTTTGAAGATATTGATAAGAAAAAACCATTTGTTTGCTTCGGTTCATTCCAGGATTATCTAGGGAAAAATGAAGTATGGTGGTATAAAAGCAAAAAATGAATGGGTACATGCAACCAATTGGGATTGCGTTATTTTTGATGAATACCATTTTGGAGCATGGCGTGAAAATGCAAAAGACTTATTTGATAAGGATATAGAAGCGGAAAAAGAAATTGAAGATTTAAGAAAATGAAAAGGAAGGATAGCTGAAGAAGATAAGATTGAATACTTAGAAGAAAATAATGCCAATAACCACCAATCATTATTTGTATTTATCAGGAACTCCATTCAGGGCGATAAATTCAGGTGAATTTATTGAAGAGCAGATTTTCAACTGGACATATTCAGACGAACAAAAAGCAAAGGAAGAATTGGAAAGGGAACGACAATCCATATGCTGCCCTTGCCGAGAATGGTAATGCTTACTTATCAATTACCTGATTCAATTCGAGAAATAGCAATGAAAGGTGAATTTAATGAATTTGATTTAAATGTTTTTTTTTCAGCTGATGGTGAGGGCTTAACAGCACAATTTAAATATGAAGATGAAGTACAAAAATGGCTGGATTTAATTCGTGGTTCATTTATGAAACCACAATTGATAATTTGAAGATGGGAGCAAAAAAGCCACCAATGCCTTTTTCTCATGCTCCGATTATTAAATGTTTTAAATCATACTTTTTGGTTTTTACCAAGTGTTGCTTCTTGTCATGCAATGAAAAATTTAATGGCAGCAACGACAAAATAAATTTTATCACGATTATACTATAGTAGTTGCAGCTGGAACAAGTGCCGGAATTGGCGTTGATGCATTGCCACCAGTTTATGAATGCAATGACGATAATCCATTAGAATCAAAAACAATTACACTTATCTTGTGGAAAATTAACAACTGGAGTTACTGTCAAACCGTGGACAGGAATTTTTATGCTTCGTAATTCTTCAAGTCCCGAAACATATTTTCAGGCAGCATTTCAGAGTTCAATCACCCTGGGCAATTAAAAATCCCGACAGCAAATCACCTAACAAAGAAGAAATTATAAAAGAAGAATGTTATGTTTTTGATTTTGCACCGGACAGAGCATTAAGGCAAATAGCAGATTATAGTTGTCGTTTGAATGTAAATGAATCAAATCCGGAAACAAAAGTTGCAGAATTTATTCAACTTCCTTCCTGTACTTGCCTATGATGGAAGTTCAATGAAACAAATTGATGCCGCTGGAATTTTGGATATGGCAATGAGCGGAACAACAGCAACACTTTTAGCTAGACGTTGGGAAAGCGCTTTACTTGTAAATGTTGACAACAATACACTTTCCACGATTAATGAACAATGAAGAAGCAATGAAAGCGTTAATGAGCATTGAAGGTTTCAGAAATTTAAATCAGGATATTGAAACGATAATCAATAAATCGGAAGCAGTAAAGAAAACAAAGAAAGAAGCCAACGAAAGAGATTTAACAAAAAAAGAGAAAAAGGAACTTACCGAAGAAGAAAAAGAATACAAAAGTTTAAGAAAACAAATTCAGGAAAAACTTATCAAGTTTGCAACCCGTGTTCCGGTTTTTATGTATTTAACAGATTATCGGGAAAGAAGTTTGAAAGACGTAATTACTCAACTTGAACCCGGTCTTTTTAAAAAAGTAACCGGATTAACAGTTAAAGATTTTGAATTACTTGGTGAGTCTTGGTGTATTCAATAGTGCATTGATGAATGATGCCGTTTATAAATTTAAACGTTATGAAGATGCAAGTCTTGGAATATATTGGAATAAATAAACACGAAGGAGAAGATGTAGGATTGTATGATACAGTTTTGAGCTGAAAAAGATTATCAAGAAAGTTTTGTTAATGAGGATTAAAGGCTACGAAATATGTATTCATACGGAATCCATTCTGCATTATTTTAATAATTTTATTAGCAAATCACTATACAAAAATCTTAATTACAAAATTGTAAAGTGAATATTCTTTGAAAATATGATCTATTCGCACTTTTCGAATGGCGGAATTGGTAGACGCGCTAGGTTCAGGGTCTAGTGGGAGTACTCCCGTACAGGTTCGAGTCCTGCTTCGGGCACAAGGCAAAAGCCGGGAAAGTAAGCTATTATCCCGGCTTTCTGCATTTTAAAGGGTGCCGATAGAGTCCTACCGAGAAGTTGAAATAGTCCGATTCTCCGAATTTTACTATACAAAACACCACGAAGGGGTGTGTTGTTTCTTGCTGAAACGCTGTCTCATTTTGTATTTGGTAAAGGGTGAGAACTACTAACATCTGTACCGCATGTTGCATGATTCATCTCCGCGAAGTAAATTAAACAATCCAAATAAACAGGGAAGCTTCAGGGAATGCAGTCACCGCCATCATCACAAGGAAGAAAACCTAAACTTCTCGACGAAGTCCGCATTGATCTTAGAAGCAGGCATTACAGCAGAAGAACGGAAGAGGCTTACATAAACTGGATAAAAAGATTTATCCTGTTTAACCACAAGCGTCATCCAAAAGAAATGGGTGCGGAAGAAATTAAGAATTTTATCAATAACCTCGCTGTAATCAACCATGTATCATCATCAACACAAAACCAGGCGTTACAGGGGATATTATTTCTCTATAAAAATGTAGTAAAAAAGGACATCGGCTGGATAAAAGAAACAAAAAAAGCTGCCAGGGTAAAACATCTTCCCGTGGTCTTTTCCAAAAGAGAGGTGATAGAGATATTTGAATACCTTAACGGTATTCCCAAAATAATAATTTCACTGCTTTATGGTGGAGGTCTGCGCCTCTCAGAAGCTCTTCATCTAAGAATTAAAGATATCGATTTTGATTATAAACAAATTACAGTAAGAGATGGAAAAGGTGAAAAGGATCGTTATACTATTCTGCCTTTCTCGATTATACCCGATTTCAAAAAACATTTGAATGAAGTCTACAAGCAGCACAAAAAAGATTTAGCGGCTGGTAAAGGTGAAACTATTCTACCGTATGCCTTAAAGAAGAAGTATCCTAATGCAGGAAAGGAATTTGGCTGGCAGTATGCTTTTCCTGCTGATAAATTTATAAAGGAGAAAGAATCGGGCATTATTTTCAGATTTCATATCCATGAAAGCACAATCCAGAGGGTAGTAAAAGAAGCCATTAAAAAGGCAGGTATTAATAAACCGGGAAGCCCTCATACCTTCAGGCATTCTTTTGCAACACATCTTCTCGAAAATGGATATGACATCAGAACAATACAGGAACTGTTAGGCCATAAATCTGTAAAGACTACAATGATATATACGCATGTTCTAAATAGAGGGCTCGGAATTAAAAGCCCGCTGGACTAAAGATATTATGGAACATATATATGCAAAGCATATTTTTAAATGCCCGGATTTTATTATGAAATATAATTTACTGGAATATATATATGCAGCTGCACGCATATGTACATTCCTGAAAGTAATAACACGTGCAGTATAATTAATAGTTAGCTGCAAGGCTTATACAAATATTTTGTGTTGACTTAATCTAATATAAAATAACGGTGTTCTATTTTTTTATAAAAAATCACAGGTAAAATGAAAATATTAAAAACCATATTATTTGTAATCACGGCATTTACTATTTGTATGGCTCAAGTTGATTCCACTCATAACAAAACAAGTTATAGTGATGAAATCAAATTGAAACCTAATGAATATCTTATCATAAATTTTGACGACTCTAATATCATTAGCCAAAACAAATTAATTGGACACATTCCTTTATTAAAAAATTCAATTATAAGATTGAAAGTAAATTTATCAGATTTACATTCTTATCCAATATTATATAATAATTTGAATACTTCACTAGATAAAAAATGGGCTGCGGACTTCAGTAACTTTTTACCAAAAGATGGTTCTATTTTTTCAATACAATATGCGCTCGTTTACGGTTTATATTCCGATAATAAGGTGAAAAGATGGAACTGCATTCGATAATAAATATGAATATTTGGTGCGAAGAATTTTATTTATATTTTTTAAAAAAGTAATTGCAGGGTGTCGCAGCTAACCAGCCAATCAAGCGGACGCCGTTTTCGCATTTGGCATTTTATAAAAATTAGAGTTAGTTATTCCGTTTCAGCTAACTCGTAAAAGATAGTCGTTCTAATAAATTAACTTGTAAACTGCGCTTTTGATGAAAGTTAAGCACAGTTTGCTAAATCATTGGCAGTTGTTTTCTAAGTGGCATTCCTGTTCTGGGGCGCCGCTTATCGGCAACGGCGTTAGGCATATTATCAAAAAATAAAAAGACTTTAATTAAGGAAATATTTTGAAAATAAATCCGTTTATTATATTAATATTCTTATTCACAGGTTGCAGTTCTTATAAATATGTGAATTATGAAAAGGGACCAGATTTAATAATCGAAAGTGCTATTATTAAAGTAAGTTTCGAAGACGGTAAAGATCAAACAGGAATGCCAGTACAATCTGGATATAAATCATTAGAAATAACGCTTAGAATAAAAAATATAGGGCAAATGCAATTTAATTCACCTTTATATATTTCAAGCACAAGTTCAGAGCAAAATTATCAATTAAATTATTTTGATAGTTTTAAGTTAGTTGAACCTAATCCAATAAAAATTTTACCGAATGAATTGGTTGAAGTAAAATATAAAAAAAGAGTCCAAAGAAATTCATCAAATATGAAATTCCAAGTAAATTATCATTCTTCTCAAGAAAATATTGCAAAAGAAACGAACTACTTTAATAACACTTACTCAGTTATTTATTAAAAAATATGCCTAACCTCTTTAATAAGTAAAAAGTCAACAGGTAATAAAAATCCCTGACAAAAATAATTTGTTAAAAAACAGTTCTTTGATTCAATGATCTTCTGATTCTAACACCAACTACTGCCGATAGCGATTTCGCTCTTGGCAATTTTAGGGTTTTATGGCTTGTCGTTCCGTGCTTGGTTCCTTGTTCAACATTGTCTTGCCATGAAATGTTTTTTAATTATAAAAATTATTTAACTAAACCAGCATTGTTGTTATGGGCTGCCCGTTTATATCGGGCCTTTAATTAATGAAAAGTCAAAGATTGGACTTTAATTATTTTTATTAATTCAACCTAACCTCCGACTCAAGGCGACAGCATTTTCGCATTAAAATAAAAATAGAATTATGGGAAAAAAATAAATGAGAAGATTGGAAAATAAAATTGCTTTAATAACTGGCTCAGCAAGAGGAATTGGGAAAGCAATTGCTGAGCTTTTTCATAAAGAGGGAGCGACAGTAATAATTACTGATATAAGAGACGACGAAGGGAGTCAACTTTCTGAAATACTGGGAGACAAAAGTGAGTATTTGCATTTAGATGTAAAAAAGGAGAATGAATGGCAATCAGTTTCGAAATATCTTTTGGATAAATACAAATCATTAAACATTCTTGTTAATAATGCTGGGATAACTGGGTTTCTTGAAACAAGTGGACCATTTGATGCAGAAAATGTTGACCTTGCTTCCTGGGCAGAAGTTCATCGAGTTAATTCTGATGGTGTAATGTTAGGCTGCAAATATGCTATTAAACTAATGAAGGAAAATGGAGGCAGTATTGTAAACATTTCTTCTCGTAGCGGTCTGGTAGGAATCCCCGGTGCGGTTGCATATGCTTCAAGTAAAGCGGGTGTCAGAAATCATACAAAAAGTGTAGCGCTATACTGTGCAGAAAAAAAATATAAAATTAGATGTAATAGTATACATCCTGCCGCTATAATGACGCCTATGTGGGATGCGATGCTTGGGCAAGGTGAACAGAGAGAAAAAAGCATTAAATCTGTTGAACTTGGAATTCCATTGGGATATTTCGGAGAACCAAACGATGTTGCATATGGTGCTTTATATCTTGCAAGTGATGAATCAAAATATGTAACTGGCATTGAGTTAACTATTGATGGGGGAATACTCGCCGGTGGTTCAGCAACTCCGGAGTAATATTTTTATAAATAAAACATAAATTAATATAAGTTTGCAGCTTTTTTTGTTTAATCCCATTCCTGTTTTTCAAATCCCGTAAAAAGCACTTCTGAGTCACTGATAATAATTAGTTATCGTGCGTTAATAATCAACTACTTGTTTTCCTTAATTTATTTAATTAAATTTTTTTAAAAATAACCCAACAATGATTAATACTTACGATGACCAGATAGCCCATCCGGATACTTTCAAACAGCTTTCTCTGAGAGATTTACTTTTTGTGTATTACAGGTGTCCGCAGGTAGATAGATTAATACAGCTATATAATCATTATAATCTCATTGCATTTTCATTGAAAGGTGAAAGAATTTTGCATCAGGGGGAAAAATCGTGGAAAATAACAACCCGAACATCATATTTTCAGCCTAAAACTGCCTATGTTCAGGAGTTAACTAATGCACAGAGTTGGGAAGCACTTGTTTTTCATATTCCAGATGAATTTCTGATACATTTTGCAAATGAATTCATGGATAATCTGCCGATTGAAAAATTACCGGAATTAACAAATGAAAGGTTTATTAAGATATATCTGAATGAGGTAACAAGAACTTCTTTTTATAGTATGATTCCTTATTTCACACAAAAAATCCCGCCTTCAGAAAAGTTACTTGAATTAAAATTTAAGGAGCTTCTTTTAAATATTTTATCCAACCCTTCAAATAAACAGTTGCTTGCTTACATTCTGCACCTGAACGACGATATCAGAACCCCAATCTGGCAGATAATGGAAAAAAATTACACCTATAATTTAACACTTAAAGATTATGCGCGGATTTCAAGTCGCAGTCTGGCTGCATTCAAAAGGGATTTTTTTGAGTATTACCATACAACACCTGGTAAATGGTTAACCAGCAAACGACTTAAACATGCAGAGTATTTGTTAAAAACTTCAAAACAAAGTATTACTGAAATTGCATTTAGTTCCGGCTTCGAAAATATATCCCACTTTAGCAGGATTTTCAAAGAAAAATTTGGTTTATCCCCCCTTCGGTTTAGAAAAAAACAGACAACCATCGCTTGATTATTTATCTAAAAAGACAACCTTATCCTTAAGGTAAAAAAACTGAGCTTTTGAGAAAAGAATAGTCAGATTAAAAAGACTATTTTGATGTGTAACAAAGACAGAACTAAACCTGATTAATTGTAAAAATGGAAAAAGCTTACAAGAACGCCGGATATTTTGCACTCCTCCTTATTCCTTTGGTAATCTTAGGGTTCTACAAAACTTATTTCAGCCAATTTCCTGATTTTAGTTTGAAAATTACCTTGTTTCATCATCTCCATGCGGCGATAGCTTCCGTCTGGGTTCTAATTCTTGTAACTCAGCCATTTTTGGCTCGTAACAAAAAATATAAAATTCATAAATCGATTGGAAAGATTTCTTACTTTATTTTTCCTCTGCTAATTCTATCTTTCGTCCCATTAATCTTAAGAATACTGGCTTCTAATCACCCGGTTATTTCTTTTTTCCCGATTGCTGATTGTATACTACTAATTCTCTTTTATTCATTAGCAGTTTATAACAGAAGAAATACACCTAAACATATGAGATATATGATCGGGACTGCCATCGTTTTTTTAAGTCCGATTATTGCAAGGATAGGCCCTAATTTAATTGGTCTATCGCACAATGTTACTCAGAACTCTCTATATGGGGTTATATATTTTGTTTTAATAAGCTTAATATTTCTTGACAGAAAACATCATAATAATTTCAGACCCTATTTAATAATCATCATTGCCTGGGGTATTCAGCAGACTGTATTTAATTTACTGTTCTAATTCCTGAATAAAAGAACAGATTAAACAGTTATCAGAGTAGCAGATCACTATACAAAAATATTTTATTTGTTTAATCCCGTTTCCGTAAGTCCACAAAATTCACAAGCAAGCATTTTCAATATCCAGTTATCTGTTAATCCTGTTAATCAGGATTCTCTTTCTGGTATATCTGAGCAATAATTCGGACATCCTGTTCATTTACTGCTTGTGAAAGGATCTTTCTGTTTAATCTTTAGTGATTGAACTTTACAGATTTTGGCTAAAAAGACATATTTACAGATTACTTTTTCCCGCCAAAATATTATTTTGGAATATAAATCTTAAAACAATTGAATAATGTTCAGGATATATTCATAATAAGAGGGGACGGTGTGTTCATTTATACAAAAGGAATAATATGAGTAAAGACTATTTTCAGGAAAAATCAAAGAATTACGAGAAGGATAGCAACAGAGTTAATAATGTTGAAAATATTGCAAATGCAATAAAGCGTAATATTAAGTTTGAAAAAACAATGCATATTATGGATTTTGGTTCCGGAACGGGACTCTTATTAGAGAAAATAGCTCCGCTGGTCGGAAAAATTACAGCAGTTGATATATCAAAATCGATGATCAGTGAATTAGCTGCTAAGAAAGAAACCATCGATTGTGAACTTGAAATCCTGGAAATTGATCTTTCAAAGTCTAAACCTGATGTTAGGTTTGATGGAATAATATCATCAATGACCATGCATCACGTAAAGGACATTGGCGCTATGTTTCATAATTTTTATGAGATGCTGAATGAAAAAGCATTCATAGCAATAGCGGATATAGATCTGGAGGACGGCACTTTTCATAAAGAAGATACCGGTGTTTTCCATAATGGGTTTGACAGGAAGGAATTTATGAATTTTGCAGAATCAGCAGGCTTTAAGGATCTTGAAATTATGACAGCAAGTACAGTTATAAAACCATATGGGGAATACCCGGTATTTTTACTTATCGGATATCGAAATAGAGAGGGATAATTATGGTCTCAATTTCAATTATAAATTCATCGATTGAAATAAATGTGATCGGTTTCCATAAAATATTGGCATTTAAAAGTAAGTTTCAAATTAAAAAACAGAATATTAGAAATGTTAGATTTGCCGAGCCGGCTTTACGACCGCCTTTGTTTCGAATGCCCGGGACTCATATCCCCGGGTTAATTATCGCAGGTACATTTTTTGGAAACGGTAAAAGAGAGTTTTGGGATCGGACAAACAAAAACGAATCGATAGAAATAGAATTAAAAAATGAAAAATATACTAGAATTGTTGTTGATGTGTCAAATCCCGAAGAAATGATCAGGAAATTAAGAAATGCCTGACAACTTTCTCAGACCTTATCTTTTATCACCTTACGCGGAATCAAGCCCACCGGCCCCGGGAAAATTATAAAAATGTATTTGTAAAACCTGCACCTCCGGGCACTTCACCATTCGTTTCGGCAGATTTAGGATATTGAAGTGATTTACTATTTCCGGCACTTTTGCTGAAAAATCAGAACGTATATTCGGCTACATAGTATGTTCCGAAGTTGTTGCGGAAGTTGCCTCCTGCATAGATCTTACCGGGATAGTTGGTGGTTATCGCAAGTATGTCCATTCCTGCGTTCAGATTCCCGAGTTCAGCCCATGCACCGTTTTCCCATACCGCAACCGCATAGCCGTAATTGTCTATTGTAAAACTTCCTGCGGCATAAATATATCCGTTATCGTCTGTTGTCAGCGAAGCGATAGCCCCGTTGAGATTTCCGTATTCCGACCAGCTGCTTCCATTCCATACTGCCATATAATATTTCCCTGATGGATCTTGAAAATCCCCTCCCAGGTATAGGTTTCCGTTGGCATCAGCGAAGGATGTTAGAATAATTCCTTCATTTGTGTTGAGATCGGGAAGTTTGTCCCATGTACCGTTCCATCTGGCAACGTAAGGAGCTCCTGCTCCGCCAAGCGTTGTGTAAGAGGCATAGACTGTCGAAGCATCCGCGCAGAGGGAGGTTATCGGGTCAGCAGTATTATAGCTTCCCAGGTTGCTCCAGGCAAAACCATTCCATTTGTAAACAAAATTCAGGCCGCTGCTATTTTCAATTGCCCCTGCTGCATAGAGATTCTCGTAAGGATCGATGCAGATTGTAATCGGCATATTATAATCAGTATGAATCCCAGGGTCGCTCCATTCAATCCCATTCCATTTAGCGATGTATCTCATATCGGCTGCATTGGTAAAAGAACCGGCAGCATATAAGTTGCCGCTCTTGTCTGTAACAAGCATATCTATAACGCCGTTTGCATCCAGGTATCCTGCTCTGCTCCAGCTTGTTCCATTCCATTTGGCCACATAATACGCGGAACTGTCGTTTGTAAAGGCCCCGGCAGCGTAAATATTACCTGAGGGATCAGTACAAAGAGCCGCTATGCCTCCGTTTGCATTAAGATTTCCTGCCTCAACCCATCCTCCTCCACCGGGTGAAGGATTTGTGGGAGTACTTGATACCTTTTGACATCCTGTGGCTATTAAAGCTGTTATAAGGAGAGCCCTTATATAATAATATGTTCTCTTAGATCCCGTTGGTAACTCCCATATTTTTTTCATTACTGCCTATGATATTACGTAAAATTTGTAATAGATTGCATCACTTTTTTAATGGATGTAATTATCTTGATTCTTCCAAAATCCTAAAATGGTTCGCTGAAGTTGTTCTTATATCCATATACCCGGAATCATAGTATAATTAAACTTAGAAATAATTATCAGAAAAAAGAACGAAATTTCATCGTTCAACCCTGCCGGTAAGTGATAAACTGTGGATTTATTTAATTTTACTTTATCATAATAGAAATTTTATTTTATGGCTTTAATTAAATCGAACTGGGGAGAAACTAAAGAAAATTTTAAACAGTGGTGGGAGCATAAGGGACTCGTAATCGGCGGGTGGTACGGAATTAAAGTACCAGAGACTGGAATTCAGCCTCCATCTGAGGAAAGTGTTCTTGATCCCGAACTTAGGGCCGATTATAATTTCAACCTGCTTACATCACGCGAATATCCTTATGATATTCTGCCTGTTGCTGAAACTAATATTGCTCCCGGAGCTTTGGCACTTTTTCTCGGCAGCGGACTTGATTTTTCCGGCGGTACTTCCTGGATAACTCCTGTCTTTCATAATGTTGATGATCCTGAAAGGATTCCTGAGTTTTGTTTTGATCCTGGAAATAAATGGTGGAAAATTCAAAGGGAAATTCTGTTAAAGTCCGCGGCCAGAGGAAATGATAAATATTTAATCGGTTTGCCTGACCTGGTTGAGAATATTGATACGCTTGCGTCTGTGCGGGGTACAAATAACCTTCTTACCGATCTGCTCGTAAGGCCCGACTGGATTAAAGAAAAGCTCCTGGAAATAAATGAGGTGTTTATTGAGGTATTTAAGGAAATTTATCGTATTATCAGCCCTGATGATAACGGAAATGCTGTAGATTGTTTCAGGTTATGGGGACCAGGAAAAACGGCTAAAGTTCAATGCGATGTTTCCGCTATGTTCTCAACAAAAATGTTTGAAGAGTTTGTGGTTCCGCCTCTAAAAAAACAGTGTGAGTACCTGGATTACGCTATGTTTCATCTTGACGGCCATCAATGTATACCGCATCTTGATTCTATCCTGGAAATTGATTCTCTAAAAGCTGTTGAGTGGACACCGGATCCTGAAGTTCCTCCCGGCGGCAGTAAAACCTGGTATCCAATGTACAGGAAAATACTTGAGAGAGGGAAGTCTCTTCAGATCGTAGATGTTAAGCCGGAAGAGATGATCCCCCTCCTGGATGAGATAGGAGGCCGGGGGGTGTATATGATTACGGATTTTTCTGACTTGCGTAAGGCTGAAGAAACGATCAAAAAAGTTGAGGGATTCAGGACTTAGTCCACCGGAGGAAATATTTTATTTAAAGAAAATTCTAAGGATTGTAACTTATTATTTTTAGTTTTATATTTGTACTAGATTTTGACTCGTTCACAGAGGTTTACCCCTGCCTCGTGATGGTTTAAAGAGTCTGACCCGGTAGCACCCCCGTTACCGGGTTTTTTATTTTAATGCAGACCGGTATCACATTAATAAAATTATCCTGTTTACTTAATGGAGATTCCCTTCAAACCAGATGCTTCAGCCGTACATATTAAATGTATCCAGGATGCTGTGCAGCAAAGTATCCACAGTCCACGGCTTTGAAATGTAATTATCAAAACCCGCATCCAGGAATGATTCCTTGTCTCCGAAATTTGCGTAAGCGGTTATAGCAATTACAGGTGTATTGCTGCCTTTCTGAGTTTCCCTGATTTCTTTCATTACCTCGATACCGTTTTTCCCGGTTCCGAGGTTGATATCCATAAGAATAAGTGAATATTCATTCTGTTTGAAAAGCTCCAGGGCTTCATTCGCGGTAACAGCGAAATCTAACTGATAGTATTTCCTTAGCTGCATATCCATAATATCACGACTTGCTTCATCGTCATCCACTATAAGGATTTTTTTTAAACTATCTGCCATATACACCCTTCCCTTCATATTTTAATGACACAACGAATCCTTCATCCGTTTTGAAGTATTCATTCAAAAATACTCTTTCATCTTTCTTTTAACAAATATATTTATAGGATTAAATGACTTTTAACCTTTTGTTAGGATGATTAATTTAGCAGTGCATATTTATTTAATTTTTCGGGGAGAAAAATGAATCTGAAATACCCAAAAGCAGTAATTTATCTTTCAATTGTAGCAGCTTTTTTTCTAACCATAGTTTCCTTTGCAGGTAGTTTTATCCCTGGTACTTATTACAGGGAATCAGTTTCCCTGGCGGTGCAGGGGAGGGGACAGGATATTTTCGATCTTTTCGTCATTGTGCCGCTCCTTCTGCTTTCAATGTATTTTTCTGTCAGGGGAAGCAGAAAAGCTCTGTTTATTTCTGCGGGAACTGCGTTTTATATAATGTATTCATTTTTTATTTACAGCTTCGGCATACATTTTAACTCTCTTTTTATATTCTATTGCTTTACACTAGGCTCTTCCTTTTATTTATTCGTTTTATTGATATATGAATTAGTCAATTCGGGTGAAACCGGGTGGTTTGAAGGTTCGGTGCCGGTGAAGTCAACAGCTGCCTTTTTTATTTTTATTGCCGCGATGTTTTCTTTTCTCTGGTTCTCGGATATACTGCCGGCCATATTTGAGGGTTCAATTCCTGCAGCTGTGAGGGATTACAACCTGCTAGTAAATCCTGTGCATGTGCTCGACATTTCTTTTATTCTTCCGGGATTGATTACAATATCAGTGATGCTGATTAAAAAGAAAAAAATAGCTTTTATTCTTGCTCCAATCATGCTTCTGTTCACTCTGCTGCTTTCTCTGGCTTTAATCGCGATGGCTGTTATGCTTGTACTAAAAAATGTTTCTGAGGATTTATCATTGGTGGGTATTTTTGGTGTGCTTGCAATAATAAGCGTATTATATTTAATTAGATTCCTGAGAAGAATGAAATTGCGATCTGCCTGAAATAATGTTAAAATATTTTACCATAATACTGCTGCTGCTGTTATCTCTGTTCTCCTTTAGCTGTGAGAGAGAACTTTCATCTACTTATACGTACGGACCGGAACAGTCGTTAACTCTGTTGAGTCCCGCGGGGGGTGAAGTTTATACTAACGATGAGACGGTAATTATAAGCTGGCTCTCCAGCAGCCTTAACGGTAAGGTAAGGGTTGAACTGATCCGGGAAGGGGAGTCTGTCTATTCGGTGAGTGATATCCCTGATTCAGGTAGTTATTCTCTGAAAATTCCCGCTGAACTTATTCCTTCTAAGAAATATCTGCTCAAGATTCTCTCGATGAACCATCCAGAAATCTCGGATGTTACCCCTTTGTATTTTGAAATTTCACCCCTGATTGACGGAACATGGGAGTATTCTAATCTGGAACTTGATTCGGGACTCGAGATCAGATTGCGGTTAAGCAGTTTTTTCAGTGATATTTTCCTTGGTAATGGATATTTTCATCTCAGGTATCTTTCAAATAGCGGTATCGTAAATTATGAATCGGCCGACACTGTAGGCGGCACGGTAAATTATCCCGATATTAGTTTTAAAATGAGAGAACCAGGAAATAAGGAATTCGGTTTCTCCGGCAAAATGGTCTCGGGAAGCCGGATCCGCGGTAAAATTACCGGTTATGTGGATTCCAGCTATGGAGTTCTCGGGGATAGTGTTATACTTATAAGGCAGTAAGCAGGGAGGTTTTTCATCACACTCTTACTTTGCTTATTTTACTGTAAGTTATTAACATGTTGGTTATAATTTAAGTTAAGGCATAATTTTAATGAGTAATGTAAAGCTGGAATTCCGCTATTCAAATGACCCCGAGCCTCACAAAGAACGAACTAAAGCCATCTTAAAGGCTCATCCGGAAGTGAGAGATCTGATTGGAAGATATTCGGTTAGTTTTATTTTAATATTATTTATTGTTACACTCCAGATAGCAATTGCTTTTTTATTAAGATCACAGCCATGGTGGCTGGCTCTTATCACAGCCTTTGCTGTGGGGGCTTTTGCTAATCATGCCTGCTTTGTCCTTATACACGAAGCAGCCCACAACCTGATTTTCAGGAACAGAAGCTTAAATTATATCGCCGGTATTATCGCTGATATTCCTAACGTGCTGCCGAGTTCTGTTTCATTCAGAAGTTATCACCTGAAGCATCATTCTCATCAGGGCGATTATTATATGGATGCCGACCTGGCAAGTAAATGGGAGGCAAGACTTATAGGAAACTCTTTTCTGGGAAAATCATTCTGGGAGCTTATGTTTCCTTTTTTCCAGGCGTTCAGAACCCCAAGGCTTAAATCGATTAAGTTTATGAATTTCTGGACAATTGTTAACTGGGTGGTTGTGTTTGGATTCGATGCGCTGGTAATTATATTTCTTGGACCGCAGTCTTTCCTCTATTTTGTGTTTTCATTTTTCTTCTCCATAGGACTTCATCCGCTTGGAGCAAGGTGGATACAGGAGCATTTCCTGGTAGCTCCCCCCCAGGAAACTTACAGCTATTACGGACCTTTGAATATTCTTGCGCTTAACGTTGGCTACCATAACGAGCATCACGATTTTCCATCGGTGCCATGGAATAAACTGCCGGAATTAAAAGCGGCTGCACCGGAATTTTATAATAACCTCGTTTATCATAGGTCGTGGGTAAGGTTGTGGCTTACTTTTCTTACTGATCCGGGACTTTCACTTTATAGCCGTATGCTGAGAAGTAAGAATGATTGAGGGATGATCTTTATTAACAATTAAACCTTATCCCGTTTTCTTCAGATCTTCTGTATCAGCCTCGAATGGAACTTCACCCAGTTCGATCTCAGGATATTTGCTGTTGAAATATCCCATTGAATATTCACTGGTAAAAAGTATTACCCTGTTCTCATCTTTATCAACTGCGATTGAAGCGCCGGCCGGGAGAACAAACTGATTCAGCTGCTCATCGGTAACTTCACTGGGGAACCAGCGCAGAACCTTCCAGTTGGTATGTTCCAGTCTCGATTTCGCACCGTATTCGCTTTCAAGTCGGTACTGTACTACCTCAAACTGAAGAGGACCGACCGCCCCAAGTAATGGAATTTTCTGAGCGGCGTTTTTAATATAGAAAGCCTGGATTACACCTTCCTGCAGAAGCTGATCAAGTCCGTCTCGGAATTTTTTATAATCGGAAGGATTGGGATTGTGCATAAATACAAAATGTTCGGGCGCGAAGTGAGGGATCTCCTTATATAAAATCGTTTGATCTCCTGTTATCGTGTCGCCAATACCAAAATTCGAATTACCTACAAAACCTACAATATCTCCCGCGTATGCTTCGTTCACCGTCTCTCGTTCCTGCCCAAACAGCTTCTGTGAATTTGACAGCCTGACCTTTTTCCCCGTATTGGAATGGAATGCCTGCATATCTCTTTCAAATTTACCCGAACAAACACGCATAAAGGCAATTCTATCGCGGTGTTTGGGATCCATATTTGCCTGTATCTTGAAGATGAACCCTGAGAAAATGTCATCTTCCGGCTTAATAACTTTGTCCATACTTTTTCTTGGAGCAGGGGGTACTGCGTAATCAAGGAAACCGTCAAGCAGCAGCTGTACGCCGAAGTTGTTCATTGCGCTCCCGAAAAATACAGGGGTAAGTTTTCCGTCGAGTACTGCATCGCGGTTGAAGTCCTCGCCTGCCGTATCAAGCATCTCAAGCTCTTCAGCGAACTTAGCGTAATTCTCTTCACTCAGCTTATCTTTGAATAAAGGATTCTGAAGATCGAATACTTCAACAGGAGCTTTATATGAACCTCCGGTTGTCCTTTCAAAGAGATGTACCTGCTTTGTCATACGATCATATATACCTCGGAAATCAAGGCCGGTACCAAGAGGGTAGTTCATAGGGAAAGCACCGATTCCAAGGATATTTTCCAGCTCATCAATCAGTTCCAGCGGATCGCGCGTAGGGCGGTCGAGCTTGTTCATAAAAGTAAAGATGGGTATCTCTCTTCTTCTGCAGACCTCAAATAATTTACGCGTCTGCGCCTCAATACCTTTTGCGGCGTCAATCACCATCACAACTGCGTCAACGGCTGTAAGTACACGGTAAGTATCCTCGGAGAAGTCCTCGTGACCCGGAGTGTCAAGCAGATTAATTTTGAAACCCTTATAATCAAACTGAAGCACTGTTGAGCTTATGGAAATTCCACGCTTCTTCTCAAGTTCCATCCAGTCGGATGTGGAGCTTCTCTGGTTCTTTCTTGCTGTTACCGAGCCTGCAAGGTGAACCGCTCCTCCGTATAGCAGGAACTTCTCTGTAAGTGTGGTCTTGCCTGCATCAGGGTGTGATATTATAGCAAATGTGCGTCGTTTATTTATTTCTTTTAGATTACTCATTGTATTTCTAAGGTTTGGAAATTAAAACAAATTATTAGGTATAAGCAGGGAAGGTTTCTAATAAAAGAAGTGAACCTGGAGGAGATGACCTCCTGTGCAGACGGATTTTCTGCAGAGATTATAATTTGATATTTTATTGTATTGTTTTATCAAGATTCGTGTTTTTCTGTATTAAGTGTACAAAATTAAATAAAAATAGTTTCATGAAAAAGTGGATAATATGACCCGGGACGCACAGAAAGTTACTGATCCGGCCTACCAGTCGGCTCTGGAATTTGCAAGGACCCATTACGAGAACTTTCCGGTCGTCTCCTTTCTGATCCCCGCGGAGCTGCGGAAACACGTTGCGATAATCTACTGGTTTGCCCGCACTGCCGATGATATGGCGGATGAAGGTGTATTGTCCGAAGAAAAGAGACTTGCCGGCCTCAGCAATTTTGAAGAACGCTTCAGCCGGATGCTGCAGGGAGAATATGCCTCCGTCTATGAGGAGGCGCTTCACAATACGATAAATGAAAGAAACCTGTCGCCGGTCCATTTCACGAACCTTTTAAGGGCTTTCAGACAGGATGTTACTAAAAAGGAATACATGAATTATGATGAACTTCTCTCTTATTGCACTGATTCCGCCAATCCCGTAGGGAGACTGATACTCGAGCTTCATTCTGTCAGGATCCATGAGGCTGATCTGTATTCAGATAAGATCTGTACTGCTTTGCAGATTACAAATTTCCTCCAGGATGTAAAACTTGATTATCAAAAGGGGAGGATCTACCTTCCCCGGCATGAGCTTGAGGAATATGGAATTGATAAAAAACTGTTTGAGGAGAGTAAAATAAACCTTAATTTTAAAAGGTTAATTAAGTTCAATGTTAACAGAACACAATTAATGTTTGATGAAGGCAGGAAATTGCTTAAATTCCTGTCAGGCCGCCTTAAGTATGAGATTAAGTGGACGATTCTTGGAGGCGAGGCTGTCCTGAAGAAGATCAGGCAGAACGACTACGATGTTTTTATTCGTCCTCATTTAACAAAGATAGATTTTCTGAAACTTTTAGCGAGATCACTCAGGTAGATGCAGGAAGCAAAAGAAATAGCTAAGAAGAGTAAAAGCAGCTTCTATTATGCATTCAACCTTCTCCCCGCTGCCAAGCGCGACGCAATGAATACTGTCTATGCGTTCTGCAGGGAGACGGATGATATTATCGATGAGGGGAGCGAACCTGATGAACTTAAATTTGCAAAACTCCATAAATGGAGGGTTGAGCTAGAGAAATCAATTAATGGCCGCTCCGATTATACCCTTCTTAACAGACTCGGTAAAACTATTTCTGGTTTTAATATCCCGCTTGAACCTTTCTTTGAGCTGATAAAAGGTATGGAGATGGATCTTCAGAAAAAAAGGTACAGCTCGTTTGATGACCTGATGATTTACTGCTACAGGGTGGCCTCTACAGTGGGATTGATATGTATCGAGATTTTCGGCTACAAGGACAAGCAGCATGCAAAAGATTTTGCGGTTAACCTCGGCATAGCGCTGCAGCTGACGAATATCCTTAGAGATATAAAAAAGGATTCCGAAAAAGGAAGGATATATCTTCCCCAGGAGGACCTTGCCATGTTCAACTATTCAGATACCGATATTATTAACCGTAAATATAATGCGGAATTTAAGGATCTTATGAGTTACGAAGTTGATAGAGCGATGATGTATTTTGACAGGGCAACATTGAGCCTTAACCTGGATGATAAAGCCGCAATGTTTGCTGCACGGGCAATGCAGCATATCTATCATAAGATGCTCGAGAAAATTATTGAGGCGGAATACGATGTGTACAACAGAAATATAAAAGTATCAAAATTTGAAAAAGTTGGCATTTCTCTGGGAGTCTGGGCAAAGTATAACCTGGTTTACTGATGTATGATTACATTGTCATCGGCAGTGGGTTTGCGGGACTCTCGGCCGCCGTTCATCTCTCCTCAAAATCCAAAAAGGTACTGGTTCTGGAGGCTTCCAATAAAACAGGGGGTCGCGCTTATTCACTAAAAGATAAACCCACCGGTACTCTAATCGATAATGGTCAGCATATCATGATGGGCTGTTACCAGGAGACTCTGGATTTTTTTAGAATTATCGGAGCGGAGGATAATTTAATCTTTCAGAATAAGCTTGAAGTGAATTTCTTGCTCCCTCACTTTCAGAAGGTTGATTTCAAAGCATATTCAAAGTTCTATCCTTTCAACCTTGCCTCTGGCTTATTAAGTTACAAAGCACTCTCTCCGTTAAATCGATTCCGCATGCTTAAGTTCTTCCTCAAACTCCCTCTGGCATCCAACCGGGATCTAAGCAGGATGTCGGTGTACGAGTGGCTGGAAAGTGAGAATCAGAATGAGGCTATCCGTAAGGCATTCTGGGAAATACTTGCTCTGGGTGCTCTTAATACCAGTATATATAAAGCCTCCGCCAAAATGTTCCGCGATATTCTTATTGAGATTTTCTTTCACGGGAACAGAGCTTCAACAATTATCCTTCCCCGTGAAGGTCTTACGGAGACGTACTGCGTCAATGCTGTAAAATATATCGAAGAAAGAGGGGGGAAGGTAGTTTCAGGGGAACAGGTTGAAAAGCTTGTTGTCGAAGATAACAGACTAAAGTCTTTGGTTACAAATAAACAAACTATTAAAGAATTTAACGGCGTAATATCCTCAATTCCCTATTATGGTTTGAAAAGAATATTGCCTTCGGAATATCTGCCTGCTGATCCCGGTTTCAGTTATTCCTCTATCCTCACGGTGCATGTATGGCTGAAAGAAAATAAGGTTGAAGATACTTTCTACGGACTGATAGGTTCTGAGCTTCACTGGATTTTCAATCGGGGCACTCATCTTACTCTGGTTCGAAGTGACGCTGATGAGCTGATGAACAAAGATAAAGAGGAAATTTTTGAACTCGTGAAAAAAGAACTCTTTAAATACTGCTTTATTGAGAAGGATGATATTGCCGATTACCGCGTGATTAAGGAAAAGAGAGCAACGTTTGTCCCCTCTAATGCGGTATTGAATAATCGTTCCGGTCCTTCTTCAGGCGTAAGGGGACTCTGGCTGGCAGGCGACTGGACGAATACCGGTCTCCCCTCTACAATTGAAAGTGCGGTAAAAAGCGGGAGGATGGCCGCGGAAATCCTGGAATAAGTAGTATCCTGGGTATGTCCATCATAAAATAGACCCGCTTATATAAATATTCTTCGTAAGTTTGATATTCGTACTGATATTTGTTTTGGAGTAATATTTTTCTGCCCATTGTCTGTATTATTTTACAGGGAGGCCTTTTATACTGGGGATAGAAACCGGGTGGAGGGCAGCAGGAGACTTATTAGAAAGGTAAAAATTCCAAAGATCATCGCTGAATATTCAGCCTCTATGAAACAGAATTTTCATCATAACCAGTTATAGAAAAAGGAGGAAAAATGAACTATCCTAAGTTGTTTGTCCTTCTCTTTATCTCTGCATTAATATTTACAGGGTTTAAAGGGAATGATAAATCTTTTAAAATCGACTATGAAAAGTACAAGCTGGATAATGGATTGGAGGTTATTCTTCATAAGGATAAATCAGATCCGATTGTATCAGTCGCGATTCAGTATCATGTCGGTTCGAACCGTGAAGTTAAAGGAAGAACCGGTTTCGCTCATCTCTTCGAGCATATGATGTTCCAGGAATCTCAGCATGTAGGACAGGATCAGTTCTTCAAAAAAATTCAGGGTAACGGCGGTTCATTAAACGGAGGAACCTGGACTGATGGAACGGTCTACTTCGAGGTTATGCCGAAAAACTATCTTGAGATGGTGCTCTGGCTTGAATCCGACAGGATGGGATGGCTGCTTCCAACAGTTACACAGGAAGCATTCGAAAATCAGCAGGAAGTTGTTCAGAATGAAAAAAGACAAAGGGTTGATAATCAGCCCTATGGAAATACTGACTATATTATAAATAAGCTTCTGTATCCTGAAAATCATCCTTATAACTGGCAGGTAATTGGTTCTATGGAGGACCTTCAGAACGCTACTGTCCAGGATGTAAGAGATTTTTATACTAAGTGGTATGTACCTAATAATGCGACACTTGTAATTGCGGGTGATTTCGATACAGACCAGACTAAAAAACTTGTAGAGAAATATTTCGGGGAAATTAAATCATCTTCTCCATCTGCTGATCCCGTGCCTATGCCGGTAACTCTTGATGAAACAAAAAGAGCTTACTTTGAAGATAATTTTGCTAAATCGCCCGAATTGAGAATGGTATTCCCGACGGTTGAGCAGTATACAAAGGACTCTTACGCTCTTGATATACTCAGCAGCCTTCTTGCAGACGGGAAGAAAGCTCCTTTGTATAAAGTTGTGGTTGAAGAAAAGAAACTGGCTCCTTCCGCTGAAGCATATCAGTCGAGTCAGGAAATTGCGGGTACTTTTAATCTGCGCGTAAGATCTTTCCCTGATAAGAATCTTTCTGACGTTGAAGATGCAATATTTGAAGCTTTTGGAAGATTGGAGAAAGAGGGATTTACGGACGATGATCTTTCCAGGATTAAAGCTAAAACAGAAACGAATTTTTATAATTCAATTTCAAGCATACTCGGAAAGTCATTTCAGCTGGCCAGCTATAATGAATATGCGGGATCACCCGATTTCATAAATGATGACCTTCAAAATAGTCTTAATGTTACCAGTGAGGATGTCTGGAGGGTCTATAATAAGTACATAAAAGGAAAGAATTATATACTTACTAGTTTTGTACCTAAAGGCAGGACTGCTCAGGTTGCTAAAAACTCTGAGCTGTTTGTCATTCCCGAAGAGAAGATTGTTCCGAAAGAGGAAAAAGAAAAAGCCAGGACTGCCGATGTTCAGCTGGTAAAAGAGATCCCCGGCAGTTTCGATAGAAATATTGAGCCTGCACCGGGTCCTGATCCCGAGGTTAAAATTCCTGAAGTTTGGAAAAGTGAGCCCGGTAAGGGGTTGGCTATATACGGTATCGAACAGAAGGAACTTCCGCTTATTCAATTTTCACTTACTCTTAAGGGCGGAGCGCTTCTTGATAGTCCGGCTAAAATCGGTACTGCCAATCTCGTTTCAGATCTGATGATGGAAGGGACGAAGAACAAAACTCCCCAGGAGCTTGAGGAGGCTATAGAAAAACTTGGTGCCGATATAAGAATGTATACAACTAAAGAGGGGATTGTAATGCGTGTAAACACGCTTGCGTCAAAATTCGATGATGTTTATAAGCTGGCTGAAGAAATTCTCCTGGAGCCCCGCTGGGACGCGAAAGAATTTGACCGTATAAAACAGGAAACTCTCGAAACAATTAACAGGAATTCTTCAAATCCTTCAAGGATAGCCCGAAATGTATTTGATAAACTAATCTACGGTAATGATAATCCCCTGGGCAATCCAACTCTGGGAACGTCAGAAACCGTATCAGCCATTACACTGGACGATCTGAAGGCTTATTATGATAAAAATTTCTCACCTTCAGACTCGTATATTACCATCGTGGGAGATATCTCTAAAGATGAAGCGGTTTCTGAATTTTCATCTTTGACTGAGAATTGGGAGAAAAAGGATGTTCCGGTACCGGATATAAAAATTCCGGAAGAAACATCAAAGCCTGTAGTTTATTTTGTAGATGTACCGGGCGCAAAACAGTCTGAAATAAGGATAGGGAAATTGTCGCTGCGATATACCGATCCTGATTACTATGCTGCCACGGTAATGAACTATAAACTCGGCGGTAGTTTCAATAGTATCGTCAATATGATCCTTCGTGAAGAGAAGGGTTTTACTTATGGCGCAAGGACAAGCATGGACGGCACAAATTATCCGGGTACTTTTCAGGCATCTTCTGCTGTGCAGTCAAATGCGACTTATGAATCAGTTAAAATATTTAAGGATGAAATAGCGAAATATCGTGAGGGTATCAGCCCTGATGATCTTTCGTTTACAAAGGATGCTCTTATAAAATCTAATGCCCGGAGATTTGAAACTCTCGGCGCTCTGCTTGGAATGCTTAACGATATCGCGGAATATAATCTTCCATTCGACTATGTGAAGAATGAAGAGGAAGTAGTGAAAAATATGACGCAGGATAAAATTAAGGCACTAGCTCAGAAGTATCTTAACCAGGATAAGATGATTTACGTGATCGTTGGTGACGCGGCTACTCAGCTTGAACAGTTAAAGGAACTTGGACTCGGAGATCCGGTGCTGCTGGACGCTGACGGAAACCAGGTTAGTATGTAAGCAGTTGTATAATGTATTATGAGGCCGTTTTTACGACGGCCTCAATTTATATTCAACTAAAATAATTACGGATGGATTTAAAAATGCCGGATAGATCAGAAGCAAAGAAGAACTATAAACAAACTCTCCCTCCGATGGGTGTTTATATCGTTAAGAATCTTGTAAATAATAAGATTCTTATCGGAAGCAGTACCAATCTGCCCGGAAGGATTAACAGGTTTAAGTTCGGAATAAAATACGGAGGTACCGAAAGCAATAAGGAACTTGTGGCTGATTTTCAGAAATACGGCGAGGAAAATTTTAGTTTTGAGATTCTTGACGAACTGGAACCGAAAGAGGATCCGGCTTATAATTATACCGAAGACCTTAAAGTGCTCGAGGAAATGTGGATAGAGAAGCTTCAGCCATTCGGTGAAAAAGGTTATAACAAGCCAGGCAAGGTTTAGAGTAAGTATATATTAAAGCGCTGTGTGAGCCCGGAGAGAACTCATCGCTTGATCAGTTTATGCGTTTAGCGCTGCGTGCCGATCCCTTTCACCGTTTCCGGAAGATATTTGTAAACAATCCACGAGCCTGTTAAAGTAATAATTCCTATCACAAGGAAGGGAAGTTCAAAAAAGAAATTCGCAAGCAGACCTGATATCAAAGGTCCGAACGCGATCCCGAAACCGAATCCCATTGTTACAATACTCATCTGCCTTCCTTCACCTCCCTTTTTGGAAAGATCGGCTGCAACAGCGAAAGCGGGTGCTGCAATTCCTGCTGCCGCTATGCCCTGGGCCAGCCTTACGATGATCAACTCAAGATAAGTGTTTACCACTCCAAGCAGACCTGTGGATATGCCCATTAATATTAAACCTGCTATTATAAGCGGACGACGTCCGATTTTATCGGAATAATGTCCCAGAGGGACCTGGAAAATAAGCCGTCCGATCATTACTGTGCTGAATGCAAATCCGAAGCCTACTGCTGTAATATCAAGCTTTGCATTGAACTGGTTTTCTAAAGTGGTAACCATGGAAAAAGCGGAAGCCATAAGGAATGTTGCCAGGGAAGTAGTGACGATACCTGCGCTTAGAAGATCAGTGTCTATTATCTTAAAACCGCGTTTTTTGGAATCGGGAACTTCTCCTCTTACCTCTTCTACCCAGAAATGGACAAGGATTATAGCGGCCAGTATAAATCCTGCGCCGGCATAGAACGCCGCGTTGAATCCGTAATTTTTTTCCAGGAATCCTCCGGCAACTGGTCCAAGACTAAACCCTACTATACGGAATGTGCTGTAGATACCCATTGATCCGCCTCTGGTTTCTTTCTTCGTTATCGAAGTCATAAGTGCCAGCGAGGGGGGAATGGTTAAGGCTACCGCTGCTCCCTGTATTATCCTTAAAATAAGCAGATGATAATAATGCGTGGCAAATATGAAAAGAATAATACAGACGCCTATAATCGCAAGTCCAGCCTGTATTAAAATTTTTCTTCTACCCAGCCTGTCTGTTAAGGCCCCCATCACCGGCTGGAAAATCGAAGTCACAAAACCAAAGACCGAGATGAGTATACCTACAAGGACCGGGGTGGGGAAGTGAACAAATTCTTCGGGAATTTTAGCAACATAAAGGGGGATTAGTATAAAAAGGATACTGTTTCCAATAGCGTCAGCCATCCTTGCCACTGAAAGGGCAAGAATGGCACGGTTATATCCAATCGAATCTAGTTTTTTAGATAAATTCAAGAGTATTAAGAGTTTCCTTTTCCCATACTGATTAAATAATCTTTAAGATTTAAAGATAACCGGAACAAATATTTTGTTTTGTGATATGTTTTCTTTCTAAAAAATTATTAATTTTAGCCGGCAGGAAGGGTTAAAGAAATAATTTGCATAAAAGTGAAGATTGATTATCTTTTATGCATATATAATTAAATTATTTAATTATAAAGGAATCATAGGAGGAAAGAACTAAGGAGAATTTTTCAACGCTGACCTCAAATTCTAACTTCGGTTCTTATAAGTACTCTTAATAATCATTCAAAAAGAATTCAGGATAATCAGAATTATGCCTTTACTTAAATGTTCTGAAGATATGATGCCTTCCTGGAGCGATCTTGATTTTATAGACGTCATTTATCTTAAGGAAGGTGAGATCAGGAGTTTCATCTCTACATCAGACCGGGAGATGTATTTTATCGGCGACGGCATCTGTAAGATGATCATAAACCGTAAAATATCATTCGCCCAGCGTGGGCATACCTTTAAAATTGAATCGCGTAACTCTACTATTAAGGTTAAAGCCGAAACAGAATGTGTTGTAATTGTTATAGGTGGACACTGGGAAGGACTTACGGGTACCCATGGTATTTTCACCCTCGATAACAGCGATGATCCTAAAAATGAAGGCGACCCCACTGACTACCCGAGGAAAACAGATTTCGATAATCACTATCACGACTGTGACGAATACTGGGTTATTTTTAAAGGGTCGGGCCGTGCAGTCTCAGAAGGTAAGGAGTATGAGCTTAAACCCGGTTATTGCCTGGCTACTAAAATAGGCGACCATCACGATATTCCTGAGGTGTATGAAGAAATCCACGCCGTATGGTTCGAATCTTCGCTTAAAGGAATGATGAGGGAAGGTCATCTATGGGTTCACAAACACGGTGAACCTGTCGTAGATATATGAAACGGGTAAATTAGCTTCCGGAAAAGGAAGGGTGTCGTAGTCCTCAGCAAAATTTTTTCATTTTGATCTGGATTTTTTTGTCAATATATTACACTATAATTAAACTACAAGTACCTTAATCGTACCAATCTAATGATTGCTTCAAATTATTGAAATTTCGGGCGCTTCTATTTGATAGAGACGAATATAAATCTTCCCTTCATTATTTAGCAGTCTTAGTATAAGATGAATTAAAACACATTGTCTACTGCATCGGTAATTAGCTATTTAGTAGATAATAATACATAATAAATAAAATAAAGGAACACTTACATGAACATTTTCGTGGGCAATCTATCAAAGGAAGTTACCGATGATGATCTCCAGGGGTTATTTTCAGAGTACGGCACAGTAAGAAGCGTTAAAGTTATTAAAGATATGTTTTCTGGTGAATCTAAAGGTTTCGGATTCGTTGAAATGCCGGGACAGGCAGAAGCTCAGAAGGCTATCAGTGAGCTGAATACTAAAGATTTGAAAGGTAAGAAAATAACTGTTAATGAGGCTCGCCCTCGTACCGATAACAACCGAAGAGGCGGCGGCGGCGGCGGACGTGGCGGTCACAGAGGCGGCGGTGGTGCAGGCGGAAATCGCGGCGGCGGAAGCGGCGGCGGCAGACGAGGCTGGTAAACTGCCTGGTTAGAAATTCAGAGACAGGTCAATGGCCTGTCTCTACTTATTTCTGCTCACCTCTTCCTTAGTTTTTACTGCAGGTATCTTTCAACTAGTCGTCTTCTTCTTCTGCTACAATTGGTTTTTCAGTGAAAAGGTAATTCGATAGCTTTTTCGATAAACGAGTATCCTGCCTTCTTATCCATTCGAGCGACATAGAAGCATGTTCTTTTTCTTCATTCATGTTGTGCCTGAAAATCTTTTTAAGATTTTCATCTTTGCATGCATCCATCCTCTGCTGGTACCAGTCAATAGCCTGAAGCTCTTCTATTAGTGTAACAATTGCCCGGTGGATATCCCTGGTCCTGTCAGATAATTCGTTTACGGGTTCATGATAGTTTTCACTTCCTTCTGCCATATTTTTCTCCTTTGTGTTTGGTAAGTGGGTTTTGGATCTTTATTATAATAAAAATAAATGGAAAGGTGCTTTATAGCAGTCACAAAGAGGAGAATAAAAATTAAGAGTAGATGCGGATGGGGTGATTTATGAATTTTTACCGGGTGTTATCTTCCGGAATATAAATGCCTGCAGCATGGTTATTACTACCCCTTAAATAATCAAAAAGATCAGATACTCTAGTCGACGGTTAACTCAACAGAATCATATTTAGCCTTCAGATCAGTCAGTATCTTTTCAAGCTCATCCTCTTCTGCCTGGAATCTTATAAGTACTTCCCGGTAGCCCTTCTTAACTCCTTCAAGAGTTGTGAGGATGCTGTTATACTTGAAGTTATGTTTTCTCATTATGTCCATTACATCTTTTATGGAACCCGGCACATCAGGGATGGTAATCGAAATTCTGTTTGCGGCCAGCCTTGCCCCGGTTATGTTTATTAGCGCTTTGAATACGTCCTGCTCGGTTAAAATTCCTGCTAAGCTTCCGTCATCGTCTATTACGGGAAGTCCCCCTATCTTGTTATCGAACATCAGTATGGCCGCTCTTTCGAGAGTGGTGCCGGGAGCAACTGTAACAGGATTTTTAGTCATTATGGTCTTCACTTTTATCTTCGACATCAGGTAGTGCAGTTCCCATATGTCAAGTGATGTCACCCTGGAAGGGGAGGCTTCTTTCAGATCCCTGTCTGATATTATCCCCACCAGCTTACCTTTCTTAAGCACGGGCAGACGCCTTATCTTATGCTGTTTAAGAAGATTTATTGCCTCTGATAATGACGCCCCTTCGTCTATTACGATCGGGTTTTTCGACATCCATTTACGGACTAACATTTTATCTCCTTAAAATTTAAATACCTAAATAAGCTGATTTAACATGCTCGTTGTTGAGCAGCTCGCTGCCGGTTCCGCTGATTGAGATCTTGCCGTTCTCAAGTACATATGCCCGGTTACAGAATTTCAAAGTCATCTGAACGTTCTGCTCAACAAGCAGAATGGTCATTCCTTTTTTATTAATATCTTTTATTATCTCAAATATATTCTGTACCAGTACCGGTGCCAGTCCCAGGCTGGGTTCATCCAGCATTAGAAGTTTGGGCAGCGACATAAGCCCCCGTGCGATTGCCGCCATCTGCTGTTCGCCTCCGCTTAACGTCCCTGCCAGCTGTTTTCTTCTCTCTTTTAATCTGGGGAAGAGTGTGTAGCATTCCTCCAGGGTGTTCATTCTCTCTTTTTTTGCTTCCCCATGAAGAGAACCCATAAACAGGTTTTCTTCTACCGTCATTTCATTGAATAAACGACGTCCTTCAGGACAGTGAACGACACCCTCTTTAATAATTTCTTCAGGAGAAGTACTGATGAGCGTCTTCCCGTTAAATTCTATGCTTCCTGAGTTCGGTCTCTGTAGTCCTGATATGGTTTTTAAGGTAGAAGATTTGCCTGCGCCGTTTGCTCCAACGAGCACCACAATCTCTCCTTCTTTCACTTCAAATGAAACATCCCACAACACCTGCATATCGCCGTAACCCATATTCAGATTTTTAACATTAAGCATTTCCGTTTTCTCCCGCATAATCTGAACCCAGATAGGCCTCAATAACGGTAGGATCACTCGCAACTTCCTGGGGTGTTCCCTGGGCTATGGTAGCCCCGTAGGCAATTGCATGTATCCTATCGCTGATACTCATTATTACCTTCATTATGTGTTCAACTATTACAACTGTAATTCCCAGGTCTGTCCTTATATTTTTTATAATATCAATAGCTTCATCAAGTTCCGATGGATTCAGGCCCGCGGCTGTTTCATCGAGCAGCAGAAGTAAAGGCCTTGTAGCAAGCGCTCTTGCTATCTCCAGCCGTTTTCTGCCGGCTATCGGAAGACCCCCGGCTTTCACATCGGCCATGTTGTCGAGCCTGCAGAATTCAAGCACTTCCCTGGCAGCTTTTCTTGCGCCGGCAAATGTTGATTCACGTGCGAATGCGGCAGCCATAACATTTTCTTCTACGGTTAGTCTTTTCAAGGGCTTAACTACCTGGAAAGTTCTGCCTATCCCGAGTCGTGCTATTTCATAGGTTTTCTTTTTGGTTATATCCTGTCCTTTAAAGTATATCTTTCCCGAGGTAACATTATAAAACTGGCTTATCATATTAAAGATGGTGGTTTTACCACTTCCGTTCGGTCCTATCAGCCCGAATATTTCTCCTTCTTCCACTTCAAAAGAAACATCATTTACAGCCGTTAACCCACCGAAGATCTTCGTTAAATTTGTTACAGTAAGTGCGCTCATCTATTTTTCCTCAGTTCGTACCGGTTTAAACTTGCGGGAAATTAGTTTCCAATCACCAACTATTCCACCCGCAAGGTATAGAATTACAAAAATTACGAGCAGTCCAAAAGCCAGCGAATGGAATCTCGATACCCAGTCGGGCGCAAGTCCGAATAGGGATGACCTGAAAAGTTCCTGCATAAACACCATTACCACCGCTCCTACCGCCGGACCCCAGATAGTTCCGACTCCGCCTATAATACCTACAAGTATAGTTATGATCGAAATATTATGCAGCGCGAAGACTACTTCAGGATCGATAAATCCCATATAGATCATATAAAATGCTCCTGCCATTCCGGCCCAGAACGTTGATATAACGGTGGCTACATTCTTGTATTTCTTTGTATTTATGCCGAGTGCTTCTGCGGCATCCTCATCCTCCCGTATAGAGAGAAAGTAAAATCCGGCTTTGGTTTTCATAACATATTTAACTGAGAACACAGCTCCCAGCGCCAGGGCAAGCCCTACATAATAATATGGATATTTACTTACCCAGGTTGTCATATAAAGTATTCCCGTATGTCCGTTAGTAAGCCATTCCTCTTCACCGAAAATTATTCTTAAAATTTCTGCTGTTGCCAGAGTGCCTAAAGCAAAGTAGGGTCCCCTCAGTCTGAATACCACTATCCCGAGCAGGTACCCAAGAATTACAGCCGCGATTCCGCCGGTGAGAAGCCCCCACCAGGGAGAGATTCCGAAATGCAAAAAGGGGATAGCCGCGGCGTAAGCCCCGATGCCGAAGTATGCGGCGTGACCGAATGATACAAGTCCCGTATACCCGGCGAGAAGGTTCCACGAACTCCCGAGGATTACCCACATCAGTATAAAAATGAGTAGTCCCTGGAAGTAGGGTGAAAATCCGAATATTACCGGAAGCACCAGGGAGATTCCTATTATAATCCATTCAATCTTTGTTATCCTGAAAGCCCTGGCTGACTGCTCTTTCATCATCATACCTAAATTTTGGTTAACTGTTTTATACCCCCGGGAAGAAATACCAGCACAAGGAGAAAAATTACAAGACCCACAGCATCACGGTAACCCATACTTATATAGGTAGCTCCGAAGGTTTCTGCTATACCGAGTACCAGTCCTCCGGCTATAGCTCCGATAGGTGAACCAAGCCCGCCGAGTATTGTTATCACAAAAGCTTTAACAGTAAAAATAGGACCGACATCCGGGAAAAGGTAATATACGGGAAGGAGGAGAGTCCCTGCAGCGGCGACCAATCCGCTGCCCAGCCCGTACGTTAAGATTGTTATCTTTTTAGCACTTATTCCCATTAAGGTTGCCGCATCCCTATCCTGTGCGGTTGCACGGATAGATCTTCCCAAATCGGTTTTTGTCAGAAGTATGAAAAGTCCTGCTGTTAAAACAATTGCTATCAGGAAAGCGATTACCAGTGGTACACTTAAAGATATATTACCAAGGTGCCATGCCTCGTCAGTGTAGCTTGTTCTTACAGAACGGTAATCGCTGGAAAAAACTGAACGGGCCAGTTCAACCAGAACCATTCCTATTCCAACGGTCATCAGAACCTGATTTTCGGGCAGGATCGATTCTTTCTTAATAAGAGGGAAAAGCAGGAACCTGCTGATGCCTTTACCTAAAAAGTAGACCGCGGGGATAGTTATAAAAATGGAGAGGTATGGATCTAATCCGGCAAACTGCCACATCACCCATGTCAGATACATTGCGACCATCATAATCTGTCCGTGCGCAAGGTTTATTATATTCAGCACGCCCATTATGAGTGTCATCCCTATTCCAATTATCGCGTATAAACCGCCTATAAGGAGTCCGTATATGAGTGACTGTAGTATTAGCTCCATACCTCTGCCTTTATCTTATATTTATCATAAATAACCGGAAATCAACTACTTATTCCAGACAACATCCCAGTTGACAGGGTATTCAAACTGCGCATTGGCAAGATCCTTTGGCCATACAAGTTTCAGGTTCCCGTCAATCCACTGTACAACGTAAGTGTCCATTTTATTCTGGTGTATCTTGCTGTCGTATGAAGAGAATTTAACAGGTCCGAAAACGGTCTTCATGTCAACGTTGTCAAGCGCTTTCTTCAATCCTTCCGATGAATAATCATCAGTACTATTCAGGATCTGGGCAACAACCTGTCCGGCAGCATAAGCTTCAGCGCCGTGATAATCAGGACCTTCACCGCCGTATTTCTTGATATAATTATCATAATATTCTGAAGCGCCCGGGATTGGAAGCGACTGATGCCATAGGGTGGCAGAGAGAACTCCGTTGGCAGCATTTGCTGCGTTTTCTTTGAATGCCGGCATTGTATAACCCGCTCCCGCACCTATGAAGAGCTTTGGTGTAAAGTTGATTTCACGTGCCTGTTTCATAAGCAGAGCTGCATCCATAACGTAGGAAATCATATAGACCATATCAGGATTTGTTTTCTTAACATTCTGAAGCAAAGGTTTGAAATCAACAGCTCCGGCTGAGTAGGATTTAACGTCAATTACCTTTATCCCCAGTTTATCGCAGGTATTCTTGAATGCTTCAGCTCCGCCTGTACCGAACGCGGTATTTTCGTGGAGTATATAAACATTTTTAGGATGGACAACCTCTGTTAGCATGCTTTCGAGTCCTGACGCATATTCGGAAACAGGAGGATTTACACGATAGACATAGAATTTATCACCGTCATTTGTTGTAAGATTGAAAGCATCGGGCTCGGTTATTTTATCTACTGAACCTGTACATACCAGGAAGGGAACACGGTTCTGCTGTGCAACCGCACAGGCTGCAAAGGTTACCGAGGAACTGTATCCGCCGGTGATCAGGGGAACTTTATTAACGTTGATCAGCTTTTCAGCCCCGGATCTTCCAACGTCAGGCTTTCCTGTATCATCTTCATATACGAACTCGAGCGTTCTGCCCTTGATACCGCCGTCGGCATTAACTTTTTCTTTAACCATTTCGTAGGAATTTTTCTCCATCTCCCCGAAGTTAGCCTGTGAGCCGGTAAGTGGAAGTAGCACTCCTATTTTTATCGGACCGGATTCTTTCTGTCCGCAGCTGCTTAGCCCGATAGCCAGCAGCATTACGAGAAAGCCGGATAATAGTTTAAATAATTTCATATTTACACCTAAATTTTTTTATTTAAATGACATAGAGAAGAGTAGCTCGATTTTGTACCTTGTGAAATCTTTCTTAGGGTAAAAATCCTGGTCAACTTTTTCTGTTATTCTTCTTATTCTCGGTGTCATTGTAAGCGAACCATGTTCCTGAATTCATGATAGGGATGTTATAGAGCAGCCAGAGATAGGTATAATTATGATCAATATCTCCTGTAGTTTCATTCGAAAGCGGAACATCCTTGTCTGTTCTTTTTGCCAGATCAAACCAGGCCTGAAGAGAACCAAATCCAGGTTTCACTTCAGCTTTGATCCTGACAAGGTAACCATTATAATTTGCGGTGCCTGATTCGGTCTGTGAAGTAGCAGCAGCATCAACTGCCAGTTTAACTCCTGAGAAATCAGGTGTACCTAAGTTTATTCCATATGATACTGGTTTGGGAACTGAATCAGAAGCAACGCTTATAATGCCGATGGGCTGAATGTTCCAGCCGGAAACATTGAAATCATAATCTGCACCGATTGTATAGGAATCATTTTTATTCATCAGGTCATTTCCATTAACATCTTCTGCATAGCTTCCGTTATAATCGTTGCTTACAAAAAGATTTATCTTACCTGGACCTGCGGCAACATAGCCTGAAATTCCTACAAGTGTATTCAGACGGTACAGGGTGAAAGGAATATCTATCATCACGTTCGGCATATAGTGAATATCGAGGATAGGATTGGCCAGTCCGCTTATAGGATAAATTCCTGCTTCTACTCCCCACTGAGTACGGTGAACTCCAAGGTACAGCTGCGTGAAGTTGACTGTGGGACGGGCAATAATATCATTTGAACCCGGAATTATGGGAGCATTGCTGTAGTTATCAAGCCCGCTCTGTGCCGTATAAATATATCCGGCATAATTGTAATGCTCGAGTCTCATCTTTCCAAAAAAACCGTCTCCAATTTCAGCATTTACATTCAGTCCTGCGCGGAGCATATAATAAAGATCATCGGTATAACCGCCGTAATCGCCGTTGTCTTTAATATCATCCCTAGCGCGGACCTGCAAATCACCCGAAAGGCTGATCTGTGCCAAAGTACTGCCTGTTAACCCGATGAACATGCAAACAGACAGCAGAACAAATAATTTTTTCATGTTTCCTCCTGGAATATTAAACAAGTTCGAAATTATCTTCGAATACCAGGCAGGTTCAAACGAAATGCCATGTAATCTGACTTAAAGAGGGGGAATACGCCTTATAATAATGGGATTGGACGTTATCGAGTCACTTTGATGGTGAATGTTCGCCACGTCCCGGCTAATTTTCACCATTACCTATATTATACTTTTCCAGCTTATATCGCAGAGTTTCACGTGGAATTTTCAGTAGACGAGCGGTTTGTGAGGTATTGCTTCCGCTGAGCTCGTAAGCTTTTTTAATGAGATCAATTTCGGTTTCCCGGATAATTTCCTCAAAGGAGGATTCAAAAGGATTTTCATTTTTAAGCAGAGTACCTGTCTTAGCTGTAACTGAAGTCAGCTCCGCCGGCAGATGGAAAACTTCAACTACAGGCTGTTTCTGCAGTATGCAGATTCGTTCAATGATATTTTTCAACTCACGTATGTTCCCCGGCCATTCATATTTCATCAAAAGCGCATTTGCTTCTTCTGAAAAGCCGGTAATTTTTTTGTTGAATTTTTTAGCGAAGGTCTCAAGAAAATAGTTTGCGAGAAGAACTATATCCTTTTCACGGGATTTTAATGGAGGCATCTCAATACGAAGCACATTTAGACGGTAATACAAGTCCTCTCTGAAGTTTTTACTGGCTATAGCATCTTTAAGGTTTTTATTTGTGGCGGCTATGATGCGGACGTCTGAGCTTAGTTCTTTCGTTGAACCAAGGCGCATAAATTTCTTATTTTCTATAACCCTGAGCAGTTTCGCCTGCAGTAATGGACTCATTTCACCAATTTCGTCAAGGAATAATGTGCCCCCGTCGGCTTTTTCCAGGAGTCCGGCTTTGCTGTTCCGCGCATCTGTAAACGCCCCTTTTTCATAGCCGAATAACTCGCTTTCAAGAAGGTTCTCAGGGATAGAGGCACAGTTTATCTCTACGAATTCCTTATCACGGCGGCTGCTGAGATGATGCAATGCCGAAGCTACCAGCTCCTTCCCGGTTCCGCTCTGCCCGGTTATTAATACTGTAGCTGAATCGTGCCTTGCATATTCTACAATTTGATTTTTTACGCTGGCTATTTCTGCTGATTCTCCAACTATACTCTCAATGCTCTTTCCCTGGGACTTCTGTTCAATCAACTCTAAAACAGTTTTTTTGAGGGATTGTGTTTCCAGGGCGAGCTTTGTTATCAGTTTAATTGCATCGGCTTTAAATGGTTTTTTGATATAATCATAGGCCCCGAGTTTAATAGCTTCAACAGCAGATTCAACTGATGCAAAGCCGGTCATTATTATTGTTAATATCTGGGGCTGAATTGCTTTAATCTGACGTAGAACATCAATCCCGCTCATATCAGGCAGATTCAAATCAAGAAGCACAAGGTCAATTTCTTCTTCTTTAATTGTCTTAAGAGCTTCATTTCCCGATTCATTCAGTATAATATTGTAATCTTCTTCAGAGAGTATCTGCTGAAGGCTGAGCCTTATAAATTTTTCATCATCGACTATCAGGATGGTCTTTGAACTCATTCTAAATCTCCTTAACTGATAATTCTTCTTTCGGGACCGTTGAAACAGGCAGCAATATAGTAAAAACTGCACCGCGATACTTTGAATTAGTGACCTTAATTTTTCCCTTATGTTCCGAAATAATATTCTGAGTAATTGATAGTCCTAGTCCCGTTCCTCCTTTCTTATTCGTAAAGAAGGGGTCAAATATTTTATCAATTATAGCTGCAGGTATTCCGGGGCCCGTATCAGAGACACTGATTTCTACCCATCCCTGTCTGATGCCTTCGTGATCAGAGAGGTTGAAGAACCTGGTTTGTTTACTTTTTTTGTACCCTGTCCTTATTCGGAGTTCTCCGCCTTCCGGCATTGCGTGGATGGCGTTTAATAAAATATTAAGCAGCGCCTGTCTAATCTTTTCCTGGTCGATGAAGATATCCGGGATGTCGGGTGATAAATCAGTCCTCACCACAATTTTAGAATTTCGGCATTGTTTATCAATAAAGTGGAGAGTTGCCTCGATAAGGTAGTTGATATTTCTCAGTGAGGACTCCTGCCTGGAAGGAGAAGAATAATCCAGCAGTTCATTAACGAATGATTCAAGCCGTTCGACCTCTGCCAGTCCCATCTGGATGTTTTTAGAAATCATCGGCTGATTGCTTATCTTGTCGTGAAGATCATCAAGGAATAATGACAAACCCGTTAAAGGATTCCTGATTTCGTGGGCAATACCTGCGGCAAACCTGCCGAGTGATGCCAGTCTGTCCATTTTCTGAATCTGATCATCCAGCAGTTTCTTTTCGGTTGTATCTTGAACAATTACCACCGTACCGCTCTCCTCACCGGAAGGCTTATTCATACGTGAAGCCGTAACGTTAATGTACTTTGGTTTCTCTTCTATGATGATTTCCTGGTTGTATCCCCTGTAAACTCCTTTATTAGAAAGCGATCTGCTGATTTCTTCTATCAATGAGTGATTCGAGTTAAATAATTCCCAGACTTTTCTCCCTATTATCTGCTGATTATCTGCGTGAAGAATGTTCAGGGCGGCAGGATTTATACTGCTGATATTTCCGTTATGATCAACAGTAATTACTCCGTCAGGCATAAACTTCAGAATATCGTCATTGAAGTTCTTCTGAACTATAATTTCATTCATCAGCCTGGTACTTTCTATAACCCGTGATGCCTGGTTTGCCAGGATCTGAAGCGAGCTTACATCAAGCTCGGAGATCTTCGTCTTAGTCTTAAGCTTATCAGCTCCCAGAATACCAATAATTTTTTCCCTGACTCTAAGCGGAACAAACACAAAGGATTTGCTTCCTGATATCTTTCTTATTTTCCTGTCGAGCTCTGTTGCCTCAATATATTTATTGATATTGTCAACGAATATAATATTGCCGGTTTTTGCAACTTTGGTTTCAATACAATCATAGTGATCAAGGTGGTATTTTGATGTCCTTGCAGTATGCTCTTCTTCCGGGGTAAAGCCGTAGACTTCCTTGCAGATAAGGAATTTTTCCGTGTCATCGAGAAGGTATAGGATGGCCCGGTCAAATCCGAATCTTTCAACACTGTTATGAAGTATATATTTGAGTATACGTCCTAAATCAAAAGTTGAGCCCAGGATGTTGCTGATACGCAGGATGCTTTTGAAAATTTTCAGCTGATACTCGAGATCGTGTACATTTATCTCAACCTCACTCTTTGACTGTTTCAATTCATTCAGGGAGTTTATCAGCTCATGATTTTTTGTTTTTAATTCCTCAGCCATATAATTGAATGAACTACCGAGAAAGCCTATCTCATCTCTCCGGTTAACCTCTACTGGTCTGGAAAATTTTCCCTCTGCCAGAGTCTTTGCTCCTTCGGTAATAGCGAGTAACGGCTTCGTAAAATGCCGCGAGAGGAACCAGGATATTATTGCTGAAAGCACAAAGGTTATGAAAATGATCCAGACAATATTATCACGGAAAAATAATACAGTTTCATCCATCTCTGCTGATATTTCATCAGAGGCGGTGTGAAAACGTTCAATATTGGACCCTATGGTTATACCTCCGAAAATCCCGTGACTTGAATAAACACCTCTGTCATAAAAAATCGGAGCATAAGACATCATCTTTTTAATTCCGCCCGCATTTGTAGTTGTAACAGAGCCTGAATGTTTTTTTCGCACTTCTGAAGCTACAAAGGGATATGACTTATCTATAAACCCGACAGAGTCGAGATTAAATGGAATCCTTCCCAGGGCTATATCTTCCTGAGAAGAATGGCTGGTATAGGCGGGAACGGATTTCCCGTGCTTGTCTACTCCGGGTATATCCCACAGTTTTGGATGTGTTATTATCCAGCCTCTGTCATCAAACATGAAAGCATAGTCACCGGATGAATAAACGGGGAATACAGTAAAGGTTTTATTATTAGGCAGAATATGCTGCGTGAATTCCATAAGATGCTGCTGATCAAGGGCTATTTCCAGTATTCCTGAAAACTTATTTGCTTTATAAACCGGAGTTGAAAATCGTATTACTCCGTCATATTTTTTTCCTTCTACCGCGTCTTCAGGAGATGCGGCTTTTCCTAACTGCTCTTTCCTGTTGACATAAAATCCCGCCAGGTGTGAAACATAAATATCATTCCCCGTTAGTTTTTTTGTCTTGTTGAAGTAATCTTCGGTCAGGTAAGTTGTGTTTCGGGGATTCTCTACATTTTTAAGGAATTCAGGATTAACAATACGCCCATTCTTTATCTTGATTTTTTCCTGACCGTTCTCATCGATGAAGGAAATTTCTTTATAGAGCGGTATTTGCTGACGCATCTCAACTGGTTCCTCGTTAGTTCCTCCTCTTATCCATATTTCCGATTGATGCTGTCTGCTGAATTGAAGGAAATCGTTCGGGGTTAAATCAGATTGTTTCAGAATTGATAAATCATTCTCGCACTGCCTCAGAAACCTTTCTACTGCCTTTGCTGTGAGCACAGCCTGTACTTCCATCGTCTCTTCAGTTTTCTGGTCTATATCTGTCCTGACGTGCTTAATAATATCTGTCCTCACTGAACTTATGTTCATAAGCGTGTAGATTCCGAAAACAAGCAGAGGGGCTATTGATATTAACAGAAATGAAAAGAGGAACTTCTTGAAAATGCCGAAGCGCGATCTGGTCAGGTAATTCCAGAAATTTTTCTGAAAAAGTAATCTACCTGAATTCTTACTGCTGAAATCGGCTTTCATTGAACCTTATAATAATGAAGGGTGAATCTCTAAAACATCCGGATTAGCTAGTTCAAAAAGTCAACAAAAATGCCAGTGATGAATAAACTTTATTTGGCACAATACTTTAACAAGAATAACCATTTATTATTATAAATGAGAAAGAAAAAGTAAAATTATTCTCAAAATCAACTGTCTATTAAAAAATCTATTCAATTTTGTCACAAATCAACCGGGTATATAAAGGCATTTTGAAGGAAAGTTAAATTTATTAACTTTCGAACCATTATTTCTAAAGTTCGATAAAACACGTTTTGGATTCAAAAGAGAATAAAAAAGAGCAGATTTTAAAAGCGGCTAGCGCTGTTTTTGCCAGATACGGCTTCAACAAGGCCACGATGGACGATATCGGTGAACGGGTCGGGATGAAGAAAAATTCACTCTACCACTATTTTGCAAATAAAGAGGATATCTTTTGCGGGATAATTGAAATTGATGCTGAGGAATATTTCGATACTCTGCTGGCAAATCTGAAAGAAGAAAATTCAGCCGCTGAGAAATTGAGGAAGTACGTGCAGATAACTTCAGACTTCTGGAGAGAAAAAGTCAATTCTTATCAGCTAGTTACTTCGATGCAGGCTGAAATAATGCAGCGGATTGCCAGGCTTTATGATGTTTCTATCAGGCGGCAGAAAATCATAATAAAGGATATCCTCGACGAAGGCATCGGCGGTAATGAATTCATAGAGCACGATTCCAAACAGCTTTCAGAGGATCTGGTTGATATGTCCTCTTCTATTGAACATTGGGAATATCACAGGCAGAGGATGTCGCATTATGACCAGAATTATTTCAACGAAAATAAAAGAAAAAAAATGAACCTGTTGAACCTGATTATAAAGGGACTGGAAAAACCAAAGAAATGATCATTACAGGAAAAGGAATGAAAAATATACTAACATTAAGTTTTGCGGTTGTTCTATTTTGCGCTTCAAGCATATTTGCCCAGGCTGATAGTGTTGACCTTGTGCTAACAATGGATAAAGCTGTTTCAATGGCGCTGGATAAAAATTATGATATACAAATTGCCCGTTTGAGTGTTGATAAAGCCGAAGAACAGATAACCGAAGCTTATGCGGGCGCATGGCCCAAATTAAGTTTCAGCGGACAGTATACACGCAACCTGAAATCACCTGTGCTTTTTATTCCCCCGAATACTCCTTTTAATCCTTCTCCAAATACATTAACATTTTCAATAGGCGCAAAGAATAGTTATAACCTGGGAGTTACACTTTCACAGACTATCTTTGATCCCCGGCTGGGTACAGCCATAAGCATCGCGAAGAAGTATTCTAAGTATTCCGACCTTTCCAATGAATCCACAAAGGATGATGTGATAGCTCAGGTAAAGGAGAGCTTCTATAATGTACTGCTGGCTAAAAAGCTCGTTGATGTTAATGAACAGGGGTATAAAGTTGCTCAGGCAAATTATGAAAATACCGGTGCTTTATATAAGCAGGGGGCCGCTTCAGAATACGACTACCTCAGGGCGGAAGTTCAGCTTGCTAATGTTAAACCTATGCTGATTGAAGCGAGAAATAACCTGCGGCTGGCTAAGAATGCTCTGAAAAATCTCCTGGCACTTGACCTTAATACAACTATTGATGTTGAAGGAGAATTTAAAGTTGAAAAAGTATCCCCTGATCTTATGGAAAGATCGAATGAGATCCTTAAGGATAAAAATCCTGCCCTTCAGCAGTTGTCAATTCAGAAACTCATGCTTGAGGAGAATGTAAATATAGAACAGGCCGCTTATCTTCCAACTTTATCCGCTTTCGGAAATTACGACTGGCAGACTCAGGACAATACTTTCAAATTCAGCAACTATAACTGGGCAAATACCATTACTGTTGGGCTCTCCCTTACTTATACTCTTTTCGACGGCTTTAAAAGAAGCGCCAGAATTCAGCAGGCGAAAATTGATGTTGAGAACCTGGAGGTTACAAAAAACAAAACAGAAGCGGGCCTGAGAATAGGTCTTATGCAGTCGAAGTTGAAGATGGAGGAGGCTTTGGACCGTATACAGGCACAGGAAAAGAGCATACAACAGGCGCAGCGTGCTCTTGAGATAGCACAGACAAGATATAAGGAGGGAGTGGGTACTCAGCTGGAAATTCTTGACACTCAGAACTCTCTTACTCAGACAAGGATTAATTACGAAAAAGCAGTGTATGATTTTCTTATTGCAAAAACAGAATGGGAGAAGGTTTTAGGAATAATTACCAAATGAAAGTAAAAACCAAAGGAGAAATTTCCTGATGATTAAGATAATTATTGAATATTTATCAATTGCGGTGATAGCGATGCTGTTTATACAGGGCTGCGGCAGTAAGCAGGAACAGAGTGCCACAGTGGAGGAGGCTGTTCCGGTTGAAGTGACGCAGGTTGAGAAGCAGACTATTTCCGAAAAGAAAACATATTCCGGAACACTTGAAGGCATCGAGCAGGCCTCAATCGTTTCGAAGATTGCTGAAAGAATTATTGATATTAAGGCACAGGTTAACAATTATGTTAAGAAGGGACAGATCCTTATTCAACTCGAACGTTCCGGTGCTACTTCAAATTATCTTCAGGCTCAGGCTAATTACGAAAACGCAAATAAAAATTATGAAAGAATGAAGGCCTTATATAAGGACGGTGCAATTTCTCAGCAGCAGCTCGACCAGGCCGAGACGGCATACGAGGTGGCAAAAGCAAATTTCGATGCCTCAAAGAGCACTGTTGACCTCGAATCACCAATAAACGGTATGGTAACCGATATGAATGCTAATATCGGGGATTGGGTGACTCCAGGTATGCAGCTTGCTACTGTTGCAGACATCCGTCAGATGATACTTAAGTTTTATGTTACTGAAGGTGAAGTAGCTAAAATTGACCTGAACGATTCGGTGAAAATCTATTCGGAATTTAATAAGGAACGCGCAGTTACCGGAAAGATATCCGAAATATCAAGATCTGCTTCAGCTGAGGCCAGGTCTTTTCAGGTTAAAGCGAAATTTAAGAATACTAAAGATAACTGGTATAAGCCGGGTATGTTTGTTAATGTCGACATCACCCTCGCATCGCAGAAAAATGTTCTGGTCGTTCCTACCACAGCCGTGATTTTTGAGAATAACAAAAATACTATTTATAAGATCGTCAATAAAAAAGCGATACCGGTTGAGGTTAAAATCGGTTTGACAAATGAGAACATTACCGAGATAGTAAAAGGACTGAAAGAAGGCGATACTGTTGTAACTGCAGGTATGAACAACCTCTCGGATAGTACAGCAGTTTCAATTATAAAATAAAAACGAGCTTGAAGGACAGGCATTAAATGAAATTAGCAGATGTATCGATAAAGAGACCCGTATTTACAACGATGATTATCCTTGCCATCCTGGTGCTGGGATTATTTTCTTTTATAAAACTTAATGTAGATCAGTTTCCCGATGTTGATATCCCTGTTGTAACAGTTACTACAGTACTGCCCGGAGCAGGACCTGAGCAGATTGAGTCGGATGTAACCAAGATAATCGAGGATGCGGTTAATCCTATTGCCGGGGTTGATCATATTACATCAACTTCTCAGGAGGGAGTATCGATAGTTACCATACAGTTTAAGCTTGAAGTTAAAGGTGAAGTGGCCTCGCAGGAGGTTCGGGAAAAGGTGGCAGCCGTAAGGTCACAGCTACCCGATAATGTTGACGAACCGGTAATACAGAGATATGATCCTTCCAGTCAGCCCATCTTAACCTTGACGGTGTCAGGCAGCAGGACAGAAAAAGAGCTTACCATGTTCACCAAAGACGTTATAAAAAAACGACTTGAGAATATTTCGGGAGTCGGCTCAGTTACACTTGTCGGCGGGGCTGAAAGGGAAATTCTTGTTGCTGTTGATGCCGACAGGCTTCATGCATATGACCTTTCGATAAATGATGTGGTGCAGAGTGTAGCGAGCGCAAATGTGGAGATCCCCGGAGGAACAATCAAACAGGGGAACAGACAATATATCCTGAGAACTATGGGTAAACTCGATAAGGTAAACGAGTTCAAGAATGTAATCGTATCGTCCCGTAATGGTCAGAATATATACCTCAGCAATGTCGCTTCAGTAACAGATACAACTGAAGAAAAAACAAGTATTACCAGGCTTAATGGAACTCAGGCAGTAGGGCTCGATATCAGGAAGCAGTCGGGCAGCAATACTGTGCAGGTTGCCGAAAGCGTTAAAAAAGAATTGGCTAAGCTTAGAACAGAGATCCCTAAGGATTATCATATTACAGTAGCTCGTGATAACAGCGAGTTTATAAAGAATTCAATAAATGATGTGCTGTTTGATCTTGTTTATGGAGCTCTGCTGGCGGTAATTGTTATTTACTTCTTCCTGGCTAATATTCGGGCTACAATTATAAGCGCCTTCGCTCTGCCGACATCTATAATCGGAAGCTTTATATTAATGGCGGCGCTGGGATTTACCCTGAACGTTATGTCTCTGCTGGCTTTATCTCTGGCAGTAGGACTTCTGATAGATGACGCTATCGTGGTGATTGAAAATATATACAGGCATATGTCGGAAGGGGAATCGCCCATTGAAGCTGCAAAAGCGGCTACAGAGGAGATAGGACTTGCGGTAATGGCTGTAACCCTCACCCTGGTTGCGGTGTTTGTCCCTGTAGCATTCATGCCCGGTATAGTAGGACGTTTCTTTTATGAATTCGGTATGACAGTAACTATCGCGGTTCTAATCTCATTGTTTGTTGCGTTTAGTCTTACCCCAATGCTTTCGTCACGCTGGTTAAAAAGGGAGGATGAGAGCCTTTCCCGTGATGGAAACATAATTGAGAAAACTCTTTTTTATTTTAATCACTTTTTCGAATGGCTTAGCGGAAAATACAGATCAGCCCTGAACTGGTCTCTGGGGCACAGGGTAATAATAGTGATCGGCTCAATCCTTGTCTTCATCTTCAGTATTTTCCTGATGGGAAGTCTTGGTTCAGAGTTCTTTCCCAGGCAGGATCAGGGTGAATTTACCATAACCATCGATGCCGCTCCCGGAAGTACTCTGGAGAAAACCAATAGTATTGCTAAACAAATTGAATCTGTGGTAGAGAAGCAGCCCGGTGTTGTTAACGTATTGACCACTATCGGTGCAGGTAATGATCCTGTGAATGTAGGTAATATTCTTGTTAAGCTTGTCAGCAAAACTGACCGGGATTACAGTGTGTTCGATTTTATCAATGAACTCCGTAATAAAATTGCCATCCCTTCAGCTAATATCAGCTTTGGTATTCAAAACGGGCCGGGCAGCGGTCAGAAACCGGTGATCTTCAGCGTACGCGGTGAAGACCTTACTCTGCTCAAAAAGTACGCTGACAAAGTTGAGCATATTGTAAAGACCACACCGGGTGCAGTTGATGTTGAGAGTTCGCTTGAGACTTCCAAACCTGAAGTCCGTGTTACGGTAGAACGGCAGAAAGCTGCGGTGCTGGGGGTAGATCCTACGGTGATCGCAACCGCCCTCAGGGCTATGGTTGACGGTGTTGATGCCACTAAATTCGATGAGGGGGGAGAACGGTATAATGTTAGAGTCAAAGTTCAGGAATCTAACCGCAATACACTCAGCGGTTTGTCTAATCTTACCTTAAAAAGCAGAGATAAAACCAAAATGGGCGGAAGCATTCTGGTTCCTCTTGATGCAGTTGCCTTTATTAATAAGGGTACAGGTCCTTCCAAGATCAACCGTTACGACAGACAGCGTGAAATAAGGATAGATGCTAACTTGTCGAACAGACTGCTGGGAGAAGTACTTGGAGACGCACAAAAAAGAATCAATAAGATTGATTTTGCCCCTGGTTATGATGTACAATTGGTGGGCAGCGGACAGCAGCAGGCCGAGTCGTTCGGCAATATTCTTTTATCTCTTGCACTCGCCATTATCTTCGTATACCTGGTACTTGCATCTCAGTTTGAGAGTATAGTATATCCTTTCTCAATCATGCTTTCTCTACCGATGGCAATAATAGGAGCGGTAATAGCACTGCTTGTTTTCGGAAGCTCCATGTCGGTTATGTCTATGATTGGAATTATAATGCTGATGGGTCTTGTTACTAAGAACGGCATCCTTCTGGTGGATTATATAAATGTGCTGCGTGGAAGGGGGATGGAGAGGTGGGATGCGACGCTGCAGGCAGGACAGACGAGGCTGAGACCTATACTTATGACCACTTTTGCCATGGTCTTCGGAATGATCCCGGTTGCTTTTTCTTTGGGTGAGGGTTCTGAATTCCGTTCGCCGATGGGGCAGGCAGTTATAGGAGGACTTATCACCTCAACTCTGCTTACCTTGTTCATTGTGCCCGTTGTTTATACTATATTCGACGATTTTTCTGTGGTTAAGATCTTTAATAAAATTTTCAGGAGATCTTCTTCAAAGAAGGAAAGGGGAAGTAACGAATTACCTGCATCGGAGGGAAATAAATGAAAGTAGCATTCTTAGCTTACCATGATGTGCTGGACGAAAGAATAATGGCACTACTGGAAGAGCTTGATATCGATTCTTATATTAAATGGGAGAGCGTGCTTGGGAAAAGTCATGGTGCTTCCCCTCATCTTGGGACGAGAACGTTTCCGGGTCACGATTCGGTAAGATTGCTTCCATTCCGTGAGGAAGATAGTCTCGATAAGTTGATCGCAAAGGTTCAGGAATTTAATGATCAGGTAACAAAGAAAGATGATGAGATAAGGCTCTATCTGATGCCCCTGGAACGAATAGTTTAATCATTGGATCTCAGTCGAATTGCCGTCGACCTGACGCGTATTACCGTTGGATTGATGCAAATCGCCCCCGATTTTAACCGACTGACTTCTGTCAGACAATAAGTTAGATTAAAAACATTCGGCTTCAGCGGCTGATCAGCAGAAAATAATATAAGAATACTCTTTGAAGGGTGATCTTGTCTAAATATCAAATTTTCTTATTATATTAACCACAAAAAGGTGCGGGATATGAAAAGACTTTTATTTTTTCTTTTCTTTGTTGTGGTTGGCGCCGGTATATACTTATATACTCACAAAGCAGAAAACTTTAAGGTTAAAGATCAGGTAGTTGTCTCCCAGGCATCGGGTATGGATATAAGCGGTCCCATTACAGCCCCTCCAAAATATGCTGTTATAAAAGGCACTATCACTAATATAAGTGAAGAAGATTTTAATAATGTTGAATTAGTTTACCAGTCGGGATTGGATACGTTAACAGCAATGATAGGTTATCTTCCAAAAGGCGGGTCATCGGAATTTCAGACTAACAGCATGAGAGTAAGAAGCGGTCACCCCGACTATGAACTAATAAACATTAATTCTTCTGAAAACAATTAACCCCATCTGCCCTATGACTTCCCGCCCTCACTCCCCAATCCCTTCCACCTGGCTGTCCTTAAAAGGGAAGTCAAAGAAAAAATGATTCTCATCTTCTTTTTTAATCTTATCCCTGCTTAAAAAGTATTTGTCGACAGTTTCATCCTTCTTATAGAAAAAATATAATCCATCCTCAAACAGCCTTTTAGGCATACGTATCTTTTTATGACTTGCCAGGTAAGCCATATCCAGCATTATTTTTCTGGTAATATCATTTGCTTCTTTACGAAGGTAAATAGGTCTCATATTCAGATTTTCCGGAATAGTTTTGATAATTGAAATAATATAACAACTCCAAAGTTAACAAACTTCGGGAAAACATTGGGCTCCGGAATTCAGCTATAATTAAATTAGGGGCAATCCGTTTACGGGTTATTTCCAAATGTACCATTTCAACATCTAAAAATTCTCAATGTGCCCTGAAAGGGGGATAGAAAATGCACCAAGGGAGCTTAATCCTATCCCGGATTGAGGAGTATGACGATTCTCTATTGATAATCAGAAATAAATACAATATTTTTAGTTGTAATTCTTTTTCGGGGAGATTGATGAAACGACGTGATTTTATAGGTTCTACAATTAAGGCAGGATTATTAGGCGGAGCTGCCGTTTCTTTCGGGAATGTATCTTCTTTATTCCCTTCAACCCTGTTTCAGGATAATAAATATCATCTGGCCGCAATAAAAGGCGGCGAACCCGATGCTATGTTCGATGAGGCGATTAAAGCATTGGGAGGCATACGGAATTTTGTGAAACCGGGACAAACAGTAGTTGTTAAGCCCAATATAGGCTGGGATGTTGGTCCTGAGAGAGCCGGAAACACAAACCCTTTGCTCGTCAATAGAATTATTAAGCACTGTTATGACGCGGGAGCAAAAAGCGTTTACGTTTTCGATCATACCTGCGATAACTGGAAGAAGTCGTACGCCGACAGCGGAATTGAAAGGGCGGCGAAAGACGCTAAGGCGAAGGTAGTTTCGGGTGAAAGTGAATCATATTACCAGGATGTAACGGTTAAACAGGGTAAAAAACTTAAAAAGGCACAGGTGCATGAGCTGATCCTTGAATCTGATGTTTTCATAAATGTTCCAATACTTAAACACCATAGTTCTACTGAATTGACTATAGGTATGAAGAATCTGATGGGAGTGGTGTGGGATCGGGGATACTGGCATCAGAATGACCTCAATCAGTGCATTGCCGATTTTGCGGCTTTCAGGAAGCCTGACCTGACTATTGTGGACGCTTATAACGTTATGAGAAGAAACGGACCGAGGGGAGTTTCAAAAGACGATATTCTTACCATGAAATCACTTCTTGTCTCTACAGATATTGTGGCTGTGGATGCTGCCGCCGCGAAGTTATTTGGAAAAGATCCTTCTGATATCGGATATATAAAAATCGCTAATGATATGAACATAGGCACGATGCGGCTAGATGGCCTCTCTATTTACAAAAAAATATTTTAAACGGTTCAGACCTGATTCTTTGTCGAAGATCAGGAGAGCTGTGTCTGTTCTGTTCTTTATGTTGACTGCTGTTGTCTTCCTGGATATCGCTCAGCTGATACCTCCCGTTTTCTCCGATTCAATTTTATACATTCAGTTTGTTCCTTCGGTTATAAATTTCTTAAAATCTCCGGCACTCATCGCCTCGGGCTTTATCATTGTTCTGATTACAGTGATATTGTGGGGCAGGGTTTACTGCTCGAGCGTCTGCCCGATAGGTACTTTACAAGACCTCATTTCATGGTTAAGAAGAAAAATAAAAGGCCGGAAGAAATACAGCTATCGGAAGGAAAGTAACTGGTTAAGATATTCAGTATTGGCTTTAACGCTAATATCATTTTTATCAGGATTTATTCTCCTGGTAAATCTTCTTGATCCCTACAGCAACTTCGGACGTATTCTTACAGGTATCTTTAATCCTTTTTTCATCGGGGTTAATAACGTGCTGGCATTTTCGCTTGAGAAGCTTAACATCTACCTTCTTTACCCGATAGAAATAACGAACTTTCCCGATGCACTGGTGCTCCTCCCGCTTATATTTTTAGCGGTAATTGTGTATCTCTCCTATACCAGAGGCAGACTGTATTGTAATACTGTTTGTCCGGTAGGAACGCTGCTGGGATTGTTTTCCAGGTTGTCGGTTTTCAAACTGAAAATTGATCACGATTCATGTGAAGGATGCGGGGCCTGTAAGCTTGTATGTAAGTCTGAATGTATCGACGATGAAAATAAGACAATTGATTTCGACCGGTGTGTCGACTGCTATAACTGCCTGGATGTTTGTCCTTCTGATTCAATAATATATCAGCATAATTCCGGAGGAGATTTTCCTGTGCTGCAGGAGGTTGATGCCTCGAAGCGCGATTTTGTCTCCAAAACTCTGATCTATTTAGTCGGGCTAACAGGAATTGCGTATTCGCAGGTTAAGATCATTCCAAAAAAGGAAAGCACAAAACCTGTGGTAAGGAAATCAGTATCAAGTCCTCCTGGTTCCGAAAATATATCTCAGTTTAAGGAAAATTGTACTGCATGCCATCTATGCGTATCGGCGTGTCCCACAAAAGTTCTGCAGCCTTCCTTTCTTGAATACGGAGTGCTTGGAATACTCCAGCCGTATATGGATTACAAAACCGGTTTCTGCAACTTTGAATGTACAGTTTGCGGGGAGGTTTGTCCTGCTGGCGCCATCGGGCCTCTATCAGTTGAAAAAAAGAAGATAACCCAGGTAGGGAAGACCACTTTTATAAAAGAGAACTGTATTGTGGAAACCGAAGGCACTGCCTGCGGGGCCTGCTCAGAACACTGTCCCACCAAGGCTGTACATATGGTGCCCTACAAGAACAACCTGAAGATACCGGAAGTAAGAAACCAGTATTGTGTAGGCTGCGGCGCCTGCGAGTTTGCTTGTCCCACCAAGCCATACAAAGCCATATACGTTGAGGGAAACCTCATTCACCAGGCTGCGGAAATAAACGTAGAAGAAAAACTTGATAAGAAAGTTGATTTGAAGGAAGACTTCCCGTTCTGAGGTGATCTGATTGTGAAACCTCTATCCCATAATTACTTTACCTCGCTGTTCCCGGAATATACTTTCCAGGGCCACCTTACACACTCCCTGATCTCGGGAAATAGAACGTAGTCTGCTTTACCCTTTAAGGTGAGAGTTTTAACTTCATTCCCTGCCAAAGCCCTCTTTGCTGCTTCAAGAGTTTTGCCGCTTACAGAAACGTCGTCTACCAGAAGTATCCTTTTACCCTTAACATCATTTATGTCCGATAGAATCTTCGGCTGGTCATACAGAGGCGCATTCGCAATATCCCTATAACTTATCCTCATTACCTTCAACTCTTTGCCAAGTTTATAAGCAGCGAGACCGGCAGGAACCTGGCCTCCCTCTGCTATTCCGATTACGAGGTCAAATTCAGGAAGTTGTAAATCAGTAATCCTTCGCGCAATCTCCATGAATGAAACATCCTGCATTAAAGTTTTTCCTTTAAGCGGGGCAGGAAGATGTTCATGAGCATTAAAACAATGATTCCCGGAACCGCATTTCTCAGGGAAATCAATAAGTGCTCCAGAGAGTAGCCGTGACCGCTGAATAAACCTATCAGCAGGGGAGGTATTACCAATGCAGGCAGAATTGAAATTAGCGCACTGATTTGTTTTAATCTGTTATATTTCAGAAGCACCGTCAATATCAGTACAAATAACAGAACCTCAGAAGTTAGAAGCGGGACAGCGCCGGCTACAGGGCTCCCTGTTAAAAGATAATTCAGTGAAGGTCCGAATGCAGTTACAATCAGCGCGGTTCGGAATTTATAAAATGTTACAGCAATAAGGGGAACGTAAAACATCGGCAGCAGAACCGCGCCCATCCGAACACCGTTTACCGGCGGGATCAGATGTATTAAAAAAGGAACGACCAGAGAAGCAGCTATCAGGATGGCCACTCCCTTTAACTCCAAATCCTTTACGATCGGCTTAAGAGCAGCAGAACTTACGTTTTCAATTCCCTTCATCTTAACTTCTCCTGTTATTAATTCCAAAGTTATAGAATTATAAACTCATAATAAATGGAATACCAAGACCGAATTCTGCTTTATACCTTTTCAGTGATGGAAAATTAAATTAAATTTCATTCAGCAGGAATTTAAATCAACTGCGGATAAGAACATTGTTTAATGAATTGAATAAGAATTCCCTGCCTGGTTAAAATAGATAATTTGACGATTTACCGGGGAGAAGAAAATGAAAAGTTCATCAAAACTTTACCTAAATCCTTACACCCCATCCTTTCTACTCATCATAATATGGACTGTTGCTATAACAGAAATTTGTTTTGCACAATTCCAAAACATTCAGATTAATAGCGATACCCTCACCAGGTGTAATGAACCTGGTATAGCTCTAAACCCTCTTAATCCTCTGAATATTGTTGTCGGTGCTAATAATACCTATTTCTTTTCAACATCAGACGGCGGAATTACCTGGGCTGAAGGTAAAATGTATTCTTCATATGGTGTATGGGGAGATCCAAGTTTAGCATTTGATCTAAATGGCCATTTATATTTCGGTCATTTATCCGGTGAGCCGCCGCTTTCGGGCAGGTGGGCTGATCGGATAGTGATTCAAAAATCAACCGATGGCGGGTTGTCATGGTCTGACGGCACTTATACAGGATTGAACAGACCGAAATTCGAAGACAAAGATTGGCTGGCGGTTGACCTTGTTAGTCAGTTATATAAAAATAATATTTATGCTGCCTGGACAGAATTCGACAAACTTTTTGAACCAGACACAGCCTATAAAAGCAGAATATTGTTTTCCCGTTCAACAGATGCCGGCGAAAGCTGGAGCACGGCACAAAAAATCAGCGATATCGAAGGAAACTGTATGGATGATGACAGCACCACCGAGGGTGCAGTCCCTGCTGTGGGACCGGATGGAGAAATTTATGTCTCCTGGGCCGGGCCGGAAGGAATAGTACTGGATAAGTCATTTGATGGAGGAGTCTCATTCGGGGATGATATTTTCGTTACCGAACATGTTGGAGGCTGGGGCTGGGGATATGATATTGAAGGAATTTATGGTAATGGTTTACCTCAGACAGTATGCGACACCAGTCATTCTACTCACCGGGGAACCGTTTTTGTAATATGGGCAGACCAAAGAAATGGTACTCTAAATCCCGATATATTCTTAATTAAATCCACAGATAAGGGTGAAACATGGGGTCAAATAAAGAAGGTAAATAATGACAGCAGCAGCAGGCCTCAATTCTTTCCCTGGATGTGCATTGACCCTGTGACAGGAATAATTTATATCGTTTATTATGATAGAAGGAATACGATAAGCACAATGACCGAGGTTTACCTTGCACGGTCTGTAGACGGGGGAGATACTTTTGAAAATTATTTGATCAGCGAATCACCTTTTGAAGCACAGTTCCAGGAGTTTATAGGGGATTATACGAATATATCTGCTTATGATGGGAAAATTTATCCGGTTTGGACACGTTCCGATCAGTTCGGCAGAAGTATTATTATGGCTAAAATAGATGAATCTGCACTTGATGTTAATAACGAAGAAATTGTAAATCATTTTCAGCTTTATCAAAATTATCCCAATCCGTTTAACCCGGAAACTAAAATAACATACAAGGTATCTGAGTATGGATTTGTTTCTCTAAAAGTTTATGATATTCTCGGAAGGGAAGTATCAACCCTGGTAAATAAAACGCAAAGTGAAGGTTTTTATGAAGTAAAGTTTGACGGAAGTAAGCTGAGCAGCGGGGTGTTTTGTTATAGAATTAAAGCCGGAGATAAAATATTAACGAAAAAGATGGCACTGCTGAAGTAAATCTTGCTTCGTGCTCTGGGTCGATAGATAAATTTGCAGAATCAACAAAATACTTGAATAAGACGCCGCGGGTGATTAATTTCGATTAGAGCTATTTTGAAAAATAAGCGAGCGTAACTCAGTTGGTAGAGTGTCAGCTTCCCAAGCTGGATGTCGCGGGTTCGAACCCCGTCGCTCGCTCCAGTAGTTTTTTCATCCCGGGTTTAAATAAAATCCCGTCTGACTGCAGACGGGATTTTTATTTAGCTATTTTGTTTTTTCAAGTTCTTTTACCTGCTGTTCAGTATATCCAAGAGCATCAAATTCCATCACTCCTTTAGTTGAATGACATGAACTGCAAAGTAGAACCGTCTTTTTTACACCGTGGTTCACAGAAATGTAGGACTTACCAGGTACCTCCATGGACATCCACTCACCGCTCCATTTCAATCCAAATGATTCATAAGGTTTCATCCCTGCGTCAATTGCCAGTTTAATATCTCCGGTTTTGTTATATACCTCTCTATTAGGAGCCAGAAGCAATGGAAACTCAGCCATTTGAGGATCTTTTTTTAGAAATGACATACCGGGGGCCTGCCACATTTTCAGTTTTTTATCAAAAAGCATTACCTGTGTCAGTGCTCTGGCTGGAAATATTTTGGCACCGTCTGTTTTTATGTCGGATGTAGGAAAAGCCATCCAGCTTTGAGCGTTTTTCTGGTCGATAGTATTTGGAACTCTCCATATATATGAAGGATGCGATGATTTTATTACATCTGTTGGAACGTATAAATCGGGATTAGCCGGAATTTCATCAAACTTTGAGAGTTCGCTGTACACTCCATTAACATTATCCTTAACCGGCTGACCCCAGTTTTCGTAAACGATTCCACTGGTCTCGGTAATATGACATGTCTGGCAGGCAATCCTGTCCGTGTGTCTGTTCAGTGTCTCAGCATACATTCCCTTATGCGGGGTGGTACCGTGGCAGTTTGAACAGGTGACAGGTACATCAGGTAAATCATTCGCAACCATATCCGACTCATCCATACCTTTTGCGATCTTATGATGCTCTGCGGTATGACAGGTTAAGCAGCTAAGACCCGCAGCAGCATGTACATCATTTTCAGCAGTGAAGGGTGTTCCTCTTTTATAATCGTCTGAGAAAGAATGCTCGTGACACCTCAGGCATGCTTCGTTAGTCGGCTGTTTTGTTATGGACAGTGCGGATTTTAGAGACGTATCTTCTCCCCAATGGATTCCGGAACTGTCTTTAACAAGAGTTGCCCGCTTACTCCAGTCATAATTTTCAGCATGGCAGACAAGACAGTCGACAGTATTTTTATCGACATCTGTAACCCTCATTCCCGGCAGAGGAGGGGAGGAAAGCGAACCAATATGACAAGCACCACACCCGGCGGATTGCACACTAAATTTACCGTTTGTAGAGGCCGTCCAGTTTGCCAGAGTTGTAGAACCTGCCAGGGCACATTCACGGTTGACCATTCCCCACATTGAGCTGTCCGGAAGCCCCTGAACATTTCTTACCGGTGTTGCCAAGTTCCAGTGAACTGAATTAGTAATTTCATCAAGAGCATCCTCGTGACACATTGTGCAGGTTTGTGCCCCTTCGTAGCCGTTTTCTTTGATTACTTCATTCCCCGGATGGACCCATTTGCTAAGTAAATCTGTACTTTGCTGAGCATATGCATAAACACTCATCAAGAAAATAATTACAAGAGAAATTTTATATCTCTTCATTTAACCATCCTCATTATTTGAAATCAGTAAGCGCTTACTTACTATTACCTGTAAATTTTTTTATTCAAGTGTTTTTACAATCAATTTGAACATTCTTTTACAAAAATCATCAACGTTTACCGTATTTTTATTTAATACGAATTCAATATTGTATGTAATGGGTATTCCCATATAGAGTGTGGCAATATCCTGTGGTTTTAATTTATTATTCCAGACGCCTTCGGAAATACCCTCTTTTACCATCTGAATTATTAGATGCTTTTGTTGAGAAAGAATCTGGTTCAGTTTATCCTTCAGTCCCTCATCGCCCAAATGAGTCGCTTCGGAAAACAGAAGAATAGTTATTCCCCTGTTTTCTTTAAGGTAATTCACATTTGTATGAAGATAATTGAACATCTTTTCTTTAGAGTTCACGGGCGACATTACGATATTTCTTAGTGAGCTGATCAGATCCCTGGCAACATCGTCCATAATTGCTGTTAAAATATCCCGCTTGACAGCAAAATGTCGAAAAATAGCTCCTTCGGTTAAACCAATCTTTTTTGCTAATTTCCTTGTAGATAGGTTATGGAGACCTTCTTCACCGATTATTTCAAGCGCAGCTCTTTTAATTTGTTCCTGTCTGATATCTGTGGTTTCCCGGGGCATAAGGCTTTAATTATAATAAATTGTAATCACTTACTTACAAACGTAATAAAACCCATTCACTAGTCAAGTGATGCAGAAGATATCTGCATGGTTAGAGACTCGAATAACTTACACAAATATATGAAGAGGGACTGGATTACATCGGATACATATTGACTCTTTACAAAATCTCAGATGTAAAAATACTTTGATTATAGTCCGTAAAGCACTTTTTTACTATTGTTTTATCAAACAGAAAATACTATATTAGCAACCTGAATTTTGACCGGGGGCTTAGCTCAGTTGGTTTAGAGCACCTGCCTTACAAGCAGGGGGTCGTAGGTTCGAATCCTTCAGCCCCCACCAAAAAAGCCTTAAAACAGATTGTTTTGAGGCTTTTTGATTTTAAAGATTGTACTTTAAACCCACTGACTGTGTACCGACACTGTACCGACTTTGTACCGACTAATTCCGGATACATCCAGAGATTAAATGATTGGTTAATATGGTTAGTTAATTTGAAAAGCATGTGTATATAAAATTAATAATTGATTCCTTATAGGTCAAATAAAATATGATATATTTTACCTGTCTTTTAACCTGCAGCTGCAGGTTATTATTTAACCCTATAAAATCCTTTTCCTCTTTTGTACATCAATTTTCCCTTTCTGTAGGGCTGATCTGATACTTTACCGCAAATCAAACATTTAGATTCAAGTTTGATTATAACATATTTACCGTTGATTTCCTTGGTCGTCTCGCCCGTCGTGAAATGACATTTATGCTTTGGAACCCAGTTCCTTCGTTGGCATTCTTCCAGTAGTTCTTTTATCGAATCCATTACTATCTCCTTTCTGATGGATAGAGCAGAGCACACCGCCCCGCAAAAAAATATTTTTTGCCCCTTAATTCTTATGATTCAGATTTACTGAGATAAGTAAAGGTGAAAAGAGATGCCGATATCCGTGGCAGATCTTTTTGCCTTTACCAGGTAAGGACTGCAATACCTATAATGGATATCTGAGAATAAAATGTTGGCACCGCCTTATATTATCTTATTTCAAGGGGCAAAAACGGTTTAGGTGTACTAAATGGTAGGTGTGAGCGACAGCGAACAGCTACATTTACACGCCCAAATGTTATGACATAGAGCCGAACTGTGTTGAGTGAAATGAGGGAATGGAGCGTCAGCGGAATGACTGAATGAAACGAAACAGAGTGAGAAGCCTGAAATAACGTTTTTAATCAATTATTCAAAGCTTTTATCCATACTAAAATCCAATTTAATTCGGGAGATCTAGGTTGAACTTTCCATTTACAATGTATGATATAAAATCTTTTCCATAATCCGTTATACTAACCAAATTATTTTCGGCTACTGTTAACAGCTGATTACTCTTTAGAAACATTAAATATTCATCAAAAGAATAAGTTTTATATGTTTCCGGGAATTTATTCTGGGCTTCAATATAAAAGTCCTTTATCCTTTTTATATCTGCATCTTTGACTGAATTTAGGAAAATTAAAATCTTAATCTGGCTTCCGAATATTCTTGTATATAGCCAGTTAAATTTGACCGCGAGAATTAGTAGGATGGAATATTTTTTAAGTATCTTTACTTTTTCATCTACTTCTGATATCGAATTTAAATTCAGAGCTTGTGTGATAAATTCGTTTTGTTCGTCTATCGTAGATTTGTTAAACATGCTAAGAACATTATCTAGGCCACTTCCACCTTTAGATTCCTCTAACATCTCAGGACCAACGTTTTTGCTATCTTCAGTTTGCCGGGCTGGAGGTTTCATTTTAGCTGAAACATTGCCAAATACAAATTCCTGTATATTGCCCATGAATTATTTAATTTTTTCTTTGAGAAGTATGAATATAAGTAGTACAACAAAAGGCCAGATAAGCACAGATAAATAATTCAAGATCATTTTTGCATATTCCATTTTTAGCCGCGTTGGTAATGGGTGAATAGTTAAATTATATATCTAGTAACTTTGAGGTCCCTAATAGAAGCTGAGTATAAACATTGCCCCAGATAACTTAATTTCTCATTCTAATTTATATTAAATCTTAAAAACCATCAATCAAAATTTTATGATGTCGAAAGAAAGTATTATTTAGCTAAAGACTGATAGTTGCCTCTTTTACTTTCCGCAAATACCTTCCTTCCTAAAAAAGATAGTAAAATGAGAAAGTTAGTTTCTGTTTTGTCTGTCCCGGCAGTTAACCTGGGAACGATAGTGTATGCGCAGCTGCCGACGTTTGATCTGTTTGAACAGATCTTCAAGCTGCTGCTGCTTATAGCGACATTTATATTCACCCTGATCAGGATCTTTGTTCTGTTGAAAAATAAGAATTCAGATAAGGATACTGGTTAATTCTGCTTCTTGTGTTCCACAAAATAGAGGGCCGCTGTGAATAACGATATAAACCTGGCTGAAATCATAGGGACTAAAATCTTTCATAGACTGCGTGAACTAGACCTCATAAATGAAACCGAATTAAGAAATGCACAAATCCGGAATGACTATAAAGCTCTTAGAAAACTAAATTGCTCCCCGGTATGTATCCAGCTGCTAATGGAGAAATATGCCGTATCCGACTCAACGCTTAATAATATTCTCTTCCGGAAAAAGAAAGTTATCCGATAAATATAGAGTAAAAGATACCTCCACCAGGCTTTTAAAAGCACTGTAACCAGCCTACCTGTACAAAATAGACAGTGACATCCCTGGAATCATTTAATACAATTGAAGCGCCATCTCAAAATAATTAAAGAAAGGAGAAAAAAATGGCGCGACTAAAAGGTTCTGTACTCGGTGAGTTAAGCGGTAAGCTTGGTAATCTCACTGCACGTATAGTCAATGGAAAAACCATTTTCGCTCAAAGGCCAACAAGTTTCCACGTCAATATGGCGCCGGAGCTTGTAGCAATTCGTAAAAAATTTGCTGTAACAGTCAACTTCGCAAAAAATCTGATCAAGTGATACTGAGGAGATTAAAGTAATTTTTAATAAAATGGGTTTTACTTCTTACTAAGAAATAATCGCTATTCGCGTAACTGAATTATTAAATGGGAGCGGTTATAAAAAAGATCATTGCTCTAATATTTATTCCTTCCTTGATTACGCTAACATCTTGTACCAAAGATACCCTTCACTGCCACTCCATCCCTTATTCACTCAACACAGTTCGACTTTATGTTAATACAATTCCGAATACTAGCGTTTTAATACTATTTTTAAATTAGCCGGAAATACTAACTACAATAATAATCTGTGGAGGCAAAAATGTACCAGCGAATTAAGATCGTTTTCACTTTATTTTTACTAACCTTTACCCACCTTTCTTTCAGTCAACAATTCACATTGGAGCATACAATTGGGGCACAAATCAATACGATAATAGATTTGGATGGAGATGGCATATGCGAATATATTGTAAACCATACTGAAGTATACGATGGAGCGACACATACACTTAAATATACTCTACCTGTTTCTGACATAATTTGGACTAATACTACAAATACTTATTCAGTCTTTCCTCACATAGATTATAACTCCGATGGCAACCGTGATTTAGTTATGAAAATCTACACCCCTGAAACTGCCATAATTATTTTTGATGTTGTAAATAACAATATGCTTTTTGAATTTACTCTTCCACAGGGGCAAAACTATCTGGAATACCAGGACTTAATTGATATAGATGGAGATGGTGAATTGGAAATGATTATTTTCACATCAGGGGCAAATTTTGAAACATATATATATTCTTCCGGTGTCCAAATTACATCGACACAAAAATTTGACGAAATGCAACCCTCACAAATTGAGTTAAAACAGAATTATCCTAATCCTTTCAACCCTACAACCAACATACAATATTCAACCGTCACACCAGGAACAGTATCTGTTAAGATATTTGATATATCGGGAAAGTTGTTAAAAGAGTTCAGAGAAGAACACGCTAAAGCTGGAGAATATAGGGTTATATGGGATGGCAGAAATAATTTTGGAGAAAAAGTATCTTCAGGCGCTTATTTCTACCAAATTTCCACAGGAGGATATAGTGAGGCTAAGAAAATGATTTTGTTACGGTAAGTAATAATGGCTGGCTGGCAATTAAACCAGCCATAAATTTATAGCGGTATTTGCGTGGTAAAAATTAAATCCATTTCAGGGGAGGCTGTTGTGCAACCGAATGATGGCGCAACAATTACCTTTGAAGGAATTGTACCTCTGAGAGGGCTGAACCCCGCGGTAGCGGGGTTGTAAAGTAAGCCTATAAAAACTTTGATTTACTGATTATGTAATCACTCCAATGTAAGCGAATGAAGGCCCCGAAGGGTATGCCTCGTAAACTTTTCAGCGCCTTATAATTATCGATTAGTGAATTGGGGTAGTACCATAACATATTTCGCCACGTATTATTTATATTTTATATTAATTTTAGGATGGATTGTCTTTACCATAGTAGCTAAGAAAAAGTCGAATAACCCATCTATTGCTAAAAATCTCCTCGTTTTGTTTCTAGTAATTATTTTCCCACTACTTAGTAGAATTATTGCAGATTTAATTTTCTATATATTTTCAACTTACGTGTACGAAGTGCTATTCAAGAAAGTTCAAAGTTCTAACAACTATTATAAAATCGCACAACCATCAATTATCAACACTTATATACAAAATGTAAAAGAGGGTTATCTGGAAACCTTTTTTGACGGAACTCCTTTGCTAATAATAAGCAAGTGGTTATATATTTTATTCATATGGCCTTATTTAATGCTGCAGACATTTAAAGAATTCAGGCTTTCGGTTAAAAGCAGGCAAGTTGAGACTGTTAATTCTTAATACTATTAGTTACCTCTTGCAATAAATGTAAGTTATTTTTTGTTTGTCTACCTACAATATTTATCCTGGAGAGAGGTCTTGTTAGATAGATCGATATGAACCCTGCAGGATAATACCCGGTGGGGTTTTTTATTTCCAGAATTCATCCCGCCAGTCTTTATTTTCAGCTAAAGCCATAACCACTGCAAGCCCGCACATCGTTTTTGAAGGATGTAATCGTCTAAACAAATGATGTAACTTTGCTTAAGTTATTTTATATAAAAACTAGCAGGGCCTTTTGCTCTTAAAACAGAACGTTTTAAGGCTTTTTCTTTTAAAGAGTTGAGTGATGGATGTCAAATACGAATATCATTATTGGGGTTAGATTAAAAATATTTAAAGTCCAGTATTAAATTCTGCGTATTAAAAACGCAGTTAAATTTATTTTCATTGTTTTACGACGTTCCTTTCAAATATGCATACAAAAATTAAACCTGAAGATTATCAATCGTTTCTCCAATCGCTGGAGGCGGGATTCTGCGTTATTCAAATGATCTTTGATGAAAACAGGAAGCCTGTGGATTACCGGTTTTTAGAGCTAAACAGAGCTTTTGAAAAACAAACCGGATTGGTAGATGCTGAGGGGAAAACAATGCGTGAACTTGAACCAGGACACGAAGATTACTGGTTCGATATCTATGGAAAAGTAGCGATTACAGGTATCCCGGTCTGGTTTGAGAATGAGGCAAAAAAACTTAACCATTATTACAGCGTATTTGCTTCAAGGATAGGAGACCCTGATGATGGTCTGGTTGCGGTCCTTTTCAATGATATAGGAAAACAGAAAAATGCCGAAAGAGATCTGAAACAAACCATTACTATGTACAGATCGATGGGTGAGTCGATCCCTTATGGTGTCTGGAGTACCGATGAGGAAGGTAATGCTGAATATATCAGTCAATCATTTCTTGATATGGTCGGTATGACGTTGGAGGAGGCCAGAGAGTTCGGCTGGGTCGATAAATTACTGCCGGAATACAGGGAGGAGACACTTGATAGCTGGCTATTATGTGTGAGAACCGGTAAAGACTGGGAAAGAGAACACTATTTCAGATCCGCAGATGGATCAGTGAAAGTTGTTCTGGCAAGGGGCAGACCTGTACGAGATCAGGATGGAAATATTACTCATTGGGTAGGTATAAACCTTGATATAACGGATATAAAAAGAACTCAGGAGGAATTACTGAAATCTTTAAAAGAGAACAAAATTCTTATCCGCGAAATACAGCATAGAACAAAAAATAATCTCCAGATGGTAAGCAGTCTTCTGAACCTTCAGGCAGCGAGTACTGACAGCCGGGAAGTTCTTGATAGTCTGAAAAGTACCCTGTCAAGACTCAATTCAATTTCTCTGCTTCATAATAAGCTTAGCATTGATGAAAATGTTCTTACACTGGATCTGAAATCTTATCTCCGGGATATTCTTAGCGTGCTCAGGCAGATGTATTCTGACGCAAGCAAAAAGATTAACTTTAAAACAATTATGCAGTCTGTAAAGGTTCCGGTAAACTTCGCGATAAATATTGGTTTGATATTTAATGAGCTGATAACTAATTCATTCAAGCATGCTTTCCCGTCGGTTGAAGAAGGGATATTATCAATTAATGTAAGTAAGAATGAAAAATATGAAATTGTGGTTGTTGTCAGCGATAACGGCAAAGGATTTGACGAAAAAAAGATTTCAGGCAGCTCGCTTGGATTAAAGATAATAAGGAGCCTGGTTGAGCAGAATAAAGGCAATATGTCCATCGTATCCGAAAATGGAACCTCCTTCATATTAGTATTTCCTCTCCCTGCCTAAAGCTGAAAACAGGTATCGCTTCAGAATACTACTTAAAAGCGTTCTCTATCAAATCTTTCTGCTGCTGCCGGGAGATTTTTGCGGAACCTACGGCAGGACTGGCACCTTCAGGACGCCCGCTGTAAGAAAGTTTCTGTCCCTCGCTAAGATCCTCAATCAGACGAGGATAAAGGAAATTCCACGCTCCCATATTTCTCGGCTCTTCCTGAACCCATACAACACTCTTCGCATTCGGATAAGAGCTTAATACCTCTTTAACCTGATCGGATTTGTAAGGATAGAACTGCTCTACTCGTACAATCGCTGTATCAGATAACTTATTATCCGTGGGATATTTTATGAGATCGTAATAAACTTTACCGCTTGTAAGCAGGAGTTTTTTAATATCATTCTTATTACCCACGGAGGCGTCATCGATTATCTCACTGAAACTTCCTTTTGTAAATTCCTCCCCTGGAGACTTTGCTTCGGGCAGTCTGAGCAGACTCTTAGGTGTCATTACTACCATCGGTTTCTGAACAGCATTTTTCATCTGCCGCCTTAATAAATGGAAGTACTGAGCGGGAGTGGAAGGATAACAAACCTGCATATTATCTTCCGCACAAAGAATAAGGAATCTTTCCAGCCTTGCGCTGGAATGTTCGGGACCCTGACCTTCGTAGCCATGGGGCAGAAGAAGAACAAGACTATTAGGAAGCTGCCATTTTTCATAAGAGGCTACGATGAAGTTATCGATTATAACCTGGGCGCCGTTTGCAAAATCGCCGAACTGTGCTTCCCACATTACAAGGGCCAGCGGATCGGCTGTGCTGTATCCGTATTCAAAACCCATTACGGCTGCTTCCGATAGAAAACTGTCAAGCGCTTCAAGCTGTGCCTGATTATTTGAAAGATGATTTAAGGGGATATACTCATTGCCGCTTTTTATGTCGGTAAGTGCAAGGTGCCTTTGACTGAAAGTACCTCTCACGCTGTCCTGTCCGCTTAACCGTACCGGCGTTCCTTCCAGAAGCAGACTTCCGAATGCCAGAGTTTCGGCAAATGCCCACTCTGCTTCCGATTTTCCATCAATAAGATCTTTCCTTTTTTCAAGAAACTTTTTAAGCTTCGGATGAATCGCAAACCCTTCAGGCAGGGAGGTGGTCTTATCTACAATAGTCCTGAGCATTTCCTCAGAAATGCCTGTGCTCCCCCCCGGTTTTACCGATTCAAGCTTTTCTCTTGAAACTGCCAGAGGAACATCCGTGTTAAAGCTGATGCTTTTCTTCCTGATCTTATCGAAAGCTTCACTTAACTTATTATAAATATCATCATTCATCTGTTTGATTTCTTCTTCAGGGAGTACCTGGCCTTTAAGAAGGAACTTTTCATACGTCTCTTTTACTGAAGGATGAGATTTTATTATGTCATAAAGCAGAGGCTGTGTGAATCCAGGTTCATCGCCTTCATTATGACCGTGTCTTCTGTATCCGAAAAGATCTATAACCACATCTTTCTTGAATATCTGCCTGTATTCAAATGCAAGCCTTGTAACCCAGAGTGAGGCTTCAGGATCATCGCCGTTAACGTGAAATATAGGGGCCTGAATCATTTTTGCCACGTCGGACGCATATACCGAAGATCGGGCGTCCTCAGGGGTAGTGGTAAAGCCTATCTGGTTATTTATAATTATATGGACAGTTCCGCCTGTGCGGTAGCCGCTCAGCTGCGAAAGGTTAAGTGTTTCAGCAACGATACCCTGTCCCGCGAAAGCAGCATCACCATGGATCAATACCGATAAAACTTTCCGGTGAGCTTTGCTATCACCCAGTCTCATCTGTTTGGCGCGGACTATACCTTCCACCACAGGGTTCACCCATTCAAGGTGACTAGGATTGGAAGCAACAGAAACAGTAATCATCTTACCGCTGTAAGTTTTGTACTTGCCTGTAGCGCCGAGATGATATTTAACATCGCCTGAACCGGCTATTGAGTTAGGATCCTGAATATCCTCAAATTCCGATAAGATTGATTCATAAGATTTACCTATGATATTTGCCAGCACATTAAGCCTGCCGCGGTGAGCCATACCAAGAACTACTTCCATTACGTTAGTCTGACTTGCTTCATCGAGCAGCATATCAAGCACAGGTATCAGAGTTTCCGATCCTTCAAGCGAGAATCTTTTATGACCTATAAACTTTGTATGGATAAAATGCTCGAACGTTTCCGCGTTGATAAGCTTATTAAGTATGCGTTTCTTAATTTCGGCGCTGAAGTCGGGCATATTCTTAATTGGCTCCATTTTACTCTGCAGCCAGATCTTTTCTTCAGGATTCTGAATATGCATATATTCAACACCGATCTTCTCACAGTATGTTTTCTGGAGGATCTCCAGTATCTGCCTGAGAGAAGCAGTCTTCAGGCCGCTGAAGCCGCCGGTAATAAAGTAGCGGTCCATATCCCAGATAGTAAGATTATAAGTAGCAGGATCAAGCTCAGGGTGATACGGTGTCTGGAAGCCCAGAGGATCAAGATTCGCGATCAGATGTCCTCTTACCCGGTAAAGGTTTATCAGCTGCAGAACTTTTGCCTGTTTCTCAATTTCTTCTGTGTTTGCCGTATTATCGAAAATTCCGGGCTGGTAATCAGCTTTCCATACATAGGGTTTATAGGCAATATCGAGCGCCTCAAAGATCTCATTGTAAAAATTTTCCTTGCCGAGGAGCAGTTCATTAATTTCTTTTAAGAACAAACCCGATTCGGCACCCTGTATAATCCTGTGATCGTAAGTGCTGGTAAGTGTCATCACCTTGCTGACACCGAGAGCGGAAATAGTAGAAGGCGACATAGCCTGGTACTCAGCTGAATACTGGATCGCCCCGGTTGCGATGATAGCGCCCTGGCCTACCATTAACCTGGGAACCGAGGCCGCGGTTCCGATTGTGCCAGGATTGGTAAGTGTAATCGTGGTCCCAAGGAATTCAGAAGGATCTATCTGTCCTTTACGGGAACGGGAGACAAGGTCTTCATATATATTCCAGAATTCCTTAAAGTTCATCCGGTTCGCATTTTTAATGTTGGGAACTATCAGGGAGTGAGAACCGTCCTTTTTTTCCAGATCGATCGCAAGTCCAAGATTAACATTCTTCCTCTTAATAATATTTGGTTTGCCATTAATAATGGTGAAAGCATTATTCAGGGCAGGGACAGCTTCAACGGCCTTAAGTATAGCCCAGCTTATAAGGTGTGTAAAAGAAACCCTTCCGGCGTTTTTCTTTTTAAGGAACTGGTTAAGCACCTTCCGGTTTTCTTCGAGGAGCTTAACAGGGATGGTGCGCTGTGAAGTTGCAACAGGAACTGTAAGACTGTAATTCATATTATCGAGTATACGGGCAGAACTTCCCGCAATTACCTGTGTTTCATCATCATCCCCCGGAACGGGCAGTTCAATACCTCCCATATTAAAAAGGGTGCCATTCTCTTTTCTTTCGGCTTTTCCGTTATCATCAGTTTTGCCGGTAACTTTGCCGAAAAACTTCTGCCATTGATCGGGGAGCTGTGAGGGATTTTGCTCATACTGTTCGTGAAGGTACTCCACAAACCATGTATTGGCGCCGAATTTCTCTAATTCTTCTTTTTGTTCCTTTGTTAGATCCTGGGACTTCATTTGTGTAAAATCGTCTTTGGTTTATAAAATATTCATTAAATTTATAAAAGAAATAATCCACATCATAAATTGAGATAATGACCCGCGGGTCACTATAAGTAATACTAGCAATGGGATTTTCTACATACAATTTACTAAATATTTTTAATTCATTTCGGCTAATAAGATTTCCTGCAGCCTGATATGATGAAAAACAACGATATCGCAAACCTGAGGAGGAATTATTCATTGAAGGAATTAACTGAAAACATCGTCGATCGTGATCCGTTCACACAATTTTCACTATGGTTTAATGAATTGCTGAAATCAGACGTAAAAGAGCCGAACGCTATGATACTGGCTACCGCATCGGCACAAGGCGTTCCGTCAGTCAGGACGGTGCTGCTTAAAAAATACGATGAGTCCGGGTTTGTTTTTTTTACCAACTACGAAAGCCATAAGGCAAGCGATCTGACTGCTAATCCGAACGCGGAGATACTTTTCCTCTGGCTGGAGCTTGAAAGGCAGGTAAGGATAAGAGGTAAAGTGGAGAAGGTATCTGAGGAGGAATCGGAGGAATATTTCCACTCGCGTCCTACCAACAGCCAGATTGGTGCGTGGGCCTCCAGGCAGAGCAGCGTTATTCCAGGCAGGGAGTTCCTTGAAGAAAAGTTCAGAGAGACAGCTGAAAAATATAAAGATGGAATAATTCCGCTTCCGCCATTCTGGGGCGGGTTCAGACTGATCCCTGATGAGTTTGAATTCTGGCAGGGGAGAGAAAGCCGTCTCCACGACAGAATAAGCTACCGCCTTAAGGAAGATCACTGGGAAATTGTAAGACTTTCCCCCTAGAAAACAAATCCTTCGTATGTAGCCTTTCCGGTAATGTAGTGCAAAAATACCTGCCTGATTCCATATGCTGAGAGGTCTAGTTATAGAGCGACGGTTAAATCCTGAAGCGGCCCTTCATCATCGGGGTTTCCATCAGTACTGTTCTCAGGGTGATGGCTGAAAGAATAATTATTCCTCCAACTATTGCCATAAACGAAGGTACTTCACCATAACCGATAAATACCCAGATAGGATTTAATACCGGCTCGACGAGGGAGATGATGGAAGCCTCTATGGCCTGAACTCTTCTTAACCCATAAGAGAATACCGCGTAGGCGAGACCTATCTGGAATATACCCAGGAAAGATACCATCCACAGGTTGCTGAAGTTTACGTTCTCTATACCCGATAGAAAGGGAATGCAGATAAGAGCCACTATCACATTGCCGTAAAAGATAGAACTCAGCTGGTACTTATCGTCATTCTTCCTTAAACCTAAAAAGAGCGCCGCAAACATCAAACCTGAGAAAAGCGCCACCAGATTTCCTTCAAAATGTTCGGGAGAGATCTTTCCCATAAAGAAAAAGAACATCCCGATTATGCAGACGATAATAGTTATAATATTTATACGGTTATAAGAGGTCTTGAGGATTATCGGTTCAAAGATAAGGACATAAATAGGTGCCGTCGACTGAAGAAAAATGGCGTTAGCCGCAGTGGTTAGTTTGAGGGCAATTACATAAGCTGTAAGCACCGACGCATAGAAGAAAGCATTCACAAAGGTGAGTGTATTTACCTGCAGCAGCCTCTTCCTGAAAAGAACGGCAAACACCAGCGCAGCAATTGCACACCGGAAGAAAGATATCTGCATAGCATTGAAGGTAACAAGCTTTACAAATAAACCTCCCGAGCTCCACATAAGCGCTGCCATAAATACGGCAAGCAGTCCAACCTGATGTTCCTGAAGTCTCTTTATCATTTGAATTCCGGTAAAAACGTGACTGCTAATTTACTAATTACTGAAGAAATCAAATAAAAATAGTATTATATAAGCGATTATTTTGTTGAGAACTTAAAATGACGGCTAATTACAGATATATCGACCATACGGCAGACATAGCGATCGAGGTTTCAGGGAATTCTTACACCGAATTGTTTATTGCCGCACTTGCAGGCTGGAAAGACAGCAGTATTTATTCACCTGCCGGAGAAAGAAGTATTGAAATAATGGAGATAACTTTTTCAGAAAAGTCAGTTGAGGAACTCCTGGTTTCCTTCCTCCAGGAACTGAATTACCTGTTTGAAAATAAGAAACTATTCCCTGCGGAATTAAGAGATCTTCATATCGAACAGAAAGATGATCAGTTCTTATTAAAAAGCGTAATCGGGTTCGCCCCTGTCTCTTCTTCTGATGAAGTAAAAGCAGAGATAAAGGCGGTAACTTTCCATCAGCTTGACATTAAACGGGTGAATAATGTATATAAAACATTAATTGTTTTTGATATTTGAAGGAAAAAATTATGCATGCAGGAGGCATCGAACTTAACAAGATAAGGGAAAATCTCTGGGAAATACCGCCGAGAGAGGGGATGAGAGTTCCCGGAAGAATTTATATTTCTCAAAAGATGATAGAACAGAGCCTGCAGGATAACGACGCTGTTAAGCAGGTGATGAACGTAGCTCACCTTCCGGGGATCCAGAAATATAGTCTTGCTATGCCCGATATCCACTGGGGTTACGGTTTTCCAATAGGAGGAGTTGCCGCCACTGACGCAGAAGAAGGTGTTATATCTCCGGGAGGTGTGGGATATGATATAAACTGCGGGGTACGACTGGCGGTAACTTCGCTGGAATATGAAGGTGTAAAGAACCGAATCGAATCTCTTATCTCAAGTCTGTTCAGGAACGTTCCTACAGGAGTGGGCGCCTCAGGCGCTATCAAAAAGTTATCTTCAAAAGAAATGAAATCAGTCTTGATGAAAGGATCAGCCTGGGCTGTTGAGAATGATCTTGGAGATTCATCCGATATAGAATATACTGAAGAAAGCGGAACGCTGAAAAATGCCGACTCTGATGCGGTTTCCTCAAGAGCCCTTGAACGCGGAGCAGACCAGGTTGGTACGCTCGGTTCGGGAAATCACTTCCTTGAAGTTGATGTAGTTGAAGAGGTATACGATGAGAATGCCGCATCTGTGATGAGTCTCTTCAAGGGACAGCTGGTGCTGCTTATTCATACAGGATCAAGGGGACTAGGCTATCAGGTATGCGACGACAACCTTAAAACACTTGTTAAGGCAAGTTCAAAGTTTAACTTTAAGCTGCCCGACCGTCAGCTTGCGTGTGCTCCTCTTAATTCACCAGAAGGAGAAAATTATTTTGCCGCTATGCAGTCGGCCGCAAATTTTGCCTGGAACAACCGGCAGGTAATAATGCACCTTGCCCGCAAGAGTTTCAAGGACACGTTTAAGATGTCGGATTCTGAACTCGGCTTCAGGCTGGTTTATGATGTCTGCCATAACATCGCCAAGTATGAAACCCATGTAATCAACGGCAGAGAAAAAAGAGTTTGTGTGCATCGTAAGGGAGCTACCAGAGCGTTTCCCCCGGGGAGTAAGATGATACCGGATAGATATAGAAGTATTGGTCAGCCGGTCTTAATTCCCGGCGATATGGGAAGGTATTCATATGTAGCCGTAGGAACCGAAAAAGCTATGGAAGAAACATTCGGATCATCCTGCCACGGTGCGGGCAGGAACCTTAGTCGTACAAAAGCAATGAAAGCCGCCAAGGGCAGAAACCTTACTGAAGAACTTAAGGAAAAAGGAGTTGTCATCCAGGCGAAAGGATACAGAACCATCGCTGAGGAAATGCCCGGCGCCTATAAAGATGTTTTACAGGTAGTGGACGTTATGCATAGAGAAGGCATAACCAGGAAGGTAGCAAAGCTAAGACCGGTAGGAGTAATAAAAGGCTGATTAAAACTCATACCTGTAAGCTATGGCAATTGGTTTGTTTTAACTCTAATTTCAGAACACACAAACTATTACTTCTTAGCCGTCAGATGAATCAAAAAATAATTGAAATCGATGCAGGGCAAAGTAAGCTGGTTCATGCTTACCTGAATTTTATCTTCCAGATATTTCCCGGCGCAAAATTCCTTGAATGGTGGGAAAGGGGGTTCTGGGATGACAGTTATCGGCCATTTTCCATTATGGAGTCTGATAAAATAATATCAAATATTACCGCCTGCTTAATGGATGTGCTGGTGTGCGGTGAAAAATATAAAGCAGTTCAAATCGGTGCTGTAGGCACAGTTCCTGAATACCGGAAACTTGGGTTATCCAGAGCTCTGATGGATTACGTTCTTAAAAAATTTGAATCTGAAGTTGATCTTTTCTTTCTGTTTTCAAATGAAAATGTGCTGGATTTCTATCCGAAATTTGGATTCAAACCTATCCCTGAAAAAGTCTTTCAGCTTGAATCGGGTATACCGGCAGGAATATTTTCAGCGAGGAAATTAAACCTTAGAAATTTTAATGATTATAACCTGCTTCAGGTTCTAATTAAGGAGAGGCAGTCCATTTCTGAAATTTTCGGAGCTGAAAACTACGGTGCCATAACTATGTGGCATATATTTAACAGCTATAAAGATTCCCTTTATTATCTGAGCGACCAGGACGCGCTTATTATTAAGAAGGAAAAAAAGAATGAGATGCACATACGAGATATTATTTTCCGGAAGCCCTTTGAGGTCCTTCCTGCACTGTCAAAAATTATTGAATCAGAAACTATAGACAGAATTTATTATTATTTCCCGCCCGACAGGATAAGTTACCCTTATGATAAAACCGTGGGACATAAATCCAATTTATTTGTAAAGAGCGGAATTGAACTAAGCAGTGAGCATCTCAAATTTCCTGAGACAGCCAAAACCTGACGAAATGTTTTTTAAAAAAAATAAAAACCCTTATATTGAGATATCAGTAAGATCAGATCTAAGACCTGGAATTCTTTATTCTGAAGGAATATTTTATGGCTGATAAAAATCCTAAATGTGCGGAAGCGCAGATGATAATAAGAAAGCCGTCCGCAGATGTATTCGAGGCTTTCATAAATCCGGAAGTAACAAAAAATTTCTGGTTTACAAAAAGTTCAGGGAAACTTGAGGTTAATAAAAAAGTAACCTGGGAGTGGGAAATGTACGGGGCTTCGGCCGAGGTAATTCCTGTAGAAATTCTGAAAGATAAAAAGATTATTATCAATTGGGGGGATCCGCCCAGAACTATAGAATTTACCTTCCAGACACTGGATGATGATTCTACATTTGTAACAGTTAAAGAATGCGGTTTCGATAAGACCGGCGATGAACTGCTGGAAGCTGTCAAAGCATCAACCGGTGGTTTCACAACCGTCCTCGACGGTCTTAAGGCTTACATGGAGCACGGTATAAACCTTAACCTTATAGCCGACAAATTCCTGAAGAATTAACGATGGCGGGAAAGTCAGAGATATTGTATGAGGATAAATTAGTTGAGATCAGAGAAGATTCGCTCATTCTGAAGAATTATTATTTCCCTTCGATGTCGCCGAAGCAGATTTATTTCAGAGATATTGAAAGAATAGAGATAAAAGCAGCTTCACTGCTGACCGGAAAATGGAGAATACAAGGAACAGGAGATTTACGCACCTGGTTCCCTTTCGATTTTTCACGATCGAAGAGAGAGAAGATTTTCTTTATTTATTATAAAGATAAATGGATGAGGTCGGCCTTCACTGTTGAAGATTCCCAAAAAGCAGAACAAATACTTATAGAGAAAGATTTTCTCCAGCTATGATGTACGAACATTCGTTCTTTTGAAAAAACAAAAATTAAAAAGCATAAATACAGGAGAATTAATTATGAAAATAAAAGGATCATACACTGTTAAAAACTGGGAGGAAAATGATTATGAGAAGGTATCCTCTGAAATGAAAATGACGAAAGCTTCTGTGGAATATTTAATTAACGGAGAAATTGAGGGAAATGCGTCTGTAGAATATCTGATGTTTTATAAATACTTCGACTCGAACGACCCGCATAAGTCAACAGCCGTTTATACAGGGTTAATGAAATTTGAAGGTAAATTGCAGGGAAAAGAGGGAAGTTTTGTAATGGAGGACAGCGGAACATTTGAAAACGGTTTGGCAAGTTCATCTTTAAAAATAATTAATAGCTCAGGCATCGGGGAGTTAAAAGGAATAGAGGGTTCGGGTCACTATAGTGCCAGTAAGGAGGGAGCCTTTATTGAACTGGATTTTACATTATAATAATCTAATTAAATGACTTTAACGATTGGAAGGAGCAGCTGATAGGCACAAATACCACGGCGCAGGGCAGATATGAACAATAAGAAAAGTTTGGTGCAGGAATTCTTACCGGATGAATGGATGATCTATAAAGAGCTTCGATTAAGGTCTTTAGCAGATATGCATATCAAAACAGCGCTTATTTGAAAATGAAGTACAGGTACAACCCGCCGCTGGTAATAAAAAAAATGTTTTCTTCATTTCAGTGGGAATCGAAGGTGGACAAGGTTCTGCTGACTTTTGATGACGGTCCAATTCCCGACACAACTCCCTTATTACTTGATATCCTTTCACACTATGGTATTAAAGCCGCATTCTTTTGTGTGGGTGAAAATGTTAAGCGGCACCCTGAACTTTATCTTGATCTGATCAGGGAAGGTCATTTGGTGTGCAACCATACTTTTAATCATAAAACTCTTACTAAATTAGGTGACGCTGATGCGGCAGATCAGATCGAAAGGTTTAATAATTTAATAAAGCATGATTTTGACGGAGATGTTTTATATTTCCGGCCGCCGCATGGCAGGTTCAATTTTTCCACTCCTTCGATGATGAAGGAGATGAACCTGACAAATGTAATGTGGTCTTTGCTTACTTATGATTTCAGGAATGATCTTAATGTTGTTAAATTTGCGGTTAATAAGTACCTTGAAAGAAATTCAATAGTCGTACTGCACGACAGTTTTAAAAGTAAGGATATAATTGCTGAATCAATCAGAAATATCGTTGAAGAATCCTCCCAAAAAGGGTTTCAAATAGGAGCACCTTCAGAATGTTTGAGATAATCTTCCTTATTTTCCTTTGCGGTTACTTCATCCAGTCTGTTCTTTTTATTATCGGAATAAATAAGAATTTCCCTAAAATAAAAGATGAAGAACTTCCATCGGCCGCGGTAATTGTAGCGGTAAGGAATGAAGAAAAGAACATCACCAGGTGCCTTAATGCCCTCTATATGCTTGAATATCCGGAAGGAAAGCTTGAAATTATCATTTCCGATGGTCACTCGACGGATTCTACCGTGCAGATTGTAGACGATTTCATCAAAGGAAAGCCCAATTTCAAAAGAGTTACTGCCAACCCCGAAAAGCAAAACCTGAAGGGGAAGGCGAATGCAATCGACAGTGCCATCAGCACTACTAACGCTGATGTTATACTTACCACAGATGCCGATTGCGAAGTAGATCCTCTCTGGGTTAAAACAATATGTTCTTATTACGGGGAAGATGTAGGAATTGTAAACGGATTTACAACCCAGACCGCCTACAACGGTTTCAGCGGGATGCAGGCCCTCGATTTTGTTTACCTGCTTATTGTAGCGTCAGGCACCATAAACCTTAATAACCCTATTTCCTGTATCGGCAATAATATGTCGTACCGGCGAAAAGCCTATCTTGACACAGGCGGGTACGAGAAACTCCCTTTCAGTGTTACCGAGGATTTTAACCTGCTGATGGCGATAGCCCGGCTGGGAAGGTATAAAATTATTTTTCCCTTAGATAAGAATGCGCTGGTTACTTCGCTTCCCTGCACGAGTGTTAATGAGCTTTACCATCAGAAGAAAAGGTGGGGGGTAGGTGGATTGGGAGTACCTGTAAGGGGATTTATAATTATGTCATTCGGTCTCATTGTAAACCTGTGCATGATGCTGTCTCCTTTCTTTTTCTCCTCAGCGGTATTATATTTTATAATATTTAAACTGGCAATCGATCTTTTCGTTTTATTTCCTGTGCACAACAGGCTTGGGATAAAGGATCATATGAAATATTTTCTTTGGTTTGAAATATATTTCATAATCTATGTTGTTCTGCTTCCGATAATTATACTGGGCAGCAGGAAAGTTGTTTGGAAAGGTAAAGAATATTAATGCTTCTGCTCTGCAACTATTATGTTACATACAAGTGCAATGCCTATTGTACGTTCTGCCATTTCGCCGCGCACGAAAATTTCATAAACACTCCTTATGCTAAGCTGAGCGATTTCAGATCAAATGTTGAACAACTGGCTTCTCTTGGAGTAAAATTTATTGATCTTACCGGAGGCGAACCGCTTCTGCATAGAGAGATCCATCTGATGGCTGAGACTGCGCAGCGGTTTAAGATGCAGACAAGCATAACAACGAATGCTCTGCTTTATCCAAAGTTCGCCGATAAACTTGCCGGAAAAATAAATCTTCTTCACTTTTCTCTGGATTCTCCTGACGAGGATGAACATAACAGCATCAGAAAAGTAAACTGCTATAAATTTGTAATGGAAAGCATCGATATCGCAAAATCGTTAGGCGAGTACCCCGATATTCTTTTTACTGTTACGAATGAAACCTATAAGAAACTCCCCGGAATGCATGAAATAGCAAAGAAGAATAACCTTGTGCTGCTTGTTAATCCTGTTTTTTCTTATTTCGGAAACCCGGGATTAAATGATGAGGCAATAGATTTTATTGAGGAATATACTGACGGTAAAATTGATATCTACCTGAATAAAGGATTTATGAAATTACGCAGGAACGGAGGGAATGATATCAGCAATCCCAGCTGCAAGGCTGTATCACGGGTTATCGTAATCTCTCCTTACAATGAAATTATTCTGCCGTGCTATCATTTTGAGCATGAAAGAATAAAAATTGACCGTCCCATCAAAGAGATCCGGGCATCCGAAAAGGTTAAAGACTTTCAGAAAATGGAGGGGAGGTTCAATTACTGCCAGGGCTGCACGGTTAACTGCTATTTCGAACCTTCTTTTGCCTTCCCTACAAATTATTATGCTCTGGCTTCTTTATCATCGAAATTTAAATATGGATTTAATAAATTAGTAAAGCAAAAAATAAATAAAAGTTTCCGGAAGTAAAGATCCGGATAGCCTTTGAAAAAATTTTGGCCCCGGGGGGTACGAGCCTGATTTTGTTCTTACGTTTTATTGGTTTTGAGAACCTGCTAATTTCAGTCCAAATTTATGACACAGGGGGACAGCAAACCTTATTACTCCAGATTTCTATCATCTTTTATTCGGCCTTTACCCGGCCTCTGTTCGGCCTCTGTTCGGCCTTTGTTCGGCCTCCAGCTACTTCATAACTCCGTTATTAAGCCGGCATAAGCTCAGAAAGCAGAGGGCAAAAGACCGGTGAATGCTCCCGGAATTTTGTTATAAGGTATTTTTTCTCAATTTTTCAACTTTCATTTTTTGAGATTATGAGACAATGATATGAAAAAGTTTATCCTTATAATACTATCTTTTCTTTGTTCATCCCTTACCTTTTCACAGAACCGACTAACCTGGTTTCCGAATAATATTAATGTGCAGCCCTTCACCGCAAACTTTATCGAACCCAGGGCAGGCTTCGCATTTGAGATGGGAGGGAAGAGGATACGTCTGGATATCAGCAGGTCGCAGGATATACTCCATTTAAATAATAATAACTCCACTCTTTCATTCGGTATAGATCTTTTCACTTTTACACGGCTCCGTGCCGAAAGCGAGTTCCATTTTCCTGTTGAGGCCATCGATTACCTGTTCGGATTAAATTCAGGTTATAAAATTAACGATGATAACACCGAATACGGGCTAAGGTTCAGACTGAGCCACATAAGCGCTCATTTCGTGGACGGCCAGTACGACTATAAGCTCAACTTCTGGCGCAATGGAAGAACGGCAACCGTTTACACAAGAGAATTTTTCGAACTGTTTCCTTATTACAGATACGATGGGTTAAGAGTTTATGCAGGACTAACATACCTGTTCCACAGAAAACCACTTGATATCGGGAAAGGCATTTACCAGGCAGGATTCGATTATTATTACATTAAATTTGACAATATTTATCCTTATGTTGCATACGATTTTAAGCTGGAGAAAATAAATAAATTCTCGGGCAGTAATATTTTGACCGCGGGAATAAAGTTCGGTGATTATAAATCACGGGGCATAAGTATAGCAATTTCTTATTTTTCGGGTAAGAGCGTACATGGAGAGTATTACGATCTCAACGAATCATATACAACAATAGGTTTTAATCTCGATTTATAATGCCGGAATATTATCAGACAGATCAGACAGACGTAACAGGCTATAGACAGAAGCAGGAAAAAAATTCGGTACTCCTTCATATAGGATTGTTCATCATTACCTTCATAACCACTACCATAGCAGGAGCTGAGTGGACGACAGGTACGATGGGACCTTATGAGCTGCACCATCTTTTAATAGGGCTTCCATATTCCATCGCAATAATGTTCATTATATCCTGCCACGAATTCGGACATTACTTTGCGGCACGTTACCATAAAGTAAATGCAACCCTTCCGTATTACATCCCGTTCCCAAATATTCCCGGGTTTCTCAACTTTGGAACAATGGGTGCGGTTATCAGAACAAAGTCACCTATACCTTCAAAGAAAGCAATGTTCGATATCGGCGTGGCTGGTCCTATAGCAGGATTTGTAGCCTGTCTTCTTGTTCTGCTGTACGGCTTTCTTAATGTTCCTGGTAAAGAATACATTCTTTCAATTCATCCGGATTTCTTTTCTCCTGAATATGGTAAAACAGGTTTACAGCTTGAGTTCGGCAATACCCTGCTCTTCTCCTTTTTTAAACTGATCTTTGTTCATCCGGGACAGTTCTTTCCGCCGATGTCAGAAATATATCATTATCCGTTTTTATGCGTCGGCTGGTTCGGAATGTTTATTACCTCGATGAATATGATTCCGGTAGGGCAGCTGGACGGCGGCCACATCGGCTACACAATGTTTGGCGGCAAAACACATTATAAAATTGCAGTAATATCATTCGTGGTTCTTTTTGTACTGGGAATTGCCGGATTCATTGAAATATTTATGGAACTTGATTTTGTCTTCGGCTGGGTCGGCTGGCTTATATGGGCCCTTATTCTCTTTTTCGTTATTAAGCTTAAACATCCGACAATACCCGATTATGATAAACTTGATGGAAAAAGAAGATTTTTAGGTTATCTTAGCTACTTCATTTTGATTATTTCTTTTTCCCCTACACCTTTTATGATCAGCGGGGGGATGTAATTTTACCTTGAGTGACGCTAAAATCAAAACAATATTAACTTTATGAAAAAATTCGCTCTTTTGTTACTGCTACCCGTTTTATTCTGGGGATGCGAAAAAACTTACGATTCGGTAATAAATCCGAAACAGACCAATACAATCCAGGTTACAAACATCGTCGCAATCGACTCAGTCGATTATCTGACTTCTGACTCAGTTTTAACCTTTGCCATAACTTTTAACTCTACTGAGCAGGTACAATCTGTATCTTTTAACATCATTGAGCCCGACGGTATACAGCTTAATTCCTCAGCAATTACTCTGTATAATGACGGGGATGTTTCAGCTCATGGAGATTCTTCAGGTAGTGACAATACATTTTCCAACAAGTTTACAATGAGCAATGGTTATTTAAGCGGAGTGTACCTTATAAAATATTACGTTGATGATATTTACGGCACATCAAATTATATCTCTGCACAGAATTACGTGTTTGATAACGGTAAAGACAAATTTGCTCCTGTTTTATCAAACCTTGATTTGCCTGATACAGTCTCATACGGCCAAACATTCGCTTTTTCTGTGATGGCTGTTGATTCAAATGGGTATAATGATATTGAGTTAGTTTATTATGAATTGTATAAACCTGACGGAACTCAGGTTACAAATTCGCAGGGAGTCTTTCAGTTTCCGCTTTACGATAACGGTGATACCTCAAGCAATGGTGACGTAACAGCTAATGATAGTACATATACCGTTATCTTAACCTTTCCCTCGGGTCAGCCGACTGGCGGCTGGAGGTTTGAATTCCAGGCCATCGATAGATCTAATCTTCTAAGTAATAAAATCACCCAGACTTTAGAACTAATTCAATGAAAAGTTTAACCCTTTTACTTTTAGCAGTATTTCCAATATTCCTGTTTTCACAAACGCCTGAATCCTACAAACTTTTGAATGACATAGGATTAGGCAAGGTGCTTGAAACAAGAACTCCCCTCAGCAACAGCGTGAGTGATATTATCGCAATGACCGATACCGTCTGGCTCGGCACAAGCAGGGGTGTCAGCTTATCTACCGATAACGGCGAAAGCTGGACGAACTTCTTTGGGAACGAAGCGTTCGGCTCCGAAAGCGTGCCCGCAATAGCTTACGATAAATATCATGATGTTATCTGGGCTTCAACTGCGCATTCGAAGGATGTAAACGGTTCTACACTTCCTGAAGGATCGGGATTACATTATACCACTGATCACGGTGCGACCTGGCATAATGTATCCCAGCCGCTCGATAATTCAGATGATTCTACAATAATCTATGGTATAAATGACGGAGTACATCTCCCTAAAGTTCGGGCCTTACCTGTTACGGTAGCTATCCAGAATATTGCGTATGATATTGCTTTTACCCCCAACGCTGTATGGATTGCCTCATTCGCCGGCGGTCTGAGAAAAAGTACTGATATGGGACAAACATGGCAGAGAGTGCTTCTACCTTCTGACAGTCTTAATTCTATTAGTCCTGAGGATACGATAAGATATGCACTTTCTCCTTCTTCCGGTAATTTCGGTACAGGCTGGCTGAATCATAGATTATTTTCTCTGGCAGCTGCTGATGATTCTACCCTTTATGTTGGAACAGCTAATGGTATCAATGTAACAACAAATGCTGATGATCCTGATTCTTTGCTGAGATGGACTAAGTATAATCACTTAAACCAGGAAAACGGTATAAGTGGTAATTTTGTTGTAGCGCTTGGATATAATGATGCTGATAACACTATATGGGGAGCTACCTGGAAGGCTGAAGGTTACACTGAGTCGTACGGAGTAAGCTTTACCAGTGACAGAGGTAATAACTGGCAGGTAGTACTGCCTCACGAGCAAGCGCATAATTTCGGATTTAAGGGTAATCAGCCGATGGCTGCCACCGATAATGGTGTTTTCCGTTCAAGTAATAATGGACTGACCTGGGCTCTCCCAGGCACCATAAAAGATTCTCAAACCGGCGGTATTCTTTATACTACAGCTTTTTATTCTGCTGCAGCATCGGGGAATACGGTTTGGATCGGGTCTGATCAGGGATCAGCAAGACTTACTGAAACAGGTAATATGTGGTCAGGGCAATGGAAAGTTTATATTGCCGCGCCTGAGTCAAAAGAGGTGTATGCATTTCCTAATCCATTTTCTCCCAGAATCGATCACAGGATTGCGTTCAAGTATGATACAGGCGGCAAGTCTGAGAACGTAACGATAAGGATATTCGATTTCGGGATGAATTATCTTAAAACAGTTATTCAAAATGTACCGCGTAATATAGAGAGTACTGATTCACCTTATGATTACTGGGACGGCACTGATGATAACGGCAGCATTGTTCCGAACGGTGTTTACTTTTACAGGGTTGAAGTTGGATCGAACGATCCGTTGTTCGGAAAAATATTATTGCTTCAATGATCCTGAACATAAACTGAATTAAACAGAGGTTCTGTTGAAAAAATATTTTCTTATACTGATCACACTTTCTTTTACTGCTTTGCTGGCCGCGCAGCCTCAGTTCAGTAAAATCAGTTCTATGCCCGGTGCCTTCAGCAGGATGGGTTTCGGAGCCCGGGGCATTGGTATGGGCAACGCTATGTCGGCGGTGACTGACGGAAATCTTGTATCATACTATAATCCTGCTCTCAGCGTCTTCCAGGAGGGAAATTCATTCCAAACCTCATATACATTTCTTTCACTCGACAGATCGCTTAATTTTTTATCTTTTACCCGCAGGTTCGATCTAGGCGGCAACAAGAACAGATCGGCTGGCATAAGTGCGGGCATTATAAACAGCGGAGTTAGCAAGATTGACGGCCGGGATAACCAGGGACTTCAGACCGGTGAGCTTACTACTTCGGAAAACCAGTTCTTCGTAGGTCTTGGTAAAAGATTTTCCGAACACCTTGCAATCGGTATAGAAGCTAAATTTTATTACTATAAACTTTATGAATCTATTAACTCCAGCGGGGTAGGGGTTGATATAGGCGCTCTTTATAAAATAGATGATCAATGGAACGTTTCGGCCGCAATAACTGATCTAAACAGTGCCTATAAATGGGATACAGGTACTCTATACGGTACCGAGGGCGGCGGCACCTCAACCAATAAGTTCCCATTATTAAAGAAAATTGGAGTAAGTTATTCCAACAAAGAAATCGGACTTCTGGGAGCGATTGAGTTTGAGAGCAGCAATGGTGAAACTAATATCTTAAGAGCAGGTGCGGAATATAATATTTATGAAGGTCTTTACCTGCGTGCCGGTATAGATCAGTTTAATCTTAGTAATTCCGATTTTCTGCCTAAACCCGCTGCGGGTTTTTCATACTCCCGAAAAATTGATGGTTTTACTTTGGGTGTTGATTATGCTTTTATGGTTGAACAGTATTCGCCTCAGGACAGGCACGTTGTGGGCATAAACGTGGTCTTTTAATAAACGCTATGCTCAGAAAATCTTGAATTTGTAATCTTGTAATTTGCAATTTTGTAATTTTTAATATGAAAAAAATAATACTCATACTCTTAGCTTTTTCAACATACTCATTTTCTCAATCAGCGGGGAACGCAGGCTTATCCTTCCTTAAATTCGGTTTCGGTGCAAAGAACATTGCTATGGGTGATGCCGGTGCTGTTTCTGCTAATGACGTTACTGCGCTTTTTTATAATCCCTCAAGACTTGCCGGAAAGGATAATACGGAAATTATCCTGATGCATAATGAATGGATACAGGATGTAAGGAGTGAGGTGCTCGGTATTTCGTCTGAGCTGTGGGGTCTGCCTTTAGCCTTAGGTTTTAACGTTACCACTGTCAGCGATATTGAGGTTCGTACAAAACCAGGTGTTCCTGATACTAAGTTTAATGCAAATTATTTCTTTGGAAGTTTATCCACTGGTTTCGGTATAGTTGATAATGTTGATTTCGGTTTGTCCGTTAAATATCTGTATGAAGGGATATTCTCGGATGAAGCAGCAGGATGGGGTTTTGATTTCGGACTGAATTACCGGACATCGGTTGAAGGCCTGACAGCTTCAGCAGTAATTAAGAATCTCGGTTCAATGAGCAATCTTAGGAATGAAGCAACAAAGCTTCCTTCGGAGATTCGTGTAGGTCCTGCTTATCATTTTGATTTTTCAGATTCGAAGATAGGCGTAACCACAGCAGCAGAATTTCAAAAATATCTTCTTACCAATGATGTTCATTTTAACCTTGGTGCAGAGGGCGTTTACGATAATACAATTGCTCTCCGTGCCGGTTACCAGACCGGATATGAATCCAGAGGTTTCACCGGGGGAGTAGGCTTGATGTGGGGAAGCCTGAGATTTGATTACGCATTCCTTCCGTTCTCTTATGGATTGGGCAACTCATCAATCTTTTCCCTGCAGTTCAGCTTTTAAGTCAAACTCCTAGTGAGACAAATTATTGGTCAGCCAATTTGCTAAATACGCCAAATTTATTGTTCACTGATTGAGTAGGGGAGGGAGTCTTTATCCACAGCCCAATTTTTATTCGGTTTGTCCGTCATAAAAAACTTAAGCTCACCGCCCCGCATAATTTCTTTATGTGTTATAAAGCTGCGATTGATTGCGATGCCATTGAGTACAACTTTGTCTATGTAGATATTTTCTTTAGTTAGATTTTCTGCTGTTACCTTAAAAGTTCTTCCGTTCTCCAGGTTAATGACTGCTTCGTTCACAGAGGGACTCCCGATAACATATTCGCCGCTTCCCGGTGTGACAGGATAAAATCCCAGTGCGCTGAAGATGTACCAGGCCGACATCTGTCCACAGTCATCGTTTCCGCATAAACCATGCGGCTCAGGTTTGTACATGGTGTTCATTATCTGATGAACCCTTTCCTGTGTCTTCCATGGCTGACCGGCATATACGTACATATATGGTACATGGTGACTTGGTTCATTACCGTGTACATAATTCCCTATCATTCCTGTTTTAGTTATGTCCTCACTCTCCGCGATGCTCTCATCTGAAACTTCCATTGTGAACAGTGAATCAAGCCAATCGACTAATTTCTGATTTCCGCCTATCAGATTAATAAATCCTTTTACATCCTGCGGAACATAAAGTGAATAGTTCCAGGCATTCCCTTCAATATATCCCTGTCCGGATGTGCTTAGCGGATCAAACTGTGCGGTAAACATTCCGTTAGAATTTTTCGCCCGCATAAATCCAGTCTGCTTATCAAATATATTTCTGAAAGAATCAGCACGCCGCAAATACTCCTCTGCCTCCCTGGTTTTTCCGAGTGCTCCAGCAAACTTATAGATCGTCCAGTCGTCATAAGCATATTCAAGGGTTTTAGATGCAGAATTAGAATTCAGATCCTCCGGCACATAACCGTATTTTTTATAATAACCGATGCCGTCATACCGTTCATAATTGGAAGTTGAAAGTGCAGCTTTGAAAGCTTCATCAACATTATAGTTCCTGATTCCTTTTAAATAAGCATCCGCAATTACGGAGACAGCGTGGTACCCTATCATACACCAATTTTCGTTCGAGTAATGCGACCAAACGGGGAGCATTTTATGAACGCTCTGTTCATAATGCGCGAGCATAGAATTAATTATATCATTTGTTCGTTTAGGCTGAATTATTGTGAACAAAGGATGAAGAGCACGGTATGTATCCCAGAGCGAAAATATCGTGTACTCAGTAAATCCCTCTGCTTTATGAATATTCTGATCGAGTCCCCGGTAATCTCCATTCACATCAGAATAAATGACAGGCGAAAGAAAGCTGTGATACATAGAAGTATAAAAATTGATTTTCGTATCCTCATCCGCCTCAATTTTAATCTTTGACAACTCCTCATCCCACTTTTCCCTTGCTACATTTTTTACTGTCTCAAAATCCCAACCTGGAATCTCGGTTTCTAAATTTTCCAATGCATTTTCGGTGCTGACAGCGGAGATCGCCAGCTTTATCTTTATTGCTTCACCCTTAGCGGTCGCAAAATCAAAATGTGCCTTAATTTTGTGACCTGCTCTTTCCGGGAAATTATCATCCTGGCTGAACTTTCTCCAGAATCCTTTATACACAAGTTTTTCGTCATCCGTCAGACCATACGAAGCTATAGGTTTAGACAGCACCATAGCAAAATAAAGATATCTTGTTCTTGCCCAGCCGTTAGTCTGTCTGTAGCCCGTAACGAGAGTATCATTTTCAACCCTGATGAATGACCATACATTCTTGCCGTCATAGTTGTAAATGTTCGAAGTTAAATCGAGAATTATATGCGAAGAGTCAGATTCAGGAAAAATATATCTGTGAAACCCGGTATGTTCTGTAGTTGTAAGTTCTGCCTTTATATTGTAATCATCAAGATGCACTGAATAATAACCGGGTTCTGCACTTTCGATTGTGTGAGAATACCTGGATCTGTATCCGCCGTCGGGATTTTCTTTTGTCCCGGGATTTAGCTGCAGCTTACCTGTAGTAGGCATTATAAGAAAATCACCCAGGTCTGAGTGTCCCGTACCGTTAAAATGTGTATGTGAAAAACCGACGATGGTATTATCAGAGTACTGGTAGCCCGCGCAGTATCTGTAAACATCTTTATTGTAGCCGCTGCCGCTGCTGTACATAACTGTATCGGTTTCAGGACTAAGCTGAACCATACCGAACGGTACTGCCGCGCCGGGAAATGTATGTCCCATATCATCCGTCCCTATAAAGGGATTAACAAAATCAGAAAGTGAAGTTTTATTTTGTGCGTATAGCTGAAGTGAAAAGCATAAAACAGTTAAAAGTATTATTCTGATCTTCAATTTTTACTCCGTAATAATCTGATGTCTAAAAATATAAATAATGTCTGAATTGATGAACTGCAGATCCCTAACCCGCTAATCCACTAATCCGCAATTGACCGACTCATTCAGTTTCGAAATTAGATCCAGAAATCGTATTTTTCAGGTTAAATATTTACTAATCTTTATTAAAGCATCTGAAATATGATTGAATACAAAACATTTAAAACATCAGGTTTGTCTGATCAGGAATGGGACGGTTTTGTAGATAATTCTGATAATGGAACTTTATTTCATAAGCGTGAGTTTCTTGCCTATCATCCAAAAGAAAGATTCAATGACGCATCATTTGTAATTAAAAAGGATAACAAAGTGCTGGCTCTCTTCACCTCTGCTGTGGTTGAAAGGGAGGGGAGGAAGGTTCTTGCTTCACATCCAGGAGCATCGTACGGAAGTTTCGTCTATAATTCTAATTTAAACTTCAAAGAAGCACACACGATGGTTGATTTACTTCTGGAATACGCGAAGGAATTGAAAGTCGACAGGGTGCAGCTTACCCTTCCACCTATAATTTATCAGACAAAGTATTCTAACTATATCGACTTTGCGCTGATCCGTAACGGTTTTAATTATTTAAAGCGTGATGTATCCAGTATTGTCCAGCTCGATTTCAATAAGGATGACCTTCTTTCTACGTACCGTGCGGAAGCGAGAACTGCCGTAAAGAAATCAATCAAACAGGGGGTTGAGATTGTTGAGTGTGAAAAGTTTGACGAATATTATGAGATCCTGAAAAAGAACCTGAAACTGAGACATAATGTATCGCCAGCCCATTCGCTGGAGGAGCTTATAAAGCTGAAGAAAATGTTTCCGGCAAAGATTCGGTTGTGGGGAGCGTTCCTTAAAGATAAACTGATAGCCGGCGTATGCAACTTCAGTGCAAATCCGAAGGTTGTGCTTGCCTTTTATATCAGTCACGATGAGGAATACCAGGAGTACCGCGCCGTGAACCTGCTCTTCTATGAGATTATGAAACGATATAAGGAAGAAGGTTTCCGTTTCCTTGATTTCGGTATCTTTACTGTAAATATGGAACCGAACTGGGGACTAGGAAGGTTCAAAGAAAATTTTGGAGCGCGCGGAATTTTCAGAGATACACTAATAAAAGATCTTTAATGCTGAAAATTTTACATCTGGCACCCCAGAATTACGCGGGAGTGCCACATGATTTCTTCAGGATGCATAACAGCGTCGGTGATTACTCCCGTCTTATTACATATCATAAAAATCCCATCAGCTTTCCGGAGGACATTTGTCTTAATCTCCCTCTCCCTGATTTCAGCTTTGCTAAATCATGGCGTAAAAAGAAGGTAAGCAGCAGGGAGGAACTGCCTGTAACCACTGCACCTTTCTTCACCCCTAAGAATGCGCTTGAGCGGCTTTACTTTAAGATGACAGATTGGATGAGGAAGCAAAAGATTGAAGAGGCGATAGAAAAATATAGCCTGGATGATTATGATATTATTCATTACGATGCCGGTCTCGATTTCTATCGCTTTCCTTCGCAGGCCCTGAAATGGAAGGAACAGGGGAAGAAGATCGTCTGCTGCTATTATGGCAGCGATCTGCGCGTACGAGGACTAATAAAAGAGCTTGATGATATATCCGATCTGAATATTACTTCCGAATATGATCACCTTATGTTAAAAAAAGATATACACTACCTTTTTTATCCTTATGATCCCTCCGAACTTCCCGAGAGAAAGAACATGCCCGGAGAGATTCTGAGAATAGTTCATTCTCCCACTAACAGGAAATATAAAGGAACCGATCTGATAATTTCTGTAATGGAGAAAATCAAAAAAGAAAAAAAGATTGAGTTTATCCTGATGGAGAATAAATCCCGTGAAGAAGTGCTGCAGGTTAAGAGTGCGTGCGATATCGCGATAGATCAGGTCGGGGGATCGATGGGAGGAACAGGATACGGAAAAGCAGGCCTCGAAACTCTCGCTATGGGAATACCCACCATAACCAATATGACTGACGATTACGCCCGCTGGCTCCCTGAAAATCCTTTCGTAGTGGCTAATAGCGCGGATGAGCTATATAAAAAACTTTCAGAGCTTATCGGCGATTTTAACCTGAGGAAACAGCTTGGTGAGCAGGGGAAGAAATGGGTGGACAAATATCACGGATATAATAGCGTAGACTCAAAGTTAAAAGATTTATACAGACAGAATAATATTATCTGATGGAGAAAAAGAGCAGTCTCTCTAAAGCAGCCGCGTGGTATACTATCGGGAACCTGTTCGTCAGATCGGTCAGTTTTCTACTGCTTCCCCTTTATTCCAATTTAATATCTACTGAAGATTTTGGTAATTATGCGCTGGTGATGTCACTTTATGCTGTTATTGCGGTTTTTTATCAATCGGGACTGCAGTCAGCGCTCAGCAAATACTATCTTGAAGAGAAGAGTGAAGGTAAACGAAAAGAGATATTCTCCACCATACTTAATACTACTGGAATTATCGGCCTCGTTCTAACAGTTCTTATTTTTCTTCTTTCCGGGTGGATTGCCGTTGAGGCAGTAGGCTCGCCTCGTTATGGCGATTTAATAAGAATCATCTTTGCCGCGCTGTTTTTTGAAAGCATCACGTTTATCACCCTTCATCTGCTCAGAACCAGGGAGCTTGCCCGCAAGGTTGTTCTCTATTCTTCATTCAGTGCAGTAATAAATCTTGTGCTTAATGTTTATATGGTATACTACCTCCGTCTTGGTATTTACGGAATCATCTGGGCCCAGCTGTTTACATCAGTTATGGTGTTCCTGATTATTCTTCCTTTCCTGAGAGAAAATTATCTGCCTGTAATCAGGAAAGCCGGGCTGAAGACCTACTTCTCATTTTCCTACCCTTTGATCATCGCGGGATTGTTATCCGCTCTGGTTGATGTGATCGACAGGTTTATCATTGATCATTTCCTCGGAAAGAGCGAGGTGGGTATTTACAGTTTTTCTTACAGGATCGCCCTTATCATGAATATATTTGTTATGTCGCTAAGAAGCGCCTGGACTCCGTATTCAATCAGACGATATAATGAAGGAAATTATAGTGAAGACTTCGGAAAGTCACTTACAAAGGTAATATCTGTAAGCCTCTTAATATTTCTGGTTGTTTCCATTTTTATAGATGATCTGTTTAAGTTCAGTTTCTCCGGATTCCGGCTTTTCGATCTTCGATACGCAGCTGGAATACAGATCATCCCTGTCATTCTTATTTCTTATATATTCAGTGCAGTTGTTACCTACTATTCGGTGTATCCTTATGTCTCGGGTAAAAGTTTCCATTTTCTGATCAGTGATTTCATTGCCCTCGTGATAAATATTTCTCTGAATTTTATACTGATTCCCATCTATGGGATTATGGGAGCAGCAGGCGCTACCCTCCTGAGTTATTTCTGCTCTGCAGGTTACCTTGTAATAATTTCTGAAAGGAAAATCAAAATTACTTATGAACCTATGAAGATTATGCTGATTTCGGCATCAATAGCAGTATTTTATCTGGTTTCAAAGTTGCTTAATGTTTTTCTTGTTGATATAATTTTATTTATAATGGCCTTTGTAATTGTATATCGTTTAACAGGATTTAAACTTAAACCTACAGGTAAATAATGAGCTGGATATTCGGATTCTCAGGCAGTTTAAGTGAACAGAAGAAACTTAGTCTTTCTTCCATTTATCCTGTCCCCATTATTAAAATTGATGAGCCCAGGCTATTTATTGCCGCAGGGGGGCGCGATTATACTATTAATTTTTCTGAAGAAAACCACTGGATAATGCTTGGAGTAGGAATAACCGGCAGCGGGAAAAGCCGGAAGCTGCTTCTTAAAGAAGACTGGGAAAGATTGGTTAAAGCCGAAACCCTGAGAGAGCCTGAAGGACACTACGTGGTGGTTAGATGGGATAATGAGAAGATAAATTTTTATAGTGACCCTGTCGGCTTAAGGACTGTTTACTTTTATAAATACAAAAGCGGAGTCTATTTTTCTTCTAATCTTGACTGGATAACCGCTGTGATGGATAAGGCAGATATAGATTTTATGGAGTTCGGTACCCGCTGGATGGCATTTAACCAGTTGTCGCATAACTCTTTTATTTATGATGTTGAAAAGCTGCCGCCTGCCTCTGCCGCGGTGATATCTCACGGTAATATTAAAATTGAAACTAACGAATGGTTCCCTGATACTGACGATTCTCAGCCTGAAAATCTATTCGATAATATACGTGGCTTATTGTCTGTTGACCTGCCCGAGAGAACGAAAATGACATTCGGACTATCAGGAGGACTCGATTCACGATTCCTGCTCTCATTTCTTCTAAGGGATAGAATCACAAAATTCAACATTCATTCTTTCGGGTACAATGACGACCCCGATCTTCAGGTTGCCAAAAAAATATCCGAAGAACTCGCATTGAAATGCTATTTCCTTCAGCCACGTGAACCGGGGAGCGGACTATTTTTTAATAAAGCCGGGGATTATGTATCGGCCGCTCAGCTCACAGAGCCGGTATCATCTTATATGAAGCTTGCAGTATTTAACGATAAGTATTTCGAGGATAAATTTCTTGTCGATGGTGCATTAGCTGAATTTGCGCGCCGGCAGTTTCTTAACAGGCTCCTCATAAAAGGGAAAAGCGCTCTTCTTAATAAAAATTATGCAGAGGTTCTGAAGCATCTTCTTGTTCCGAAGCCTAAGATATTTAAGGAAGAAATCCAGGAGATGATGCAGGAAAATGCTGTTGAACAGCTTCGTAAAATTTTCAAGTTATTCCCGGATCCGGGAGAAATGGGCGTTGAGAATTTTGTCGACTTTCTGGTGGCTAAATACAGGATACCAAATTATTTTGGTCCCGAACAATCGCGTCTCGACGGTATCCTGCCCGGTTTCATGCCCTTTGCACAGAGAAGCGTCATCTCATCCAGCCTGGGCATTCCTGTAAAGCTGCGTAAGAACAGTCAGCTCTTTTATAATGCCGTACATAATAACTATCCTGCCCTTGAAGATCATCCACTCGTAAAAAACTCGACTATATATCCATATGGACTTTCTTCTCTGGCTTCTTATGCATACACACGCATCAAAAAAACTATCAAAAAAAATCCGCAGGAGGAGAGTATTTGCGCACTTTTCAGGATGCATGAAAAAACCATAAGGGAAATAATTACCCGGGATGCTGTAAGAGAGTATAAGCCGTATAATGAAGAAGCAGTGATGGGTATTATAAATGATTTTTACAGTGGTAAGAAAAATTCTTCTTCTGATCTCAACTGGCTTCTTACGTTTGAGATGTTCAGGAAGAAAATGAGTATTACTGGTTCCTGAAAAGGGAATCGATAGCCTGCATCATTTTTACCTCGATATTTTCCCAGTTGTATTTTTCTTCAAATAATTTGTAGGCTCTGAGCGAATCCTCTTTTAATTTTTCGGGATGATTAATATACCGGGATATTCTGTTCATAGCAGAATCCATATCATCGGGATCTGTCATTAAACCCGCCTCCCTTAGATCATCGTATCCTTTAAAAGAATCAAGGTCAGAAAAGATAAATGGTTTTCCGCAGGCAATATAGTCGAATACTTTAATAGGGAGGGATCTGTTGTATATTATATTCTTGTCTCTGAGGTCGATACAAATATCAGTTCCTTCAAATTTTGAAGGATAATTTTTATAGTCTGTGCGACCCGTAAATTCAGTTTTAATGTTGCTGAAGGATTCCAATCCTTTACCTTCCCCTCCTTCCGGATTCATCCCAATAACTTTTGCGGTAAAAGTTTTATCCGGAAAGCGCTCAGCAGCGGTTTTTATTAGCTCGATATACCTTCTGAAGCCGCTTGATCCGGTATTGCTTCCGGCATAGCAAAGCGTAAAATTTTTATTGTCATATGCGGGAGGATAGTAATGAAAATATCTCTTTGGGGCATAGTAGCCTATAATGGTCTTTTTACGAAACGGTGCTATGGTGTCATAAAGCTTTGCCTTTCCTTCCTCACCGATAAAAAGATGGTCGGCCAGGCTGGCTGCATAAGCATTAAAGAGGCTGAGTCTGGCATAATGAACAATACGGGATATCCCTGAATACTGGTTGAGCATATTCTGATGAGGGTAGTATTCGGTAATATCATAAATTATCTTTACAAGTAAGCTGCTTTGTTTCTTATACCTGCTGGCAGCAGGAATGGCAAGCGGTTCACAGCAAATAATGAGGGATGGTTTGGCCGCTATGATTTCTTTGTAGAGCTGTTCCAGTTTTTCTTTTTTTGAAAGGGATATACCGTCGAAGCCTGTGACAATTATACCTTCCGATTCAGTACTGATCTCCTCACGGGTTGATATAACCGCAACATTATGTCCATACTTCTTAAAGGAAAAGGCAAACTTATAAAAGATCCTTTCATCGAAAGAGGAGTGTCCAGTTGTTACAATTGCGATATTCATCAAATAATAAACAATAATTTCTTAAATTTAAGAACAATTTTTGATAAAATAGCCTTCGATGGATCCATTACAAAAAATTACTGTAATAATTATTACTAAAAATGAAGAGAATATCATAGACGACTGTCTTAAGTCCGTTGAGTGGGCAGATGAAATAATTATAGTTGACTCGGAGAGTGAGGATAAAACAGTACAAATAGCCCGTCAATACACACAGAAAATATATACCAGGAAATGGGAGGGCTACTCGAAACAGAAAAGATATGCATTATCGCTTGTGGAGAATGATTGGGTTCTTAGTCTTGATGCAGATGAAAGGGTGACTCCAGAGCTTAGGGATGAAATACAATCAGGACCTGATGACAACTATGATGGTTTTAACATTTCCCGCAGGAATTACTTTTTGGGAAAGCATATTACAGGCTGTGGTTGGGATAATGATTATCAGCTCAGATTGTTTAAAAAGACAAAAACATCTGTTACCGAAAGATTTGTGCATGAATCCTTTGCAGTTGACGGCAGGATTGGAAAGTTAAATAACAGAATAGATCATTACTCATACCGTTCGCTGAAAGACGCCGTAGCTAAGATGAATAATTATTCCACTCTTGAGGCTAAACAAAGATACAAGGGTAAAAAAGTTAGTCCTTTTGATTTTATTCTCCACCCTGCGGGTGCCTTTCTTCAATATTTCATTGTTAGGAAGGGCTACAGGGACGGAAAGTATGGACTAATGGTGTCATTGCTCCATGCGATGACTAACATGCAGACCTATATGAAGATATGGGAACTGAGAAAAAAGGAGAACCTGCCTTGAAGATCCTGCTTACCAATGATGCACGGACAATAGCAGGAGGTGAAAACTATGTCCTCTACCTTGCCGATGGCCTTTCAGCGAAAGGTCACGAAATATTTATAGCACCCTTAGCCGGCTCTGAACTTGAAAAAGTTTCGAGAGAAAAAGGCTACGAAACTGTAGGAATTCCTTATGCCGCACATGGAAGGGAGTTCAATGCAATAAGGGTGATAGTTAAGGCATTCAAAGGTAAAGGTATCGATATTGTGCATACTAATTCAAACCTCGACAGAACCATCGCGGCAGCGGCAGGGAAGTTTATCGGAGCGAAGAACATTTCCACTATTCACAGCTGTCTTTCTATAAACCGTAATATCATTCACTGGTACAGGAATAAATACCTTATTAACCATTTTACACCTGTAGGACATTCTACCAGGAAGATAATGATTGAGACAGATAATATACTGCCTCAGAAAATAACAGTAGTCCATATCGGAATTCCCGAAGAAAAAATAAGGAGTAGCGAAGGTGGGAGAAGGAGAGTAAGGAATGAATTCCATATCAGTGAAAGTAATATTTTGCTTGGGACACTTTCACGATTGGTGGAATTCAAAGGCCACCGTTTTCTGTTGAAAGCTTTTAAGGAACTGGTGGAGAAAGGTTATAATGATGCAAGGTTAATGATTGTTGGTGAAGGCGAATTGAAGGAAAGTCTCATCTCACTTGCAGGGAAATATAATATTCATGATAAAGTTATCTTTACAGGCGCAAGGAATGATGTGCAGAATGTACTTTCTGCCTTTGATATTTTTACTCAGTTTTCTATAGACGCTGGAGGCGAGACATTCCCTGTAGCGATTATTGAAGCTCTTTCTGCCGGGCTGCCGGTTGTAGGGAGCAGAGTAGGTGACATTGAATACCTTATCAATAATAACAAGAACGGCTTCCTCGTTGAACCTGAAAATATAGCGCAGTTTAAGCAGGGAATATCAAATTTAATAAACAGCAGGGATTTAAGAAGGGATATGGGAAAGGCCTCACGGGAGAAATTCTTAAGTGAATTCACCCTTGATAAAATGATAAATAATATGGAGATTGTTTACAGGAAGGCAGTATCAGAGAAATGAAACATAAAATTCTTATAGCCCCTAACAGTTTTAAGGAAGTGGCCGACTCAGATAAGGCCGCGGCTTTGTTCAGTAAATATCTTGATGAGGATGGATCCTTTGAAACAGAAGTACTACCTGTATCCGACGGCGGTGATGGATTCCTGAACGCTTGTAAAGCAGTATTTGACCTTGAGATCCTTAGTTATAATATCTCCACACCTTATGATGAATCACGGATAAATTGTGAAGCAGGGTATGACAGGAAAGGGAAGAAGATATATATAGAGTCGGCAAGGGTGCTTGGACTTAGAGTTATACCTGAGGATGAAAGGAGCCCTCTTACCCTCTCTTCGAAGGGATTGGGTGATATGCTCCTTAAAATAAAAGAAGATGTTGAGAAGGGAAGTATTGATGTTGATGAAGTTGTTGTGGGAGTCGGAGGAACCGGGACAAGCGATCTTGGACTGGGAGTGTGCTCCCGTTTCGGTCTTGAGTTATTTGATATTTTCGGAAAAAAGGATCGTATTGTACCTGAGTATTATTACAGAATAAAAGATATAACATGGAATGATTCCGTGCTCCCCTTCAGAATTAAAACTGTACTGGATGTTAAAAACCCACTTTTAGGTAAAAAGGGGGCGGCCCGTACCTTTGGTCCACAGAAGGGAGCTGATAAGGGGGAGGTGGAAGTAATGGAACTTGGTTTTACAAAAATTGTTAACATATTGAAAAATAAAGGATTGAAAAGATCATTTGATGATTTATCGGGTGCGGGTGGAGGACTTGCGGCAGGACTTCATATGTTCTTTAATGCGTCTTATATAATGGCAGATGAATTCATCAAAATAGAGCTTGGGCTTGAAGACAGGATTAACGACTTTGATGTAATCCTGACAGGTGAAGGCAGTTTTGATGAACAGACACTTGATGGTAAGGGAGCAGGCATCGTGCTCCAGCTGGCCGCCAGTCGCAAAAAAAGAGTAATATTATGCTGCGGAAAAGTAGAGGATAAGGTTAAAGAGAAGCTGGGCAAAAATGTCGATGTAATAGAGTTCACTGAGTTCTTCAAAAGCAAAGATGAATCGATTGAAAATTTTGAAAAGGGGATAGAATTGGCCAGCAGGAAGATAAAATCTCTACTCTGATTTGGTTTTATTGCCTCATCATTTTTTATTAAATTTAATAATCAATAATCATCTGAAAATTCCAAAAAGAAGGCGAATATGCAGCAATATCTTGACCTGGTTAAACTTGTGATGGAAAATGGAGTAAGGAAACCTACACGTACAGGGGTGGATACTATATCTTATTTTGCCGCTTTTTACCGTGTGGATTTATCTAAAGGTTTTCCCCTCCTGACCACCAAGAAAATGCACTGGAAATCTTTGCTGCATGAAGTCCTCTGGTACCTCTCAGGTGAGAATCACATTAGAAATCTCAGACAGCATACAAAAATATGGGATGCCTGGGCCGATGAAGAAGGCAACCTTGAAACAGCATATGGCTACTACTGGAGAAAATTCCCGAGCGCTCAGAAAAATAAGGAAGGAAAGTGGGAGGTTCATGAAGTCGACCAGATTAAATATGTGATAGACCAGCTCAAAAAAAATCCTTATAGCCGAAGACTCGTTGTTACTGCCTGGGAACCGGGGAATGCCACAACCAGCAAGCTGCCTCCGTGTCACTATTCATTCGCCTTGAATGTATCAGACGGAAAGCTTAACTGCCACCTGACTCAAAGATCGGGAGACATTGCCCTCGGTATCCCTTTCAACCTGGCGGCGTACTCTATTCTGACACAGATAATTGCACAGGAAACGAATCTTGAGCTTGGCTTTTTTGCCCACACCATTATCGATGCACACATATATGTTGCCGATAAAGGAAGTGAAATGGAGAGGTACGATCATCTTGAGGGACTAAAAGAACAGCTGAAACGAGAACCTCTGCCTCTTCCCACGCTGAAAATTGCAAGGAAACCGATTGATCAGCTTACATTCAATGATTTTGAACTTGTCGGCTATGAACATCACGAACCAATAAAATTTGAGGTTGCTGTTTGAAAATAGTAATTATTTCGGCCATTGCGCAGAATGGTGTGATAGGTCGGTCAAACGGGGAAATGCCCTGGCACGTTAAAGAGGAATTTCAGCACTTCAAAAAAACTACACTCGGTTATCCTATTATAATGGGACGAATAACCTTCGAAACTCTCGGCAAGCCGCTGAAGGACAGGCTGAACGTAGTAATTACAAATCAGCCCGACTACAAGCTTCCCTATGAAGAGGTAAAAATATTCAGAACTCTCACTGAAGCAGTTGAAGCCGTATCTAAAACAAATCCCGAAAAGATTTTTATAATAGGCGGAGGCCAGGTTTATCATCAGGCAATAGATTTTGCAGACGAGATGATAATATCAATTATGAAATTTGATGCCGAAGGAGACGTCCTCTTTCCAGAAATTGATCCCGGCAGGTGGAAAGAAGTATCAAAGGATGAAAGGGATCAGTTCGATATCATAACCTACATTAAGAAATAATGACTAAAATAAAAATTCTGCCCGAAAATATAGCTAGCAAGATTGCCGCAGGTGAGGTTGTTCAGAGACCTGAGTCGGTTGTTAAAGAACTGATGGAAAATTCAATAGATGCTGCGGCAGATACAATTGAAGTTATGATAAAACGGGCAGGCAAATCTTTGATCCAGGTCTGCGATAACGGGACGGGGATGACAGAAGACGATGCTATTCTTTGTATTCAGAAGCATGCAACAAGCAAATTATCAACCTATGACGATCTGGAGTCTATCTCTACTCTTGGTTTTCGTGGTGAAGCTTTGAGTTCAATCGCTGCTGTTGCCCAGGTTGAGATAAAGACAGAGACCAGAGATGAGGAAGTAGGAACTCTTCTCCGCATTGAAGATGGAAGAAACATTATCAAGGAAAAAGGTTCATTCTCAAAAGGAACCTGTGTAGCTGTTAAAAATCTTTTCTTCAATACACCCGCGCGGAGAAATTTTCTTAAGTCGGAAGCAACTGAAATGAAGCATATTGTTGATACTTTCAACAGGGCTGCTTTGAGTCACCCTGACCTGGCATTTAAACTTTATAATGATGATCAACTTATCTTTAATTATACTCCGGGAGATATTTCAAACAGGATAAAACAGGTATTTGCCGAAAATATGATGGAGGCGCTGCTTCCTGTGGAAGAACATACTGACTTTCTGAATGTATACGGATATATAGGGAAGCCGGCGCTGCTTAAAAAAAGCAGGGGTGATCAGTATTTGTTTCTGAATTCCCGTTACGTACTGAGCAGGCAGATAAATCATGCGGTTTTTAGTGCATATGATACTCTGCTTGAGAAAGGAGATTATCCTTTCTTCATCATTTTCATTGAACTTGACCCTCGTAAAGCAGATGTTAATATCCATCCCTCGAAGCTTGAGGTCCGTTTCAACGATGAAAGAGATATTTATAATTTTGTTCTTGCGGTGATAAAAAAAGGTCTGGGTACCGGCGAACTTGTCCCGGGCATAACTTATACCGGCAGGTATGATTTAGTGGACGATCCTGACGAGATGAACAGACAGTCAGGCAGCCAGGATTTTACAAGAAGTCAGACTTTTAGGAATTCTCAGGCTGCAGCCAGGACAAACTTCACCGGAAAGGATATCGACCTTATCTTCCGCGCAATACCAGATAATGTGGTCAGGGTGCCTGAAGGAGAAACTTCTCATCCTTTTGAAGGTGAACCAAAGGAAGTATTTCACAAGTTGCAGGGCGAAGAGGAAAACCGTTCCCCGATGGAGCCTGCTTTTATAATTCAGCTTCATAATAAATACATCCTTTCGCAGATAAAAACAGGGTTGATGGTAATTGATCAGCACACCGCGCACAAAAGGGTGCTGTATGAGAAAGCACTAAATAGGATGGATGCTGATCTTCCTTTTTCACAGCAGTTGTTGTTTGCCAGGACGATTGACCCGGGAGCAAAGATTATCGCCGTTTTGAAAGAAATAAATCCCTTTTTGCTTAAGCTGGGATTCGAGTTGAAATTTTTCAGCAAAAATACTGTTGTAATAGAAGGTGTTCCTGAAGATGTAAAACAGGGTTCAGAAGAAAAAGTACTCATGGAACTTGTCCACGATTATATGCAGAATCAGGGAGAAAATAAGGATGACCGAGAAATTATTGCAAGGGCGTATTCGGGGAGAGCCTCGATAAAGGCAGGGGATAGACTGCCGGAGAAGGAAATGAGATTGTTGATTGACCAGCTATTTGCCACATCAATGCCGTATGTTTGTCCTGCCGGACACCCTACCGTGGTAAAAATATCACTTGACGAATTTGACAGAAGGTTCGGCAGATCATAAATTGTGCTTCAATAAAGGCTTATATCTTATTATCTTTGTAACTGTAAAATAGAAAGAAGGAATTAAAATGCCGGATAAAGATTATCAGGAAAGACGAAAAGAATTTGAGAAAAAAGCTGCGAATGCAAAGAATACGGGAATGAAATTTACTACTGTCAGCGGAAGAGATATTGATGTTTTATACGGACCTGATGACATTGAAAATATAAACTACCTTAGTGAGATCGGTTTTCCCGGTGAATATCCTTATACACGCGGCATCCATACCAACGGTTACCGCGGCAGAATATGGACAATGAGACAGTTTGCCGGCTTCGGAACTCCCGAGGACACCAATGAAAGGTTTCATTACCTGCTTAACCGGGGACAGACGGGACTTTCAGTCGCATTCGATCTTCCTACATTGATGGGATGGGATTCTGATGCTCCCCTAAGTGAGGGTGAGGTAGGTATCTGCGGAGTAGCGATATCTTCGCTGGAAGACATGGAGATTCTCTTTAGTAAGATTCCCCTTGATAAGGTCTCAACATCAATGACAATCAATTCACCGGCTGCAATGATATTCGCATTCTACCTTGCGGTAGCCGCGAAACAGGGAGTTGATTTTAAAATCTTCGGGGCACCCTTCAGAATGATATTCTCAAAGAATATATAGCTCAGAAGGAGTATATCTACCCTCCGCAGCCTTCAATGAGGATAATAGTTGATATGATAGAGTATTGTGCGAAGGAAGTTCCTCAGTGGAACCCGGTTTCTGTAAGCGGATATCATATTCGCGAGGCAGGATCAACTTCCGTCCAGGAGCTGGCTTATACACTAGCAGACGGATTTGCCTATATAGAGGCCTGTATGGAAAGAGGGATGGACGTTGACGAATTTGCTCCCAGAATTTCTTTCTTCTTCAACTCGCACCTCGATTTCTTTGAGGAGATCGCAAAGTTCAGGGCGGCAAGAAAAATCTACGCGAAGAGAATGAAAGAAAAGTATGGTGCTAAAAATCCGAGATCCTGGTGGCTGAGGTTCCATACACAAACAGCAGGATGTACTCTAACCGCACAGCAGCCGGAAAATAATATTGTTAGAACTGCCTTTCAGGCTCTGGCTGGAGTACTGGGTGGCACTCAGTCTCTTCATACTAACTCAATGGATGAGACGCTTGCACTTCCAAGTGAGAAGGCGGTAAAAATAGCTCTGAGAACCCAGCAGATCATTGCATATGAAACCGGAGTTATAAACACTGTTGATCCTCTTGGCGGAAGTTATTTTGTTGAGGCGCTTACAGATAAAATGGAAAAGGAAGCCAATGAAATTTTCGAGCAGGTAGATTCGCTGGGAGGAGTAATACCGGCTATTGAGGCAGGATATTTTCAGAAAGAGATTGCAGACGCCGCATACCGTTATCAGAGAGAGGTTGAGAGAAAAGAAAAATTCATCGTGGGTGTAAATGATTTTGTTGAGAAGGATGAAAAAGTAGACATCCCGATACTTTATGTCTCACCCGAGGTTGAAAAGAAACAGAAGAAAAGACTCGGTGAACTGAAACAGAATAGGAGTCAGGCTGCAGTTGATGAGAGTCTGCGTGAAATAAAGGAGGCTGGACTTAATGGTAATAACCTTATGCCCGTATTCCTGAAAGCCGCGCAGAATTATGTTACGCTGGGCGAAATGGTTAATGAACTTAAGGAAGTTTTCGGTATATACGAGGAAACCGCTGTTTTTTAATTAATGTTCAACCAGGTTTTAAAACTCATAAGGATACCTCAGTGGATCAAAAACCTTTTCGTTTTTGTCCCGCTGGTATTCTCTTTAAACCTTTTCCGTGGGGATTATCTATTAACATCGCTGATTGGTTTCGCCGCATTCTGTCTTACTTCAAGTATAGTTTATATAATTAATGATATAGCGGATGCTGAAGCCGACAGGGCTCATCCGAAAAAAAAGAATAGACCGATAGCATCCGGCAGGATTTCACCAAAACAGGGATTATTCATTGCATTTATACTCGGCATCTGGGCAGCGGTCCTTTGCCTTTTCGCAGATTTAAATTTTGTCCTTCTACTTATACTCTTTTTCCTTATAAATGTTCTTTACTCGATGAAGCTTAAGCATATAGTACTGCTTGATATCTTCAGCATCGCCGCGGGTTTCCTTTTAAGGGTACTGGCCGGCGCAGTCATTATTAACGTGGCTATATCGAGCTGGCTTATTCTTACAACTATGTTTATTTCACTATTCCTTGCTGTGATGAAGAGACACTCAGAACTTGAAGTTGTAGCTGAAGGGATAAACGCTGAGACAAGGAAAGTACTCGCCTTCTATTCCCTTAATTTTGCTGATCAGGTTGCAACAGTTGCCGCTGCAGGAGTTATTATCTGCTATGCTTTATATACCGTCTCAGAAAGAACTATTACCGTTTTCGGAACCGAGAACCTCATATACACAACTCCCTTCGTTGTTTTCGGTATATTCAGATATATGTTCCTTGTTTATATGAATAAACAGGGGGAGAACACAACACATCTGCTGATTTCAGATATACAAATGATGATTACTGTAGTATTGTATGCGGCGGTTACTTTATTGATTATATACGGTCCATTTTAGTGGATTTTTTTATATATATAGATATGTTTTATGTTTTTAGTTTTAGAGACAGGAAGGAAAATATCAGAGACAGAAAAAGATGACTAACCAGCTGATCATACTTATCGTTCTGGTGATTATCAGTGCTTTCTTTTCAGGCTCTGAGCTTGCGTTCGTCGTATCCAACAAATTAAAGGTTGAGATTAGGGCGAGAAAGAAAAATCTGGCGGCAAGAGGAGCTTATGCTTTTGTTAAGAATCCCCAGTACTTTTTTTCCACAATACTCATTGCTAACAACGTTGTCAATATTGCTTTCGCTTCACTCAGCGCATTAATACTTTCCACTGCATTTGATTTAAATGAATTCAATATACTCATTATCTCAACCCTCATTCTTTTGATTTTCGGTGAGCTCCTACCAAAATATTTTGCCAGGGAAATGGGTGACCGTGTTGTTCTTTTTACTTCAATCCCTCTAAGGATACTGTTCTATATTCTGTATCCTTTTGTGCGGATAACAGCTTCGCTCTCTTCCTTCCTTACGCAGTCATCTAATATGAAAGCAGAGAACATTGATTTCCTTTTCAGCAAGGAGGATATAGAGTTCCTCGTTAAGGAGAGTCATGAAGCAGGGGTTGTGAACAAAAAAGAGAGTGCGATAATAAGCAGGGTTCTGGCTCTGGGCGAGCAGAAGGTGTATGAGGCTATGCGCCCGAGAACTGAGATTGTGGGAGTGGATATCGATTCGACTATTGATGAAGCCATTTCAATTTTTATCGATTCGGGCTATTCTAAGATTCCAGTTTATGAAGAAAACCTGGATAATATACGGGGAGTGATTTTCGCGTATGATATTTTTAAATCGCCCAAGAACCTGCAGAGCATTATCAGGGAAATAATCTTTGTCCCTGAGACGAAAAGAAGCTTCGAGATGCTTAATGAATTCCTCAATAAGCAGGTATCTATCGCTGTAGTGGTGGATGAATTCGGAGGTACGGCAGGACTGGTTACAATGGAGGATATTATCGAGGAGCTTTTCGGAGAGATTAAGGATGAATACGATGTTGAGGAGGATATATGCAGGAAGATATCAGCTGATACCTTTCTGATAAGCGGAAAGGTGGAGATAGATTATATAAATGAGAAATATAATCTGAATATACCAACGGGAGATTATGAGACAATCGGCGGATATATCACAAGTAAAATTGGCCGGATTCCGCTTCAGGGAGAAAGTGTGACGATTGATAACTTCAACTTCCTGATTGCCCGCTCAACGAATATCAGGATAGATCTTGTAAAACTCTCCATCATGCCGGCTGACGAGGTTATCCCTGCTAAGCCTATTTAGGAGATAAGGCAGAATTCCCTTAAATTTGTATAGATTATATAAGAAATATAAGAATCGGCTACATAAATATTGATAAATTTTAAGGTTTCAGGAAAAGATAGTAAGAGCAAGGCAAGAGCAGGTTCTTTTGAGACTGATCACGGGATTGTAGATACACCCATTTTTATGCCTGTTGGGACACAGGGTACAGTAAAAGCTGTAAATCAGTCTTATCTTTTAAATGATATAAAAGCACAGATTGTTCTTTCAAATACTTATCATCTTTACTTAAGGCCTGGAACAGAGATACTGGAGAAGGCCGGCGGACTGCATAAGTTTATGAGCTGGCAGGGACCGGTGCTTACAGACAGCGGCGGCTATCAGGTATTCAGTCTTTCTGAACTTAGAAAGCTGAAAACAGACGGCGTTGAATTTAGCTCGCATCTCGATGGTTCGAAGCATTTCTTCACCCCGGAGAAAGTTATCGGCATCCAGAGGAGCATCGGATCTGATATTATGATGGCACTGGATGAATGTACTCCTTTTCCCTGCGACTATGATTATGCTGTTAAGTCGACTGAATTAACCACTCGCTGGGCTCACTTAAATAAGGAAGCTTTTGACAAAACGTCACCTTTGTACGAACACCGTCAGTTTATCTTTGGAATAATTCAGGGAAGTGTCTATAAGGATCTAAGAGAGAAGTCGGCCGGCCAGATTACCTCGATCGATTTTGACGGATACGCGATAGGAGGACTGGCAGTAGGTGAACCAACCGGAAAAATGTACGATCTGGTTGATTTCACTACCGACTTTATGCCTGAGGATAAGCCGAGATACCTCATGGGGGTAGGAAGGCCTGAGAATATATTGGAGGCCATTGAAAGAGGTATTGATATGTTTGATTGTGTGATGCCTACACGAAATGGCCGGAATGCAAATCTGTTTACCTCTTCCGGTGTTCTTGCTATGCGAAATGCTCAGTACAGGGATGATTTCAGAACTATTGATGAAGAATGCGACTGTTATACATGCAGAAATTATTCGCGGGCTTACCTGCGGCACCTTTTTACTTCCAGAGAAATTCTGGCTCTTGAACTTTCAAGTATTCATAATCTTCATTTCTATCTTAATCTTGCGAAGGAAGCCAGAAAACAAATCATCGAAGGAAATTTTACTGACTGGAAGAATGAAATTGTTAAAAAAATATCAGTGAATAATAAATCGTTAACGGAGGAATAAATTGATCTATTTACTAGCAATGGCTCCCCCCGCTGAAGGCGGCGGAGGCGGAGGATTTATAAGCACCATTATTATGTTCGGTGCTATCTTTCTTATCTTCTATTTTATGATCATCAGGCCACAGCAGAAAAGGGCCAAAGAAAGAGAAAAGCTGCTGTCGAATTTACAGAAGGGTGATAAGATAGTTACAAGCGGCGGTCTGCACGGCACTATTGCCGGGCTTGATGAAAAGACTGCACTTATACAGGTTTCTGATAATGTGAAACTGAAATTCGAAAGATCCGCAATTACTACTGTTGTAGCTTCTAAGGATTTGCAGCAATAGCTAGCGGGTTATTTTAGCCAAACCAGTTAGGGTGAAAAAATGGAAAAAAATATATTTTGCACAGCAGAAGAAGCAATAAAAGAAATAAAAGACGGCAGAGTTATAATTGTTGTTGACGACGAGGACAGAGAGAACGAAGGCGACTTTGTATGCGCCGCTGAGTATATAACTCCCGATATTGTTAATTTTATGGTTACCCACGGAAGAGGGATGCTGTGTACAGCCTTGAGCGGAAAGAGACTGGATGAATTAGGACTTCCGCTGATGGTTGAGTCAAATTCGGCGCTTCATGGTACACAGTTTACGGTCACTGTTGATGCAATTGATGGAACTACCACTGGAATATCCGCTGCCGATAGAGCTCTTACTATCAAAAAGCTTATCGACAGGAATTCTACTTCAGCTGACTTTGCTCGCCCCGGACATATTTTCCCGTTAAGAGCATACGATGAAGGCGTGCTCAGAAGAGCAGGTCATACTGAGGCCGCCGTTGATCTTTGTAAACTTGCCAGCCTTAAACCCGCAGGGGTTCTGTGCGAGATCCTTAAGGAAGACGGAGAAATGGCCAGGGTTCCTGACCTTACTGAAATAGCTGAGAAATTCAACCTCAAGATCTGCACGGTCCAGGATATCATCAAGCTTCGCTTAACAAAAGAGAAGCTTATTAATAAAATAACGGATATAAATTTCCCTACAAAGCATGGTCATTTCAGACTGCATATGTACGAGAGTCTTGTCGACGGTAAAAAGCAGATAGCCCTTGTGAAAGGGACTATAAAGGATAATGAGCCGGTTCTTGTAAGGATGCATTCCGAATGTCTTACCGGCGATGTTTTCCATTCAGCTAGATGCGATTGTCACGATCAGCTGAATGCTTCTCTTGATATGATCGAAGAGGCAGGCACCGGCGTGCTCGTTTACATGCGCCAGGAAGGACGAGGAATTGGTCTTCGTAATAAGATACTTGCCTACAAGCTTCAGGATGAAGGCAAGGATACTGTTGAAGCTAATGAGGCACTGGGCTTCAAAGCTGATCTGCGGGATTACGGTATAGGCGCACAGATACTTCTGGATCTCGGGATAAAGAAGATAAGGCTGCTTACTAATAATCCGAAGAAGGTTGTTGGTCTTAAGGGTTACGGCCTTGAAATATCAGAAAGGCTTGCAATTGAAATTGCTCCGAACGAGAATAACGAGCGTTATCTTAAAACAAAAAGAGATAAACTGGGCCATATAATTCTCCAGGAGATAGCCGAAGAACGGGATTAGTCTCGCCTGCATAACCTGACAATTTTTCAGATGAAATTATTCACAGTGCGGAAACAACTGTTTCTGCACTATTTCATTCTAAGTTCTCCAACTGTCAATTCTCCATTCCAATTCGCTAATTCATCTCGTTTTTATTAATTTAACTACGAATATCCGGGAATAAACTTGTGAAATACAATTTAGCACTCATGGTGTTTATAGTTCTTGTTTTTGCTGCTTCAGTCAATGCACAAAAAGTCTATTACGGCAATATCGATGGTGAGATCGACTTAGGTATGGCACCCTATGTCGCCCGTGTTGTGAATGAGGCAGAAAAGAATGGCGCGGATGCTATAGTCTTTCGTATTAACACCTTTGGAGGAAGACTGGATGCTGCCACCCAGATCAAGGATGCCATAATTGGAACCAATATTTTAACGATAGCCTTTATTAATAACAGGGCTATTTCCGCAGGATCCCTGATTTCATTGTCCTGTAAAAAGATAGCGATGGTGCCCGGCAGTTCTATAGGTGCGTCTACTGTAGTCGACCAGGCAGGCAACAAACAAAGCGAAAAGTATCAATCGTATATGCGCTCCGAAATGAGGGCCACCGCGGAAAGAAATGGCCGACGGACTGATATTGCGCAGGGGATGGTAGATGAGAGAATCGTAATTCCAGGAATAGTAGACAGCACGGAGCTTGTTACTCTCACAACCGATGAAGCTTTAAAATACGGCATCGCAGATGTGGAGGTGAATAATCTTAAAGACGTCCTTAAAGCTTTTGATCTTCAGAATGCTGAGATAGTCAGGGTAGATGAGAACTGGGCGGAAGAGGTGGTTAAGTTTCTTAACAATGCAATAGTATCATCAATACTTATTATGATAGGTTTCTTCGGTCTGATTGCTGAGGTGAAAACTCCCGGCTGGGGACTGCCGGGAACAGTTGGCCTAATCGCGCTGGCTTTATTCTTCGGCTCATCTTACGTACTTGAGCTTGCCTCAATAATGGACATTCTCCTTTTTGTACTTGGACTCATCCTGCTTGCGCTTGAGATCTTTGTTATACCCGGCTTCGGTGTAGCTGGAATCGCCGGAATAATCCTGATCTTTACCTCATTGTTTTTGTCGCTCACGCCGAGTGGACCCTTCTTCGATTTTGATACTATCTCTTTGGCAATTATCCAGCTTACTGGTGCAATTGTTGCCGCACTGGTGCTCGTTATCATTCTGGCTAAAGTTCTTCCGAAAAGCACCCGCTTTAATAGACTGATACTCGCGGATGAAGAACGGGCCGATCAGGGTTTCGTTTCATATATTTCCGAAAAGGAACTGATTGGTCAGGAGGGAGTCGCACTTACTACTCTCAGACCTGCTGGCACAGCAGAGTTTAACGGAAAGCGCTATGATGTTATGGCCGATTGGGAATATATCGAGCAGGGCAGCAGGATAGTAGTACTGCGTGTGGAAGGTGTGAAGGTGGTCGTTAAGAAAGCAAAAGAAACCGTAAACGGCTGAAAGAAAGAAACACTATTTTCAGCCGAATTTCATTCTCCTTCCGGCTTCATCACAAAATATTAACTTTAATCATTTCTTGCTCAGAATTGTTTGCTAAATAACATTCAATTCCTTAGACTTGCCTGTCAAAAATCCAAAAATTCAGGAGATTTATATGAAAGTACTTTTGTACAGGGTGTTCTTTGTGCTTGTTCTGGCTGGCGCTGCATTTCCTCAGACTATTCTGTGGAATCATACTTATGGCGGCGATGCTTACGATGAAGCCGACGCGGTTCAGATGACTACAGACGGTGGGTTTATTGCGGCCGGTTATACTCAGTCATTCGGGTTAGGTAGGTTCGGCAACGCATATCTCATAAAAACAAATGCTGACGGTGACACAATCTGGACGAGAATGTTCGGCAGCGATGGTATGGATGTATTTGCTGACCTTATTGCGACACCCGACAGCGGTTATATCGCGGTAGGCTTAACTGATACTCCAAATGATTTTGAAAATATTTACGTTGTTAAGGTAGATAACAACGGCAGCACCGTGTTTGAAAAGAACTTCGGAGGACCTCAGAAAGATGTCGGCCTTTCAATAGCCCCGGCATCTGACGGCGGATTTGTTATTACTGGAGGAACAAAATCAGTTAGCCTTGGAGAAGAAGATTTGTTTTTGTTCAAGATAGATGCTGCTGGTGATTCTCTCTGGTTCAAATCATACGGTACCGCAGGAAATGATCCCGGCTATGGGATAAATTCCACCCCGGACGGCGGGTTTATAGTTTCGGGATTGTATAACTGGTCTGATGCATGGCTGCTGAAAACAGATGCAGATGGTGATACAGTATGGACGAAAACTTTCGGCGGAGCTGACTACGATGAAGCGAACTTTCCTATACAGACTGCCGATCATGGCTACATATTCTGCGGCAGCACAGGCTCGATGGGAGCCGGTGATCTCGATGCCTACGTAGTCAAGACTGACTCAGCCGGAAATTTAATCTGGCAAAAAACATACGGCGGCAGCGGATATGATGAGGGAAGAAAAATTGTTTCGAAACCTGGCGGGGGCTATATGATACTCGCGAATACTGATTCACAGATTTCTGGCGAGTTTAATTATTTCATTGTCTCTGCGAATGAGAACGGTGATACTGTCTGGACAAAAAAAATAGGGACTACTGGAGGTGAGGACAGGGCTTATGATATTCTAAATATTTCACAGAGTGAATATATAATCGCCGGTTCCACCTTTGATGCAGTGAATCTCGGTGAAGCAGCCCTGACCATTGTAAATGATGATTTGGCTCCCGTCGCCGTAAAAGAAGAAAACAGAGTATCCAATTATTATCTTAATAATGCTTATCCGAATCCCTTTAATCCCTCAGCAACTATTGAATATTCTGTGGGTCTTTCTAATCCTGATATGGCGAGTAGTGAGCTGACAACACTAAAGATTTATGATGTGCTTGGAAATGAAGTTGCGGTTCTTGTGAATTCTGTGCAGGCGCCGGGACAGTATAAAGTTAAATTTGATGCATCAGGACTGGCATCAGGCCTTTATTTCTACAGGCTGCAGTCGGGCAGCTTTGTGCGGACTAAAAAGTTTATGCTGCTGAAGTGATTTTACTATCGCAAACGATGTTAGAGTGATCTGGTAAGATGACTGAGTATTACTGCGGAAGCCGAAGCTACATTCAGTGATTCGGCTTCCCCTTTTTTAGGGATAGAAATAAAATGATCTGACAGCCCACGGATCCCATTGCCGGGCCCATGCGATTCATTTGAGAATACGACCACGCTCTTTTCAGGCAGTTCAAAATCTGAGAGGTCCTCCCCCTTAAGATCAGAACAGATAATCTGATATCCTCTCTCCCTCATTCTCTCTAGCTGTACCTCTCCGATCTGCTCATAAATATTGAGATGAAAGATTGATCCCATGCTTGAGCGTACAACTTTGGGATTATATAGTTCAACCGATCCTTCACTCATTAAAACATCATTTACCCCGAACCAGTCGCAGTTTCTTAAGATAGTTCCTGTATTGCCGGGATCAGATATGTTATCAAGATAAACCAGGATAGGGCTGCTCAGTTTTAATATCTCAGTACCGCGGCTGATAAATGGGAAAATCCCTATAACTTCCTGGGGAGTTTTTGTATCAGTTAAATGTTTTAAGTCGACTGACTTAATCTTCTCAATTCTGAAATCCATGAGCGAATCGAAATAATCCTGCTGCTCCTTAAAAAATGAGGAGGTAGTTAATATCAGCTCCGGTTCTAAACCGCTTTCTATTCCCTCCGTAACAAGCTTGTCCCCTTCAACTATAAATTTCTTCTCTTTCTGCCTGTATTTTTTCTGAAGCAGGGAAGAGAAGTACTTAATTTCTTTCTGGGTTATCATATAAGCTTGTCATAGTTCTGGCTCCGTCCGCTTTCTTCATCTTCGGCAAGCTGTTTCAGATTTGCCCATGTGTATATTCCGGTATTGTGCCCGTCTTTCCAGCTGATCTGGATGGCATAACCTCCAACAGGTTTTATATCGGCTACCTCGTACATACCCGGATGAACAGCCTTTTCTGCGGGTCGGTAAGTCTTCATCAGTACCGTTTCACCCTTGCATGAAGCACAGGGACATTCATCACGAAGATATTTTAACCCAATTTCGCTCTCACTATCATCATTCCATTTGATATACAGCTTACTCTTATCTTTAATCTTTATTTGTTTAGGCGACATTCACGTTCCCTTCAACTCTTTTAATAATTCATTTCACATTGTTAAGAAAAGATAAAGCATTAAACAATATATTTCCAGCCTGATTTTTCATTTAACTGATCTTGCAGACCAATATTCACGACGTCTCAATCCTTTTTATTGACAATATGCTTATTTTAAATCGTTAAATAGTTTAACTCAGGGAATTGACATCCGTCAGGTGCAGTGCATTTGAAAGAGGGACAAATTGATGTTTCGGTTCTTCATCTCTTGTATCAACTAAAACAGAGGAGAAATCATGAAAAAAGCTATACTTCTATTTATTTTATTAACAGCATCAACCGCGTTCGCTCAGAATTGGGAAAAAATGGATTCCATTTTTGCTCCCGGAGGTGTAATTCCTGAATCTTTTTCGGCTCCTGTATTTGCCGATCTTGATAATGACGGCGATTACGATCTTGTTCTTGGCAGCAGCGGACTCGAAATAGCGTATTATGAAAATACCGGTACAAATTTACAGGCTGTGTTCAGTAAAGATGCTTCTATGTTCTCCCCGATCTATGCAGGGGGTTATCAGTACACTAATTCATATTACCCAGCTCTATGCGATCTTGACGGGGACGGTGACCTCGACCTTACAATAGGCGGCTATAACGGAATCTTATATTATGAGAATACTGGCACTCCTTCTAACCCGGCCTGGGCAGATGTCAATACAACTCTCTTCGCTGATGCAAATGGGCAGATTGGAACAGATGCAAAACAGATTTTCGCCGACCTTGATAATGACGGGGATATGGACATGATTGTTGGTATAGGTGAATCACTCTTCGGCGGGCCAACTCCGGGAATTAGTATGGGTTTCCGCAATACAGGAACCGCTTCATCACCCGTTTTTCAGAGGGATGATGACCTTGTTGTAGGTATTCCGGATGTCGGCCTTAATGCGTATCCTTCTCTTGCGGATCTCGACGGCGACGGGGATTTTGATTTACTTATAGGAAGGGATGGAGCGGCTGTATATTACTATATGAATACTGGTACTCCTGCTGCTCCTGCCTGGACCCAGAATAATACTTTATTTTCTGTGGTTGAGGCTATAAATTACTGGAAGGATCCTACGTTCTGTGACCTTGACGGCGATAATGACGCGGATTTGATATACGGAACTGATGATGGTGATTTATTCTTCTATGAAAATATTGGTACCGTCGCTGAACCTCAGTATCAATATAACCCTGCGTACTTTAGAGTGCTCAAATCGAGCGGATCGTCAACGGTTTCATTCGCTGATTATGACGGTGATGGTGATTTTGATATGTTATCCGGTTCGCCGTATGATGGACTCTTGTATCTAGTAAACAATGGAAGCAGCACCTCGCCCTCTTTTGATACGGCCTCAGCGGTTTTTTCGGGTATCGATCCCGGCTTCAGATGCGCCCCTGTATTCATTAATATCGATAATGATGCGGATTTTGATGTTGTTTCCGGTTACTCGGACGGAGGATTAAAATTATACATAAACGATAACGGAACATTTACCGAAAATACAACGATGTTCTCCAATGTCAGCGTCAATTATCAGAGTGTTCCCGCATTCGTTGATATTGACGGTGATAACGACATGGATCTGCTTGTGGGATCTGATGACGCGGGAAATACGAAATTTTATCTAAACGACGGGAATAATTCATTTACCCAGAATACCACCATCTTTTCTTCAATCTCTTTTCCGAGCTCATGCAGACCTGCATTTGCGGATATAGATAATGACGGTGATTTCGACCTCTTCATAGGACGTTTAAGCGGAAGTATAAATTTTTATGAGAATACCGGCGATCGGTTCAATCCTGTCTGGACCCAGAATAATGCATTAACTTCTTTGGTTAATGTAAAACAGTCAGCTCATCCTGGTATCGCTGATCTCGATGGAGACGGAAGAAAGGATTTAATCGTGGGTGAATATGATGGAAATTTTACTTTCTACAAGAATCTTTTCGCTGTTGTACCTGTTGAGCTTACCAGCTTTTCAGCAAACAGCACAGAGTCAGGTGTTATCTTATCATGGACAACAGCAACAGAAACCAACAACAAGGGTTTTGAGATTGAAAGAAGTCTGAGAACAATAGCCGGAACTCAGCCTGGAAAATCTGATAATGGTCCGTGGGAAAAAGTCGGTTACTTGGATGGTAATGGAACTACTACCAGACGGTGCTCTTATTCTTTCACCGATAATGGGGTCAGTTCAGGCTATTATTCTTACCGGCTGAAGCAGATTGATTTTGACGGATCCTTCTCTTATTCCCGGATAATTGAGATAAGCCTGAATACACCTGCGAAGTTTTCTTTAAACCAGAACTATCCCAACCCGTTCAATCCGTCAACAACAATTAAGTACAGCGTTCCGGTTGATGGGTTTGTGAGTTTGAAAATATATAATACCATAGGCCAGGAAGTTGCTGACCTTATAAACGGATTCGTAAGAGCAGGAGAGCATGAGGTTGTATTCAATGCTTCTGCCGGGAGTTCCGGACTTACCAGCGGAGTTTATTTTTATAAACTGGAATCCGGGAACAGTGTTTCTGTAAGGAAACTCATTCTTTTAAAGTAATGCAGCAATTTGTTTTTAAACAGCCTGCCTTTAGCCGGAAAACTTATCTTTAGTGCCGGCTAAAGGCAGTCATTTTATGGAAGAACAGGATTACTCATATTTAAGGTTTTTAATGGGATTAGCACTGGCGGCCCTGAGCGATTTGTAAGCTACTGTCAGAACTGCTATCACTAATACACAAAAGCCTGCTAAAACAAATATCCCTAACCCGATATCCGTCCTGTAAACGAATTTGTCCAGCCAGTTATTCATAATGAAATATGCAGCGGGCCAGGCAATTAAATTTGCAATCGCTACAAGTATTAAAAATTCTTTTGAAAGCATTGATACAATATTCATTATACTTGCACCTAAAACTTTCCGGATCCCTATCTCCTTGGTTTTCTGCTCGGCTGTGAATGTTGCAAGTCCGAAAAGACCAAGGCAGGCGATGACAATTGCGAGTATGGCAAAAACCGTAAATATTTTTTCAGATTGAATTTCGGTTTTATATTCCTCAGCAAAGTATTCATCAAAAAACGAATATTCCAGAGGTTTCAATTGCCCGAATTCTTTCCACTCATTCGCTAAATATTTGATTGTCCCGCTGATGTCAGCGGCTGAAACTTTAACCGAAAGGAAATCTGCCGAAGGTTCGTTCAGTAAGACGAACGCGGCGGGACGTATTTCGTCTTTCAGCGACTGTATGTGGAAGTCCTTTACAATACCGATTATTTTAAGACTCGCAGTCCGGTTCTCACCAAGGTTGTAAAGAAGTCGTTGATTAAGCGGTTCGGTGTATTTTAATTTTCTAACCGCTGCCTCATTCAGAATAATTGCCGAACTATCTGTAGTGATATTACGATCGAAGAATCTGCCTTCCTTCATTTTAATCTGGTAAGTATTCTGGAAATTATAATCAACAGGAAAATAAACGATTGTCTCATTTTCATCATCCGTTCCCTCTTTCCGGAAAACTTCAGCAGTCAGATGATGATCCGGAAGTCCCTCTGAAAGTGAAGCGTCAATTATGTTTGAATTTCCTTTTATTGTATTGGTGAACGCGAACTGTTGTTTACCCAGATCATCAACATTCTTTATCACCAGTACCTGGTCTTTATTGAATCCGAGGTTCTTGCTCCTGATATACTGCATCTGGCTGTAAATAACAAAGGTCCCGACGAATAGGATAATAGAAGTTGCGAACTGGAAAATTACGAGCCCTTTCCTTAGACTGCCGCTCCTGCTGCCCGTAACTGTCCTTGATTTTAGTATTGAAACAGGTTTGAACGACGAAAGCAGCAGCGCCGGGTATAATCCCGCGGCAATCCCAAGGAGAATAGTAAAAACCAGCATCGAAGGTAAAGTGAATATACTGCCGAAATCAAGCGATAACTGCTTTCCTGTTAGTTCGTTAAAAGAAGGAAGAATGTACTCAACTATAACGCCTGCTAGTATTACAGCAATAAAACTGAAGATTACGGATTCTGTTAAAAACTGTTCGATTAGCTGCCTCCTGCTTGAACCAAGTACTTTTCTTACGCCTATTTCATTGGCTCTTTTGGTTGATTTAGCTGTTGAGAGGTTGACGAAATTTATACAGGCGATGATTAAAATGAATATTGCTATGGCAGAGAATAAATATAAAGTATCAATATTCCCTGTTTCCTTAAACTCATTGAACACATTAGAATAGAGATGAATCTCCTTCAAAGGAACAAACACAAAAGAAAAATCATTGCCCCGGTCGAGAAACTCTTTGTAGCTTAAGCCGAAAGCCGCCTGTATAATAGGACCTGTGTGCTTCTCGGTAATAGAGTTGATCTTGTCATTTAACTGTGTTGCTGTTACACCTTTATCGGTTAAAACATAAGTGTGAACAAAGTGACCGAACCAGTTTGTCTGTTTGCTTTCAGGGATCGTGCTGTACGAAGCAAGGAAATCAAACTCAAAGTGAGAATTAGCAGGAACAGGCTCAACTATGCCTGTGACCTGGAAATCCTGTCCATTTGATAGAGTGATCCTTTTACCTAATGGGTTATCAGATGAGAAGTATTTCTCTGCGGCTTTTGTCGTAATCACAACACTGTTCGGCTGCAGCAGCGCGGTTGATGGATTTCCGCTTACAAATTCTACAGTGAAAATATCAAACATTGTCGAATCTGCATAAAAGAATTTCTCCTCTTTTATAAATCCATCATCCTTTTTTATGTAAATATTTTCTCCCCGCATTACACGGACGGATTTTTGTATCTCCGGGTAGTCCGACTGCAGTACTTCAGCCAGCGGGATGGGGGAGTTTGCAAGGTTGAACCTGTTGCCTCCGATTTTGTAATGGGAATTAATTCTGAAAATTCTGTCCGCATTTGTGTTGTGAGAATCGTAGCTGAGTTCATCTGCCACAAACAGCGCGATTAAAATAAAACAGGCCACCCCTATTGCAAGTCCTGCGATATTAACAAAAGAAAATATCTTATTCTTTAGAAGGTTTCTTAAAATGGTTTTAATATAGCTTTTATACATTTCATAACTCCTTCCTGTATTATTCGTATTTTAAGCTTTTCACAGGATTTGCTATCGCTGCCCTTACAGCCTGGTAGCTTACGGTAATTACCGCAATAAATAAAGCACTCGAACCGGCGAGTATGAAGACCCAGATATTAAAGCTTATCCTATAAGCAAAATTCTCAAGCCACCCTTTCATAAATATATAAGCCACCGGTAATGCAATCAGGTTGGCTATTAAAACCCACTTGGTGAATTCCCTGGTAAGCATAAATATTATTTCAGTTACAGTTGCTCCCAGCACCTTGCGTATTCCAATTTCCTTTGTCCTTTGTTCGGCTGTATATGCGGCTAATCCTAACAGACCAAGACACGCTATAAAAATTGCCAGAACTGCAAAGATTGTGAAGAGTTGTCCGGTTCTCTGCTCGGATGAATATAACCTGGCAAAGTCATCATTGAAGAATGCATACTCAAATGCCTGGCTTCCGGCATAATTGTGCCAGATTGAGGATATCTGTTTTATCGTATTGCTGGCTTGTGTTGGAGCAAACCGCACCGACACAAAATGACCGAAATCAACAGGACGGAATAACCCTATCACTAGCGGCTCAATTTTCTGGTGAAGCGATTCAAAGTTGAAATCATCCGTTATCCCTACTATCTTGAACTTATCAGAAATCTCAGGTGTGGGCCCCAGCCTTAGAAGATATTTCCCTACAGGATCCTTCAGGCCTAATGATTTAACGGCCGATTCATTTAATACAACTGACATAGTGTCACCTGCAAAATCCCTTGAGAAGTATCTCCCCTCCTTCATTTTGATCTGGTACGTGTTGATAAAGTCATAGTCTGTAAAGAGAACCTTTATATCATATACTTCATCGGGACCCGCGCCTTCCCGTTTGAAGGCTGTATCACCAAAATTTTCCCCCGGGATGCTTGATGAATTTGTCACTGATGTTATGGTGCCTGTCCTGGAAAGATCATACTTGAATGAATGGATATTTTTTCCTATATCATCGGTCTTCTTGATAATAAGGACCTGGTCTCTGTTGAAGCCAAGTTTTTTATTTTGTATGTAGTCAAGCTGACTTGCAATTATAAATGTGCCTACTATCAGAATAATTGATATGGAGAACTGAAGGATTACAAGTGAATTTCTTAGTACAGATCTGCTTGAAGATCTCTGCAGTTTCCCCCTTAAAACTTTTACCGGAGTGAGGGCCGATAGCACGAAAGCTGGATAAATTCCTGCAATAACACCTACCAGCATAATAAATAGGATCAGCAGGGGAATAGTATAAAAATTCGAGAAGATATTAAGCGATAGATGTTTGTTCGCTATCAGATTGAAGGTGGGAAGAAACAATTCCACAAGGAGCAGTGCAAACAGCATAGCAAGGAAACTCATCAGCATAGTCTCAATAAGAAACTGTCTTATCAGCGAAGCCTGGTTTGAACCGAGCGTTTTTCTTATCCCTACTTCCTTGGCCCTTCCCGATGATCTGGCTGTCGATAGGTTGGTGAAGTTGATACACGCTATCAGCAGTATAGCAATAGCAATAATTGCGAAAATGTATATGTAGGCAATATCACCGTTAGGTTCTATTTCGTTCGAGAGGTGCGACTTCAGGTGAATGTCGCCCAGAGGCTGGGTAACCAGCTTAAACCTGCTTCCTCCTTCAACCATCTGATCATATGTTATACCAAGTACCTTATTCAGCTGCGCACTTATATATACCTTTGAGACGTCAAATATTTTTTTGCTGAGCTCTTCCGGGTCTGTACCTTTTCTAATCAGTATATAGGTATAGTAATTGTTGCTGAGCCAGTTCTGATCAGCATCTACATTATATGATGAAATTGAGCCGAGGAAGTCGGCATGAAAACTTGAATTTACAGGGAAATCTGCTATCACGCCTGTTACAAGATAGTTTATGCGTCTATCCGAATTGATCATCTTGCCAACCGGATTTTCATCACCGAAATACTTATCCGCAATCGATTTCGTTATTACTACTGAATTCTGTTCTCTAAGCGCCGTCCTGGGGTCTCCTTTAATGAACCGGGCTGTAAAGACGTCGAAGAAAGAAGAGTCTACCCAGTAGAATTTTTCTTCACTGAAAGCTTTGTCTTTATACCTTACAACCGGGAAGCCGTAGTTCCTGATTCTAACAAAATTCTCTACCTCGGGTATCTGTTCGGCAAAGGCGGGACCGCAGGGCGCGCAAGACATAGCTGGGTTCAGCTCGTTATTACTTATTCTTGCGGAAAGATGTACACGGTACATTCTGTCGTAATTCTTGTTGTACTTATCGTAGCTTAACTCATTCTGAATATAGATTAGAATAACTATGCAGCCCGCAATGCCTACTGCCAGTCCGAATATATTTATAAAAGAATATCCCTTGTTTTTCTTCAGAGTACGAAAGGCGATTTTTAAGTAATTCAAAAGCATAGTATCCTCGATCTCATGTTCGGTTAAAAAGTTTTAGGCCGCGTTCCTCTGTCTGAACAGCACCTGCACAAACTTTGAATCTTCCTTTGGTTTGAATATCTGGATCAGTTCCCAGGTTTTACTATACCCGTCAATAAGCTCTTTGAGACGCTGTATTTTTTTGTCTATTGTCCAGACTTCTCTATCCGGCTCCCACTGGAAAGATTCTACCCGGAAATTGTACTGCCGTTTTTTCCCGTTTATTTTTACCTCTATTTCGGCTATCTGCTGCTCCAGAAATTCCGGTAACGGAATACTAACATCTTTCATTTCTTCACCTTTCAGCAATTTTTAGAACGATAAATGTTTCGAACTATTCGCTTCTCAACGCTCTGACGGGATTAGCTACGGCAACTTTAACAGCCTGGAAGCTGACCGTAAAGAGAGCAATTATTAGGGCGATGAAGGCAGCCAGGATGAAAATCCCTAAACCAGGGTCTATTCTATAGGCAAAATTCTGAAGCCAGCCATTCATAAAGTAATACGCGAGCGGCCATGCAATAATATTAGCCAGCAGAACCCACTTTGTAAATTCCCTTGAGAGAAGAATAACAATACCGGGAATTGAGGCTCCAAGAACTTTCCTGATTCCTATTTCTTTGGTCCTTCTTTCGGCAGTGAACGCTGCAAGACCGAATAGACCAAGACATGCAATAAATATAGCCAGCACGGAAAAAACAGTGAAAATTTCACCGGTTTTCTGTTCTGATTCATAGAGCTTGTTGTAATCGTCATCGAGGAAGAAATATTCAAAAGGCTTATTCGGTACAAACTTTTTCCACTCGCTTTCGAGGAAAGATACTGATCCGGGAACGTCGCTGGAACTTATCCTTACAGGAAGGAAAGCTGTCTGTCCTCTCCCCAGCACAATGGCCAGGGGTCTTATCTTCTGATGCAGTGATTCAAAATGGAAGTCTTTTACCACCCCGATTATAGGATAGAAAACTGTCTGATCAGGAGTCCTCCCGGGTATTATAAGCCTTTTTCCTACGGGGTTCTTTATCCCAAGATGTTTAACAGCGCTCTCATTAAGAACGACTACCTGGGAATCAGAAGCAAATTCTCTGGAGAAGTATCTCCCTTCGGTCAGCTGCAGCTTCATAGTTTCCGCGAAATCATGATCCGTAGACATTACTGCCAGAATATATTGCTGCGAAATCAGGGAACCTTCCGGTCTGAATACCGTCTGACCGAAGTTTCTTCCCGGAAGATTGTCCGTATTCGATGCGGAGATGATATGTGAATTTTTCTTTATTTCATCCTTAAATGTCTGCAACTGATTCTCTAATGCCCAGGCCCTGTTAATAACCATTACATGATCCTTATCGAAGCCGAGATTCTTTTCTTGTACATATTTCAGCTGTCCGTATACAATGAATGTCCCAATAAAGAGTACTATCGATATAGCGAACTGAAAAACAACAAGTCCGCTCCTCAGCCAGCTTCCGCCGCTTCCATTTAACTTGCCTTTCAGAACTACCACAGGTTTGAATGATGAAAGGAAGAAAGCAGGATAGCTGCCGGCTATCAATCCCACCATAATAATTGCAAACACCAGAGCGGGGATAGCATAAAAATTGTTAAAATATGATGTATGCAGTTCCTTGCCGGCCAGCTGGTTGAAAGAGGGTAGAAAGATCTCTACAATGGCAATGGCAACAATTACAGAAATAGAGGTCATCAAAATGGATTCGGTAAGAAACTGTTTTATCAGCTGTGTCTTGTTTGAACCGAGTACTTTTCTTATTCCTACTTCTTTAGACCGCAGCATTGATCTTGCGGTGGAAAGGTTCATAAAGTTAATGCACGCAATAAGCAGTATGAACACAGCAATGATGGAAAATATATATACGTATTTTATATCGCTGTTGGGTTCAAGTTCGTAATCAAGATGGGAATTTAAGTGAATACTTGTTAAAGGTTGCATATGAAATTCATACCGGCTGCCCGATTTTTTAATTTCTTCATAGGATGTCTGAAAAAGATCTCTCAGCTGGGGTCCGGCATACTTTTCTACAAAAGCAGGAAGTTTAGAGGCAAGCTGTGAACCGGGCACACCTTTTTTAAGCACAATGTATGTATGAAAGTTGTTTGCAATCCAGAAGGGTGTATCGCTTAGTCCAAGACTGGCCATTGAAGCGAACATATCATAGTGAAAATGAACATTGTGGGGACAATCTTTCACAACGCCCTTAACTGTATATGGTGTCCCGTCTTCAAAGTTCATTATCTTATCCATCGGATCTTCATTACCAAAATATTTCTTTGCCAGTTTCTGGGTAAGTACAACAGTGTGAGGCTGAGCCAGTGCGGTTTTCGGATCGCCCTCGATAAATGGTATTGTAAACACATCAAATATTGTTGAATCGACCCAGTAGAAATTAGCTTCGTTAAAAACATTATCCTTGTAGCGGATAAGCATAGTCCGGTTTGGCATAAGTCTCACGTACTGAATTACTTCGGGGTAATCCCTTACAAGGGTAGCACCCAGAGGAGCGGGAGAAACTGCAATATTACTTTCATTCCCCGCTAAGCTGGCAACGGTATGCACGCGGTAGATCTGATCGGCTTTTTCGTTATTCCTGTCGTAACTGAGTTCATCGTTGATGAACAGTAGAATCATTATGCAGGCGGCTATCCCTATAGCGAGTCCGAAAATATTAATAAAAGAATAGGCCTTAAACTTCAGCAGATTCCTTAAAGCTATTTTGAAATAATTCTTAAACATTTTTATACCTGGATTATTTATTCATACCTTAATGATTTAACAGGATCGGCAAGTGCCGCTTTAACTGCCTGATAGCTTACTGTAAGTAATGCCACGGCAATTGTTAACAGGGCAGCGGTAATAAAAACAAATGCATTTATGTCAGTTCTGTATGCAAAATTTGAAAGCCAGCCGTTCATCAGGAAATAAGCGGCGGGGAAGGCTATTAAACAGGAAATCAGAACCCATTTTATGAATTCTTTTGAAAGGAGAAGAACTATGCCCGATACTGATGAACCCAGAACTTTCCTTACGCCTATTTCCTTTGTCTTCTGCTCGGCTGTGAATGAGGCAAGCCCGAACAAACCAAGACAGGCAATAAGAATTGCGATGAAAGCAAAAGTTTTAAATAATTTCTCTGTATTTAAGTCAGATTTATAAATGTTATTGAAATAATCGTCTACAAAAGTATATTCGAATGGTTTACCCTGGTTCACTTTATTCCAGGCTGCTTCAATGTAATTTACAGTCTTAGGAATGTTTCCCGGTTTAACCCTGACGAGGAGATTATTAATCTGGATTTCATCTTCTTTCGCAATGCGGATTATCTGAGGCTCAATTTCTGCGTGCATCGAGGTGAAATTGTAGTCCTTAACTACTCCGACTACAGTTCTGTTCGGCTCACCTTTAATCTGTTTCCCTATTGGATTTTTCCATCCGAACTTTTTCGCTGCAGTCTGGTTTATAATTACCGCGCTGGTCTGGTCGGTGGGATAATCCTTTGAGAAAGCTCTTCCTTCAACTATCTTAAGCTGCATCGTTTTGAAATAATCATAGTCAACATAACTCTTGCGCATCATAAGACTCTGTTCATCGCTTCCTGCGGCAGATTCAGTTCCCTGACTTCCGCTGGCCCCTACCGGCCCCGATACAGCCGAAGCGCCTGCAATATTATTGTTTTGAAGAAGATCGTTCTTCAGCAATCCGATGTTGTTACGTTCGGATTTACTTCTTATTGGTACATACAGTAACTGCTCTTTGTTAAACCCCAGGTTTTTGTTTCTTATAAAATTCATTTGATCCATTACAATCCCGCTGCTTACAATTAGTACTATCGCAATTGCAAACTGTACTACCACAAGTGTCTTTCTCAGGGAAGCTCCCCCGAACCTGCTCCTGAAATTTTTTAACGACTGCGCCGGCTGGACTTTTGAGAGATAGACTGCAGGATATAAGCCGGCAAGTATTCCCACAACTATTGTAACAGCAAGCATTTCAAAGATGAAAACAAGGTTGTCGCTAAAATGAAAGTCAAGTTTAATGTTGAACACCTGCCTGAAATACGGGAAAGCGAACTCGGTTATAAGTGCAGCTAGAGCAAATGCGAATAAAGCAATAATTACCGCTTCCCCCATAAACTGCAGTACAAGGTTTGTACGACTTGAACCAAGTACTTTTCTTATACCTACTTCCTTGCTTCTCTTGAATGACCTGGCTGTTGAAAGGTTCATAAAATTTATGCAGGCAATTAGTAAGATGAATAAAGCGATAGTGGAAAATGTATATACTTTAACTATGCTTCCCTGGTTGTAATTGAAAGTTTGGTAGAGTATATCGTCAGAGTAGAGGTGAATATCCTTTAAAGGCTGCAGGTATAGAGAAAAGTTGTATGAATCATTACCTTTATGGTACTTGTCGATGATAGCTGGAAATTTACTTTCGAGCTGAGCTTTAATAACGCCTTTCTTCAAAAGAACATATGTTGCAAGGGTATTGGTTTCCCAGCTTTTCAGCCATGGCAGCTCATTGGTTAATGTGGAAAGTGAAACGATCATAGATAAATGAAGGTGAGAATTTTCCGGGTAATCCCTGATGATACCCGTTATTTTCATTTCACTCTGTCCGTTTATCTGGTTGATAGTGAAAGTTTTACCTATCGGGTCTTCATTGCCGAAGTATTTTTCAGCTATAGATTTTGTTAACAAAATTGTGTTTGGTTCAGAAAGCGACTGCTTGGGATTACCCTCGATAAAAGGAATGGTAAATATGTTCAATATTTGCGGATCGGCATATACTATTTCATTTTCATAGAAACGTTTCTCTCCAACCTTGCAGAAGAATGGTGGGGCCGGCATTATCCTGCCCGCTTCGTCAATCTCCGGGAATTCATTTTTAAGCGCTTCTGCAAGAGGGCCCATCGTTACGGCAACATGCTGTACCGGTACTCCTGCGGGTCTCTGTATTTCAACAGGACGGTAAATACGGTCAGCATTTTTATTAAAGTCATCGTAACTTAATTCCTGGCGGATATATAATGAGATCAGGATAAAACCAGAAAGTCCTATTGCTAATCCTGCTATATTTATGAACGAGAAAGCTTTATTCTTTCTTAAGTTTCTAAACGCTATTTTTAAATAATTTTTTAACATTTATATCGTTCCGCTTTTTAATATTATTCAGTTTTCAATCCATCCATCTCTTAGTCTTATTATTCTTCTGCCGTACTCAGCATTAGCTTCGGAATGCGTTACCTGGATAATTGTGGTTCCTTCATCGTTTAACTTCTTCAGCAGTTCCATTATCTCCTTCCCGTTGTCAGAATGAAGGTTGCCCGTAGGCTCGTCTGCAAGGATCAGTTTTGGCTCAGCAATTATTGCCCTTGCAATCGCAACCAGCTGCTGCTGTCCTCCCGAAAGCTGTGAAGGAAAGAGATCTTTTTTAGCGACTATATTAAATCTGTCGAGTATCTCCGCTACCTTACTCTGCCTCACGCTCCCTTTCATCTTCTGATAAAGCAGCGGGGTTTCAAGGTTTTCATATACGGATAGCTCATCAATCAAATGGTACTGCTGAAATACGAACCCTATGAATGACTTATGCAGCGAGGTTAGCTTTTTTTCGGGCATTGAATGAACCTGCTCTTCCATAAAGTAGTATTCCCCGGAAGTTGGCAGATCGAGCATACCCAGAATATGCAGCAGTGTCGATTTCCCTGAACCGGAAGGTCCCATTACCGATATAAATTCGCCCTCCGAAACGTCGAGGTTTATATTCCGCAGAACGAAAGTCTTAACAGCTTTGTTCTTGTAATGTTTTTCAAGGTTTCTGAGCTTTATCATTTGTGTTGAATATTTAAGTTCTATTAATTGTTCGCCTGAATTACCGCAAGTATAATATCGTCACCGAAGGTCTTATACTATACGTGAAAATTCTCTTTATAATTTTCCGTTACAACATGGCCATCGAACAGGTGGATAACCCTGTTGCCGTATTCTGCATATGTGGGCGAGTGAGTTACCATCACAATCGTTGCGCCTGCTTCGTTAAGACTGGTAAGCAGCCCCATCACTTCATCCCCATGGGATGAATCAAGATTTCCTGTAGGCTCATCAGCAAGGATCAGTTTCGGACTCCCGACAATGGCGCGGGCTACGGCTACTCTCTGCTGCTGTCCTCCTGAGAGCTGCTGCGGGAAATGAGTGGCTCTGTGAATTATCTCCATACGCTCAAGTGCGGCGTTTACCTTCTCTTTTCTTTCTGATGCCCCGGCACCCAGATATAGAAGGGGGAGCTCAACGTTTTCAAATACAGTTAGCTCATCTATCAGGTTGAAGCTCTGGAATACAAAGCCGATGTTCTCTTTTCTCAGATGGGCCCTCTGTCTTTCAGTGTACTTCGAAACCTCATGGTCCAGGAAGAATAGGCTTCCGTCTGTGGGGTTATCCAGTAATCCAAGGATGTTCAGGAGGGTTGATTTACCGCATCCTGAGGGACCCATAATAGAAACGAACTCACCCGGCTCTATCTCTATGTTCACGTTGTTTAGGGCGGTTGTCTCCACTTCTTCTGTGGTGTAAAGTTTCTTCAGGTTTTCTGTTTTTAACATTTTTAACTCCTTCTGTGCTGTCGGCACTTTGCGTTCAGCGAACAGATTATTTTAGTGAAGCTAAGGTTACTTTTTATTTTTATTAAATTTTTCATTTCAGGTTTACTCTCCTCTCCCCGGTTGTATAAAGACCGGACAGCGGGGAGCTATTTCAGTACAAGTTTATCTACATCGCCGTAGTTGTCGTAAGATGATGTTATTACTTTCTCGCCTTTGTTTAATCCTCCGAGCACCTCAAAGTCGCGTGAATTCTGCCGGCCTAATTTTATGTCTCTTTTATATGCTGTTCCCCCTGATGGATCAAGAACGAATATCCATTGTCCGCCGGTTGTCTGGTAGAACCCTCCTCTCTCTATTGTAAGGGCCTGTGAAAGCTCTCCAAGTTCAAGCCGTATCTGCACTGATTGTCCTCTTCTTATTCCTTTCGGAACGTCACCGTCAAAGGTCATATCTACTTCAAACTGTCCGCTCTTTACTTCAGGAAATACTTTTTTGATCACCAGCTTGTAATCGTGATTGTTGAATGAGAACTCGCCGGTCTGTCCCGCGCTGACCCTTGCGATGTAGTGTTCATCAATTGCCGCCCTTACCTTAAACGAATCGACAACGTCTATCTCGCCTACATTTGCTCCGGGGGCTATTGACTGGCCTATCTCAGCATTAAGTGAAGTTAGTTGTCCCTTAATGGGTGCCTTCACAGTTAAATCTTCAAGCTGTTTTTTCGTGATGTTCAGATTTTCCTCAAGGGTACTCACCGATCTTTCCAGCTGACCTATCTGCTGCGCCCTGAAAAGAGAATCTTTCTGATAGGTCTCGAGGGTAAGTTTCTTTTTACTAAGCAGGTACTCATATTCATCTTTTGCGTTCTGGTACTCTATCCTTGAGATCAGGTTCTTATCGAATAACACTTTGTTATTTTCATAGGTGGTCTTCTGAAGCCGCAGACTGTGATCCACATCCAGAAGCTGACCCTGCAGGCTTAAACGGGATTCTTCCATTGCAAGTCTTGTGCTTCTTAATGAGTTGATCTGCTGGAAAACGTTGGCTTCATTATAGATGATGCTGAGCGTTAGAGAGGAGTTGTCCAGCTTTACAATGGGGTCACCTATATTCACAAGTGCCCCTTCCTCCACAAATTTAGTAACAACCTTTCCGCCGTCGCTTACATCCAGCAAAAAAGTCTCTATCGGCTGAACTGTCCCTGTAATAGGGATGTATTCCTGGAAAGGTCCGTATTTAACCGTAGAGATAGTAATCTTATCCTGTTCAATGTTAAGCCTTGAACTTTTATCACTGAATATAAAACTGTAAAGGATGACTATCAGCAGAAGGGAACCGCCTGCGTACATTGCTATTTTTTTCGGCGGCCATTTTTTCTTCTCTATTTTTCTGTCCATTTAACTCTCCTGAGTATTCGTATATATTCCGCAAAACTCCTCACATTGCTGGTCAAAACCTGTGCCTTTTTTGCGAAAAAAGCAGAATATTGTTTATCAAATTATGGAACCGCTCATCAGTGAATTCATCCTGAAATTTTGTTTGAACCTTTTCTGGGTGATTGTCAGGTGTCCGTTTTCATTACACAAGTGTTCGCTGGAGAACAGTAAAACGATTATAATGTCGGCTAACCAGCGCTCAGATCCGGCGTTTAAAATGGATGCTTGGCAGTATTAGTACTGGGGGAGAGTAGTATTAGTCTCGGGGAAGGAGGCCGGGCATAGGCCGGGTGTAGGCCGAATAGAGGCCGAGTATAGGCCGAGTATAGGCCGAACAGAAATAGATGATTTTTTTTTGCTTCTCCTTTTATACCTTATAAAAATTAATAATTTTTGACCTATTATCCAATTTATCTAATCTGTAACAACGAAAAATATACTATCCGATGGAAGAGTAAACATTTTTGCAGGCGACGTTCATTCTTTTGTATTTCCGTGCATCATAATCCTGTTGAATACTGATAATTGATATAATATTTACATATTTTAAACAAATAAAATAGGGATATTTTATCATTCAGCTGAATAGCTCTCAATAATTATGACAAAACAATCAGCAAAAGTCTTAATAGTTGACGACAATGAAGACGTGCTGCTTGCGGCAAAGCTTCTTCTTAAACCTGTAGTTACTGTAGTCCATACTGAGAAGAATCCTGAAAATATTCCGCAATTGTTAAAGAACGATAACTATGATGTTATCTTCCTTGATATGAACTTCACCCAGGACATGACCAGCGGAAAAGAAGGACTATTCTGGCTTAACGAAATACTGAAACTTGATCCTTCCGCAGCTGTAATACTCATTACGGCATTCGGCGATATTGAACTGGCTGTAAAGGCGGTGAAGGAAGGTGCAACTGATTTTGTCCTTAAACCCTGGCAGAATGAGAAATTCATTTCAACTCTTTTATCTGCTCTCAGGCTTAAACAGTCGAAGATGGTTTCAGAAGATGTTGTCGGAAGACAGTTTACTGTAGATAACGGAAGCAGGTACAGTGAGTTGATCGGAACTTCTCCTGCTATGCAAAAGGTCTTCCAGACGATTGAAAAAGTAGCTGCTACCGATGCTAATGTGATCATCCTAGGCGAGAACGGTACTGGCAAGGAACTCGTTGCCAGGGCACTTCATAAAAATTCTAACAGGTCCGGCCAGGTTTTTGTAAGAGTGGATATGGGTTCCTTAACACCAACATTGTTTGAGAGCGAGCTGTTTGGTCATGTAAGAGGTGCATTTACGGATGCAAGGGACGACAGAGCCGGTAGGTTCGAAGCGGCTTCAGGCGGCACTCTTTTCCTCGATGAGATCGGCAATATTCCATTTGAACTGCAGTCTAAACTACTTACTGTGCTTCAAAACCGTCAGGTGGCTAGGGTAGGTTCTAATGTTTATAAGCCGATAGATATTCGCCTGATCTGTGCTACAAATACTCCGATACACCAGCTCGTAGCTGAAAACAAATTCAGGCAGGACCTCCTTTACAGGATAAATACGGTTGAAATTACCATCCCTCCGCTGAGGGAAAGGAAAGAAGATATCTCGCTGCTGGCTGAGCATTTTCTTGAAGTATATAAAGCAAAGTATAATAAACCGGGTATGAGGTTGAGTCACGTAACGGTGAAGAAACTTGAAAATTATAAGTGGCCCGGCAATGTGAGGGAACTTCAGCACGCTATAGAGAGGAGCATTATCCTCAGTGAATCTGATATCCTTCAGCCGTCTGACTTCTTCTTCACATCGCCCGAAACGAAAGAAGAGAAATTTATTTTCGATACTTATAACCTGGAGGAAGTTGAAAAGGCTGTTATAAGAAAGGTTCTGGATACGAACGGAGGCAACGTTACTAAAGCCGCAAAGGAGCTTGGCTTAACACGCGCTGCCCTTTACAGGAGAATGGAAAAGTACAGTCTTTAACAAGCATTAGTTAACCTGGAAATTCCTGTGGTGATTTTCTCCTTTGTTTCTGGTCATAGTTGCTCTTTAATCTTAAATCTTATAAGTGATGTTAAATTTTCGTCTAAATCTTATATTCAGGATCCTTGTGTTAACATTTTCCGTTTTCCTGCTTTTTTATGTCTGGTTCCAGAGTTCGCTTAGCATTACCCCGGTTATTATAGCGGCGGCAATAATTATCCAGGTGCTGTTTTTGATCAGGTTCGTTGATAACACCAACACCGAAGTCTCCAAATTTATACTCTCTGTTAAACACTCCGATTTCTCCCAGTCGTTCCCGCTTGAAAGACTGGGCGGATCCTTCCTTGAGCTCGGTAGTGCTTTTACACAGGTGATGAACCAGATTAAGGAGGCACGTTCTGAGAAGGAGGAAAACTTCCAGTACCTGCAGACTGTCATAAAACAGGTGGGCAGCGGTCTGATTTCTTTTACCGACAGCGGAAAGGTAGAGATAATTAACGATGCCGCAAAAAATCTGCTCGAGGTAAATAATATTATGAATATAAAATCCCTCTCCTCCTTTAGCCCTGAACTTGTGGATACTCTTGAGAAAATAAATGCGGGTGAAAAGGCGCTTATCCGGGTGGTGCGCAATAATATTGAGAAACAGATTTCTCTTTATGCCAGCGGGTTTAAGCTAAGGGGACGAATGTACAAGCTTGTGTCTCTGCAGGATATCCAGAACGAACTGGAAAGAGAAAGATTTTCAAGGGAACTCGAGATCGCTCACCAGGTGCAGACTCGTCTGCTTCCTCATAAAGATCCGTCTATCAGGAATTATGTTATTAGGGGACTCTGTGTCTCCGCTCGTGAAGTCGGCGGCGACTACTATGATTATTTCGATCTCGGTGATAACAAACTGGGAGTTGTTGTTGGAGATGTTTCCGGAAAGGGCCTCCCGGCTGCGTTCTATATGACCCTCACTAAAGGTATTTTCCAGTCGCAGGCCGGTGCTTCGCTCTCTCCCTGCGAGGTCCTCAAAACTGTGAACCGTATACTGATACATACTCTGGAAAAAGGCTCTTTCGTAACTATGTTCTACGGCGTCCTCGATTATGCGGAAAATTCCTTTACTTATGCCAGGGCAGGTCACGAACCCGCCATCTATTACAATAGCACAAAGGGCAGGGCTGAAATACTCAGACCGCCCGGAATTGGCCTGGGATTAAAGGAAGGCACCATATTCGAGAAGAATATATGCGATCGTAAGCTCAACCTTAATAAGGGCGATATTATCCTGTTCTATACCGACGGCTTTAATGATACACGCAATAAAAATAATGAGGACTACGGCCGGGAAAGGATCTTAAAGTTCGTTGAAAATCATAGGGATATAACCGGGGACAGCTTCATCAAAGCCCTTTCGGATGAGATCTCTGCCTTCAGCAGTAATTCGCCTCAATTCGACGACCTCACTGTTGTCTCTATAAATTATTCAGGTGATTCTCCTGGCAATAAAGTATAACAGGCTGCGGCAGAAATGATAATAAAAAATTTTAGATTAAATATTATCCTGCGGGTTGCGGTTCTCGGTTTAAGCATTACGCTTCTTTTCTACCTTATCTTTTATACGGAACTCTTCGCAAGCATCATCGTGCTCGTTATTATCATTATCTTCCAGCTTTATAGCCTTATTTATTATGTTGAAAAAACGAATCGCGATCTTTCAAGATTCTTAAGCGCAATTGAGCACTCTGACTTCTCGCAGACATTCATCGATACTTCTCTGGGCAGTTCCTTTAAGGATCTCTATAAATCATTCAACAAAGTGATTTTGAAATTTCAGAACGCCAGAAGCGAGAAGGAGGAACACCTACGCTACCTTGAAACGGTGATGCAGCATGTAGGGGTGGGACTGATTTCCTATAACCAGAACGGGGAAGTGCAGTTCATAAATAATGCTGCAAAGCGGCTTCTTAAGGTTACTCACCTTAATAACATTTCGTCCCTTAGTAAGATTAGTCAAAGCCTTACTCAGAAACTCTTCGCGCTTGAGGCAGGGGATAGGAAGACCATTAAGATCACCGATGAAGACGATTTTATACAATTGATAATGTATGCTACAGAATTTAAGATGCGCGATCAGAGATTCATCCTGGTATCGCTTCAGAACATTCAGAGTGAACTTGAGGAAAAGGAAATGGAGGCCTGGCAGCAGCTTATCCGGGTGCTTACTCACGAAATAATGAACTCCATTACACCTATTTCCTCACTGGCTTCTACGGTTCAATCGATACTTAAGAACAACGTTCAGGGACAATCACCCCCCGATCCTGAGTCGCTTGATGATATCAACAGCGCCGTAAATACTATCCAGAGGAGAAGTGAGGGACTAATTCATTTTGTGAATAGCTACAGGAATCTCACACGCATACCAAAACCCAGCTTCCAGATTTTTCAGATCAATTCACTATTCGAAAGAATACAGAATCTGATGTCAAAGGATTTTGAAGAGAAGGGAATAACATTCAGCTATTGTGTAACTCCTGAAAGTCTTGAACTCACCGCCGATCCCGAATTGGTGGAACAGGTCCTCATAAATTTGCTGATCAACGCGGAGCAGTCGCTTGAAGCAAAAGAAGGATCGGGAATAACCTTAACCTCCTCTCTCGACGATAGGGGAAAGATCCTCATTAAAGTAACTGACAACGGTCCCGGAATCCCCGAAGACGTACTGGAAAAGATTTTTATTCCATTCTACAGCACCAAGAAGAACGGCTCAGGAATAGGATTAAGTCTCTCCCGCCAGATAATGCGCGCCCACGGAGGCAACATAAGAGTATCTTCAAAAGCTGGTGAAGAAACCGTTTTCACGTTGCGCTTTTAGTCCCAGTCAGGGAACTTTATCATGCGGCGGTTCTTCAGGCCTTGAAACAGACACTTCCTTGTTGCGCGACAGTTTAGCGTGAAATTAATGGCCGGCTTTATTCTGTCCATCAAGGATTGATATTACAAAGCCTATTTGTCCAAGGTGATAATAATCGTGATGGAGCAGGCCTTCGATGTCAGTCCTGTTTTTATGCCCCGGTCTGTTTTCCTCTTCCAGAAAATCATCTGTTTTAGTTATAAGCGATTTCACAAGATCTTCCTGGCTATCTATCAGTTCCTGTCCTAATTTTTTCCATCCTTTTTTCCGAAGCTGTTCAGGGGAAAGAAAGTTCTGCTCCTTCTCAGTTTTTTCCTCAAACTTAAAATCCTTCTTAACCCGGTGCAGTACTGCTCTTCTCCAGTAGATTATATGCCATAATAATTCCGCCGCTGAATGCTTCCCCGGAAAGGGCTGCGTAAACGCGGTTTCCTCATCTAATGAACTTAAGAGCATAATAAAGTTTCTGTCCGTCCAATTATTTCCGTCATACAGATCCGTAAACTGCTGAAGAAGTTTCCGTATCATCAGGTTTGAGAAGGAAACGGTCTCGTAGTGCTTTACTTCAGGCTCCAGCTCAAGTAAATATTTTTCATCTTCGGGATAATATTTGGACCTGACGTAATTCTTTCCTGCAAACTTTTTAACCGATTCAATGTTATCCCACTGCGTTACTGCGTAAATGTGAGAAACATCATCATCGGTGTCCTGTAGTATTTGTGCCGATACGTTGCCTTTTATCTTGAGGTAATCTCTTATACCCGTGTTGATTACGTGCTTCCGGTATTTATCTGCATCCTTTTTTTTCACTCTTCCGTGCCAGATTCTTGTTATCATTTCTGCCTCACTTTAAAATGAATTGATTATTAGTTCGTAACCAGTTAATTTAATATTAACAGTTACAAGATAACATTATAGTTGTAACCAGTCAAGTGTATTTTTATCGGTTACCAGGGAAAATTGAAATATGGCAGAAAAACACAAATACATAGCGAATAACCTGTCGCTGGATTTCGTCAACTCTGTGAGCGGTAGAAAGGGGCTCGATGAAAAAGATCCTCTTGATTATAAAGTGCTGAATGATAAACTGGAAAACTATTCCGACCTGATCGACTGGGCGCATAAAGCAGGGATAATAGACGAAACCGCTGCTGAAAAATTAACCCGCCTCGGACGGAAAGATCCCAAAGCTGTACATAAGGTCTACAAAAAAGCATTAGTCGTACGTGAGGCAATTTACAGGATTTTTATAAGCCTTGTGAACGGTGAAGTGCCTGATAATGAAGATATACAACTGCTGAACAGGAAATCCGGCGCTGCACGGGAACATCAGAAACTTAGGTTCGATTCGGGTGAATTCAAATGGGATCTGGAATTACAGGACCAGGAACCGGCCGGTATTATATGGCAAATTGTGCTATCTGCTTCAGAACTATTAACATCAGGTGACCTGGGCAGGGTAAAGGAATGCTGCGGGGATGACTGCGGATGGCTGTTCCTCGATACCAGTAAGAACGGAAGCCGGCAGTGGTGCAGTATGCAGGATTGCGGTAACCTCGCCAAAGTAAGAAAATTCAGAGAGAAACATCGGTAAGATCCATTGATCAAACCTATCCGCACAGTAATTTGTTTTGCCGCAAATGCCCTCGTAATTTGTCGGAATACTCCCTTTATTTTTCAATCCCTCCGGGTTAATTTGCTATTAATTCAACTTAAACAAATACAACTTAGAAGGAGCAGTTATGTCAACAGTTAAACTCCACTGTGTGTTTACCGCATCCCCCGAAAAAATTTACCGTGCATTCCTCGACGCCGATGCATTAGCTAAATGGCTTCCGCCGTATGGATTTACTTGTAAGGTACACCAAATTGATGCAAAAGTGGGCGGAACCTACAGGATGTCGTTTACGAATTTCACCTCAGCTAAAAGTCACTCATTCGGCGGGAAATACCTTGAATTGAAACCCAATGAGTACGTCAAATACTCAGACTCATTCGAAGATCCTAATATGCCGGGTGAGATGATAACGACTGTTTCCATAAAAGAGGTTTCATGCGGGGCGGAAGTAAGTATTGAGCAGACCGGAATTCCTGAAGCTATTCCAGCTGAAATGTGTTATCTCGGATGGCAGGACTCATTAGCTCAGTTAGCCAATATTGTTAACCCGAACATACCGGATTAAAAATAAAACCGGATATTCCAATACATTCGATTGAGGATATACCTGGACCAATTTAGACGACGGCAATTACTCTTATAGGGTTTTCAGTTCCGATCAGGCCGGATGGTCTACCCGGCTATACCATCAATAACTTTTATAAATACATCGGTCCTCCAATGCCGATTCCTGTAGAATTTACTTCCTTTACAGCATCAGTCAGCGGCAATGAAGTAAATCTTAACTGGTCTATGCCTCATTCCGGCTGACATAATTTTCTGTATACAGTACCGGTAAAATTAAAAGTTGCTGCATTATTGATATCTGATCCTCATTACTGACTTAAGTCGGTACCATTGCGCCTTGGGAGACATTTCTTTAAGTTAAATCTGTTAAATATGGGTATTATGAGATCGGGGAGCTAATTATAAAGGCGTAACTAGGAAAAACGGGAATCTTCAATAATTTTTATCCAGAGGAGAACCTCAATGAAAACTTCAGCAATGTTCGCGGCATTTATCATCTTAATTAGCGGAGTATTATGCGGACAAAATTTAACCGGCAGAGGGACGTACAGCATAAACGGAACCCTCTCTTTTGCTTCCTATTCACATGAAGGGGTTGATAATAACACCACAATTCTAAATTTCAATCCCGGCGTTGATTATTTTATAATCGATAACTTTTCGCTCGGCCTGGGCGTAAGTATTCAGGAAGTCAGTTACAGCGGCAGCAGTAACACAACCTGGGCAGTGGGACCTTCCGCCAGGTTTTATTTGGGTAAAGAGCATGCCAAACCGTTTTTTCTTATCGGTTACGCGTATGGAAAACAAAATTCTTCAATATCCACCGGCGACATTTCAGAAAGCGATATAAAGCTTGGAGCAGGGATGGACTATTTCCTTACTGATAATGTGGCTGTCGAATCAGTTGTAAGCTATACTTTTATAAACTTAACATATCCATCAGAATATTCTCTTTTTTATGTCATGCCTTCGCACGAGGAAAAAAGTAAAGTATTAGCGATAGGTATAGGAGTAAATGTCTTCCTGCGGTAAGGAATACCATTAGTAGTGAACCGCTGCGATGCCGTCGAGCCCGGGTTGCAGGAAAATCTAAAAATATTCACATCCCATACAGTTATCGATTCAATGCTTCCTTTTTCACGGGTGATATATATCTTTTGAGTTTGAAATACTCTTTTCGTATGTTCATAGATTCCTTGTTCATCATTAATAAATAGCAAATAATCTGCTCCGCAGAGCAGCTGATATTCAGAAGGATATATATGACTGACACGAAGAAAAAATTAACCCCTCCGCAAAGTGAAGCATTGCTTCGAACCCTGAAGGATCGTTTTGAAAAAAACATAAACAGACATAAAGGAATTAAGTGGGCAGAAATTCAGGCAAAGTTAGAGAATAATACATCTAAATTATGGTCTCTTAATGAAATGGAAAGCACAGGGGGAGAACCGGATATAGTCGGTTATGATAAAAAGACCGGAGAGTATGTTTTTTATGATTGCTCACCTGAAAGTCCTAAGGGACGCAGGAGTAACTGCTACGACCGTGCAGCCCTTGAAGCAAGAAAAGAACATAAACCTAAAAACAATGCCCTTGACGCCGCCGCTGATATTGGAATTGATCTGTTATCAGAAGAGGAATACCGGCAATTGCAGAAGCTTGGCGAATTCGATCTTAAAACTTCGAGCTGGATAAGAACACCTGAAAAAATAAGAAAATTAGGCGGTGCTCTTTTCTGCGACCGGCGTTACGACACTGTTTTTACATACCACAACGGAGCAGATTCCTATTATGCCGCCCGCGGCTTCCGCGGCTCACTAAAGATCTGATTTTCTCCTCACCTCCAGGGTTTCGAACGTACCCTGAAACGTAGCTAAATGTTTTTTACGAAATCAAGAAAAGCGATTTTTATGCTGAGATTATTATTTGTGATTTTATGATTTTTTCTTGACATTAAAAACTAATTTTGATACAAACTGAGATTATTTATTCGCTCCTTTTATTATGCTCTTCCCGGTATTTTTCGCGGGAGATAAGTTTGTGTCTTTTTACCTGTTCAGCATGATCATCTACTTTTCTTTTTTCTGTAGGAGGCAAATCCAGCCTCGATAATTCTCTTTTTTGAATTTCCACCTTACGGTGCGGGATCCTGATATTCTTTATTCTGTTTCCGGTGGAAGATTCCAGCCTCATTCTATCAGGAGGTTCATTCATAACTTCAGATCTTCCTCCCATATCATTTCTAACCGGATTCTGCACTCTGTAATTTCCAACATCCTGCCTGTCAAAGTCCTGCTTTCTAACAACATTCCAGTAATCCTGCTCCCTGCCTTCCCATGGAGGACCATACACAATCCCAGGAGGTGGAAGCGGCGACCAGCCGATATAATCTCCGTAATCGACCCAGTTAACTCTGGCCGGCGACCATTGATTATCCGATGGGATCCAGACCCATCCGTAGAACGGATCGTTATACCAGTAACCATAGTGATAAACTATCCATCCGAACGGTTCATAGGATATCCATGTCCAGTTGCCATTTGAATAAGCCCAGTATCCATCGCTGAACGGCTGCCAGTCTGCAACTGTGAAAGGGTGCCACGCCTCGCCGTAAGGGTTTACACGTACCCATTCACCATACTGATTCAGTTCATTAATGTTATATCCATCTGGAGCAGACTGATTCATCGTACTCGCGGTCTCTGAATAAGAACAGCCCGCGGCTGCAAGTGGGAGTATTAACAGGAACAGCACACTTAATGCTGTAATATATACTTCAATCCTTTTCATTTCTAAACCTCAATTTTATCTGTATTACTAATTATAAGCGGCGGGGTTTCTTTATGTGTGTTTGAAGTGACAGGTCTGTTCAAATGTGAAATATGATGGAGAAAAAAAAATCCCTTTTTAACAAAAGCTTACTGCCGCAGAGCTTTGAAGGTAAAAAATAATTATCATGGACGTTACAAGCCTTATTTTACCGTTTGGCCTGTATATTTTTTTGTAAAATGATATTGAGGGAAAGATATGACCGGTAATAATAAATGGACAACCGCCGATATTCCTGATCAGCAGGGGAAGGTGGTTGTTATAACAGGAGCCGACAGCGGGATTGGATTTGAAGCCGCCAGAGTTCTTGCGGAGAAAAATGCGACGGTAATCGCGGCCGCAAGGAATCAAAATAAAGGGGAGAAAGCTGTTCAGAAGATAAAAGACCGGTTTAAGGATGCGGATGTTACACTGATGCTGATTGATCTTGCCAGCCTTGATTCGGTTAAAAAATTTGCGGAGGTTTTTAAGAAAAAATATGAACGGCTCGATATATTAATTAATAATGCAGGCGTTATGGTTCCGCCTTATTCCAAAACTGAAGAAGGATTTGAATTACAATTCGGCGTGAATCACCTGGGACATTTTGCACTGACTGCTCTTTTATTTGATTTAATCAAAACTACCCCAAACTCGCGGATAGTAAACGTGTCAAGCAACGCTCATAAGATGGGTAATATAAATTTTGAGGACCTTAATTGGGAAAAAAGAAAGTACAAAGCAAGTAGAGCCTACGGCGACAGTAAGCTGGCCAACCTCTATTTTACATATGAGTTAAGTGACAGGATGAAAAAGAACGACCTGCAGGTTAAAGTGACGGCTGCGCATCCCGGCTGGACAGCAACAAATTTGCAGAGACATTCTTCCATAATGGAATTTATGAATAAAATATTTGCGATGTCCGTTGAAAAGGGTACCTTGCCTATATTAAGAGCGGCAGTAGATAAAAATGCGGACTGCGGTGATTTTTTTGGTCCTGATGGATTCATGGAAATGACAGGCTATCCCGCCAGAGTTGATTCCAATAAATTATCGCATAATAAGGAACTGGCTGAGAAGTTGTGGGAAGTTTCAGAAAAAATGACAAATATAAACTTCAATCTGGATTAATCGGTAATAATAATGCCGTTCCTTGTTTGCCATCGAATCAGCAATCCGGATTTTGCTTTACTAAAACTCTAAAACTAAAGTTTGGAGCCGCCGCCCGGCAAATACGAAGGTATTATAATTTAAATAGCTTTTTCTAACTGCATTGCAGATTCAGATAATACAGATCTTAAATGATCTATACCCTTTAAGCTTACAAGATCATAATCATAACAGGTATAGATATGGGAAGAATCCCTGGGCGAGAAGGATACCTGTCCTGTGCGTTTATCGTAATTCACTATTCTTACTAATCGATTGGTCATTACATGTACAATATCGGAATGGTCTGAACTATTGCCTTCGAAAATATTCATAACGTTTCCTCCCTGTTTTTCCACCTTAAAGTGCAGATCTACGATAAGGTGGTTTTGTTATAAAATAATATCAGAACTCGATGCAAAAAATTACAATGAGAAAATAAATTGTAAAAAGTTAAAATGCATGAGACTTAACCGGTATTAGGAAGGAAATTTGACCTGCAATGAAATTAGTCACAAATTAAAACCGCAGCAGCCTCAATAAAGTTTGAAGAAGAGCTTTAATCTGTCAAATGTTTCCTCTGATAAGGAGATCAATCCATCTTTCTTAGTTGATCCACCTTATTGATCCCGTTTAGAGCGGCAACACGATAAGCTTCAGCCATTGTTGGATAGTTAAATGTCGTGGTAATAAAGAACATCAAGGAATTTGCTTCTCCTTTTTGCGACATTATGGCCTGACCGATGTGAATAATTTCGGCCGCTCCATGCCCGAAACAATGCACCCCGAGCAGCTGCAGTGTTTCCCTGTGAAAGAGAATTTTCAGCATCCCGGTTGTCCTCCCGGTTATCTGCGCCCTTGCCAGATGCCTGAAGAAAGAATGCCCCACCTCATACGGAACCTTTTCCTTCGTCAATTCTTCTTCAGTATAACCCACAGAACTTATTTCAGGAATAGTATAAATCCCGGTTGGAATAAATTCAACAAGCTGGTGTTCGCATTTCCCGAATACAATATGCGTTGCCGCAAACCTTCCCTGATCATATGAAGCACTTGCCAGATTTGGGAATCCGATTATATCCCCAACCGCATAAATATTTGGAACAATAGTCTGATTATTTTCATTTACTAAAATTGATCCCTTGGAATCCGGTTCTATTCCCAGTTTCTCAAGTCCCATATTGTCTGAATTGCCCGTTCTTCCCTGCGCCCACAACAAATAGTCGGTGCGGATTTCTTTATTTGATTTCAAATAAACAGTAACTCCCTTGTCATCAGCAATAACCTTTTCATATTCTTCATTATGTCTGAGGATCACCCCATTTTCTCTCAGAAAGAAACTCAGCGCGTCTATAATTTCATTATCAAGGAAAGCGAGCAGTTTATCCCGTGTATTTATCAAATTTACCTTGATCCGCAGGCCTCTGAATATAGAAGCATATTCACACCCGATTACGCCCGCACCGTATATTGTTAATGAGCGGGGATTGTCTTTTAAGTTCAACACAGTATCGCTGTCCAGAATTCTTGGATGGCTAAAATCAATGTCTGGAGGATGATAGGGACGGGAACCGGTAGCGATTACAAAATGATCGGAAGTATAAGTTTCTTCAACACCGTTTGAAAGTTTAACCGAGATTGTATGCGCGTCTATAAAAGTTGCCCTGCCGTCGATGATATCAATAAGATTTCTTTCGTAAAACCCCTTTCTGAGGTTAAACTGTTCCTGAATTACCACATCAGCTTTTTTTAATAATGATTGATAATTTGCCTCAGCCAGGCTATTTGTCTCATATAAAAGCTGGCTGGCATGACGTAAAGCTTTGCTTGGGATGGTGTTAGTGTGAGTGCAGCTGCCGCCAATCATTGAAAAATAATCGCACATAGCAACATGCAGACCTTCTTTAGTGCATTTCATTGCGGCACCTTCTCCGCCGGGTCCGCTGCCTATTACAATTACATTATAGTCATTTTTCAAAATTACTTCCTTAGGATTATTAAGTACTTAAAAATATAAAAATCGGGGTACATTAATTGCGTATTGAAGCAATATTGTATAATTCCTTCTGTTATCAAAAATTCCATGGGGTCCTCGTGTAAGCATTAAACCTTGTCTCTGGTTAAAATGTCCAAATATCGTTATGAAACATCAGCAAATAATCGCTGGCAGAAAAAACTAATTGATTAGTATTTATAACTAATTCTGTTTGAGAATATAAATGAAAAAGAAAATATTCCTTCCTGTTTCCCTGATAATTGTTGCGGTACTGATTATCTATTTCGTATTTTTTAACAGCAGCGCGGCCAATACGAATAAATTCACGTTCGCCCGGATTAAAAAGGGGAATCTCAGTACAACAATTACCAGTACCGGCACACTTCAGGCTGTTACAACTGTTGATGTGGGAACTCAGGTTTCCGGTAAGATCGACAGATTACTGGTCGATTTCAATTCTAAGGTGAAAAAAGGACAGCTTCTCGCTGTTCTGGATACAACAAATCTTGCACTTGGAGTTAATAATACGCTTATGGGACTTCAAAAAGCCCAGGCCGCTTATGATATCGCTAAAGCTACTTTTGAAAGAGATACCGCTTTATATGCTAAAAATTTCATTTCTGAGCTTGATTTTATTACCTCGAAGACAAACTACCAAACTGCCGCCGCTAATTTGAATTCGGCAAAATCATCCCTGGCCCAGGCGAAAACTAATCTTAGTTACGCTTATATTTATTCTCCTATAGAGGGCGTAATTATTAACCGGAATGTTGAGGAGGGGCAGACTGTGGCTGCCAGTCTTTCAGCCCCTATACTTTTTACTATTGCCGAAGACCTTTCCAAGATGCAGATTCTTGCTGATGTTGATGAAAGTGATATAGGACAGATCAAAGTTGGACAGGAAGCTAAGTTTACTGTTCAGGCATATCCTGAAAAACAATTCTCCGGCAAGGTTGTCCAGATAAGACTTGGCTCAATAGTTGTCTCGAATGTCGTGAATTACACGGTTGTGGTTAATGCGGATAATAAAGATGGCCTGTTACTCCCCGGTATGACAGCAACCATTGATTTTTATGTTGAGCAGAGAAACGGTGTTTTAATGATTCCCAATGCTGCCCTGAGGTTTCAGCCGACTGAAGAAATTCAGCAGGCTTTTATTTCCCATATGCAGAAAGAAAGTGAAAATTTGCCTGATAGTCTTAAACAGAAGTTTCAAACTTACGGCGGTCAGCATCGCCCGGGGACTAATGGAAGTGCCGGTAAAAACGCAAGAGGTACTTTCTGGTATATAGATGAGAACGGAAATCCTTCAATGGGCTATGCTGTACTTGGTCTGTCAGACGGAAAAAATACTGAAATAGTAAAAAGCAGAGTATTAAAGGAGGGTACGAATGTAATTACCGGTCTTGAATCAGCCGGTGATACTAAGACTGCTCAAAATCCGAATATATTAAATCCTGCTCAGAGTATGCAGCGTGGAATGAGGAGAGGATTTTAATGGAATCGGCAGTAAAGAAAAATATAATAAGGATTGAAGGACTTACTAAAACCTATTCGGTCGGCGAAGTAGAGGTACATGCATTAAGATCTGTTGATCTTAAAATTGATGAAGGTGAATTCGTCGCAATCATGGGTTCATCAGGCTCAGGCAAATCAACATTGATGAATTTAATCGGGTGCCTTGATAAACCAACCTCCGGTGAATATTATCTTGATGGAGTTAATACCGGGACGCTTTCAAAAAATGATTACGCGAAGATCCGCAATCAGAAAATAGGATTTGTGTTTCAGGGATTCAATCTCCTTGCCAGAACAACGGCCCTGGAAAATGTTGAACTGCCGCTGATGTATGACAGGTATGAAAGGATAAAGGATCCCGCAAAGAAAGCAGTAGAGGTGCTGGAAAGGGTTGGATTGGGTGACCGGCTTGATCACGAACCAAATCAGTTGTCCGGCGGTCAGCAGCAGAGGGTTGCTATTGCGAGGGCTTTGGTGAATGAGCCTTCCCTAATCCTTGCAGATGAACCAACCGGAAATCTCGACAGCAAGATGTCCGTTGAGGTTTTTACATTGTTTCAGCAGCTGAATGATGATGGAATAACTATTGTACTGGTTACTCACGAAAGAGATTTCGCAAAATTCGCGAAACGAATTGTTGAGCTTAAAGACGGCAGAGTAATTCGCGATACAATTATTAAAGACCGGCTAATAGGTTCTGTCGAACTAAAGAAAGTTGAAGAAACAGTCTTTGACGAAAACTAAGGATTAAAAATGCATTTCAAAAACCTTTTGAAGGTTGCGCTTAAAAGCATATTAAAATCAAGAATGAGGAGTCTGCTTACCGCACTCGGAATCATTATTGGCGTTGCCGCCGTAGTGGTGATGGTTGCGATCGGTGATGGAGCACAGATCCAGGTAGAGCAGCAGATATCTTCTCTCGGTTCAAACCTGATAATAATTTTTCCGGGCTCCACTTCTTCCGGCGGTATAAGAATGGGGGCGGGCAGTATAAACCGTTTTACCATGGAGGATGTAAAAAAGATTCAGGATGAAGCAACCCTCATAAAAGCTGTATCCCCTATAGTTAGAACAGGCGGACAGGTTATTGGCGGTGTTGGCAACTGGAGTACACAAATTCAGGGCGTTGCGCCTAACTTTCTGGATATCAGAGATTGGCAGCTTGCCTCCGGAGAATTTTTTACTGATAAAGACATGATTTCTAGAGCAAAAGTTGCTGTGCTGGGTCAGACTGTTGTAGACCAGCTTTTCCCCGGGGAAGATCCAATAGGTCAGCAAGTCAGAATTCGCAATGTTCCATTTAAGGTTATTGGTGTACTTACAGCAAAAGGACAAAGTGCCATGGGTACAGATCAGGATGATATCATTTATGCCCCTGCAACAACTGTACTTGACAGACTGGTGGGGGGAATATATATCAACTATATCCAGGCGAGTGCGGTTTCTACTGATGAGATTGATGCTGCCCAGAACCAGCTTACCGCGATTATGAGAGAGGCACATCATATAAATCCCGGTGAAGACAATGACTTTACAGTTAGAAACCAGGCTGAAATAACTCAGGCTGCTACGCAGACTTCTAAAATATTAACTATTCTTCTGGCCTCTGTTGCTGGTGTGTCCCTCATTGTGGGCGGGATCGGAATTATGAATATAATGCTTGTTTCAGTAACGGAAAGAACAAGAGAAATTGGAATTCGTTTATCTGTAGGTGCCAGAACTTCTGATGTTCTTACCCAGTTCTTAACTGAGGCAATTGTGCTGAGTCTTGCCGGCGGGTTAATCGGTGTTCTTCTTTCATTCGGAGTGGTTTTTATTCTGAATAATTATTCAGGAATGATAGCGGTCATTGATCCACAGATAATTTTAATCGCGGTAAGCTTCTCCGGAATAATCGGCATATTCTTTGGATTCTATCCAGCCAGGAAAGCCGCAAACTTAAACCCGATTGATGCGTTGCGGTATGAATAAAATATTTCCGCTGACTAAGACCATAAGCAGGAGGGAGAATGGGTACTTCAGATTTTAACTTTAATGTCCGCTCAGCCACTGCTCAAAACTTTTATTGGTTTCTCCTTCAGAGTAAGTCCAGTCCGGTTTAAGGGTAAGACCACTCTCACTTTTCCAGATAAAATCTGCCGCGTCATTCTGATCAGACTGGTTTGTTATTTTTATGAGAAGCAGCTCTTTTTTTTCAAGATCAGTTTTTATTATTTCAGTGTTAATATCCTGTGCAAGCAAAGCTCTGTGTAAAATCTCAGCCTGTCTTATATCGTATGTAGCCCAAACAATTCCGTTCTTACCTGTGAGGAAATCTTCTTCATCGTAGGAAACAGCAACTTCAACCCGGCAACCATCGGGCAGTTCAGCCGGTTCAGTAAGAATAAGTCCGCTGCACTCTATAAAATCGTTTGATTCGAACACAACCCTTCCATCATTGAGGCAGGTTCCGTTCACCTTTATCCTTATCATATTTTCCTGGTTAAAATATTTTTCTGATCTCGAATTCGATCTGATAGAGGATGCATAGTCGGCATCCCTTACAAAGAACGATTTAATTATTTATTGCTCCCCCTCCGTTGAGGCCGTCACTATTTTATATCCAAGCTGTTCCAATTTTATTACAATTCTCCTTACTAATAATGATGGGGTTAAATTACTGGTACTGGGTGGTAATTTCTTGTACAATATAAGCAAGATTTCGGATTCCCGGCGCAGACTTTAGAGATATGTAATATACCGGATCACCCCTTACTCTGTAATCTGGCCCTTATTCCTGCATTTTCTTCCTGTATGCGCTCGGAGAAACCCCAAACTGCTTCTTGAAAGTTCTTCCGAAATACCCCTGGTCGTTAAAACCAACTTTGTAGCAGATCCCGGCAACAGTATCAGCATTTTGGCTTAAAAGGTCAGCTGCGCGCTGCAGACGAAGCGAGCTTATAAATCGTCCCGCCGGCTGGGCGACAAGGGCATTAAGCTTTCTGTTCAGCTGTGAAGTGCTCATAGAAACTTCATCAGCAAGTTTTTCAATACTAAACTGCGGATCTTCAAAATTCTGTTCAATAACTTTTATTGTCTTCTCCAGAAATTCCTGGTCCATAGAAACCGCGGTTACCTCCGAAGGCTTTATCAGCGTTGCTTTACTAAAACGCTTCCTCAGCTGTTTGCGCTGGTAAATTAAATTCCTCACCCTCACCCTCAGCTCTTTGGCGCTGAAAGGCTTCGTAATATAAGCATCAATGCCGGTCTCCAGTCCCTCTATCTTATCATCGAGTGCGGCTTTTGCGGTAAGCATTATAATTGGAATATGACTTGTCTTCACGTCGTTTCTTATCTGCCTGCTGAACTGAAAACCATCCATTCCCGGCATCATCACATCGGTAATTATCAAATCGGGAATTTCATCTTTTGCGCTGGATATTCCATCCTCACCGTTAGAAGCCTCTAATATGTTGTAATCAGTCACAAGCAGGCTGTTCACATAACTCCTTACGTCAGAATTATCTTCAACAATCAAAATAATCTCACGTTTACCGTCATGGGCAGGGGATGCAGCGGGGTTCAATTTTGTCTCTGTCGCTCCGGTTTCAGTAAAATTATTTGCCCGTAGTGGTAGATCCGGCTGTCTGGTTATAAATTCTTCAGTTTCAGCCTTATAATCTCCTGCCGGAAGCCGTATTATAAACTCACTGCCTTTCCCTTCTTCGCTGTCAACCGAAATACTCCCTTTATGAAGTTCAATTAATTCCTTCGTAAGAGCCAGGCCTATTCCCGTACCCTCATGCTTCCTTGATGCTGAGCCGTCCACCTGGTAGAACCTGTCAAAAATGTGAGTGAGACGAGTCGAAGGTATTCCAATACCCGTATCTTTGATCCTTACCTCAGCAGTAGAATTAACAATATTAAGACTCACGTTTATCTTCCCATTTGGGGGAACAAATTTGAAAGCATTTGAAATAATATTATAAAATATCTTTTCCATTTTATCCGGATCAAAGACAACCGGAATGTTTTCACTTTCCGATTCAAACTTCAAAGCAATCTTTTGTGATTCCGAAAGTGATTCAAATGAGTAGAATAAACTTTTCAGAAAGGGAACAATATTGTGTGTTTCAGCATTTAATTCCATACTGCCTGCCTCAAGCTTTGAGAGATCAAGCAGCTGGTTAATCAGATCAAGGAGTCTCCGGGCATTCCTGTTTGCTACCTGAAGTTTTCCTTTCTCCTTAACATCAATATTTTCAGACATAACACTATCTATCTGACCTAGTATTAGCGTCAGCGGTGTTCTGAATTCGTGAGAGATATTTGCAAAGAAGCGTGACTTCAGCTGATCCAGCTCTTTAAGCTTCGACTGTGCAGTTTTCAATTCATTATAAGTAATTTCTATTTCACTTTTTGCCTTCTCGAGATTCTTAAAATCTTCGTATCGTGTATAAGCTACTGAAAATGCTTCTGCGGCAGATCTGACAAGGTCCAGCTTCTCGTCCATAAGTTCATAGTTGTTCCCGACATAAAGCATACCCTGCGCGAAGGGAACAAAGTGAAGGAATAATGATTCCGGCGGAACGGAAGAGCCCTGATAAGTAGCGGCATCTCTTATCTGTCCTAATTCTATCATAGATTTTGTCCAGTTTACGAAATCCTGCTTACCCCAGCGTTCCCTGTAAATTTTCTTTTTCCTCCAGTGATCCATAGTGTTGCGGGTCAGTTCATTAGCATCAAATGGCAGGTTCAAAACGCCCAATGCCTTGCCGGCGGGTGTGGTAAGATATACCTGAATATTCTTTTCTTTTGAATTCACAATAAATACGCCGCAGCGGGTAAACGGCACCTCCAGAGATATCAGCTCCCTCCAGATAACCGGGGTGATCCGGTTCAGATCCTCCTTCGTCCTCATACTTGCTATCTCACCGCGTATTCTATCAAGAGATGCCTGTTTCAAAGCCTCCTTTGCGTGTTCCTCGGCTTTTTTGATATCAAGGAATCTGATATAGCTTCGTTCAAAAACTCCAGCGAACCGTCCCAGTATCTCATTATCTTTCTCGGAGAATTTGTTTCCATTATGATTCACTACAAAAATAGTTGTATAGTGAGATACGGCCGCGGCCCGGGTATAGCCGCCCTTCCGCGATAACACCTGCTTTCTCCATTCGGGGGTAGAAGCATTATAAGGCGGGAACTTGAATAAATGTTCAAAAAATTCAATTTTCTCTTCCCTGGAATATTCTTCCGTCAGAAATACATCTCTTTTTTTAACGGCTCCGGTCAGTACCGTATAGATAGGCCTGTCAAGAAAGGGAATAGCCGCTTTCTTCACGTAATTCTCGGCTACCCCCGTTGATCCCCAGAAATCGAACTCCTTATCGACGTTCTGATCATTGATGGCTATAAAGGCTCCCGTTATATCCATTTCCATATTGTAGAGCTGCTGAGCCACCAAATTAACAACCTCCTGCAGCTCTGAGGTCAAGCGCATAGACATAGCTCTGCCGCCCACTCTTTCCAGGGCTGCCTCAAGTTTCAGCTCGCGATTCTGATCCTTAACAGCTTTTATCAGGGTCCTTTCCTGCTCAGCATCAGGAATATCAGCCTGCCGGATAATCCTTAAAATATCTTCTAATTTACTTTTCATTGAAGAATACTGCTTGACACAGTATAAACTTGACCATATCCTTCCAAAGTAATCCCTGAATTAATAGCTTTTGAATTTAATTTATAAGAATTATTAGACGAAGTAAATAGCAGGGTGAAATTTATACCTATCCTCAAACATAAACAGGTAACGATATTCAGAGTTTGAAACGAGATAGTATACGATAGTTAGTAAAGAAAATTCCCTTTGGTGAGGTCATGCTTTCCCGGTGGAAAATTAAAGTGTATATGCTAAATTATTAGTTAAAACCGATAAAATTATTTGAGGAATAAATGAAAAACCTGATTCTATTGAACGCTCTGCTTCTATTGGTTGTGAACTCATTTGTCAGCGCTCAGAACACTGATTCCTTAAGAGATAAGCTCCTAAGGATCATTAACGGCAAAAATGCCATTGTTGGAATCGCGGTTCAGAGCTTTGATGGAAAAGATACCTTGTCAATCAACGGGGATGAAAAATTTCCGATGCAGAGTGTATATAAGTATCATCTGGCGCTGGCTGTCCTGAACCGCGTTGATAAAGGGGAATTCAGTCTGGATCAGGATATCAAAATCAGTAAAGAGGATGTGACCAACAATTTATATAGTCCGATCCGTGAGAAATATCCTGACGGCACAACAATGAAGTTGTCGGATGTTTTAAGGTACACAATATCGGAGAGCGATAATGTCGGATGCGATGTGCTGATGCGGCTTATCGGAGGTCCCGAAACCGTTGAAAAATACCTGAAGGATAATGGTGTAAATGAGCTGGCAATCGTATATGACGAGAAAACCCAGCAGAGTAATTGGGAAAACCAGTTTAAGAACTGGACAACACCAAAAGCAGCGAACCTGGCTCTGGTTAAATTTTATAAAAACAAAAATAATCTACTCTCACAAAACAGTTATAATTTTTTATGGGACACGATGAATGGAACGAAGACGGGCCGGAACAGCATCAAAGGAGAACTCCCTTCGAATACAATTGTTGCGCACAAGACCGGCCATTCGGGAACGAATGAGGATGGTGTTACCGCGGCAGTAAATGACATCGGGATAGTATCTGTGCCGAACGGAAGATATTTTTATCTGAGTGTCTTTGTAAGCAATTCGAGTGAAGAAGAAGAGACAAATCAAAAAATAATTGCGGACATAGCAAAAGCCACCTGGGATTATTATATGGCCAGGTAGTTCCATTGCTTTTGGAATCATCAGGCTGGGAACTATTTTTTCATATATATTATATTCATATAAACTATACTGTAAAAAATTGATTATAGGAGCCTATCAGGATTTCTGAAGAAGAATTCTGGTATATGAGTATCTTGTTGACAATAAATGCTTAAAATTTTAAGTTAAAATCCGGAGCCTATCCTAAACCAATTTTCTCGTCATCCTGAAAGAATCTACTCAGGCTTTAAGGCTTTATCTGATATTTTAAGGGAAATTAAATGCCAGTTTACATGGATATACATGATACAACCGAAGCAACAGTAGAGGATGTTGCTGCCGATCACCAAAGAGATTTTGCTTTACAGGATAAGTTTAATTGTGAATTTGTTTACTTCTGGCACGACATTCCGAATAATACCGGCTTCTGCGTATTTAAAGCCCCGGAAAAAGAATGCGTAATTAATTTGCACAATGCATCACACGGACATACCCCTAACCAGATAATCGAGGTTGACTTGAACGAAGTAGAATTTTTCCTGGGTAAAGTTGCCGAGGTAGCATGGAATAAAAAAAATCAACCTTTTGAAGGATACATCAGTAAAACAGCACACCGTGCTATTATGTCTCTAACAATTAATAATCCATTATTCTTAAAGCTCCGGATCAATAAAATTAAATTTGCTGAGGCAGAAAAGCTGCAGAAAAAAATCATTAATGATTCTCTTTTAAAATGGGAAGGAAACAAAGTTTCGTGGGAAAAAGGAAACATTTTGGTTTCTTTTCTATCCGGAGAGAATGCAATAAACTGTGCCGCAGAAATCCAGCAAAAATTTAGTGAATCTGCAGGTGAAGAAAATTCTAAAAGCGGTGTCTCAATAGGAGTAAACTTTGGTGCACCGGTTACGAAAAGTGATGATCTATTTGGAGATGTTATAAGTCTTGCGGGAAAATTGGGATATTTTGCAGGGCAAAATCGGGTACTTATATCATCTTCATTAGGGAAAGCATATAACTACCTGAAAATTAAAACAGGTCTCCGAAAAGCTTTTATTAAATTTGTAAGTTCACGAAATGAACAATTCATAAATGAGCTATACGAAGTTCTTGAAAAAAAATGGAATCTGAATGAGTTTAACGTAGATAATATGGTTAAGCAATTTGGAATGAGCAGGGCTCAATTCTATAGAAGAATTTTAGATTTGACCACTCATTCACCTAACAATTTCATAAGGGAAGTACGCTTAAACAATGCATTAAAAATGATTGAGGAACAAAAGGGGAGTATTTCTGAAATTGCCTATGAATCCGGATTTAATAATCCCTCTTATTTTTCAAGGTGTTTCTTTAAGAAATATGGAATCCAGCCCTCAGAGTATGCCCGCGAGATACTTTAATCGACGCTCCTGACAATCTGGAATAAATAATAATCAAACCTACCATATCTCCTTGTTATTCTATTAATAATCTTCGGACATGAAACAAATGTGCTATCATTTGAATTAAATGTGGGAGCTAAATATCCATCTTAATTTTATTATAGCATTAGTTCCGGACCAATAATAATAACTTCTGGCTTTTTTAGTTCGTTGGCACCGGAATTCGAAAACCAGTTATAAATAAATAATAAAGGAGTTAGTTATGAAAAAGCTGTTTATACCTCTCTTCGTTTTCTCATTTTTATTTGCTCTGGGATGTGAGCAAAACCAATCCACAGAACCTGCAGCCCCAATGCAGAACAACTCAGGTTCAGGAGTTCTGCAAAAACCGTTGTTCGATAAGATAGATGAAGCTCATCAGAACCTTGTTGATGTATTTGCAACACAGGATGCAGAAGCTATGGCTGCATTATATACGGAGGACGCAAAGCTTATGCCGCCAAATGGAGATTTTATAACCGGTAATGCTGCTGTAGGAGATTTTTGGGGCTCGATGTTTACTGCTGGTTTTGATGGATTGACCATAGAGACCCTGGAAGTTTATGGTGATGGAAATAGTGCGGCAGAAGTCGGGTTATGGACTCTTTATCTGAATGGAGAAAATTTTGACAATGGAAAGTTCATTGTAATCTGGAAAAAGATACAGGGCAAATGGTATGTGCACCGCGACTGCTTCAACTCAAGTAATCCGGCTCCATAAAAAATCCATAACAGGTACCGTCCCCTGTCTTCCTGCGATTTAAGTTCAAATTAAAAAACCCGATTTGTTTAAGGTCGGGTTTTTTTTGAGCTGCAGCAACGGCGAATAATCATATCTCTGTCCTTCCGGCTGATATTGTTCAATAAGTCTTACAGCCGCCGCCCCATATGCAGTATTTCCGCTTTTATTTTTCATTTCCAGTTTCCCTTCCTATTGAAGGACTACCCGGAAGATTTTTAATGAATTTTCCTACGACGTTTAAATTAGATTTTTCATATCTCCATGCATCAAAATGTTTCTTTTTTCCGTAGAACGGATCTGATGTAACAACTATTATCATTCGCTGATCGTGTAACAAAATTATGAACTGGCCGCCGTGTCCCCAGGCTAAATTAAAACGATGGTTACCGTCTGAAGCCGACCACCACTGATAGCCATAACCGATGTCATAAAGGTACTTTCCGGCTCTGCCGTCAACTATTCCGGCACTATTAACATTTTCGGAATAAGTCTGAAGGGATTCTTTAATCCAGTCTGCCGGAACAATTTGTTTTCCATTATATTTTCCTTCATCCAGGTAAAGCTGACCGAACTTTGCCATATCTCTGGCAGTAAACTGCATATCTCCGCTGCCTATGTGATATCCATCCACATCACGGATCCAGTCCGCTAACTTTACATTCAATGGTTCAAATAGATATTCATCCCCGAACGTGAGGAGATCTTTGCCGCAGGCGCGGGATATTATTATACCAAGCCAGTTCGATGTGAGATTGCTGTACTGGAATTCTGTTCCAGGATCTTTTGTGAGAGGTACGTTCTCAATCTTACTGATGTATTCACCCGACCAGACCGCATTCCAGTAAGTTGTATCAGTTTCCTCCCAGGGATATCCTGCACGCATCTGCAGCATATCTCTTACAGTGATATCCTTTTTCCTTTCATCGGTTATCTGTTCAGCTGTTTCAGGAAAAAAATCTAGCATCTTTGTGTCAATGTTTTTGATGTATCCTTTATTGAGCGCTATACCAAGCATAGCGGATATATAACTCTTCGTTACAGAAGCTCTTTTAGACAGTTGTTCTATTGAACCTTCATTAAAATATTTCTCAGCGATCAACTTTCCATTTTTAATTACAAGCAGGCTGTAGATAGTTTCAAGATGTGAAGCATCATTATAAAGTTCAGCAATCAGATCAGGATCGAGACCTTCTTCCTGTGGAGAGGAAATTGCCCAGTCGTCTCTCTGTAAAGGTTTATAACTAATATTCCTTAGTTCCTCCTTGGAAGGCCGGAGCATTTGAGCAATTACCGGCCGCATCTTTTTTATCTCACCATAGTCGACCTTCAACCCGATGGGACCAAGGGACGACTTCAGCTGATCATATATTTTTTTATCCTGTTCAAATGGAACTGCAGCAATATCGTAAGCTGTTGATCCGTTGATGTTCCTCAAATATTTATCAGCCCCGTTATCAATTAACAATCTGATTATTTCTGTCCTGCACATCAGAGCCGCCATATGCAAAGGAGTGGATTCTTCATTGCTGCTTATATTAAGGTCGGAGCCGCCTTGGATTAATTCTTTTGCTATTTCTGTTTGTCCAAAGAGAGCCGCAATTATTAAAGGTGTAGAACCAAATTGATCTTTTTCGTTTAAGTCAGTTCCAGCTGCTATATGCTTACTCACTGCTTCAAGATTCCCCTGTAAAACTGCAAGGTGCAGATTTGTATCAGGTGTCTTGTGTTCCTGTGCCAACACAGATGAACATATTAGAGCCGGTAGTAATAATATTAGAAAAAAGGTACTGAATATAGATTCATTAATGAAAAAGTAGTGCCTGGCAGCCATACTGTCTCCTTTCGTGCGGGTTTCAATAATGAAGAGATGGGAATAGATGTGCCTGTTTCTCCCGCTGATTAAAAGTTATCGCCGTTTTGTTTTAGAGCAAAAACAATTACAAGCAGGCGGCAATAATGTTTAATTCTGTATTTACAGTTGTTACAAGATATAAAAATCTCTCAAATAAATTAAACCTGACCGTAATTTTCAGAATAAAAAGTCAGACATCTTAATGAGGAATATGCCGGAATCTGAGAATCGGAAGTGAATGATTAACTCATCTGTTTCACGATTACCGATTGAATTGGGTGCCCCAGGAAAATTAGATCATCCTCATTAAAGTTAATATAAAACCCCGGGGGGCCGGGGTTTTATGAGTTGGGTTTGAGGCTAATGAAAAGGGTTGGGTGGTACTAATCAGTCATTCAGTTGGGTAATTTTTAGTGTGTTCCAGCCGCAGCCTCTACCTTTTGATCTGTCCCAGAAATTACATTGGGTAACCGCTCCAAGGAGGCCCGACCAGGCTTCTGTTTTCATTATAAATCTTACTTTGAATCCGGACTGTCCGTTGGGAAGCGTGAAATTCACCGCTATATTTTTACTCCCTTCATCCGCTATTCCTCCAACCTGCAGTCCTGAATTTTTAATTTCTTTGTCATGAATATCAGAGGTAGTGAGTATATTACCATCCTTATCGCGTATTTCCATAGTTATCTCAACATGAGCTCCTGCTCCCGCAATCCCGTTACCTGCAATCGATCCTTTCCAGCTGAAGCTGGTTTCTACTCTATAATCACCGGGATCACAGGAGTGATCGTTTTCAATGTAGGTGGTGACCACCGGATGTTCAAAAATGCCGATGTTGATATTAGCAATGCCATTCATCCAGCCTCCGCTTCCGGCAGCCGGTGATTTAGCTTTGCCGGTGCTGGTAATGTTATTTGTATGGATTATTTTATACCCTCCGCGTGTGGGCGATTTATAAGTTGTAACCACCGGTTCATTTGTACCCGGACCGGGGTCAACGGGATTGTTGTCTTTACTGCAGCCGCTGAAAAAAAGGATAACTGTCAATCCTGCCATAAGGATCCTGAAAGCACCTGAAACATGTTTTTGAGTCTTCATTTTTAACTTCCTCTCTGATTGTTTATAAATAATTAGTTCTGAGTCATCTTTCTTTATTTTTGCTTAGTAACGGGCTTCTATAACTAAACGCAGGATTTAACTGTAAAAGTGATAATGTTTGTAAAAAATAATTTCATTTACTACTTTACTTTAACAGATCGGGTTACATAACTAAACGCAGGAAAATTTCATAAAAGTGATAAGGGTGGTGAGAAATATTATTTTGTTCCCGGGCAGGACCCTTTTTTGTTTAATAATTGATGGAGCAGGGGAGTATGATCACTCCTGAAAAAGACATTACACAGCTGCTTTCAGAATTAAGCAGCGGTAACCGCGAAGCCGTGGATATTCTGCTCCCTGTTGTTTATAAGGAACTGCACCAGCTGGCGCATATGCACCTGCGGGGCGAGAGAAGGAACCACACCTTAAACGCAACCGCTCTTGTACACGAAGCCTATATGAAGCTGATTGCCCAGGATAGAATAACCTGGCAGAACCGGGCCCATTTTTTCGGGATCGCATCTCAGGCAATGAGATGGATCCTCATCAATTATGCGAACGCACGCATCGCCGAAAAGAGAGGGGGAAATAAAGTGCTCGCTACTTTTGTGGATGATAAGGTCAGCCGCGAATCAAGACCCGAAGAGCTCATTGCACTTGATGAAGCATTAACTAAGCTGGAAAAGCTGAATGAGAGACAATCACGTATAATAGAGATGTGGTTTTTTGTTGGATTAAATCACGATGAGATCGCAGAGGTACTGAACGTATCTGTTCCTACTGTAAGAAGAGACTTCCGCCTTGCGAAAGCATGGCTCAGCCGTGAATTGAAGAAAGATTTGTAAAGAAGGATATCATCCGTAAATGACCGCCGAGCGTTATAAACATATACAGTTGCTCTTTGATGAAGCGGTTGAAATGGAGAGCGGCAAAAGAGAAGAATTCCTGAAACAGGAATGCGGAAATGACAGGGAACTTTATGATGAAGTTATGTCGCTCCTTTCAGCCGATGAAAAATCGCACAGCATCTTTTCAGGTTCGGCCGCCGACTACATTCCTGCTGATAAAATAGTTCTGGAAGGAAGAATATTCGGGAACTACAGGGCAGTCAGGCAGATCGGGACCGGCGGGATGGGAACTGTTTTCCTTGCGGAAAGAGCTGACGGAGTTTATGAACAGAAGGTAGCCCTCAAGGTTGTTAAACCGGGAATGAATACCGGGGAAATAATCTCACGGTTCGAATCGGAGCGGCAAATATTGGCACGGCTCCAGCATCCCAATATAGCCAGGCTTATCGATGGGGGAATTTCAGATTTGGGTCTTCCGTATTTCACGATGGAATACGTTGAGGGGAAACCAATTACAGAATACTGCGACGATAATAACCTCAGCATTGAGGACAGGCTTAAATTATTTAAAAAGGTTTGCGAAGCCGTTTTATACGCTCATCAGAACCTCGTTATACACCGGGATATTAAACCTGGCAACATACTTGTAAAGGGTGACGGCACGGTTAAGCTGTTGGATTTCGGAATAGCAAAGGTTTTTGTAGAAGAGGAAAATCAGGAGTCGCTTACACGAACAGGAATGAGGGTGATGACGCCCGAATACGCTTCCCCCGAGCAGGTAAGAGGTGAGCCGGTAAGCACTGCAACAGATATCTATTCACTCGGAATTATTTTATACCAGCTGCTGTCGGGATGTCCGCCCTACGAAATAAGATCAACTTCTGCACTCGAATTGGAAAAAGCGATATGCCTTACCGAACCGCAGAAACCCAGTATAAAAATCACGAAGGTTTCCTCCCCGGGTTCCGGAAGTGCTGCAAAGACTTCAACCGGGTATATAACGAGCAAACGGAGTACCAGTCTGGCAAAGCTCAAAAAGCGGATTTCCGGTGATCTGGATAATATCTGCCTGACGGCTATACGTAAAGAACCGGAACGAAGATATGCTTCAATAGCACAATTTATTTCTGATATAGATAATCATTTAAACGGATTACCCGTTAGTGCCCGGAAAAGCACTGCTGCCTACCGTACAAGCAAATTCATACAGCGGCATAAAACCGGTGTATTTGCCACTGCGGCAGCTTTAATAATCATAGCTTCTTTGACGACCTATTACACGGTCAGACTGGCCGGGGAGAGAGACAGGGCTCAGATGGAAGCCAAAAAATCAAAGAAGGTATCGGAGTTTCTGACAGGTATTTTCCAGCTTTCCGACCCGGAATATTCGAAGGGAGAATCGATTACCGCGCGGGAATTACTCGATAACGGAGTTAAAAAGATTGAAAACGAATTATCCGGTCAGCCCGAGGTACTTGCCGATATGCTTGAGGTTACCGGGAATGTGTATAAAAGTCTCGGAATGTATAAAACCGCGCTGGATCTGATAAACAGGGCATATAAGCTCAACGATTCGCTAATGGGGGAAAACAGTCCCGAAACAATAAAGACCCTGAATGACCTTGCAAACCTGAATTATGATATGGGAGATTACGATGCAGCGATTGAAAAATTCAGGAAAGCGATAAATCAGAGGAAAAGCATTTTTGGAGAAGAAAGTCCTGAAGCTGCGGAAAGCATGAATGACCTGGCGATGGTATTAAGAGACGAGGGTAAGTATCATGAGTCGGAGAAATTATTAAATGAGGCACTGGCAATAAGGAAAGAAAAGCTATCGGCCAACAGCTCCGAAGCAGCGCAGACGATGAGCAACCTTGCGCTCCTAAAAAAAGACAATGCCGAATACAAGGAATCGGAAAAGTTATTCAAAGAATCGCTGGCCATCTATGAAAAACTTTACGGAAAGGTACATCCTGCGGTAACCGAAACGCTGGGCAACCTTGCAGTTCTCCTGCAGGAGACGGGGAGGTACGAAGAAGCATCGGAACTGTTCAATGAGGTGCTGGAAATCGACAAAAAACTTTTCGGGGATCTCCATCCCACCATATCAACAGATCTATTCAATCTAGCTTCCAACAAGTCATTGATGGGCGATCTGGACGGAGCGGAAAAGCTGTATTCCGAGAATCTTAGTCTTGATGAAAAACTGCTTGGCAAAGATCATCCTTACATCGCACTTGATATGAACAACCTTGCAGGGATATACAATGACAAAGGCGAATACAAGGAGGCGGAAAAATTATACAAGCAGTCGCTCGAGCTGAACAGAAAGATTTACGGAAACGAGCACGTAGAAGTAGCAACAAACCTGAGCAACCTCGGAGTACTGTACAGCAGGTGGGGAAAATACAATCTAGCCGAACCACTGTTAAAATCAGCGTTAAAGATGAGAATAAAGCTGCTGGGGAGGGACCACCCGGATGCAGTTGCAAGTCTATATATCTATGCTTCGCTGTTATCCGACGAAAAAAAATACGGTGAAGCGGTAGAGCAGTACAAGGAATCCCTTGAATTAAGGATCAAGGCACTTGGTGCAGATCATCCGAGCACAGCGAACATATACCTCGGGCTGGGCAATGCCTATATCGGTGAAAGGAAATTTAAGGAAGCCGAAAAAAATATTGAAAGCGGGATCAGGATATACAAGGCCAGGCTCCCCGAAGGACACTGGAGCATTTCCTACGGAGAGATCATACTGGGTAAATGCTATTCAGGAGAGGGAAGGTATGCTGCTGCGGATAGTATTTTATATTCCGCATATAAGAATCTGCTTGGCAAGCGGGGTGCGGAGGACAGGCTGACGAAAAACGCAGCCAGCCTACTGATAAAAAACACGAAAGCCTGGGGAAACCGGAGCAAGCTGGGCAAATACAACGGAATAATATCCAGTTCGGAATGAAAATCAGGTCAGCGTACACTGGGAGTTAAAAGTTTTTCAAGCTTGATAAGCGCTGTTTCATCTTCGATAGCGAGTCTGACTTTATTTTTATCAATTAGGTCTCTTGCCTGATTAATCAATAACCTTGCATTTGGTTTATCATTTCTGACATTGGAAATAGTCGATCGGTTAAATAGATTCAAGGCCTGACCGTAAGGATCATCCGGATCAGTTGATAATTTCTCACATTCATTAAAGTGCCTTTCCGCTTCATCAATTTTACCCAGCTGTACCTCAACGTGACCTAAATTATGCAGATCAACAGTAAACATCGTCTCATCCTCTAATTGTCTGTTCAGTTCAAGACTCTGTCTGAAAAAAGATTCAGCTTCATTTAAGTTACCTAGGGCGAGTGCAGCCTGTCCCGCAAAATTAATAACACCCTGCATATACGACGGACCAAGCTGTCTGAGCAATTCAAGAGATTTAGCGGCAAACTTATAAGACTGCGCAAAATTACTTTCTGAAAATACCGCACGGGAAAGTCCGAGCAAAGCAAGGCCCTGCGCTTCCTTGTCACTGATTTTTTCGGCAATTACAAGCGCCTCATTATTACTATTATGGGATGCGGCTATATCTCCAAGGCGGTAAGCCAGCAGCCCATCACCATAGAGGGTTAGAGCACAATATCGCGTTTCGGTGAAATTCTTTCTGCCTGATAACGGAGTAAGAAACAATCTGCCTTCTTCCTCTTTATGATCCAGCACCCAGAGACGCCACATATTTGCGGAAAGCTCATATGCCTCATCCTGCCGGCCCTTCTCAATAAAGAACTGAATGGCCTTCGATAATAACGCCTGGTTACCTCTAATGCTGTTTAACCATTCCGGAACACTTTTAGCAATCGGCCGGCCCGAAGAGGACGGAAATACCCATTCAGCTTTACGGGAAATCTGAAGCAGCCTTTGTGCTTCCTCTTCAGAAATAGTATGAGACTGCTTACCTTTCATATTCTGCTCCATAAATACCTCCGGCTATTTCGGATCAAAATCCACTATCCATTCAATACCATATTTGTCTCTGAACATTCCAAAATATGTGCCCCAGGGACTATCGCTGATAGGCACTTCGATATTTCCGCCCGCTGAAAGTCCGTTAAATAATTTATCGGCTTCTTCACGACTTTCAGTGCTGACATATATCTTCGACCTGTTTTCATTTTCATTTACAGTTCCCATTCTTGCAGGTACGTCATTTGCCATCAAAAAGTTTTTGCCAATCGGCAGAGCAATGTGCATTATCTTATCTGCCTCATTTTCCGATACCGGAAATTCAGGACTGGAAATATCTTTATATCGTATAATGCTTGTAAACTCTCCGCCGAATACCGATTTATAAAAATTGAATGCTTCTTCTGCATTTCCGTTAAAGTTAACGTGTGGATTAATAAGTGCCATAATGTTATTTAACCTCCGGATAAATTAAAAAGTATCTAAATATCACTAACCTGGAGCGAATATTTACGGTATGAATGCGACAAAATCAGAGGCCGAATACGACAATTATTGCTAGCAGCGGCATTGTTAAAGAAGAAATTCACATATAGCTATTGCCGTCAATCAGTTAAACACTTCCTAAAGAAAGAAGCTTTCATTTCCGAAATATTCATTCCCATTCTTTTATGTATTATTAGCTGAAGGTGGTAATAAGTTTTTCAAAATAAAATTAAGAGATTGGTCTCTTCAAGTACTGTAAATGCAAGATAAACTTTATCTATAAAAACAGAACATACCGATAAGTTTGGAGCGAGAGATTTACACTGGTGACGATGATAACTCGTATCAGAGTTATCGAAAAATATCGAATATTTTAGCTCACGTAAGTTATTGTTATAAACGGAATATTTCGGCTATTTAGGCAGAACAGGAACCAAACCGTAACCGGTCATTACCTTCTTTAGTTTTTCAATATCCGGAGGGCCGCCGGCATTTACGATTACAGCGCATTCCCTGAAGAAGTTAGGCCCGAGGAGTGCCGGAGTTATGGATGCTAAAGCCCTGGCATTTTCCGTCCCGAAGTTATTAAATCCGTGCAATGCTCCGCGGGGGATGAAGTAAGTTTCACCTTTGGCAATGTCAATCCGTTTACCTTCAACGGTAAATGTAATAACTCCCTCCAATCCATAAATAGTTTCATCATAATGTTCGTGGTAGTGGGGAAGGGGAACTTTTGCGCCTTCGGGCACACTGAATTCAAACATTGCTAAAGAACCATTTGTGTCTGCTGTTTCCAACAGAAAATCAATAGATACCTGCCCCACTTTTATTGTTTCGTTTCTCATAATAACACTTCTTTTCTTTGTTAATTGTTATGGGGCAAGCTAGCCGCTTAAAACCATGAAATCCTTGATTTGAATCAAGAAATTATTTATGGGATAATTTGTTTCTTATACGGCTCAGCGTTTCCGGCGTCATTCCCAGGTAAGCAGCAATTTGAAACAAAGGCAAACGCAGGAGGAGATGGCTTTCTTCCTTGAGAAAGCGCATATACTTTTCTTCAGGAGTTTCAATAGTTGCTTCTCCCAGTCGTTTTTTTAATACGTAATTTGTTTCCTGTTGTGCTTTAATGAAATACATTGTAAACGGCACAATATGCGTTACAGCGTATATCCAGTTTTTTTGATTCATTGCCAAAAGTTCGCTGTCCTCAAGAGCCTGCAGGTTTAATTCCGTGGGGGTATCATTCAGGAAGCTTTGCAGCTCGCTGACCCAACCGCTTTCAACCTTAAAATAAATATTTCTTTCATCTCTTGCTAGGTACTCAAGTCCGCAAGATTGGATTTGAACTTTTATTTTTGATTCGCAGCTTTAATCTTCTTTTCCAGCACCCTGCAAAACTCTGTCAGGCTAGTCCCCATTTGACGATATATTATTATCAAGCAAATTGCAACTTCTTTGTTCGTTAATAGAAATTTAATTTGACTTTATGCTTTTAAAAATTGTAACTAAGAATGTATTTCTTTAGGGTTCTATACAGTGGGTATTCGGAACTACTTCAAATTCAGATACAGACCATTTGAATCTTATATTAATGGGATTATTATGAAAATGTCTTTCATCCTCCGTAACCTAATTTGTATTTTATTTTATCTCCTTTACTGGAGACCCAATTCAAACCAGAGTTGATTCATGAGTAAATACCGGGGAACAATTGTTTATGATAAGGATTAAAAACATAGCTTTCATTTAAAATCAAACTGAATTTCTTAAAGATTATTCTAGGGATAAACCATGAGAAAAATAATTAATATAGTACTTCTTAAATTTTTACTTATTTCAAATATTAATTGCAGTCAAAGTACTGAACCTATCCCGGACGGGGAAGGTGGTTATCTTCTAACACAAACAAATCCCCAATTTTCACCAGATAATAAAATGATAGTCTTTGATGGAACATATGATAGCGTTTATGCTATGCATTTTATAGATACTTCTGGAAATTACCTTGGCTATATTCTTAACGATCAAGGATTATTAAATTCTCCTACCTGGGCCCCGGATAATAACCGGCTCGCTGTTTCTATTAAAGGAAGTATATTTATGGTAAACAAAGATGGGACTAATCTTTCAGAGATTATTAATTCTGATGAAGATTTTTCTTGTAATTGGTCACCGGATGGGAAATTTATTGCATATACTAAATCTATGTGTGATCCTAAATGCGGAATAGTCTTATATAATTTGAATGACGATTCATCCAAAGTTGTTGGACAATATGGTGGTTTTGCAAGTTGGAATAAGAATTCAGATAAAATTTATTACTACCATACGTATTATGTAACGGATACAATTTCCGGAAATGGAATCTATAAAGGATTTATATTTAAAAGATTTGATGTAAATACCCTAAAAACTGACAGTTTATATTATGTAAAAAATACTAGCCTATGGCTGGCGGACTGTACAGTGTCACCCGATGAGAAATATATTTTATTTGCTGCATCCTATGGATCTCCAGCCAGGATAAATATCTGGGAAATAAATTTGCTATCACAAAGTATGACACAGCTGACTTTTAGCGGAGGAGATTGTCCTTCTTATAATCTTACCGGTGATAAAATTGTCTATACTAATACAAATTTAAAAGAAGGAGGTTTATGGATAATGAATTCAAACGGTTCGGATAAAAAAAGATTAACTAAACTGAAGGAGTAGTTTATGAAATCTCAAATTTTAATTATTAGTTTGTTCATTCTGTTTTTTTCAAATTATCTACAATCTCAAGTAATTCCAAATGATGCTGATTTCGATAAACAATGGTATCTATATATGCCAGGCAATGATCAAACCAGAGCAGACATAAGAGTACTTGATGCCTGGCAAAGGGCAACGGGAAATTCAACCCAAAAAATTGCAGATATAGAAGATTCATACGGGGCATTTCCTGCTCTCCACGAAGATTTAGACAATAATAGGATAATCACGCAAGGCGGAGGAATCGCTTCAGGGGAACATTCAACATTAATAGCAGGAATACTTATTGCCACCCATAATACAATTGGTATAGCTGGAATAAATAATTATGCTAAATTGTATTCTTATGTGTATGATACTTATGAACATTGGGCTGATAAAATTCGCGATGCTCGATTGGATGGAAATAAAATAATCAATATTTCGCAAGGTACAGCTGACCAATTAATAGATGTTTATTATAGAATAGCCGAAGCTCATGAAAACAATATTATTACTGTTGTTTCAACAGGGAATCAAAATACAAATATCACAAATCCCGCAACATTTCCTGGGGTTATTGCCGTCGGATCTTCTACTAAACTCAATGCCAGATCATATTTTTCAAATAGCGGCCCCCAGATAAAATTTCTAGCACCGGGAGGTAGCGATTTCTCAAGTACAAATGCTAATAATATATATTCAACTTCTTCTGATGGATCCTATATTTATGCTGGAGGGACTTCATTATCTGCGCCGCAGGTTTCCGGTGCCGCAAGTTTATTGTTAGATTATTGGCCGATTTTAACTAATGATGACATACTTAATATATTAATAAATTCCTGTGATAAACTTCCAGAAATGCAAGGCCAAAATTTCACGAATACTTGTGGTTATGGAAGAATTAATCTAAAGAAAGCTTTTCAACTTCTAGAACCGCCCCATGTAAGATATACTGGAACAGCAACTTTAACTCGCTTGGCAGAGAATACTTTTCAAATATTTTATAACAATCCCGTTCTTGCTACCGGTACTTATATTGTCGATAAGTATAAATTATATTATGATAATGATAATATTAAATTTCAGGAACCACCTTTAGCATGGTTAGCAAGAGGATATTCACCTGCCAGCACTGCAGGGTAATATTCAGGCAGTAAATCAGCACATCAACTCAGGTTCAGATTTAAATCAGAAAGACGCTTGGGGGTCAACACCATTGTCAGATGGAAATTAAACAAAAAAATAGGTGCGAATTTTGTTGATTTCGCACCTTTTGAGCTGGCGGACGGATTTGAACCGCCGACCGGCTGATTACAAATCAGCTGCTCTACCAGCTGAGCTACGCCAGCAAATCTCACTTAAATTGATCGGTGTTTAATTTATAATGATCAATTAGAGAGTTCCAAAACTAATATAATTTTCTTTTCTATGCAATAGATTTCCGGCCGTCGGAGGTTTCTTGTTATCTCTTTTTCCCGGCAATCATAGCCAGAACAAATGTTCAAATTTGATCTGCCTTGCTACCTTAAAACCTTAATCGGATTCTGTCACACGATGTCCTTTACCCTGTCTTTATATTTTGATGAATTTGGAGTCGATTTTAATGATAATTCTTTTGACAGGAGAATCGGGAGTTGGTAAATCTACAATCGCACAACTCCTCTCTAAAAAGCTGAATTGGAAATATTTTGAAGGAGATGATTTTCATCCCGCTTCCAATATTCTGAAAATGAAAAACGGGGTGCCTTTAACGGATAGTGACCGTGAACCCTGGTTGAAGGCTATACGGCAGCTGATTATTGAGCTTTCGGATGGAAAGGAAAATGCGGTTATCACCTGTTCGGCTCTTAAAAAATGCTATAGAGATTTTCTGCTGAAAGGAACTTCTGACGTTAAACTGGTTTACCTGTTCGGCGATCTTCAGTTGATAAAAAAACGAATACAGCGGCGAAAGTTTCATTTCTTTAATCGCCGGCTGCTCAGCAGCCAATCCAAAATCCTGGAGGAACCAGAACACGCTCTTAAAATAAATGTTGATAAGGAACCTCCGGAAATTACAGCGATTATAATAAAAGCATTACTTGGAAAAGCTCGCAAAAGTTAAATCTTTGTCTGATTCGCATCAATACCGCTTTATCCCAGCTTCGAGCAGACAGTCTGCATGCTTACCGTTCCTAAGGCAATTATAAATCAGTATCCTGGAAAGAATTTAGTGAAGGTGGTTGTTTACCCTGAGGGGAGTTAGTGAAATTTGCGTCTGAATTAATGAACTGAGAGAATGGGCTGAATGCCGCGGGGCGCACAAAAGCTGCCCGGCTTTTCGAAGTTCAGGTATAATATTTTTATATTTCTTATTTCTCTTAAAAAAGCTGATAAGAGGTGTAAAATGGAATATATCAATCTGGGTAAAACAGGACTAAAAGTATCAAAAATATGTCTCGGGTGTATGAGCTTCGGGAGTCCGCAGTCGCGTAAATGGATGCTGAATGAGGAGCAGAGCCGGCCTATAATAAAAAAGGCACTGGAGGAAGGGATTAACTTCTTCGACACAGCCAATATGTACGCCAAAGGAATAAGCGAGGAGATAACAGGCCGGGCATTAGGTGATTTTGCCAAGCGTGAAGAGGTTGTTTTAGCTACAAAGCTGTTCTTTCCGATGAGGGAGGATGCGAACAGCAAGGGTCTTTCCCGCAAGCAGATATTTACCGAGATCGATAATAGTCTTAAAAGGCTTAATACCGACTATGTTGACCTTTACCAGATCCACCGCTGGGATTACACTACCCCTATCGAAGAAACCCTTGAGGCCCTGCACGATGTCGTTAAATCGGGGAAGGTGAGGTATATCGGCGCCTCATCTATGTTTGCATGGCAGTTTACAAAGGCGCTTTACCTGGCTGATCTGCATGGATGGACAAGGTTTGTATCTATGCAGAATTATTACAACCTGCTTTATCGTGAAGAGGAACGGGAGATGCTTCCTTTATGTAAGGAGGAGGGAATCGGAGTGATACCGTGGAGTCCTCTTGCGCGTGGACATTTAGCAAGGCCCTGGCCTAAGCAGGCCGATACCGAAAGAGCAAGAAGCGATGCCTTCGGTAAAACGTTATATGAAAAGACTGAGGAAGCAGATAAGAAAGTTGTGGATGTTGTAACTGAAATTGCAAAGGAAAGGGGAATTTCCCAGGCGCAGGTTTCGCTGGCCTGGCTGCTCTCGAAGCCGGCGGTGACTGCCCCGATCGTCGGTACTACGAAGATGAAACACCTTGAGGATGCGATCGGCGCGGTTTCTGTAAAGCTCACCGATGATGAGATAAAGAGACTAGAGGATAAGTACGTACCGCACGAGGTAACGGGGATTTCGTATCCGTAGAGAAATTAACGAATTTAGAGAACCAGCGGATTTAGCGAATTAGGGGGATTGACGAATTTAGCGAGTGCCACGAAGATTGCGGATTGATGGATCAGGGAATTTAGCCCGATCCACAACTATTGCCCATCAGCACAAATTCCAAAAATATGCTTTTGAAATTACATTTAAAGTCCGTAATATTAAGTCATCTACCTGGTTTACAGTAAAAAATCATCATTGCCCCGAACGAGCTTTTAAACAGAGTTATATATGAAACTTTTAGAACGTGAGAACTTCCTTCATGAGCTTTCGCGGACGGCAGAAAGCATAAAAGAATTCGGAGGCAAAACTGTCCTTGTCACCGGAGAGGCCGGAGTGGGAAAGACTTCCCTGATAAAATACTTTACAAACAGACTGAATTCCGGAACGGAGGTTCTGCTGGGCACCTGCGATGATCTTTTTACGCCCCGCCCCCTGGGACCCCTTTATGATATTGCTTATCAGGTTAAGCCGGATTTATTAAAGAACTTTACCGGACAGGCTAACAGATCGGGCATATTCTCCGCCTTTCTGAATTATCTTCAGAGCGGATCGAACCTTAAAGTAGTAGTGATAGAGGATATTCACTGGGCCGATGAAGCAACGTTTGACCTTATTAAATTTCTAACCCGCAGGATAAACAGATCAAAGGTGATGCTGGTTCTGAGCTACAGAGATGAAGAGATCGGTCAGGGAAATCTTCTCAGGACTGTATTCGCCGATCTGAACCACTCCGAAATTCAAAGGCTAAGGCTTTACCCATTATCTGAAAAAGCTGTAAGCTTACTGATGGAAGAGGCCGGTGTAAGCGATGAGAGTCTCTATGAAAGAACAGGCGGAAATCCTTTCTACGTTTCTGAGATACTGGTGAATCATAACGAGGGTGTGCCTTTAAGCGTTAAGGAAGCTGTAGTGGCAAGAACTGTCAGTCTTGAAGAGAATGCCCGGTGTATACTTGAGATAATTTCTGTTATACCTATGAAAGCCGACATAGATTTTCTCAAGAAGCTTACGGGAAGGGTAGAGGATTGTCTTGACCAGTGCCTGAGCAAAGGACTTCTTGTGATGGATAGGAATCTGGTCGGGTTCAGACACGAGCTTGCGCGTCTTGCTATTTATAATTCAATTTCTGAAATGAAACGCATCCAGATTCACAGGAGGGTGCTTGAGCAGCTTCTGCAAAGGCAGAACCTGCAGGATGATCTGGCTCATATAGTTCACCATGCTATCCGTGCGAACGATAAAGATATCATACTTAAATATGCACCCGCTGCCGCAAGGCAGGCATCGTCTCTTGCTGCTCATAGCCTTGCCGCAGAACATTACAGCAGCGCGTTAAAGTTCGCGGATCAGCTTGCTCCCGGGGAATTGATTCCTCTGTATGAGGGGAAATCATATGAATGTTATCTTACCGGACAGATAGACGCGGCTATTGAGGCAGGTGAAAAGATCGTAGAACTGCTGCAGAGGTATCCCGATCCGGCAAAGGAAGGGGAGAATTACAGGAGACTTTCCAGAATCCTCTGGTATAATTGTGAGGATGTAAAAGGTGAAGAGTATCTGGATAAAGCCATCAGTATTCTAGAAAAGTTACCGGCCGGCAGATCGCTTGCTATGGCTTACAGCAATAAATCACAGACATATATGATAAGGGAGCTGAACGGTCCTGCTGTTAAGTGGGGTAGGAAGGCCCTGGCTCTTGCAAAAGAATTAAACGATCGTGAGATCATTGCACACGCTTTGAATAATATTGGAACTTCACGGATGAGTGAGGGGGATGATTCCGGAGAAGAAGATCTGTTACAAAGTCTTGAGATAGCCCTCAGCGACAACAGTTTCTTTGAACATGCAATTCGGGCTTACATAAACCTGGGCGGGATGTATATGTACCGACGTGATCTGGCGAAAGCAGATAAGCTTTTTCGTGAAGGCGAGGAATTCAGCAGAGAAAAAGACCTTTATGTATTCGGGCTTTGTCTGGCCGGCCATCACGCAAAAGTTAAAATGCTATACGGCGACTGGGATAAGGCAGCCGAGATGGCTGCGTCTGTACTCGACAAGAAGAGCGTTCCTTCTGCCAACAGGCTGATGCCCTTGTCTGTTGTCAGCACCATCAGGTCGCGTCGTAATGATCCCCGTGCCGGTGAGCTTCTGGATCAGACACTGGAATTGTCTCTAAAAATGGGCGAGAAAGAAAAAATTATAAGCGCTATTACCGCCAAGGCAGATTATTGCTGGCTGGGGAATAAGCTTCATGCAATTACAACCGAACTGAAAACTGTCTACCGGATGATTCTGAAAACCAATAATCCATGGATTATCGGCGAGATCGCCTACTGGATGTGGAAGGCTGGTCAGCTTGATGAAATTCCGGAACATATTGCCCTGCCATATCTTATGCATATAAGTGGGGACTGGAAAGCGGCGGCCCGGTACTGGGAGGAATCTCATTGTCCTTACGAGCAGGCTCTGGCATTGAGCGAGGGGAATAAGGAGGCAATGCTGGAGGCTATTAAAATATTTGAACGGCTCGGAGCAACCTCTGCATCCTCTCTGATTAAACGGAAAATGAGGGCAAATGGTATAAAGAAGATTCCAAAAGGTCCCAGAGAATCGACAAGGAAAAATCCTGCCGGACTTACAGGCAGGCAGGTTGATGTATTAAAACTGCTTACGAAGGGAATGTCGAACTCTGAAATAGCAATAAATCTCTTCATCTCTCCTAAAACGGTGGATCACCACATATCAGCGATTCTTTCGAAACTGAACCTGAAATCAAGAACAGAAGCAGCAGCCTTCGCGAGAACGACGGGGTTGTAGGTTAATTACAATTGCAATATTGCAATTGTAAATATTCAATAATATAGGGAGCCTCTTACCAAAAAATAGGGAATATTCCCGATTCCCCTCTCTTTCATAATCCTCATATTACAACCGGACGAAATAATTAACATTTAACCTGGAGCAGCCTTATGCCGCGTTACCTTGTACTGAGGTCATTTACGGATGGACTAAATATTCCTGCCGATGAGCGCGGTGCAGAAGAATGCCTTAAAGTTGTTTCGAACAATATAATGGACGAAGTAACATGGATACGTTCATTCGTTACCGGAGACAGGAAACAATCATTCTGCCTTTATGACGCACCTTCGCCGGAGGCACTCCGGAGAGCAGCACGCAGGAATAACCTCCCCGTCGATCTGATAATTGAAGTCTCTGTTTTAGAACCATATTTCTTTATGTATCACTAACAATCAATCGGAGGATTAAGATGAAAAGTATCGTTTTAATTGTGTTCTCGCTTATAATGATCCTGTTTGCTGTGGTTCCTGTAAGCGGACAGGACAAACCAGAGGGGAAGAAAATAACAATGCACCGCTACCTTGTTGAAAGAACATTTCCTAACGGACTAAATATCCCCCTCAACCAGGTCGGCAAGGACCTGTGTCTGACAGTAGTATCCAACAACGCGGAGGATAACGTAACGTGGGTGCATTCATATGTTACACTCGATAAGAAAAAGACTTTCTGCATATATGATGCGCCGTCGCCCGATGCTATCAGGAAATCGGCAAAAGCGAACGGTCTGCCGGTTGACCAGATAACGGAAGTAAGCGTACTTGATCCATATTTCTATAAATAAAAACTAATAGGAGGTTCTAATGAAAAAAACAATTGTAGTTTTCGTTTTGTTTGCAGCCGCAGGATTATTCCTTGCAGGATGCAGTACGGATAAAACAACTGATAATCCTGTTTCGCCGACGAACAGTCTGAATAAGAATAACCAGCTGCAGGTTGAGCTCTCGCGTGTTAGAGCAGCAACGGCGAAATATCACAACATAAATAAGGCAATTGCCGACGGGTACGCAGACATAAATCTTTACGTGCCTAATATGGGATGGCATTATCTGAACTCCGCAGTTCTTGACTCGACATTCGATATGGAGCACCCCGAGCTGCTGGTTTATATGAACAAGCCGAACGGCGGTTATCAACTTGTTGCGGTTGAATACGCTGTGCCGCTTAGTATGTCGGCTGAAGCTCCCGAAGGGTTCACCGGAAATGAAGATGTATGGGATGTTAATTCCGAATTCCAGCTTTGGACTCTCCACGCCTGGGTATGGTATAATAATCCTAATGGAGTATTTTCCGAATATAACCCCCGCGTACCGTAAATCCCTTATAATGCCGGTTTCCGGTTTATCCCGGAAGCCGACGTTATACACAAGATCCATACCCCTCGTCTCACAAGACTTTTTATCAGCCTTAATCTAAAATCTTCTGCCTCGCGTTTCGTCAGCTTGAATTTACTCTAAGGGGACAACAACGGGAAGGCAGGTCCAGCCCCTCTGTTGGGTATTCGTCGACACCATTTAGCGATAACTTTTACGCGCATGGTATGATCCCTGAAGGGCATTTTATCTCTGCTTCCTTAACGCTTTGTTAAAGATAAATGTAAACTACTTGACAAGCATAGTTAAATTATCGTATATTTACGATATACGTTACGGAGATATATAAAATGTCAGCTTCTAAAAAAGAAGAATTTTCCCGCGAAGATATATGGCTTGCGGATGTCGCAAAAGCTCTCTCTCATCCAGCCAGAATAAAAATATTGAAGATCCTTACCAATATGAGCTCATGCATGGTTGGAAATATAGTAGATCAGCTGCCGCTTGCCCAGGCGACTGTATCCCAGCATTTAAAGGAATTGAAAAGGGTAGGGCTGATAGACGGGGAAATTGACGGCCTGAGGGTTTGTTACTGCGTTAATAATAAGAATCTTATAAAAGCTAAAGCCGCTCTGGATAAAATGTTCAACAAGATCGGCTGCTGCTAAATTAAAAGGAGAATACAAAATGAAAACCGCGGGTGAATTAAAAACAGTGGTTAAAGAGAAGTACGGTGAGATAGCTAAAGCATCTCAGAATTCCGGATGCTGCGGACCATCCTGCTGCGGAACGGCAGACAATAAAATCGTCGGCTACACAGTGATGCAGGACGAATATGTTCAGATTGATGGTTACGTTCCTGAAGCAGACCTTGGACTTGGATGCGGGCTGCCTACTGAATATGCCGGAATAAAAAAAGGGGATACTGTTGTCGATTTAGGCAGCGGTGCCGGGAATGATGTTTTTGTTGCCAGAGCCATTGCCGGGGAGGAAGGTAAGGTTATAGGTCTCGATATGACGGAAGCTATGGTAGAGAAGGCAAATTCAAATAAGGCAAAGCTCGGATTTCAGAACGTTGAATTTCATCCTGGCGATATTGAAAATATGCCATTTAAAAGCAGCATTGCTGATGTTGTAGTAAGCAACTGTGTTCTTAACCTGGTCCCGGATAAAAAAGCGGCATTCTCGGAGATTCACAGGATACTAAAACCAGGAGCGCACTTTTGTGTTTCTGATATTGTAATTCAGGGTGAAATGACCGAAGAACTTCAGAAATCAGCTGAGATGTATGCGGGATGTGTTTCCGGTGCATTGAAACAGGATGAGTACCTGGGGATAATAACAGATACCGGATTCAAGAATGTTGAAATAAAAAAGTCGAAGAAAATAGATCTGCCCGATGAGTTATTAAGTAAATACCTCTCAGCCAACGGTTTAGAAGAATACAGGAAAAATCTTAAGGGTATTTTGAGTATTACTGTAGTCGGTTACAAAGACTAAAAAGCAGGATGGGATGCAGAAGAAAATTTGCATCCCATTTTTTGTGTTTTTATATTTCGTTAGTTGACGAAATGAATATATGCAATTATGGAAAAAACAAAGTTATTCAAAGCGCTTTCAGATTCTAACAGGTTAAGAATTCTTAAGATGCTGCAGACTAAACCACTGTGTGTCTGCGAAATGACAGAAGTTCTTCAGTTAGCAACTTCTACGGTATCCAAACATTTAAGCATTCTGAAGGATACCGGCTTTATTATAGAGGAAAAAGATGGTAAATGGGTTAATTACAAGATAAATCCTCATTCATCCGATACCAGGATAAATTCAATTCTTACTTCCCTTGATTTCTGGATTGCTGATGATCAGACTATCATCAGCGATAAGCAAAAAGTTCAAAAGGTTAACCGTTATGAAGTCTGCAGCCGTTAAAAAGTTATCAGCGAATAATTCGACAATTAGCGAAACATCTAATTGGAAAAATCTCAGCTCACTCTGGAGTACAGAATACAAAAAACTGGTTCTGATCATAACAGTTTTTCTGCTCGTCTATTTTTTACCTGTTAATTCAGTAGTCTTTAAAGAATCACTTAATTCCTCATTATCGCTGGCAAAGTGGTACGCGCAGGAACATGTTCTCCTCTGTCTTATCCCGGCATTTTTTATTGCCGGAGTAATTTCTGTTTTCATAAGCCAGGCCTCAGTAATAAAATATTTCGGCGCAAGCGCGAAGAAGTGGCTTGCCTATTCTGTGGCTTCTGTTTCGGGAACGATACTGGCGGTTTGTTCCTGTACGGTGCTTCCTCTCTTTTCAGGAATCCACAAACGTGGGGCGGGATTGGGTCCGGCTATAGCATTTCTTTATTCGGGACCCGCCATAAATATTCTTGCCATAATATTAACCGCTAAAGTTCTTGGTATTGAGCTCGGAGTCGCAAGGGTAATCGGGGCCGTCTCGTTCAGCGTTATAATAGGACTTATAATGGCTTTTATCTATAGAAAAGAGGAGAAGGTAAAGGCTGATAATCAGGTAGCTATGCCGGCGATTGAAGAAGCAAGGCCTCTAAGGCAGACAGCGACACACTTTTTTATACTGGTTGCGATACTGGTATTTGTGAATTGGGGAAAACCCGTTGAGCAGGAGGGGTTCTGGTATTTCATGTTTGCTTATAAGTGGATCATTACTTCAATACTTGCTGTAGGTTTAATATTCTCCCTGATCTATATCCTTAAACTGAAACCGACTTATGTTTTGTCGGCAGCAGCCATAACTATACTTTCATATGTGATATATCCCGAACCGCTTGTTCCTTTCACCGTCGCTGTGATTTCGCTTGCTGTAATTCTTTCACTTTCAGAAGGGGAAACAAATGAGTGGATGAAAGAAACCTGGGGCTTTACAAAACAAATTATGCCTTTGCTGGCAATCGGTGTTCTCGCAGCAGGTTTTTTACTCGGATCCCCCACGGGCGGCAGGGGTATTATTCCAAACGAATGGATCTCGGCCCTGGTTGGCGGCAATTCGTTATTCTCTAATATCTTTGCATCGATAACCGGGGCGTTTATGTATTTCGCCACATTAACCGAGATTCCGATTCTGCAGGGACTAATAAACAGCGGAATGGGGAAGGGGCCCGCACTGGCGTTGCTGCTTGCCGGACCTGCTCTGTCGCTGCCTAATATGCTTGTAATAAGGAGCGTGATCGGCACCCAAAAAACCGTGGTTTATGTTTCGCTGGTTATTGTGATGGCGACAATAAGCGGATTGATTTACGGAGCATGGTTTTAATCTAATGGAAAGATTATAGATGAAGAAAAAAATTCTCATACTCTGCACGGGCAACTCCTGCCGCAGCCAGATGGCTGAAGGATTTCTTAAATCATTCGATAAAAATCTTGAAGTATACTCAGCAGGAACAAAACCCGCTGAACGAGTGAATCCATTTGCAGTAAGAGCAATGAACGAAGCGGGCATCGATATAAGCAGCGGCGCTGCCGAGAGTGTTGATAAATATATCAGTCAGTCATTTGATTACGTGATTACTGTATGCGATAACGCGAAAGAAACCTGTCCCGTATTTATGGGGAATGTTAAACACAGGCTGCATATCGGTTTTGATGATCCCGCTGATGCCACCGGATCTGAAGAAGAAATTATGCCGGTATACCGCAGGGTAAGAGACGAAATCCAAAAAGAATTTTATGAGCTTTACAAAAAGGAACTAAAGGAGGAATAAAATGCTTTCAATTAAAATTGTCGGTTCGGGGTGTAAGAACTGTGAAAACCTTTACCATTTATGTATGGATGTAACCGCAGAAAATAATATTGACGCAGATATTCATAAAATAACAGATAAAGAAAAATTTGCGGAATTAGGTGTCTGGATCACGCCCGGCTTAATTGTAAACGGGAAGATATTATCAAGCGGGAAGATCCCAACTAAGAGTACATTAGCTCACTGGCTTATGGAAATTGAGAAGAACCAGCTGGTTTAGCGGCTGATCTTTTAATTAAAAAAGGAACAATAACAGATGCCGGGTGCTGCAAGATTAAAATTTTTAGACCGTTTCCTTACCCTTTGGATTTTCCTTGCGATGTTCATCGGCGTTTTTTCGGGTTATCTTTTCCCCTCCATAGTAGATTTCTGGAATACATTTCAGTCGGGTACCACAAATATTCCAATCGCGATCGGACTGATATTAATGATGTATCCGCCCCTGGCGAAGGTTAAATACGAAGAGCTTGGGAAAATTTTCCGCGACTGGAAAATCTTATTAATATCTCTGGTTCAAAACTGGATAATCGGGCCGGTTCTGATGTTCTTTTTAGCCATCATCCTCCTGGGTGATCTTCCGGCTTATATGTATGGATTGATATTGATAGGCCTTGCAAGGTGCATCGCAATGGTCATTGTATGGAATGAACTTGCTAAAGGAGATTCGGAATATGCAGCCGGGTTAGTCGCGTTCAACTCAATATTCCAGGTTCTTTTTTTCTCAATATATGCTTATGTGTTTATCACCATACTGCCTGTATGGTTCGGACTAAAAGGCACAACAGTTGAAGTTACTATAGGTCAGATTGCACAAAGTGTTTTCATCTACCTTGGAATACCTTTCCTTGCGGGGATCATTACACAGCTGATCCTTATTAAAATAAAAAGCAAAACCTGGTATCACACAAAGTTTATTCCCAGAATAAGCCCGTTAACTTTAATCGCATTGCTCTTTACAATCATCGTGATGTTCTCACTCAAAGGAGAATTTATAGTTGAACTGCCGTTCGATGTTGTAAGAGTTGCTATACCGCTGCTTATATATTTTGTTGTTATGTTCTTCCTCTCATTCTATATGAGCAGAAAAATCGGGGCTGATTACAAAAAGTCGGCAACATTATCATTCACAGCAGCCAGCAACAATTTTGAGCTGGCAATAGCAGTTGCAATCGCTGTATTCGGTATTAACAGCGGGGAGGCATTTGCTGCCGTGATCGGGCCGCTGGTGGAGGTTCCTGTTCTGATAAGCCTGGTAAATGTATCCTTATGGTTTAAGAAAAAATATTTTACTGAAAGTCTAAGTTAAATTTTCATCATAAATTTCCGGGGGGAGATCATGTTAAAAATAATACTTCAAATATTTCTACTTCTGGGAAGTACAGGGGCGTTATATGCCCAGTCTATTGAGGTTATTGAAAATGAAGCAGAAAGAATATTTATATCCTTTTCGGATAATATACCTGTAAATGGACTGACTCTGGCTAAATTAAGTGATTTAGTATCCGCAGCCGTTGAAACAGATTCAGTAGAATACGCTCCTGAGATTCACAAGCCAGCCTTTGACAGCCTGGCAATTCACCTTTCTGAATTTGAATCCCAAATTAAAAACATTACCTCCGATTCTTCTTTTGTCCTTTTCAACGATTGGTATCTCCATCTGCAGAACGTTTTGTATGAATATAAAAAGCATAAATATTTATCATCAGGCAAACCAAAAATAATATTATTCAGCACATCAATGTCATGCGATTGTACACTTAAAATGTGCAGAGAGCAAACAGCCGATTTTATAAAACTTATGTCCGAAAACCCTGGCAGTTATGATTACTGGGTAATAGATTCTTACTGGAATAATGGACTTCAGATTGAGTATGATACCTTTTTTAGTCCCTCCGTAATAATCTTAAACGATGAAAATAGTTTAGTAAAAAAAATCGAATATGATGAACAAATGGTTCCTAAACTTATTGCGTTTATAGAATCGGGGTTAAAGCAAAATGAAAATGGTCTTAAATAATAAACATATGAAAATAAATTTGGAGTAATAAAAAATGATATCAGTAAAAGTTCTGGGGACGGGATGTAAAAAATGCCAGACGCTGGAGGCAAAAATAAGAGATCTGGCTGCTGCCAATAATATAGAGGCAGCAATAGAAAAGGTGAGCGATCTTGGGGAAATGCTGAACTATAATATTATGATGACTCCGGGTCTGGTTATTAATGAACAGCTAAAAAGCTTCGGGGTGATTCCAAAAGACGATCAGCTCCTGAATTGGCTGAAAGGAAATTAAAATGAAGAAGCTGCTTACTATTTTTATACTGCTGATCCCCGCTCTTCTTTTTTCTCAATCGAAAGAAGTGAAGCCGAAAATAACCTTTATTGAACTGGGATCGGTGAATTGCATCCCATGCAGGCAGATGCAGCCCGTTATGAAATCCATAGAACATAAGTATGGTGACCAGGTTAAAGTGATCTTTTACGACGTCTGGAAAACTGATCAGAAAAAGTATGCGAAGCAATACGGAATAAAACTGATCCCTACGCAGGTTTTCCTTGATAGTAAAGGAAAAGAGTTCTTCAGGCATGAAGGATTCTATCCCGAATCAGAAATAGATCAGCTTTTAAAATTAAAGGGACTATCACCAAATAGGGAAGGCTGAATATGTTTGAGGGGATTTTTACAGTCTTATATGAAGCCCTTACAGGGGCGGCGTGGGCTGCTGTGCTCGCCTCACTGGGCTGGGGGATATTAAGTATTCTGCTTTCACCATGTCACCTCTCGAGTATTCCTCTTATTGTGGGTTTCATAAGTTCTCAGGGCAGGATAAGTGTTGGAAGAACTTTGAAAATATCAATAGTATTTTCTCTTGGAATACTGATAACAATTTCCCTGATCGGAATTATTACCGCGTCCCTGGGAAGGATAATGGGGGATCTTGGAGCATGGGGAAATTATTTTGTGGCTCTTATTTTCTTTATCGTCGGATTATACCTTCTGGATATCATAAAATTCGACTGGAATAGTTCTATCTTAAAGCAGACTAAGGTAAAGGGATTATTGGCGGCGCTTATACTTGGATTACTGTTTGGCTTAGCCCTTGGTCCCTGTACATTCGCTTATATGGCTCCTGTGCTTGGAGTAGTATTTCAAACTGCAAAAACAGATTATATATTTTCCGTCTTACTTCTTGCCGCATTCGGTATCGGACACTGCAGTGTAATTGTTGGTGCCGGAACTTTAACGGGTAAAGTTCAGAAATATTTAAATTGGTCGGAAGGATCCAAAGCGATTTTATGGATCCGACGGATCTGCGGGGTTTTGGTTATACTCGGCGGTATATATCTGATCTACAATGTCACAGCTTAACATCACCCCTGAATCATCCTTCCACATACCCCCGGACGATTCTGAATCTTCAAGTAAACTGGGAACGTCCTTCTGTTAATTATGACAATTTTTTGACATATTTGTCAAGACAAATATCTATCATACCTTCGAGAGAAAAATTCGGGAATGATAATGCAGGGCTTAACCAAGAATAACGAGAACCCGCATTTATAAATTTACATCTCTCTTATCTTTCAGCAAACATATTTGGGAGCGTTATATGCCTTCGCAATATATACCGCGGTTCTTGAATAAACGGCAGATACTACTTTTCTTCCTGAGGACCTTAATAAACGGAAGAAACGACCCAGTAATAAGGGAGGCCTATTCCATAAAGAGTCTGAGAGACTCTTTAAAAATAAGGAAGAAACTATTGTTGACTAAACTGATAGAATTTAACGGGCGTTATTACTCAACCCTTTCACTGCCGGGCTTTCCCTCAAAGGCTTTCGATAATATGGTTAGAAAAGGCGGTATGAATTTTAATAAAGCTGGAACGAAGATGAAGCGTCAGACAGATACGGTGCTGCTGGCTGTAACCTCCAGGTGCAGCCTTGAATGTAAACACTGTTATGAACGGCAGAATATAAATAAAAGTAATGGCGTTACTGTGAGAAAATGGATGACTTTAGTGGCAGAACTACAGAGAATGGGTACTAATATAATCATACTTACAGGAGGTGAACCGCTTCTTTCGTTTGAAAATGTCCTTAAGATACTGGAATCCGGGGATAAGGATCTTTCCGATTTTCACATTCATACTTCTGGATATTCGGTAACCAGAGAAAAAGTTAAGGAATTAAAAAAGGCAGGACTTACTGCAGCTGGAATAGGACTTGATGATTATGTTTCACGGAGGCACAATAAAATAAGAGGAGAGGGATCCTTCGAACAAGCAGTTGAAGCTCTGCGGCTTTTTAATGAAGAAGGGATTTTAACCTACGTTAACTTCTGTGTCAATAAAGAAATACTTGAGGTAGATGAGCTGTTCAAATACTTTGATTTTGTAAAGTCGCTGAATGTTAGTCTAATCGAACTTCTCGAACCAAGGCCATGCGGAGGTTTTGCAAATGAAACTGCCGAAGATCTGATCAGCAGAACCGATAAAGCAAAATTGCTCAACTTCACCATAACCGGAAACACGGAAGGAAAATACAGGGAATATCCATTAATATATTATCTGGCCCATATTGAAGGAAAAAATCAGATGGGCTGTATGATGGGAGGGCTTTCCCATTTTTATATAGATAGTGCAGGTAATGTAAACCCTTGCGTGTTTATGCCTGTATCTTTCGGAAATATAGTCCGTGAGGATTTAGGTACAATCTTCAGGAGAATGAGGGCTGCGATTCCATCACCTCTAAACAGCGAATGTCCATCTATCCTATTATCAGGGGCAGTGAAAGATCATAAAAGTTCAGGACTGCCTGTTGCTTTTGAGCGAATTTCAAAAGAATGGTCCAGTACATTAACATTTTAGAGAGGGAAGAAAATGTTTAAGAAATCAATTATCTATCTGCTTTTATTCAGTTTTCTGAATCTGGCAGCAGGCTGCTATTACGAAGAACAGATCGCTAAAGAAAAGATCGAGGAAAATCAAAAAATAACGGAAGTTATACTTCCTTCGGGTAAATCAATAAAGTTTGACGGATTTGGAGGAAAACTGCGTTATTTAAACAGCATAATAAAGGGGAAAGGAATTGATTCACGCGATCTGAAGATAACTCCCAACGATGTGAGCGAATTCAGGACCAGGCTGTATCCGGCAGATATCTTACAGCTCAGCGGCAAGAAAATTTCGGAAGTCACCTGGATGAATCGAAAACAATATGTTTTCGATGAGGACTGCGGTACTTATCAAGACAGCGGAGGAATAATTACCGGTAAAGTCGACAACCTGGGAGATGTAAGTTTATTTGTTAAGGATTTGACCGGCATTTATATATCGAAACCGGATACTGCCTCTATTGAAAGAATAAAAAGAGATTCAACTATCAGGATCAAACAGGTTCTTTATAAGAACAGGGTGGCAAGAACTTTTAATGACGATGGCGGACGGTACGTTCCAGATGATTATTTTATCGAGGGAGTTGGAGTTGATGGAAAACCGGTATTTATCAACATTGAAGATATACTGTATGCCAGGGTAGAAAAAACCGATGAGGGACTTACAACCCTGGCTGTTTTAGGAGGCTGCCTCGGAGCTGCAGCGGTAGCGGTGGCAATAACATTGGCAACAAAAGAGTCGTGTCCGTTTGTGTATTCATTTGATGGTGATAAATACATATTTGATGCTGAACCCCTGGGCGGCGCAACCAGTATAGGATTGAAGCGGAGCGAATTTTCCAGATTGGAACACCTTAAGAATATTGATGGGAAATACCGTCTCAGGATAGTGAACGAGGTTGAGGAAACTCAGTACGTTGATGAGATGAGCTTGTATGTTGTGGACCATCCTATGGGTACCGAAGCTGTAATGAATAATGACGGCATAGTTTATCTGACTCATACAGTGGAATCTCCTTTTGCCGCGACAGACGAGAATGGTATGGATTTATCCGAATTTCTTATTAAAGAGGATGGAATCCAGTGGCAGACAAAAATGCCTGTCCGGGAAAGTGATAAATCCGGTTATACGCGAAACCAGCTTAACTTTTCTTTTCTGCGTCCTCGCGAAGGTGATTCACTGAACCTTGTAATGAATGCCGGAACGAGTTTATGGGGATCCAATATGATAAAGGAGATGCTGAAACTTTACGGAAGTGAAATAGGAGAATGGTATGATAAGATCGATCAGAAAAAAAGCGAGTACTATCAGATGATGAGTTTTCTGCAGGGAGAGGAACTTTATGAGCTGAAGGTATATGTTGAGGAAGATTCGGGCTGGACAGAAAAAACAATCATACAGGGCGGTGGACCTTTTATGACTGAACGAAGGATCATCCCCATCGATATCAGCCATGTTAAGGGAGATACCATCAACATCCGGGTTAATCCTCCCGGCGGTTTCTGGTCATTAGATTACCTGGCGTCTGTCAGCGGAGAATTGATCCAGGCAGCAGGAAGTGAGATTAAACCATCCTTTGCAATTGATTACAAGGGGGCTGATATATCAGAAATTATCGGCAAGGATGATGAGAGTTATTATGAGATGCCCGAAACAGGAAATTCATTTGATATAGAATGTAATGCGCCAGAGCCGCGTCCGGATATGATAAGAACAGTTTTCCTTAAATCCTCCGGTTATTACAAGATACATCTGCCAAAAGACAATCCTGCTGATTATGCTAAGTTATACGAAATTGGAATGGTACCTGGAAGTATAGTAAACTGGTCATACGATAAGTATATCGAGTGGTGGAAAAGCAGCGGTGCTGCAGCGGTGAGTAAACAGTAATTTTTTAGAAAAAATTATGAAGTTATTTGCAATAGGGTAAATAAATTACCCGGATAATATTATTTTAAAGGAGTTAATTTTTATCCGGGGAACAGACATCAGGCGGAGAAATGGCTGCATAGCCTCACTCAATTATCTGGCCCCCGGAAGCAACTAAATCCAGAGAGGAAAATATGGCAAAGCTGACGCAGGAAATGAAGGATATGGTGGCCGCACAGCAGTGTTTCATCGGCACAGTAAACGCTGACGGAACCCCCAATGTAGCACCCAAACGCTCAACCCGTGTATTAAGTGATGAAGCACTGATCTTCACTGAAGGAACAGGCGGAAACACATACGCAAATATTAAAAGAGGATCGAAGGTATCTGTTGCTGTAGTGAACAGGGAGATAGTTGACGGCTTCAGGTTTATCGGGGATGCGGTTTTACAGGACAGCGGTGAACTTTACGATTCCGCGGCTGCCGCATCAGCTAAGATGGGACGGCCGAAACCGCTGGCTGTTGCAGTGATAAATATCTCGGAGATCCAATCACTTAAACCTGGACCCGGCGCAGGACGGAAAATAGCGTAGCCTAGACCCCTCCTTCCTGAATATCCCGGGGAATCATAAAAGCTGCGGCGATACCTAAAAATATAATAAGGGCCAGGTAGAAATAGACGTTATGTACGGCTCCCGCAAGGATGTCTCTAAGTCCCCCTATAAATTCTGAGGAATACTGCGCTCTAAGCGCGGGATCGACAAGTATTTTTATAATGTCTGTGTTTTTCTGTGACGGCGCAAGGTTAGCCCTCATATAAAAATTCAGCAGCCAGCCGAATAAAGTTGCGCCGAATGTACCGCCGATCATTCTCAGGAAAGAGTTCGAACTTGTAGCTACACCGCGTCTCGACCAGGGTACCGCATGCTGAACAGCCACGATTGAAGCGGTTGATGTAAATCCCAGTCCCAGCCCGATAACAAAAATATAAAACACTATTTCGTACAGAGATGAACTTCCATTAACCAGCAGCATCAGAAGAGAACCCGCAAGCAGGGTAAAAATGCCGAGGACAGATGTAAACCTGAAGCCCGATTTAATTATCAGCTTACCCGATATACTTGAAGCCAGCGGCCAGCCGATTGACATAGAAGCAAGCAGGAAGCCCGCAACAATGGGGGTTGTGCCGAATACGCCCTGCGCGAACATCGGAATGATGGAGCTTATACCGATGGTGGCGATACCGACGATCATCGATATTAAATTAGGGAAGAGAATAACCGGTGTTTTCAGCAGCCGGAAAGGTATAACTGGATTTTCCGCGCGGCGTTCCGTTAAAACAAAGATGAAGAAAACGATTACCGAGAGGAGCAGCATTCCCCAGAACCTTATATCGGAAAGTTCCCAGGTATTTCCGGCTTCCAGCAGGGGGATCAGCAACAGGGAGGTGGCGGCAATTAATAAGACTGACCCGGCATAATCGATTTTTATTTTTTTTGTTCTCGTTACAACATAATCCGCCGATTCCGATTCTTCTTTTCCGCTCTGCTGTTCATCGGGCTGCACTATTTTTTCATGAAAATAAACTTTGACTATAAGGATGCAGATGATCCCTATCGGTATGTTTATAAAAAAGACCCAGGCCCAGCTGATATTCTGGACGATAATTCCTCCTATAGCAGGACCAGTAATTGCGGCGATTCCCCAGACGCTGCTGAGATATCCCTGAACCTTTGCCCGTTCTTCGAGATTATAAATATCGCCTATTATTGTGGTGCTGATAGGGAGTACCGCGCCCGCGCCAATTCCCTGGATAGCCCTGAAAAATATCAGCATAGACATGCTTCCCGCAAATCCGCACAACGCGGAACCAGCGAGGAACAGTAATACGCCGAAAACAAAAACTCTCTTTCTTCCATAGATATCGGCCAGCTTGCCGTATAGAGGAATCGTTGCTCCCTGCGTGAGCAGGAACGCGGAGAATACCCAGGTGAAAAGTGTGAATCCTCCAAGGCTGCTTACAATGGTCGGTATTGCTGTTGCAACTATGGTGGCTTCAACTGCCGCCATAAAGTTTGCGAGCATCATCGCGAAAAGGATAAGAGGACGGTTAAGAACTCCTTCCTCCCTTTGAAATAAGCTGGTTAAGATAATATTCCCGGTATTTTAACTGAAAATTTACTTTGCAAAGATACACATATTCAGTTTTTATGTATTATTTCTGTACGTCATTTGAGGTTTAAAAGGAGAGGCTGAAATGAAATCCTTCTTTAGCGTAGCTGTCACAGGCTAAAAAAAAATCTTGCTATATTAGATCAAATCCCGTATTATTCTACCGGCATCTCCTAAAGACTTAACTTCATTTAATCAGCGAGGTCGTATGAAACGTTTCTTCAGTTCCGGTTTGGGGAAGATAAGTTCTCTGATTGTCCTTTTTGCTGTAATTGCCTTTACAATTTCCAGCTGTTCTGATCTTATAAATGAACCTTCAGTTCAGGATCAGACTGTAAAACAGGACCAGGGAACATTAACAAAGGATAATCCTGAAATCCGTGCTGTTATTCCGGTTCAGGAAAGATACACATCGGATCTCATGAAGATCCCTGATGTTGTCGGTACCGCTGTCGGTTTAACCGATGACGGCAAACCCTGCATCCTTGTCTTAACCAAAACTGATATCCAGGCAAACGCACTGGCTAAAGGAACCCGGAGTCCTCTGCCTGATCAGATTGAAAGCGTGCCGGTTAGAATAATGGTGACGGGTGAGATCACCGCTTTCAAAGGTAAACCTGGCGGAGGCGGAGGCGGCGTAAGCCATACCGCTAAACAAGCTACTCCTATTCAATTGGGAACTTCAGGCGGCTGGTCCTATGATTTAGCTAACGGCTACTGCTGCGGCGGTACGCTGGGATCCCTTGTTAAAATCGGCGGACAGCAGTACGTAATGAGCAATTACCATGTATTTGAATCTGATATCGTCAGCGGCGGAAATAACAGGATCGCCAAAACTGGTGATCCAATCATCCAACCGGGACTCATTGATGTCAATTGCAATGCCGGTACCGCACAGCAGGTAGCCACGCTAGTCGTCCAGAGCAGTCTGCCAGACAACAATGTGGATTGTTCTATTGCTCAAGTAATTTCTGGTAAGGTAGACCCTAGCGGTGCAATTCTGGAGATCGGAACCTTATCCGCAAACACTACTGCTGCAGCTATTAACCAGGCGGTAAAGAAGAGCGGCAGAACAACCGGACTTACACGCAGCACAATCTCGGGATTGAACGCAACAGTAAGTGTATCATATGAGAATGAATGCGCAGGAGGAACTGCCTTTACCAAAACTTTCACAGGTCAGATAATAATCGCTAACAGAAGGAGTAAATTCCTTGCAGGTGGAGATTCAGGTTCACTGATGGTGGAAGATGTTGCTACAAATCCTCGTGCCGTAGGCCTATTATTCGCAGGAAGCAACACAACCGCGGTTGCCAATCCTATTGGTCAGGTACTGACTTTTCTTGGTGCTACTATGGTTGGACAATAATTAAATTTTAATTTATCCATTTTACCCCCGCTCAGAAGGCGGGGGTTTGTTTTTTGTATGAAAACTATTTTATTATTACTTCTGTCATTCGTATTCATTCATTGCAATGCACAGGTAAAGGACAGTTCTCATATGGAGTACAAACCAATTGACCAGGTATTAAAACAGAACCAGGAAATGCTTCTTGCTATTCCGGGTGTGCAGGGATTCTATCAGGGTGAACTTGATAACGGGAAAGAGTGCATAGTAATAATGGTTGATTCTTTAAATGAGGATAATAAGAACGCGTTTCCTGATACACTGGAAGGCTACCCTGTAAAAGTGGAGGAGACAGGAAAAATTAAGCCGCTTGATCAGGAAAAAAAGAAACAATAACATTCATTTCACCATAAAAACGATTTATCGCCCAGAAGTTCGTGCAGTTCCTTTCTTGCCTCCAGGTTAATCCTCTCAGCCCAGATCCCCACCGGGTTCCGGTCGTCCGTTAAAACAACAGCATCTTTCATATCCGGTACGAACCTGTTATCCCAGGCATGGTTTCTTTCGTATTGATCACTGAACCTGTAATCTGTTTTCCAATAGTCTCTCTCAAGGGGAGCAGTCAGTTCAAACGGTTTATCCGAAGCAAGCAGTATGACGTTCCCCAGCTGGTTAGGCGGTTCAGCTATCGGGAGGGCAAGGACATTACTGAACACCTGGTGCAGAGTTTTGGCGAGCGAGCCTACTATTATATCATCCCAGCCTACTGCTTCGATGTTGACAGCCATTATTCCGTTTTTATTAAGATGCTGCGCAGCCAGTCGGAATGCTTCAACCGTTGTAAGGTGGAAGGGGACAGAACTACTGCCGAAAGCATCAAGAACAATGAGGTCATATGTCCTGTCGGTAGTTCTAAGGAACTCCCTCCCGTCGTCATTTACGATGTTATTAAAACCAGGGACAGGATTGAAGTACTTCATTTCAATTCTTATGATTTCCGGGTCTACTTCAACAGCCTCAACATCCCAGTCATCTTCATAGAAGGATTTCAGCACCGAACCTCCGCCGAGTCCTATCAGCAGCATATCTCCCTTATACCTTTCCAGTTTTTTAGTAATATCAATTACCCAGGCGTAAGGGAGTATATTTTCTCCGGTAGTTTTATCGACCGCAGTATGAATGCCGCCGTCAATCAGAAGCATCCTGGTTTCATCTACATCCATCACCCGGATCTCCCCATACACGCTTTGTTTTACAGCAATAATACCTTTAGAGGGATCAGCTTTTTCAGAGGGGAGAAAATTAAACGAAACCACAGCCAGTATTACGATTAAAACGGCAGAGACAATCCGGGAAGTTTTTTTTGTTCCTGATACAAAAAGGAATATAGAGGTAAGTATCAGTATGATACCTATACTTAGTGTAAGTTTAATGACACCAACATTGGGGATGAGGATGTAACCCGTTAAAAGCGCGGCCAATACGCTGCCTATAGTTGAAACCGCATACAGGTCGCCGGTACGCGTACCCACCACATCCAGACTTTTCGTTCTTAGTTTAACCGCATAAGGACTAACCATCCCGAGGAAAGTAAGAGGCGGGAAAAAAAGTATGAAAGATGTAATCAGCACCGATGTTCTTAGTCCCATCGATTCGGTAATAGAAATTACGTCATTCCTGGCCAGAGGTATAAGGAGGACAATGATGCCGGATACAGCGATCATGACCGCTAGGGTCCTTATATCCTTTCTTCTGTCGGCTAATCTGCCGCCAATCATATAACCTGCGCTCAATGCGATCAGTGTAACAGAGATTAAAGCTGACCACAGAAAAATACTTACTCCGTAATAAGGTCCGATTATTCTGGTTCCAAGAATTTCAATGGCGAGTACCGCGCCTCCACAGATGAAGACTACAAAGTAGAGTACAATTTTGTTCATACGGTTATGTCAATCTATAAATGAATAAAAGAATTTAAGTAAAAAGGATGAAAAAACAACCCCGGCATGCCTTCCTGAATGGGGAACAGCGGTTTCATTCTTCTGATTTTGAATCCTCACAGGACCTTTGCATTTATATAAATTATTATTTAGTTTCGTGTGTCCCTTTATAAGGGATACAGCCACCCGGCTGGGGATACAAACACTAAATAGCGGAATATTGTGGACTTAATAAATCAACTACAGGAAATAGGGCTGTCTAAACGAGAAGCCGAAGTTTATCTCGCTCTTCTTCAAAAGAAAGAATTCACCGCTCCCGATATCGCCAAGATAACCACCATAACCAGAACCAAAGTATATGAAATACTTCAGAACCTTATAAAGAAGGGGCTCTGCAGTGAAAGTTACAAAGACGCGGTGAAAGTATACAGAGGTGTTGATCCCAAAATAGCCATAACAAACATACTCGAAAGTTATCAGCAGGAGCTGGAGAATAAAAAAAGAATAGCCGAAAATTTCGAAAAAGCCCTCTCTGTAATTTACAAGGAGAACCTGACGAATTACGATCCGCTCGATTATATTGAAGTGGTTAAAGACAAAGGGCAGATAAAGGAGCGTTGGCTTAAGCTCCAGGCAAATACAAAAAAGGAACTGCTGATCTTTACCAAGGCACCTTATACGGGCTCACTTGAGGACAATATTGAGGACCAGAATGCTATAACTACCCAGAAGGTAAAAGTTAAGAGCATTTACGAGTCGAAAGATGTAACCAGCAAGAAGAGCAAAGAGGAATTTGTTAAAGTAATTGAATCCTATGTGGCGACGGGGGAAGAGGCAAGAATAATAAAGCAGCTTCCGATGAAACTTGTGATAAGCGATGAAAGCACCACTATGTTCGCTCTTAATGATCCCGTATCGCTGCAGGAAAGTATAACCACATTGATAGTGAACCACCCCAGTTTTGCAATTGCGCTGAAAAATGTTTTTAACAGCTACTGGGAAAAAGGGTTTACTTTAAAAGAATACAAGGAAAAATTTTAGTTGTATGGGGAGTAACCTCAGTTTTCGTATCATCAAACCACGGAGTTTGCTTATGGCAAATATCGCACTCTTTTATTAACTACCAGTGAAAGATAATTCGCACAGGATTATTAATCATAACTAATTCATTATTTATAAAATTACAAGGAGCTTGTTATGATTAACATTAAAAGAAATTTACTTATAGTATTTAATGTTATTTTGTTTTCAACTTTTACACTTCTAAATGCTCAAACAGCCGCTGTTTCAGCATATCAAAACGGATTTTTATCGGACCTGGACGGAAATGTTCAGACGGGAGCGGTTTCAGCCCTTAATCCAGGAACTTCACCCGTATCTATAAATGATTTTACACCATACACGGGTTATCCTACAGTCTCCTCATACGCATTCGCAAATCCCAAAGACGGCGGCATCGCCTGTAATATGGATTCAGATCCGGATCTTGAAATAGTATATGGATCGGGAAGCTACCTGTATGCAAGGAACCTGGATACTACTTCTGTACCAGGATGGCCTAAAGTTTACCAGCAGTATTATGAAGTTGCATGGACTCCATCATACGGCGATATAGACGGCGACGGCGAAGGTGAAATTGTTGCCGGGGTAGGCGGACCTCTGGGAGGTTATCTTTATGCTTACAAACAGGACGGGACTGAAATATTTAACATCAACATCGGGAAATATCCGGTAACCCCTGTACTTTCAGATCTTAACGGCGACGGTAAGATGGAAATTATAATCGGACTCAGGACAGGGCAGGTTTATGTTTACAACGGTGACGGTACGGTATACAACGGATGGCCGCAGACTATTGATCACTATATCGCTTCTTCATGCGCGGTTGGCGATATAAACAATGACGGTGTAAAAGAAATAGTAGCTGAAGGAAGGAACTTCCTTTACGTATGGGACAGCAACGGCAACGCAATGCCTGGTTTCCCATATCAGATCTATGATACCGTTGACGGTTCGAATTCATACTCCGCACCGGTTCTTGCTGATCTCTTCGGCGACGGAAATAAAGAAATTATGTTCTGTTCACACTCCAACGGCGCAAACGGAGGAATCATTTATGCTGTTAATAACGACGGCACCTCTTTACCCGGATGGCCTAATTTTGTTTCCAACTGGATCTATGCGCCGGTTTCAATAGCCGATGTGAATAATGACAATCAGTATGATATAGTTATAGGAGAATACGGCGCTTCCGCAACGCCTGCTTTTTCTTTATTCGCATATAACATAGACGGTTCCCTTATAACCAATTACCCTATAGGTCCACTAGACGGAATGGCCTGCCAGGCTGCATTCGCCGACCTTGACAATGACGGTGAACTCGAAATGGTACTTGACAGAAACGGACAGGACGGCGATTTCGGATCCTATGTAGCATTCAACCTTGATGGAACTCCTGTTACAGGTTTCCCACTGCAGGTTCATCTGAACTCAAGCTTTAATCAGCCTGTCTTCGCAGATTTCAACAATGACGGTACACTCGATATGTTCGGCGGAACGTTTGAGTTTCTTGGAAATTATGAGACCGACGCTTATGCATGGAATACCGGTCTTCCTTATGACCAGACTTCAATATTTAATCCTGTCTACCAGTATAACGTACAGCACGACGGAGTTTTTGTTGATCCTACACTTGTTGTTCCTGTGGAACTGAACTCATTCACGGCAGGTGTTCATGGAAATAATGTGGAACTGTTATGGTCAACCGCTACCGAAGAAAACAACGCATTCTTTGAGCTGTACAGGAATGGCATCCGTCTTGGAACAATCCAGGGCTCAGGTACCACAACAGAAAAGAAATCATATTCCTTTACCGATGAGAATGTTAAAGCCGGAACCTACTCATATAAGCTGTACCAGCAGGATTATGACGGCTCAAGGAAGCTGGCAGGCGAGACTAATGCAACCGTAAGCAGCAATCCAGCTGACTTCACCCTTGCCCAGAATTACCCGAATCCTTTCAACCCGACAACCGTAATCAATTACTCTGTTCCTTCCGAGTCATTTGTTACACTTAAGGTATATGATGTAATGGGTAATGAAGTAAAGACGCTGGTTAATGAGAAAAAATCTGCAGGGAGCTACAACGTTAACTTTAACGCCAAAAACCTTGCCGCAGGATTATATGTATACCAGCTGAGAACAAATAATTTTGAAGCATCAAAGAAAATGATGCTTCTAAAGTAACTGAATCCCTGTTAGGGAAGAAGTAAATATGCGCGAACCCGGCAATTAACTTTGCCGGGTTTTTTTTTGATGTGCGTCAGGCACTTCAATACTTTTCCGTTTTGAATTGAAAGATCACTTTTCTATATTACCTCACCTTTGTTAATACACAATTATTTATAGATAAATATTCAGGGATGGTTAATAAGCCAGGCGCTGCAGATCCCGGATACAACCTGACAAGCAGAAGATCACTATAACCTATTCCGCGGCTGTATACATGTTAATTGTATAAAGCCGGACCCTCTACCAGCAGATATATTCTTTGTAAATAATATTCCCCCGGTTACTGCAGTTAATAACAGCTTAAGGTGATTTTTTATGGATCAACCTGTAACAATTGAAGAATTAAGAAATGTAATTGCCCTCCGCGACCTTCCTGACGAGCACCTGGAGTGGATACTTTCCAGATCGGAAAAGGCAGAATTTGAAGATGGAGAGCTGATGTTTAAAACGGGAGATTCTATAAACCATATGTCCTTTCTGCTGGAGGGCAAATTCCATTTCTATATGAATATCAACGGCAAGCTGGTATTTTATATAAGCTTTGAGAATAATGAAACCACCGGCGGGGTAACAGGAGTTCTGCCTTATTCAAGGATGAAGACCTCCCCGGGAAATTCATACGCTGTAGGAAAAACCAGGGTGATTCAGCTGCATAAAAAATACTTCCAGGCGCTGGAAAAACTTAATCCCGACTTTATTCAGAAGCTGATCGGATATATGACTGAAAGAGCCAGATATTTTGCCACTGTGAGGCTGCAGCAGGAAAAGGTGAGCGCGCTTGGCAAACTTGCCGCCGGTATAGCACATGAAATGAACAATCCCGCTTCCGCTATCGACAGAATTTCCGATGAACTTGATAAACGACTGAAGCTTAATATAGAACTGACGGAGGGACTCCTTAACCATGACATTTCACCAGGATTTATAAAAAATATCCGTGAAACAGTGGTTGAAAGAAGGAAAAACCATTCTGTAAAGACAAGGCTCACCCCAATGCAGCAGATGCAGAAGGAGGATGAGCTGAATGAATGGCTGGAAGAGAACGGTCTTATTTCAAACAATGAGCTTGCGGTAACTTTCGCAGAAACAGGCTTTAACCGGGAGGACATGGAATCGTTAAAAAACGGAATGGAGAATGAAGCATTTCAGAGCATACTTGTGTGGATGGAAAATCTTCTCAGTTCCGAACTGCTTATCAACGACCTTGAAGATGCTTCGGGACGAATAACGGAACTTGTAAGTGCAATAAAATCGCATGTACATATGGACAGATCGGGGACACTGCACGTTACCGATATTCATAAAGACATCGAGGATACACTCATTCTGCTCGGCTACAAGATCCGCGACAAAAATATAAAAGTAATAAAGAACTTCTGCGACAATATGCCGGGCATCGAAGCATACAGCGGGGAACTGAACCAGGTATGGACCAATCTTATTGATAATGCTATCTATGCTGTTCCTGATAAGGGTGAAATTCAGATAGAAACTGTATGCGATACGAAGGATGTAACTGTTAAAGTTATTGACAATGGTACAGGGATACCGAAAGATATTTTATCGCGAATATTTGATCCTTTTTTCACGACAAAGAAGGTGGGGGAAGGAACAGGTATCGGTCTCGACCTGGTGAAGAGCGTGATAAGCCGGCATAAGGGGGATGTAAAAGTTAAGTCTGAAAAAGGCAGGACTGAATTCGCAATAAGTTTTCCTGCCGCTCAACAATCTTTAAAGGAAGAAACAAAAGATGAAACTTCCATTCATTATAGTAGTTGATGATGATGTACAGGTACTGAGAGCAATCCAGAGAGACGTACGGAAAAAATACCGGGATGAATACCGGGTACTTGCCGCCGGTTCCGGTGCGGAAGCCCTTGAGGCCGTCGGCGAACTAAAGCAGAAGAATGAAACCGTAGCGATGTTTCTTTCCGATCAGCGGATGCCGGAGATGGAGGGGACGGATTTTATGGAGAAGGCCAAGGTGATCTTTCCGGATGCTAAAAAGGTGCTTCTTACAGCCTATTCAGATATTGAAGCCGCGATTAAGGCTATCAACACACTACGGCTCGATTATTATCTGCTGAAGCCGTGGAACCCGCCGGAGGAAAAGCTTTATCCTGTACTGACTGATCTGCTGGAAGACTGGCAGGGCGGTTTTATTCCCGACCTGGCAGGCATAAAGATTCTAGGCTACCAATGGTCTCCCGTTTCTCACAAGCTAAAAGATTTCCTGACAGGAAACCTGATCCCCTATAAGTGGATCGATGTAGAGCTGAGCTCCGAGGCTGCAGAAGTTATGAATACTCATAAAATAGATTCCAAAGAACTCCCCGCTGTTGTATTCGAAGACGGCTCAGTGCTTAAATCACCTTCAGATACCGATATAGCACAGAAGATCGGACTTAAATCGACGGCATCAGAAGAGCTTTATGACGTAGTGATAATAGGCGCTGGTCCCGCAGGACTTGCAGCAGCGGTATACGGCGGCACAGAAGGGCTTAAAACCCTGATGGTAGAAAGAAAAGCGCCCGGAGGGCAGGCAGGAACAAGCTCACGCATCGAGAATTACCTCGGTTTTCCTTCGGGGTTATCAGGTGCTGATCTTACGCGCAGGGCCATCACCCAGGCAACAAGATTTGGTGTTGAGCTTCTTTCCCCGTGCGAGGTTATTGATATAAGTATGAAGGATAAATATAAAATCCTATCCCTCTCCAACGGTACCGAAATTAAAACACATACGATCATAATATCCACAGGGGTTGATTACAGGACTCTTGATATAAAAGGAATAAACAGTCTGACCGGTGCCGGGGTTTACTACGGCGCCGCAACCGCTGAGGCGCACGCATGCCGCGGCAAGGACGTTTATGTTGTAGGCGGAGGTAATTCGGCAGGGCAGGCAGCAATGTACCTTTCGGGGTTTGCTGAGAATGTTTTCATTGTTATAAGAAGAGATTCGCTAGATTCAACGATGTCGCACTACCTTATCGACCAGATTAAGAGGACAAAAAATATTTCCATTCTAACGGATTCTGTAGTGAAAGAAACTATCGGAGAGAGGACGCTGGAATGCATAACAATAGAGAATATTAAAACAGGCGAAAGAAGTACCAAAGAATCAGCCGCGCTCTTTATCTTTATCGGTGCAAGGCCTGTTACCGACTGGATAAAACTTAACATAGCCAAGGACGCAAAAGGATTCATTGAAACGGGGAAAGATCTGTTAAAATCCCAGAACTTCAGAAAGGTATGGAAACTGAAGCGTGATCCCTACCTGCTGGAGACCTGCATACCGGGTATCTTTTCCGCAGGAGATGTGAGAGCAGGAGCGATGAACAGGGTAGCATCGGCAGTAGGTGAAGGTGCTATGGCGATAAAGTTTGTTCATGAATATATGTCGGGTGTGTAGGTTAGAGGTCATAAACAAAATTAAACCGGAGGCGTTGATGAAAAGGTTTATTGTAATATCCGCTCACACGGCTGAGGACTGCAGGATGGCGGTGAAGCAGTTCAGGGAATATAATGCCGGATTCCTGACACACTTTGAATGGGGCTGTAAGGATAATGATCACACTGCTTACGCAATAATAGAAGCAGAAGATCATGCAAACGCAAAATTATCGGTCCCAACGTTATTCAGGGAGAAGACGCGGGTTGTTATGCTTACAACCTTCGACCCTGCCCAGCAGGATGTTATTCATCAGGAAAAGGCGGGATAGTGTAATCAGCCGCAAGTAAGGCCCGGATGAAATGGGGGAATCTTCAGCCATAGTGTGCCGGATTTCAATTTTGTTTATACCGCTGTGACACTTTTGTGATGATCAAATTACTATAAATATATAGATTAGATCAAATAATAACAGCAGGAGATTAAATTGAAGAATCCGGCAATACTATTTTTCCTTGTTATAACATTCTTATTCGGCGTACAAGCTGAAGCACATGTAGGGCTTGATTTCCCTGTAGGCGGTGAAACCTTTGAAGCAGGCGCAGTAATTACCATTCGCTGGCATGCAGAAATTGATCATGGTCCCTGCAACTGGGATCTTTATTTCTCATCGAACGGCGGTTCAACCTGGCAGGAGATAGTTATCGATCTACCGAAAGAGCAGACCACATACGACTGGATGGTGCCGCAGATCGCGACCCAGCAGGGGGAAATCCGCGTCGTTCAGGACAATCAGAACACTATTCCATATGATGACTACAGCGGGGTGTTTACTACCGAGATACCAACAGGAATCATTAAGAATGATCTTCAGGATTTGAGTTATAAATTATTCCCGGCATACCCTGATCCGTTTAATCCCTCTACAAATATCAGGTATTCGATTGCCGAAGCAGGTTATGTATCAATAAAAGTTTATGACCTATCGGGAGGGGAAGTGAAAACACTGGTTAATGAGCATAAGCCGGCAGGGACTTATGAAGTAAAATTCGACGGGTCTGATCTTTCAAGCGGAGTATACCTCTATAAATTAAATTCAGGCAATTATTCCGTTGTCCGCAAGTTTATGCTGTTGAAGTAGAGGAAGCGCGGGGCTGCGGGGAATGGGAGATTCATATATAGCCGCTTCAAATTGAATATGACCTTTGTTCTGGCTATTTTTGAAGGGTTACCGAAGGTTATCTTTCATTAAGTATCGGACCATATATGAAAGAATTTTTCAGCGTAGAAGAAGTAGCACAACTTCTCGACATTTCTCATTCCGGGGTTTTATATCATATAAAATCCGGAAATCTCAAAGCTCAGCAGGTCGGTAAAATTTATATAATAGCGAAAGAGGATTTCGGTGATTTCCTCAAACAGCAGAAAGAAGTGAAGAAGAAGAAAGACAAGACCTCCCAGACCAAGCTGAATTTCTAAAACAAAGAGTCTGATAAATCAGATTTATCAGACCCGAAAGTTCCTATGCCGCAAATCTCAACCTAATATTTTGTTGAATCTTCCTCTTCTCCCTTTTCATTTTTTTCCCGCTTCATATGGTTCATGTTATCCATATCGGCTCCCTGCATATTATTCATCATAGGATTCCGATTAGTATTCCATATTTCAGCTCTTATTTTCCATTTACCGTCTTTTTTCTCGAGAACCGTAAGGAAATTTCCTTCATCCTTTATATCTCCTCCGTTTTTCCTGCTGAGGGAGATAGTGTAGTTTCCTACAGCATCTACGAGGTTTCCTTTTTCGCCAAGCACGTTAGTAACGTTCATATTAAGCGATGTAATTTTCATCCCCGATTTCGTGAACTCAAGGTTATCCCTATGGATTGCATCCTTACCTTTCAGCATCTTGCCATAGTTCGGCATCGAAATAGCGTCATCCGTATAAAAATCCTCAACCGATGCATAATCATTGTTCACAATCGCGTTTGCAAGGGAATTCAGTCTGTCCTGAATGGCCTGCTGATTTGAGGATGCGGATTCCTGCTGGGCTATGCCCGCGGATAATGGAATAAACAAGCTCAAGATGAATAATAAGTAAACTGATTTGATCTTTCTCATAACACCTCCGAATTTTTATTGTTTTCAGCCTGAAGATATGTGAGAATTATCTTCCCGGCTATGAATTCAGACATGCTGTGACGAAAGACGTTTGTTATTTTGCCTGGCTCCTCAGAAGCATCATCATTGCACGCATATCATTCAGATTCCTTGTGAGGTACCACCATCCGTTTTTGAAAGCGGCATAATCGGGACCAGACATAGCCGAAGAATACCTTACGGAGTTAGCATAAAAGAGCCACTGCTGTACCCACATCTGTTCAATATTTTCATCAAAAGGATTGGTATTATCCGCCAGTTTCTCTTTCCAGGCCTGAGACAACATATTCGTTGCGGCGGCGGTCATCTGATCAGTTTCCTTTAAAGTATTATCCATCTTTTCAAACCAGTTAGTAACCCAGGTATCTCCGTGGCATGAAGAGCAGATATTCATCATTTTATGCTGCCTTGCTGTCTGTTCATCTTTGCTAATAAGGAAACTATCGGCAGGGACGCCATCGAATGTAACCGGCAGAGGGAGGCCGTCTCTATTCCTTATTTCGAATGTCTTTCCGCTTTTCGGCTGAGGGTGGGCATAAATTAGTCCAAACACCCTTACCCAAAGGCGGGCGCCGAAATCGTGGGACCTTTCAGCAATAACATCACCGGAGGGACTAACGACAAGGGCATTATGGCAGGCCGCGCAAGTGGGAGCGGTAAAATCTTTACCCAGCGTCCAGGGAACATTCTCAAAATTCCATTTCTGTTCTGACGCTTCAAAAATGTTACCGTGCTTGCTTTCTTTATATATATTATAAGCCGGAACGTCGGGAGCCAGATGACATTGTCCGCAGGTGTGAGGATCTCTGGCTATCTCAATAGAAAAGCTATGCCGCGGATGGCACGGCGTACAGGAACCCGTACTGCCGTCGGGATTTATTCTTCCAACACCCTGGTTAGGCCAGTCTTTTAAAACAGGAACCTCAACATCCCCGAGGTCGGTAGAGATTGTTTTTGTGCCTTCGACTTTCAGATCAGTACCGTGACAGGCATAGCAGGTTTCGTTCTGAGTAAAATGAGAGGGCTCCATCGGTTTAATACTATTCTCGTGATACTCCTGAACCCCGATTGAAGTATTTACAAGCGCGGTGAAAACAGGATTATCTCTCAGGTTTTCGAGGGCATGCGCTTTCTTGCTGTGACTATACTGCGCTACCTCGGTTTTGTGGCATACCGCGCAGTCATTCGGTGAAACAACAATATTTATATTATATCCGAAATGTGCGAAATTATCTTTATGATTTTCAGAATTTAATCCATGGCATTCATAACATCCCACAACAACATTCTGAAGATTCGCGGGAACATTTTCAGACGAAACCCGTTTTTCCTGGTCAGGTTTAGCTAACGCATCGCTGAAACTGGTATGTGAATGACGGCTTGTACGCCAGTCAGAAACAATACCCGGAGTTACCGTCTCGTGGCAGCTAATACAGTCCTGAGACTCGCTGCTTATTCCGGGACTATCGGGAATTTTGAATGATGTTAAAATGAAGAATGAAATCAGTAAAAATGCGGCTATAGTAAAATATCTTTTGTCCATTGATCTCCCCGCCGTTTAATGAAACATTATCCCTTGCAACTAACAACATTTTCACATATTTATCAAGCCGGCCGGGCAATCATCCCTTAAAAAGTCCGGGTATTTTCAGTTGACGAGAACGAAGGCTCCCTCAATTTCACCGTCACGAAGCTTATCGAGAGCTTCATTTGCCTTATTCAGGGGAAGCCTGGTAATCATAGTTTTTACGGGTACCTCAGGCGCTATTTTCAATAATTCCTCACCATCTTTTCTTTCAAGATTTGCTACAGAACGTATCGACCGTTCCTCCCACAAGATCTTATACGGGAAGGAGGGGATATCGCTCATATGTATACCGCCGCTTACTATAGTCGCTCCTTTATCAGAAGCCCTGAGGGCGACAGGAATAAGAGAACCTACAGGCGCAAATATAAGAGCGGCATCAAGCTTTACAGGAGGAGACAGGGTGGAATCGCCCGCCCAGACAGCACCCAGCTTTTTCGCAAAATCCTGAGCTTCGTTATCGCCGGGGCGTGTGAAGGCATAAACTTTCTTTCCCTGGTGAACCGCAATCTGGGCAATTATATGAGCGGCCGCGCCGAATCCATATATCCCGAGATTCTCAAAGATCTCTCCCGCCATACGGTATGTTCTATAGCCGATAAGACCCGCGCACAGCAGGGGCGCAGCTTCAGCGTCATCATATCCTTCAGGAATATGGAAAGTATAATTCTCATAGGCCGCGGTATATTCGGCATAACCTCCGTCAATTGTGTATCCTGTAAACTCAGCGTTTTCGCACAGATTTTCCTGTCCCCGCCGGCAGTATTTACAATGCCCGCAGGTATAGCCGAGCCATGGAACACCCACGCGGTCGCCTTCCTTAAACTTTTTAACATCAGCACCGGTCTTCACCACATTCCCCACGATTTCATGACCCGGTATCAGGGGGAGTTCAGGATGTGTAAGTTCCTGGTCGACTATATGAAGATCCGTATGACAGACGCCGCATGCACTCACTTTAATTAAAACCTGGTCATCCTTTATTTCCGGGACAGGGACTTCTTTTTCCTTCAGCCGTTCTCCCTTTTTTTCAAGCACCATAGCTTTCATCTTATCCGGAATACTCAATTTCATCTCCTTTCAGGTTTGCAAGCTCAAGGCTGAGATCCCACAATTTATTTCTTGCCTCAGCATCATATGCCTGACTATCGGCCCTGGCTTCATTCTTAACATTGAAATATTTTCCTGTCACACCGTCAAGCTGGGGGGAGAGCGCAAGGCGGACTTCAGCCTCCGCTCCTGTTTCCGGAGCCCCCCACGGATTTATACCCGCGTCCCTCACCATTTTAGTATTAAGATAGGTTCCCGGGTGGAGCGTGTTTACCGTAATATCCTGGTCTTCTAACTTATCAGCCAGTTCAAATGTGTACATAATTAAAGCGAGTTTACTTTGAGAATATGCGCTGGAAGGATCGAAGTTTTTTTCCATCATAACATCATCGAAATTAACCGCTCTTTGTCCTGCCGAACTTACATTTACTATCCTGGAGGGAGCAGCTTTCCGGAGCAGGGGAAGAAGCTTCTGAGTAAGCAGAAAAGGAGCCAGGTAGTTTACGGTAAACCTCAACTCGTATCCCTCTCGGCTGTAGTGCTGTTTGGTAAAGCCGGCACCAGCATTATTTATAAGTACATCAAGCTTTGAATAGCTGTTCGTTATGTTCTGCGCCATCTTTCTGACTTCGTCAAGCAGCGAGAAATCAGCAATTAATTTGTCAATCTTATCATTGCCAGAATGCTCTGATATTTCTTTAACAGTATCATCAAGCTTCTTTTTATTCCGTCCATGGAGAATTAAATGAGCGCCCCGTTCCGCGAGTTTCAACGCAGTCAGCCGGCCTATGCCGTCGGTGGCTCCCGTGAGGAGCACTGTCATATCCTGAATATCCTTAGCCATCATAATTCCTGTTAAATGAATATGTCAATTTTGCTATTTACTATAAGGAATTCAACCTTGAATTGTGCCCTGCCGGACATTTTGGTTCATTCAATCCGGCGTGCCTAACCGATGGAAAATCCTCTGAATTCATTAAGTAAATGCTTTTTTTTATATTTGATTTACACTAAATAAGCAGATTATTATTTATGGTTGAAGTTGGCAAAATAAAAGCAGGAGGAAATAACCCTTTCGTGCTGATCGCGGGACCCTGTGTTGTAGAGAGTGAACAGCTGGTTAAGCAGACCGCCTCGGAAATAAAATCCATTGCGGCGTCTCTGGGCATACCATTTATATTTAAGGCCAGCTATAAAAAAGCAAACCGTACAAGCGCCTCCTCATTTTCGGGGATAGGGGATGAGGAAGCCCTTGAGATCCTTGGAAAGGTACGCGAGGAATATGACGTACCTGTACTGACCGATATCCATCTCCCGGCTGAAGCCGAAACCGCGGCCAAATATGCCGATGTACTTCAGATTCCGGCATTTTTATGCAGGCAGACGGAACTGCTGACAGCGGCGGGCGAAACAGGGAAGGTTATAAACATTAAAAAAGGCCAGTTCCTCGCGCCGGAAGATATGAAACACGCCGCGGAAAAAGTACTATCGACGGGCAATAAAAAGATTATGCTTACCGAAAGAGGGACCACCTTCGGCTACCATAATCTTGTTGTTGATATGCGTTCTCTAATCATTATGAGGGAGCTTGGTTATCCCGTTGTAATGGACGCTACCCATTCCATTCAGCTGCCTTCAAACAGCGATAAAAGCGGGGGACAACCGCGCTTTATAAAATACCTAGCAAAGGCCGCCGCGGCTATTGGAATAGACGCACTTTTCCTTGAAGTACATCCCGAACCGGAAAAAGCGTTAAGCGACGCATCAAGTCAGCTTCCATTGAGCGAGCTAAAGTCACTGCTCGAAGAGATAAAAAAAATAGATTCTGTAATTAAAGGATTAGATTGAATTCAGGCATAAAACAATTTCCGAGAGAATTAACCGCGCAGGAAAGGTACCTCCTTTTTTCCGTTCTGCCTGAAAAGAAACCTGGATATAAACTTTACCGTGAAAAAATTGACAAGCTGATGGTAACCGGCTACGGGAGGTTTAAAAACAACAATTATATACTCGGGAAAAAAGGGACCGAACCGGATCTATCATTTTCATCGACTCCCGTTTTCGCAGCCGGAACAATAAAAATTCCCGGCGACGAGATCGACATCCTGATCAACGAAGAAATTGATGATGAAATAGAGTTTGACCTGACGCTTAAGAACACGGATGAAATACCTGCAGAGATCAATGAAATAGAAAAATGGAGCTATTCGGATTGGAATCCGGGTAATAACGCACCTCATGATAATTCGGAAGTGAGGGAGGCGGTTATTAGTCCCGGCGAATATATATTAGCCTTCGCACCCGCGCACAAAAAGATCTGGCTGCACGAAAGTAAAAACGGAGTTAACCACCTGATCCCGATGACAAATTACTACAATGAACTGATGCGGTTTAGGAGAACAAAAGATCCCGAACAGGCGTTAAATCCCAAGCTGATGTTTGAAAAACTGTCTGAATTTTCAGACTTCGAGCTTATAAACGCATTTGTTCTTTATAACAAATATATGAGAAGATTTCCGCGTGACTTTTCAAAATATCTTAACAGGCCGCCGCAGCAGGAAACATCAAAAAGAAAGTTAAAAGATTTGTTCAGGAAGGGCAAAAATTGAATTCAAACGAAATAATTAATATGGGAAAAGAGGTAATAAGGATAGAGGCCGCTGCCGTAGCAGACCTTGAGAAAAGCATCGATGAAGGATTCGTTCAGGCAGTGAACACCATCTACGAATGCAAAGGAAGAGTTGTGCTTACAGGTATGGGGAAGTCGGGACTAATCGCCCGTAAGATCGTAGCAACGCTCAACTCAACCGGTACAGCATCAATATACCTTCACCCGACGGACGCGCTTCACGGCGATCTTGGGATGGTAAGGCAGGAAGATGTAGTTATACTTATAAGCAAAAGCGGAAACACCGAGGAAATTTCGAATCTGATCCCGATGCTGAAGAGGCTTAAAGTTACGCTGATCGCTATGTGCGGCTCACGGGATTCACGACTAGCGGGAGAGTGCGATATATTCCTTAATATAGGGGTGAAGGAGGAAGCCTGTCCCCACGACCTAGCCCCAACATCATCAACCACAGCCACGCTTGCCCTGGGAGACGCCCTTTCGGTGGTGCTGCTTGAGAAGAGGGATTTTACCGCGGAGGACTTCGCGTTCCTTCACCCGGGCGGGAGTCTCGGCAAACGGCTCTCCCTGCAGATCAAGGAAATAATGATAAAGGGAGAGAAGATACCTTCCGTGCCGGAAGAAGCATCAATTAAAGACGTTATACTTGAGATAACCTCCAAGCGCCTGGGTACAACCTGCGTGGTAGACAGCGGCGGAACCCTGACGGGAATAATCACCGACGGAGACCTGAGGCGGCTGCTGGAGAAAACTCTTGAGATAAAAGAACTTACAGCCAAAGACATAATGACAAAAAATCCCAAGGTGACAAAAGAATTTTACCTTGCCTCCTTCGCACTGCAGCAGATGGAGAACTTTAAGATTACAACGCTGGTAATAGTAGATGACGGAAGCAGACCGGTAGGCATTCTGCATCTTCACGATCTGATTAATCTGGGACTGCAGCAGCGATGAGGTATTTATTTTTTCTGGCTTCGCTACTGATACTACTATACGCCGGGTGCGGTGAAAAGAAAGTAAAGCCTAATGTTAACCCCAACCTGGAAGAAGCCGAAATACCGGCGCAGGAGAGCTGGGACGCAAAGGTTATATTTTCAGATTCAGGCAAAACAACGGCGATACTTTACGCGGGACATCTGAGGATATTTGAAGAAAGCAGGGAAACGCTGCTCGACAGCGGAGTGCAGGTAGATTTTTATAATCCCGACGAAGTTAAGACCACAACCCTTACCTCCAAAAGAGGAAGAGTTGACGACGCGACCAAGAACCTTTACGCTACCGACAGTGTAGTTGCCGTGAGCGACAGCGGCGTTACCATTAAAACAGAAGAGCTTATGTGGCGGAACAAGGACGCGAAAATAGTTTCAGATAAATTTGTAACAATACTAACGAGTAAGGAAAAAATACAAGGCTTCGGGTTCGAATCGAATCAAAGTCTCACTAACTATGTCATTTACAACATTACCTACTCAGCAAGAGCGGACAGTCTGAAATGAAATCATTTTTTCATCATACGTATGCTCCATCGAAGTTGTATCCGGGTCAATTTGTCAATCTGAACCCGTTCCAGGTACTGGCCCTCGTATTTATTATGCTGCTGTCAACCAGTCTATACCCGCAGGAGCAGGGAGAGATGATCACCGTTGTAGGCGATAGTCTTGTGGGGAGAGTAGTAAGCGGAGAAACAACCAGGGAAGTATACGGGCATGTTGTACTTACCCAGGGGAATGTTATAATAACGTGCGACAAGGCTATACAGTACATATCGAGAAATGACGCGGAGCTTATAGGAAACGTAGTAGTTAACCAGGACAGCATGACGATTAAAACTCCCCGTGGATTTTATTACGGCGATGAAAGAAGGGCAGAGAGCAGTTCAGGAGTTCAGCTCGATGACAAAAAAGTTATCCTAACCGCAGATTCAGGCGAGTATTTTTTTAATGATGACAAAGCAATATTCAGAAGCAAAGTAATCTTATACGATACGGCCAGCACGCTTACCTCAGCAAAACTAACCTACTTCAAGAAAGAAGATCGGGCATTAGCCAGCGGACATGTAAGGATAGTACAGCAGGACAATATTATTGACGCCGACACACTTGAACATTTCCGTGATTCGAGAGTGACATTCGCGAACAGCGACGTAAGGATTGAGAACAGGACGAATAACGTGCAGATATTCGGAGAGCATCTAATAGATTACGGGCAGGATTTTCACACGATAATAGACGAGAAGCCCCTGCTAGTACAGATAGACACCACAAGATCGAGACTGCCGGACTCACTCATAATAGGGAATGACAGTATGCAGGTTAAACTGGACACCCTAATTATAAAATCGCTTTCCATGGAATCGTGGCGTGACACAATTAATCGTTTTGAAGCGCAGGATTCAGTAAAAATATGGCGTGCGACCTTCGCATCACTAAATGATTTTTCCGTCTACAAAAAAACAGATGAGAAGATCATCACCTACAAGCGGAAAGAAAGCGATATGAGGCCCGTTTTATGGAACGAGGGAACACAGCTTTCGGGGGATTCAATTACTATCTTTTTAAAGGACAACGAAGTGCAGGCACTTGAGGTAGTGAATGACGCCTTTGTGCTTTCCCCCAATGAGATTTATCAAAACAGGTACAACCAGATTTCGGGGAACAAATTAATTATGTATTTTGACGGCGGAGACATAAGCAGAGTTAAAGTTGAGGGGAGTGTTTACAATGTGTATTATATGTATACCGAAGACGATAAACCGAACGGTCTGACACAGTCATCCGCAGAATCGGCATCACTTAACTTCGTAAACAAGAAAGTGAGCCAGGTAAGGATGTACGGTTCTCCCAAAAGCGAGTACTACCCTGAAAACATGGTAAGAGGGAAGGAAAACACCTTTGCTTTACCGCGGTTCAATCTTATAAAAGACCGGCCGCAGAAAGAAGAACTACTGAAACAGATACGTCCCGGAGACAGATTTTATTCACCAAAAGAGACGCCGCAATAATTATGGATGAAAAAACATTAAGAAGCCTGGACCTTGTAAAAATTTATAAGCACAGAACCGTTGTGAACAAAGCCTCCGTGAAAGTTTCCAAAGGAGAGATAGTGGGGCTCCTAGGACCGAACGGAGCAGGCAAAACAACCACTTTTTATATGATCACCGGTATGATAAGGCCCGACAGCGGGAAGGTTTTTCTTGATGATACGGAGATAACCAAAGTGCCGATGTACAAGCGCGCCAGGATGGGGATAGGCTACCTGCCGCAGGAAGCCTCGATATTCAGGAAGCTTTCAGTTGAAGACAACCTGATGGCAGTGCTGCAGATGATAAAACTTACACCGAAACAACGCAAGCAGAAATGCGAAGAACTCCTGGAAGATCTCGGCATCGCGCATATCAGAAAGAGCATCGGGTTTCAGCTAAGCGGAGGCGAAAGAAGGCGTACAGAAATAGCCCGGACGCTAGCCACCGATCCAAGCTTCATTCTACTGGATGAACCTTTCGCGGGAATAGATCCCATAGCCGTTGAAGACATTATGAACATTGTGGCAAACCTGAAGAACCGCGGCATAGGAGTACTTATTACAGACCACAACGTACATGAGACATTAAGCATAGTTGACAACGCATACATACTTATCAGCGGAGTGATCTTTAAGTCGGGCAGCGCCGAAGTACTGGCCGAAGACGAAGAAGTGCGCAAACTATACCTCGGCGAAAAGTTCCGCCTGGACCGGTACCAGTAAATATTTCTCATCTCAGAATATCAAATGGAAACAGCAAAGAATTTCTCACTTAAGCAATTAAACACATTTGGGGTAGACGTTTCAGCCGGAGCATTTGTTAATGCCGGGGATGAAGATGAAATGTTCGAGATACTATCCGCGGAAGAACTGAAGGCGTACCCCAAATTCATATTAGGCGGCGGGAGCAACGTGCTGTTTACGAAAGACTACGAGGGATTAGTAATCAAAAATTCCATTCCCGGTATAGAAATTATCAGAGAAGATAATGAGTCGGCGTTAGTAGAAGCCGGAGCTGGAGTAAACTGGAACGAGCTGGTAAACTACTGCGTAGACAGAAACCTGGGCGGAATAGAGAACCTTGCCTTCATACCGGGGACCGCGGGAGCCGCACCCATTCAGAACATAGGGGCATACGGTGAAGAACTAAGCGAGACATTTCACAGTCTGAGAGGCTTTTACATCGATACAGCGAAGCCCGCAGTGTTTTACAAAAGCGGCTGCCGGTTCGGATACCGTGACAGCATCTTCAAGAACGAACTTAAGGGGAAGTTCGTGGTCACCAAAGTACAGCTGATGCTGAGCGAAAATCCCGAAATCAGAACAGGCTACGGAAACATAAGAGACGAACTTGAGAAAACGGGGAAGAGCGGCTATACCATCAAAGACGTGAGAGACGCGGTGACAAAAATAAGGAAGGAAAAACTCCCTGATCCCGCAGTAATCGGCAACGCAGGAAGCTTCTTCAAAAATCCCGAAGTAAGCCGCGAACAATACAACCTTCTGAAAGGGGAGTACCCGGACATCAAGGCCTATCCCCTGGACAACGGGAAGATCAAGCTGCCGGCGGCGTGGTTAATCGACAGAGGAGGGTGGAAAGGCTACCGGAAGGGGAACACCGGAACGCACAGCAGGCAGGCGCTGGTAATAGTAAATCACGGAGAAGCCACCGGAGAAGAAATACTACACTTCGCAAAGGAAATCAAGCGTTCCGTTTACGAAAAATTTGAAGTAGTGCTGGAAGAAGAAGTCAACATTATCTGAAGGCACCCTTCAGACGGGTTCTTCCCCGTCACAGATCGCCTGAGTCCCCCGGTTGAAATTATGTTTCATAATAATTATGTTCCAATCATAAGAAATTTATCCACAACTCTTTACCAGGTACTTCAGGAAAGTGCTGCAGCATATTCTGATCAGAATTATAAAAACAATTATCGGGAAGACAAATGAATGATAATAAAGACGAGAAGATAGTATCAGCTTACGAAAAAGCCGCTCAGGAGGGAGTAGATCCGAGATGCATTCCACAGAAGCTGACCGGGCCCGTCCCGATACACGATGAAATTCCCTATCCCGATTACCCGGAAACAGACCATGAGATCTGGAAATTCCTATACGACCGGCAGATGAAATACCTGCCAGGCAGAGTATGCGAAGAATACCTTGAAGGAACCAGGAAACTGAACTTCACATCAGACAAGATCCCCGCGTTAAAGGACTTAAGTCACGTTTTCAACAAAACCAGCGGATGGAAGATCGCGAGGGTTCCGGGGCTGATACACGAGCAGAACTTTTTTGAACTACTTCAGAAAAAAATATTCCCCTCCACCGATTACATAAGAGGAAAAGAAGAACTTGACTACACGCCCGCGCCCGACTGTTTCCATGATATGTTCGGTCATATGCCGCTGCTGACCGATGAAAACTTTGCCTCATTCTACCAGATGTTCGGTGAAGCCGCATTCCATGCCGAAGGCATCAACCGAAAATATCTCGAGACATTCCACTGGTTTACCGTTGAATTCGGATTGATAAAAAAGCCGGAGGGAATGAGAATTTACGGAGCCGGAATCATCTCCTCAAAAGAAGAAGTAACACACGCATTATCGGATGAAGTTGAAGTAAGAGACTTCGATCCCGACAAGCTGGTAAGGCAGGACTACGACGTATGGCATCTCCAGCCCATACTATGGGCCATAGATTCCTTCGAACACCTGGAAGACGGCTTTAAATTCTGGACGAAGAAAGAAGGCCTGCTGTAAGTCCGAAGCTGCGGAAACAAAAACAGCCCCCTCCGGTGAGGGAGCTGTATGAGGATTTGGACGAAAATTGACAGTTCTAAGGGGTCTTTCAAAGTTAATAATTCATTGTACATCCGGCCTACATCCGGCCTGTAACCCCAGTGCAACCCCAGGGTAAAAGCAAGACGGGTAAGGTGAACTTTTTGGGTGGGGATGGTGTTTCAAATTACAGCGGTAAGGCTGAACTTGAATGTGCTGTGTATAATTTCTAATTTTATGTGATATAATCATAAGCTTTTATATTAAAAATACTTACAACCATCTAATAAAAGAAGGAAGTGATTGTTATGCCTGTTGAAGTTGGCGATAAAGCGCCGGATTTTACTTTGAAGAACCAGGATGCGGAAGATACCTCTTTGTCGGATTTCAAAGGAGAAAAAGTAGTACTCCTCTTTTTTCCGTTCGCGTTTTCTTCGGTATGCTCCGCGGAGGTTAAGAGGATGCAGGAGGATTTTAATAATAATATGGACATTGACGCGCAGGTGATTGGAGTGAGCGTTGACAGCCCTTACTCCTTAAAAGCATGGAAAGAGCTGACCCAGATCAACTTTCCTCTGCTGAGCGATTTTAACAAGGAAGTTTCAAGGAAATATGATTCATTATATGAGTTATACTACCCGGAGAAATTTTCTTATAACGGCGTGGCTAAAAGAACGGCTTTTGTGATTGGAAAGGATGGAAAGATAAAGTACAAGGAGATCTGCCCTAACCCGGGTGAGCAGCCTGATTATGACGCGATAAAGAAAACACTGGAAGAGGAGTAATATGTTCAGAGATTCAGGAAATTATAAGACGGCGTACAGGGATTTAAGTCCTACTGAGGTTAAGGAACTGCTGGAGCATAAAGACGGCATACGGCTTATTGATGTAAGGGAGGAATGGGAACATAAGTTAGCAAGGATAGAAAACTCAGAGCTGATGCCGATGAGTAATTTTGTTGGCCGTGCGGGTGAACTGGATAAGGATGATGAGCTGGTAATATACTGCCACAGGGGGGTAAGAAGTGTTAATGTTTGTAATTTTCTTGCTAACCAGGGTTTCAAAAACCTGATAAATCTTAAAGGTGGAATTGACGCGTGGTCAGATGAGGTTGATCCGTCGGTTCCGAAATACTGAAAATTAACGGAGAGATAAAATGATTGAAGAAGGTAAAAAAGCGCCTGATTTCAAGCTGAAGAATCAGGACGGGGAAACTATAGCTCTGAAGGACTACAGAGGGAAAAAGGTTGTGTTATATTTTTATCCCAAAGATAATACTTCGGGGTGTACAAAGGAGGCCTGCAATTTCAGGGATGAATTCCCTAAGTTTAAGAACGTGGACGCGGTGATTCTGGGCGTTAGTCCCGACTCCGTGGCTTCACACAAAAAATTCGCCGAAAAGTATGATCTTCCTTTCAACCTGCTGAGCGACGAGGAGAAGAAGGTGCTTGAGGAGTACGGTGTATGGCAGGAGAAGAGTATGTACGGCAAAAAATATATGGGCGTTGTTAGGACTACTGTTGTTATTGACGAGAACGGCAAGGTTAGGAAGGTATTTCCAAAAGTTAAAGTGGACGGGCATAACAAAGAAGTTCTGGAAGCGCTTAAAAACTAAGAGGCTTAAATAAATGGTTTATGTTAAAAGGAGAGAAACCTTTAGTGCTGCTCACCGCCTGTATAACCCCGCCTACAGCGATGAGAAAAATCTTGAAATATTCGGAAAGTGCAGTAATCCCAACTGGCACGGACATAATTACGTGCTGGAGGTTACTGTGGCAGGCGATCCCGACCCTGAAACGGGTTTTGTAATTGACCTGAAGGTGCTTAAGAATATAATAAATGAAAATATTCTTGAGAAGGTTGACCATAAAAATCTGAACACCGAGACAGATTTTATGAAGGACATAATTCCATCGGCTGAAAATATAGCGAAGGGAATTTTTAATGTGCTGGAAGGGAAGCTGCCTTCGGGAAAGCTTTATTCGGTGAAATTGTTCGAGACAGAAAAAAATATTGTTGAATATCGAGGAGAATAATTTTGGATTACGCAAAAGTGCAGAACCTGGTTTCAGATCTGCTGACAGAAATAGGGGAGGATCCTAAAAGGGAGGGACTGCTTAATACCCCCAAGCGTGTAGCTAAGGCCTATGAATTCCTGACATCAGGATACAACAAGAAGATAGAAGAGGTGTTGAATAACGCTGTGTTTAATGAGAAATACGATGAGATGGTGCTGGTGAAGAACATCGACTTTTATAGTCTCTGTGAGCATCATATGCTTCCGTTCTACGGGAAGGTTCACGTAGCCTACATTCCCGATGGAAAGATTGTGGGACTGAGCAAGATACCGCGTATTGTTGATGTATTTTCGCGCCGGCTGCAGGTGCAGGAAAGGATGACACAGGAGATAGCGGACACTCTTGACGAATATCTGAAGCCGCAGGGGGTAGCGGTGGTGTCAGAGGCTTACCATATGTGTATGATGATGCGCGGAGTTGAGAAGCAGAATTCGGCGGCGATAGCGAGCGCCGTTCACGGTGTGTTTAAGGAAGACGCAAGAACGAGGGCTGAGTTTATGACGTTAATAAAAGGGAGACTGAGCGATGGCTGAAGATAAACCGGCTGTATGGATAACCGGGGCGAGCAGCGGCATAGGTAGGGCATCGGCAGCTGAGTTCGCAAAGATAGGGAGCAGAGTGTTTGTTTCCGCACGCAGGGTTACTGAACTGGAGAGGCTGAACAGGGAACTGAAGAAAGAGGATAAGGAAGTTGAGATATACCCCTGCAATGTTGCTTCTTCGCAGAACGTTGACCAGACGGTGAAGAAAATACTGGCGGAAGGGGACGTTGACTGCCTGATAAACAATGCCGGGATAACTTCGTGGAAGCTTGCCGAAGAGAATTCCACAAATGAAATTGATGATGTAATAAACACGAACCTTCTCGGTTCGATATATACTATTAAATATCTTCTTCCTCACTTTATAGAGAGGGGAGGAGGAACTATTATAAATATTCTATCGGTGGTGACTAAAAAGATCTTTACGCACAGCAGCGCGTACGCGGCTTCGAAGATGGGACTGTTAGGCTATACAAACGTTCTGAGGGAGGAAGTGAGGAAGCATAAGATACGTGTGATAAACGTGATACCGGGGACTACGGAAACGCCGATGTGGCCGCCGAAGGTACGTGAAGAGCACTCGGAGCGTATGCTTAATCCCGAAGAAATAGCCAGGGTGATTGTGTCGGCCTATCTTGAAAGGAGCAGTATGGTAACCGAGGAGATACTTGTAAGACCTATGGAAGGAGATCTGTAATGGCTGAAAAAGATGTATGCATTGTAACAGGAGCGAGCAGAGGAATAGGGAAAGGAATAGCGCTTAAGCTGGCGGAGGAGGGGAAGGATGTGATGCTATTCGGCAGGGATGTGGAGGCCCTTAAAGAAACCCAAAGGTTTGTTAAGGAGAAGGGGGCGGCAGCTGATTATTTTGCCGGAGATGTAGGGGACGTTGAGTTTGTGAATAAGTCGGTTGGTGAAATACTGGATAAGTACGGGAAGGTTGATATACTTATTAACAACGCGGGACTGGGAATATTCAAAGAGGTGGTGAATGCTTCCCTTGATGATTTTAAGACACAGGTGAACGCCAATTTATACGGGATATTTAACTTCTCCAAAGCCGTACTGAATAATATGATAGAACGAAAAACGGGAGTGATAATTAATATAGCCTCGCTTGCCGGGAAGAATGTATTCGCGGGAGGATCGATGTATTCGGCCACGAAGCATGCTGTGAAGGGTTTTACCGGAAGTCTTATGCAGGAAGTAAGGAAGCACAACATTAAGGTTGCGGCTGTATTCCCCGGTTCAGTGGAAACGAGCTTCCACTCGGACGGGAGTCCCGGTTCTCCCAACAAGCTAATGCCGGAGGACGTAGCCGAAACAGTTTCGCTTATTATCAAGCTGCCGGTAAGGGCACTTGCGAGCGAGATTGATATTCGTCCCACTAATCCTAAATAAGGGTTTAATATTTTCTTCTTGATTGGGAGTATAAGAATCCCCCGGCCGGAGCCAGGGGATTTTCAACATTGTTTCAAACCAACAGAAACAGCTGAGGAGGGGAGAGTTTTACTGACGGTTGAGCTGCTGATGTTTTTTCATCGGTCCCTGTCCGTTACAGGGTCCCTGACAGTCCCTCATACCTCTGCCTTCGCCGCGGCCCTCCATCATAGGCATACGATTAAAGATCTCCTTCTGCTGATCGGTAAGGAGTTCATAAACATCCATTCTGTGATTTGCTTTTGCAGAGGCGATTTTATCGCGTGAAGCATTGAGAGCATTTACCAGGTTCAGGTAATCGCTGCGTGAATAATTACCTTTCTGCTGGAGTTCCCTAACGGCAAGACGTTTCTTCTGCATATCCGCACGCAAATCGATCATTTCTTCCTGGTGTTTCATCTGAAGCTGTTCAATTTTTGCTTTCTGATCGTCTGTGAGGTTAAGCTTTTCAAACATCCTTCCGCGGAATCTTTGACCCTGAGGGGCATCTGACTGCTGGGGATAAAAACTAGCTGAAGAGGCCAAAACCAGTAAAGTTATGAGACCGCCGATTAAAAGTGACTTTTTCAATTTATTCTCCGATTATTTTAGTTATTATTTTAAAGTTTTCAGGGGTTTGACAAAAGAAATTTTCCATGGGTTTAAATATTTACGATATTAAACCTTTAATTAAGACGGATTGTCTAAAAAATGAACAAAAAACGGAAAAATGGCTGTTCCGAATCCTGATTTTGAATTAGTGAAGAGATTTAATGCCGGTGATGAAGCCGCTTTTAATGATATAGTTAAGAAATATCAGAAAAAAATTTACTGGCATGCACGCAGGATGACTGGAAACCACCTGGACGCCGATGAGGTAGTTCAGGAAGTTCTTATTGCTATTTACAATAACCTAAAAAAGTTCAGGTTTCAATCATCGCTGTATACCTGGATATACAGGATAACTTCAACAAGAACGCTGAACTTTCTGAACCGCAGCAAACTGAAGCGGTTCATAGGCATAGAGGACAGCAACGCGCACGAGCTGCATTCACACGAAGACATAACAGGCGATTATGAACAGCGCGAGAAGTTTGCACGACTTGAGAAGAAACTACGGACACTTCCGGCCAAGCAGAGAGAAGTTTTTATAATGAGAAATTTTGATGATATGAGCTACAAAGAAATTGCGGAGATTACAGGAAGGAGTGAAGGGGGGCTGAAGGCTAATTATTTTCACGCGGTAAACAAATTAACGGAGCTGATGGAAGAAGATGAATAGGAGAGAACAGGTTATAAGGTATCTGGACAGTCAGATGAATGAGGAGGAAAAGCTTCATTTTGAAAAAATGCTGGCCGGGGACAGGGAGCTGAAGAAAGAGACTGAGAGGATAAGGAATCTGCTTCTGGATACAAAGACAGACGCCGAACCGGAAGCGGATGAATCTTACTTCATTAATATGCTGCCTGAATTCCATTCACGCCAGAGTAAAAAGAAGAAGTTCAGCTTTGCAAAGCTTGCATACTCGCTTTCGACCGCCGCTGCGATAGTGCTGATAGTATTCATCTTATTCAAACCGGGGAACAGTGTTAATTACACGAACCTTGCCGACCTGAGCAAGAGTTTAACAGAAAATGAAATTGATGAGACGCTGAGTCAGTACGAGGGCGATTATACGCTGAGCGACCTGGCCGGATCAGCGACGGCAAAAACCGATTCGCTTGTAAGCAATATAGTAGCGGACGAACTTGACCTGACACCCTCGGCTAAAAGCGACGTTGCAGACAGATATCTGAATACAGACGAACTTATAAGTTCTCTTGATGAATCCCAGGCAAATGAGTTATATTCACAATTAATAAATGAAGATATTATTAAGGAAAAGAAACAATGAAAAAGGCCATTTTTCTTTTATTCATTTTAATTATGATTCCGGTAATTGTTTCAGCGCAGGGGAGGAGGGACCATAAGGGTCCCAGGGAGAAGATAGAGCAGCTGGAGAAGATTAAGCTAATAGAGACACTGGATATGGATGAGCAGACAACTTTGAAATTTTTTGCCAGAAGGAACGAATCGCGCGGGAGGATTGATAATCTTAACGATTCCCTTGATACCATCACAGATAATCTGGAAGCAAAGTTCTCAAAAGGAGACCAGTCGGGCTACAAAGACCTGATAAACAGCTACCTGGCGATACAGAAACAAATTGCCTCAGAGCACACCCAGTTTATTAACTCACTATACGATATTCTTACAAATGAGCAGGTTGCGAAGCTGATTGTATTCGAAAAGAAGTTCCGGGAAGAAATAAGGCATCTGTTACTGAGGGGACGGCAGCCACCGCCGGAGATGCAGTAGGGAACAAATCACAGCCTGAATTGTAAACAAAAAGTAAGTTAAAGAAAAAAATTACGCCGGTTAGGGTTGATTTTCTTAATAATCAGATATATCTTTTCCACCGAAATTTGCGGAAGTGGTGAAATTGGTATACACGCTATCTTGAGGGGGTAGTGCCTTAATTGGCGTACGGGTTCAAGTCCCGTCTTCCGCACTAAAAATTTTAGGATAAATAAAAATAAAGGAAGTTATTTATGAAGACTCCGATCAAAGTCTTATCAGGACTGCTTTTGGCTTTTCTGATTACCGCTTCTGCACTTGCCCAGGATATGAAACCCGAAGCCGGCAAGCTTTACAATGATGGCAACCAGAAGCTGAAAGCAGGCAACTATTCGGGCGCCATAGAGAGTTACGACCAGGCCCTGGCAATAGAAAAAGATTACAGGACCTATTACCAGAAAGGCATCGCACTTAAAAAGCTTAATAAGCTGGATGACGCAAAAGAAGCTTTTGAAAACAGTCTAAAACAGAAAAGTGATTTTGAAGCGGCTTACAATGCCCTTGGCGGAGTATACTTCTCGATGGGTAACTATGAAAAAGCCGTAGAGAATTTTGAGAATGTGTTAAAGTCATCTACCAGCGATAATGTTAAATCTGCTGTTAAGAAAAACCTTTCAATTGCATACGCCAAGATGGGAAACACCGCAATGACGGAAGGTAATTCGAAACAAGCAATTGATTACCTGCAGAAAGCAGTAGACAATTATAACTATGACGCAGCTTACCTATCGCTAGCGAAACTTTATTCGGAACTGGGCGACTGGGATAAATCGATCTCAGCAGCTGAGAATGCCCTTAAGTATCGCTCTACAGTCGGCAAAGGCGGACCTTATTACTATATGGGCGTATCATATAAAGGAAAAGGCGACACGGAGAAAGCTAAAGAAATGTTCAACCAGGCAAAATCTGACGCTACTTACAAGAAAACAGCCGAGTACGAACTTTCTTCATTAAAGTAACCGCAGACAGAGAGAAATTACAGAGGCTGCCTCAAAAGCTGGAGCGAACTTTTGAGACAGCCTTTTTATTTATGGGAAAAATAACTTCATTCTTATCATCAGTTGAACCCGGTCGTAAGTTTAACATTACCGCCCTTTCTCTATTAACCGCCTCTGCTGTTCTAAGAAAAGAAAAAGACCTTCGGGAGATCCTCCTCTTCCTCAAAGAGAAAAAATACAACCGGAAGAAAATTTATGAGGCTCTGCTTCAAACATATCTGTTTGCGGGATTTCCTTCGGCCCTGATATCACTCCAGATAAGTTCAGAATATTTTAAGACGGATAAATATTCTGCTGAATCACCCGGTGCCGATTGCTTCAGAGAGAGGGGAGAAGCGAACTGCAGAAAAATATACGGGGATAAGTATGAAAAGCTTATACGCAATATAAGTTCTTTTTCACCTGAGTTATCCGGCTGGCTTGTTACGGAAGGCTACGGAAAGGTATTCGGGAGAAAGGGACTCTCACTTATGGAAAGAGAGATCTGCAATATTGCAGTGCTGGCAGCACTTAAATTTGAAAGTCAGCTTTATTCACATATAAACGGCGGGCACCGTAACGGTTTGAACTGGAAGGAAATTGAAGAGGCAGTAAGTTCCCTTAATCTGCTTAAGAAAAATGATAGTGTGAAATTCGGATTAAGAGTTCTGAACAGCTTCATTAAAAGAAAAGGAGCGTAAGCACTTTGCAGCACCTGGCTCCTTTGAAGATAGTTTAATTTTTATTCAGGTTAGAAGAATACAGCCACGTTAAGGTTAATAATTCCGATTGTGTCTTCACCATTATCTTTACCGAAGAGGTTCAGCATCTGGTACTTAAGACTGACATCAACATCTATAACGAGAAGATTCAGCATAGCGCCTGCTCCAATTCCAAGTCCCACTCTAGAAACACCCGGTGATGAAAACGAACCTGCCTCGAGATCACCAAAATTATTGAATTCGAGATCGAGTCCGAGGTAAGGGCTCAAAGGTCCCGGCAGCAGCTCAAGCTCACCGCCAACACCTACGGACAAAATATTCCGCTTTGTATCGGCGCCATCGGGCGTCTGGCCGCGGAAGAAATGATATTCAATAAAACCTATCGGGGTAATAGGGAACACGGGGATGCTGAGCTTTCCCTTAAGACCAACATGATATTCAGTAGAAAAGCCTGCTGCATTTTTATAGAAATCGGGCGTCTGAACAGAAGAAAGTCCGCCGCCAACTCCAATTTTGAGTCCCTGCGCGTTTGTTTCCTGAAAACTGAATAAGGCAACAGCCGCAAACAGAAATAGTATAAAAGATTTTTTCATAGTAATTCCTTATTTATTGTTTAGAATTTTGAAATTATATAGAAAAAACTCGCCATTCTGAATTATACCGCTCACATTACCCGGTAAATATAACAGGGGCCCCGATCTTTAACAAATATCTTTAAGTGAAATCCTGTATGCTATTTTAAGTATTGACTTTATAAATGTATAAAAACTATATTGGGCATCAAAACTGAGAATTTATTTTTCAGGGCGGCATCATTTGATTTTACTAGTTGAACCGGGCAATTCCGCAAGTATTTACCAATTTATAATGGGATTAGTTCTCGCCCTGCTGATTTCCGTCATTTCCATAAGATTTAAGTTACTGACAGTCAGCGGAGGCGTAGCTGTTTTTATTCTGGCTTTTCTGATATTCGGATTCGGGGGCTGGAAATGGACGGCGCCCATCCTTGCATTTTTTATTGCATCAAGTATACTATCAAACCTGAGAGAAAGAAAAAATCCTATCGTCAGCGAGTACTTTGAGAAACCGGGCTCCAGAGACTTTTACCAGGTTGCCGCAAACGGAGGAATGGGGGGGATACTGGTTATATGCAGTTATTTCTTCCCTGGTACGGTCTGGTTTCCGGTATACGCAGGAATAGTAGCGTCAGCCTGCGCAGATACATGGGGGACTGAGATCGGCACAATGAGCGAGCACAAGACATACAACATTCTCAGGTTCAGAGCAGTTGAGCAGGGCGCATCGGGAGGCGTATCAATTGCAGGACTGGCAGGTTCTTTATCGGGCGCATTTTTTATTTCACTGATATCCGTTTTATGGATTGATATAAATCAGATTGATTTTATATTATTGATCACAATTGCAGGATTCTCCGCGGGGATCTTCGACTCAATTATGGGCGCACTTTTCCAGGCCCAGTACAAATGTTCTGAGTGTTCACGGATACTTGACGGGAAAACACACTGCGGAGTATCTGCCGTGAAGTACAGGGGAATTAGTTTTATTAATAATGATTTTGTAAATCTTGCAGCCGGGATATTCGGCGGCATTATTGTATTTTCTTTAACCCGGGTATAAAATAACTGAATGAAGAAACTTACTTTCTTACTGATAATTTTAACCGCAGCCTGTGCATGGTCCCAGACAACAGCTGATAAATACGACCGGGCAATGGCCGCGTATGATAACCAGCAGTATTCCACCGCCGTAAGACTTTTTGATGATTTCTTTACGGAATACAATTTAACCGATGAGCAGTTCGCGGCGGCAAAATACTATTATTCGGACGCGCTGCTTAGTCTTGGCGAGAACAATGCAGCGGCCGCAGGTTTTGAGTTCATAGTTAACAATTTCGACTGGTCCGCATTCAGATACAAAGCCTTATATAAGCTGGGGCTTATATACTTCGAGGAAGAGAAGTATGATGAAAGCAGGAAGAACCTTAAACAGCTCCTTGATGAATATCCCGAAACCGAACATACAGGATCTGCCCTTTACTGGATAGGAGAATCATACACGAAGCAGAACAGGCTTCAGGATGCCATTTCATTTCTGGAAGAAGCGGTAAACAAGAAGAGAAACAACAAGTACATCGATTACACGATTTATACACTGGCCAGCGCTTATGAAAAAACAGGGAATTACGAAAAGGCCGTTCATTACTATGATCAGCTGTTATCGTACCATGGTGATAGTCCCCTAGCGCTATCGGCACAGATAAGAATAGGCATCTGCTACTTCAAATTAAAAGATTACCAGTCATCTATCCTTGAGCTGAACAATCCCTCGCTTACGAGTCTTCCCTCTGACATATATGCTGAAAGTCTTTACCTGCTTGCCAATTCATATTACAGAGTTCAGCAGTATGGTGATGCAGAGAGATCGTACAGTGCGGTTATACAAGGCTTCCCGTCGTCGGATGTTTTCAGGGAATCGAAGTACGGGCTGGCGTGGTGCTACTTTCAGCAGAAGAAGTACAACGAGGCGTATTCCTCTTTTAATTCGCTTTCTTCGGATGGAAGTGATTCCATAGCGGTAAAATCATTTTACTGGAAGGCAGAGGCGAAGAGATATGCGGGGAAAGTTGATGAGGCCTTCAGCTTATACAAAGAATTCTTAAAGAAGTATCCGCAGAGCCGGCTCGCCGAGGATGCCAGGTATCAGCTTGGGGGATATTACTTTGAAAACAGGGACTACATAAATTCCGAAAGTTACCTTAACGCAGCTTCCAAATCCGATATTCCCGGTGTAAGGGCAAGATCGCTAACGATGCTGGGGGAAGTAGCGCTAAACAAAAAAGATTATGAAGCAGCGGTAAATCATTTTAAGGACGCGATTGATGTTATAGACGTTAAAGCGGAGATAACCAACAGGGCGAAGCTGGGACTAGGAACAACCTACTATTACCAGGGGAAATACAACGATGCCGTAGATTACCTTAAACTTCTCGACGAACCGGGAAACGGCGTTGAAAACGATAAGATAAATTTCTACCTGGCTGAAAGTTATTACGCCCTGGGGAAGTACGGTGACGCGCTTAAATCATACAATAAGATAAGCTCTGAGGACACGCTGCTGGCGGGGCAGGCATTATACGGAAAAGCCTATTGCTACTTCAACTTAAATAATTTCGGAAGCTCAGCGGAGCTGTTCTCCGATTTCATTAAAAAGTATCCCGAGAACAAGAGAGCAGTAGACGCCAAACTAAGGCTGGCCGACAGCTACTACGGAACTAAGAATTATGCTGCGGCGAGCAGGATCTATAAGGATCTGTTTGCAGGAGGATCAGCCTCAATTGATAATCCTTACGGCTACTACCAGTTTGCCCAGGCGCTTTACAAAGCAGGGAACACTGATGACGCGATTAATGAATTCAACAACCTGCAGCAGAAGTTTCCGCAGTCGGAATTCGCCCAGGGTTCGATGTACACGATAGGGTGGATATATTTCCAGAAAGAAAACTTTAAAGAAGCGATAGCAAAATATCATGAACTTATGAATGTGTATCCCTCTTCATCTTTAGTTCCGCTGGCATGGTACTCGATAGGCGATTCATATTTCAACCAGGCAAAGTATGATTCGGCAGTAGTAAACTATGAAAAAGTGATTACACTTTATCCGTCATCAGGTTACGTATTTGATGCCGTTAACGGTATACAGTACTGTTATGTTGCCAAGAATCAGCCTGAGAAAGCTGTTCAGCTGATAGATAATTTCGTTTCTAAAAATCCCGGACTGAGTTTCAGCGATCAGCTTTTTTTCAAAAAGGGAGAGATCTATTACAGCATGCGCGAGTATGAAAAAGCCGAATTAAGTTATAAAGAATTCGTTTCCGATTATCCCTCCAGCAAGCAAGTTCCAGACGCGTATTACTGGATAGGAAAGAGCGCTCAGAACCTGGGGCAGAATGAAGAAGCCATATTTAATTACAGGAAGGTTTTCGATTCATATCCAAAGAGTGAAGCGGCCGGAGCCGCGGTACTTGAGATAGGAACTATTTACAATAATATGCAGGACTATGATTCGGCGATAGACATATATGATAAAGCCCTTAGTAAGATACCGAACTCGCCCAGGATTGCAGAAATACTTTTTATGAAAGGGGTTACGTACAGTAATAAGAAGGATCCTGATGACGCCTACAAAGTTTTCCAGGACGTAGTGCAGTACTACAGCGGGACAATCTTTGCGGACAAGGCGAAAATGGAGCTGGGACTGATAGAGCTTGCTGCAGGAAGATACAGCAACGCCGAGTTTTATTTTAAGAACCTGGCTGAATCACGCTCGGATGACATAGGCGCGGAGGCCCAGTATTACCTGGGGACGGCGTTTGCGGAGGAGGGGAATACTGAAGACGCAATTAATTCACTTGAACGCGTGAGGGCAATATTCTCTGCCTACGATGAATGGCTGACCAAATCATATATGAAGCTCGGCGATATATACACCGAACAGGAAGAATTTGAAAAAGCCAAGGAATACTACCGGTCAGTTCTTACGAAGCACAAAGGAGACCAGTTCGGTAAAGAAGCACAGACCAAGCTGAGGAAATTGAACTAATGAAAAAATATATCTTATTCCTTTTTGTATTAACTATTTCAGTTTCCGCACAGGAAAACACAAAATCAAGCGGCAATGTTGAGCTGCCTGATTTTATTATTACAGGCAAAGAAGTAGTGTCAGTAGAGCAGGCAAAGAAAGTACCTCCCGACTTTGTATCTACCATCTCCGGGGATTTTATAATGCCGGCATTTTCACCTGAAGAGCTCGAGCTGAAGGAATTCCCAAGTCCGATAAAAAATGACCTCACACTTTTCGACTCATTAAACTACCATCACGGATGGCTGGAAGCAGGCCTTGGTTCATATTTCCTTCCAACAGCAAGGCTGGTGTATTCAAGTCCCTTATCAGGCGGTATGCTTGAAGCGAGGGCCGGAGTGCTTAACCAGAGAGCCCACGTAACTAACAGTGAAAAATACTCACTTAACGGCGGGGCAACATTATATTATTTTATTGACAGCCAGACCCCGGCGTTCAACGGGATGAAGCTTAAATTAAACGGGGATCTTTCAGTTGACGGATACAAATTATACGGGAAATATTACGGAGGGGATACCGCAGAGAAAAGGAACCTGAACAAAGGCAACTTTTCCTTCCTGCTGAATAACCTTTCGAACGAGAACTTCATATACGAACTGCAGTTCTCAGATGAGCTCGCGAACCTTGACAATCCCAATTTTTCAGAGAACCTATTAGGCTTCGACGGTTTTGCCAAAACCACCTTCTCGGCGTTTAATATTAATGTTAACCTGAACTATAAAAGGCAATACATACTGAACGGGCTTCAGGATAATTCAGAGTTCTATTTCGTGCGTGTTCGTCCCACTGTAGGTTTAACCCTATCGGACATACTTCGTGCAGACTTCGGAATAAGCTATGCGGAGGACGGAGAGCATACATTCAGCGCGCCGTATGCTTCGGCCGCACTTCACCTGGAGAAGAATTTAACATTATTCAGCGAGTTTGCACCTACAGCAGACTTTCTTACCGAGAATTATTTTATAAGAATGAATCCATACCTGGATGTAAACAGCTTTACGAATCTTTTCTTTGAAAAATCCAATGTACTTAAGGCCGTTCTTAAATATGAATACGGAAGATATTTTGAAATAGACGGCGGGATTAAGTTTTATACTTCAGATGAGATACCTTATTTCAAGAACGACATAATAAACGGCACCTTCGGGCTTGCCACAACAGGCGGGAACAGTATAGCCGGTTTCATCAACCTTCTGTTCCACCCGGGACCTTACGGAGTATTTTACGGCACTATGCAGTACGAAAATGCCCAGGACGACGCGGGGATGTTTATTCCTTATTATCCGGAGTGGACAGCATCGCTTAATTATAACTATGATTTTCAGATGGGGCTGAGCACAGGAGCATCCTTATATTATGCATCAGAAACTTTTGCGAATTTGACGAATACACAGACTCTAAATTCTTATATTGATCTCGGGTTAAATTTTTCTTATAAACTAACACCCGGATTTTCAATAACGCTTAAAATGAACAATCTTTTAAATCATGAAAATTATAATTGGTACAGGTATAAGGATCTTCCATTAAATGTTACAGGTGGAGTTAAATTTACCTGGTAAAATTTTAACAAATAATTACCGGTATAATGAATAAAGCAGAAATAATAAGAAAGATTTCAAAGAAGGCCGGCGTGCCTGATACAGAAGCAAAGAGGTTCTTTGAGCTATTCTTAAAGGACGCTTCAGAAATCTTAAAACCAGGTGAATCACTAGATGTAGGCGGAATAGGAATATTTCAGCTGCGTGTAGGTCAGATTGAAAACCGCAGTTCACAAAATAAGGGTGAGGAGTATATCTATTCTGATCTAATCGTTTATATGAACAAAGATGAGAACCTTTCCGAGGGAAAAGAAATAATTTTTAATGTTCCCTCGGGTATAGAAAAAGAATACCAGCCGGTAGATTCATATTTCAGTTTAAGTATAGGCAAACCGGTTGTTCCGCTAAAGGGAGTAAAAGAAACCGAATTTTTTATTCCTCCTTCCGGGACGGAATTAAGGAGTCTTCTCGAATCAAAATCCGAAAAACTTATCAGCGAAGCAGAAAGAACCGGCGGGGGGAAAGAAACCGAGACAATTCATTTTAATGATGACGAAGCCGCACGAGCTGACAGCGACCAGAATAAAACGGACGAGGTGGATATACAGGCCGAAAACAGGGTTCCCAACAGAAGCGACTTTCTGAAGACAAGAGAATTTGAGAACCTATCGTGGGATTTCGGAGAGAACCTTTCCGATGAGATTGAAGAGGAATCGCTCCTTGATTTTGAAAGCGGGGAAGAAGAGTCTGTTCCCGAAGAAGCGGCGAAGGATTACAAGCCGGTGCAGGAGAGTACGACTGAGAGCAGTCCTGAATTTGAAGAAGAAGACGGCGATGAAGTTAAGGAAGAGGATATCTTTGAAGAGGTGATAGATGAAGACGCGGATGAAGCCGTATACTATGAAGATGACGAAGAGGAACGTCCGGATTCTATCCGTGAAAAAGAAGAAGCTGAACCCGAAGGTGAAGCTGCGGGTGAGTACGAAGCCGGAAGAGCGGGATACGATACGCCTGTAAATCAGTTTGACGAAGAGAGAACCGGAGAGAAGGATATTGAACAGGGAAAGGCGGAAGAAGACTCAATGCCGGAGCAGGAAGAAACTGATGAACCCGAAGAGAGTAAGGTTAGGCCGGAGACAGAGGAGCCTTCATTAAAGAATTTTCAGAGGGTACGCTCGCTAACAAGAGAGTTTACCACAACAGAGTTCGATGACATTGAGGAACCGGGCGAAGAGGAGAAGCCGAAAAGAGTTACCGAAGTACGCGGAGGATATCAGAAGGTACGCAGGACTACCGCAGAATTCAATTTTGATCTTTCAGGGATACAAGGACTGGATGAGATAGACGAAGAACCTCCTGTTAAACAGAAAAAAAGTCTCCGCGATTACCAGGGCTACAGGAAACGGAGCAGCGTTCCATCCCTGATAATAGCTTTTGGTGCTATTATTATAATAGCCGGTATAATATTTCTATACTTTAAGCTGAGAAGCGAGAACAGCGAAATAACCGAAAATACTCCAGGCAAAGCGGGGCAGACAACCACGATAGACAGAAATTATGACGTACCGGTTACCTATCCTTATGATAAGTCGGGTGAAAATAAGACCTCTGACAATGGAACCGCTTCAAATAAGCCGAGTAAAAATGAAGCGGAATTGAAAACGGCTGAGAATACCAATACGGCTAAAGCTGATTTATCAGAGATCAGGGAGCCGGTAAATGCCCGCAGGATAGGAAACTATATATATCAGTATCCCGAAGGAGTAGTTGTGCAGGTCTCCTCCTGGAAGAGTAAAACCATTGCACTCAGCGAAGTTAAAAAGTACAGGGAGGCAGGTTATAAAGCATTTGCGGAGAGATCCGAGATACAGGGTATGGGATTATATTACAGGGTTAGGGTAGGCTACTTTAACTCACTGGAAGAAGCTGAAAATTTTGTAAACGGAAATCACTAATTATAATGTAAAGGAAAAGGAAGACTATGGAGTTGTTTTCAATATTTCTCAAGGGCGGAATAATCATGTGGTTTATTCTGGCCTGCTCTATAATAGGACTGACAGTGATTATAGACAGATATATTGTAATCCGAAAGGCGAAGATAAACGTTCCTGCTTTTATGGTAAGAATAAGAGGGATGCTGAAGAAAAAAGATATAAGCGGAGCGATCAGCTACTGTATGGAGGAAAAATCGCCGGTTGCAAATATCATAAGGAAGGGGCTAACGAAATACAAGCTTGGTCACGAAAGAGTTAAAGAGGCAATAGAAAACGCAGGCCGGCAGGAAATAAGCAAGTTAGAAAAAGGTCTCGCCGTACTGGCGTCTATTTCGGGAATAGCGCCTCTGCTTGGTTTCCTTGGAACGGTAACCGGAATGATTACAGCCTTTATGACCATTGAGGACCTTGCGGGTTCGGCCAATCCTTCTGACCTTGCAGGAGGTATATGGGAGGCGCTGCTTACTACCGCATTCGGACTGATGGTTGGTATACCGGCGCTGGCATTCTACAACTATTTCCTCGGAGCAGTGAAAAAGCTTGTAGGCGATATGGAGACGGTGGCGAACGACGTAGTTGATATAATACAGGACAGTTCGGCTTCACAGTCGGAGTTTGAAGAAGAAATAGAAATTGATATATAGGCAGCCATATGAAATTTAATACATCAAACGAACCGCTGGCAATATTCAGTTATTCATCGCTGACTGATATAGTTATGCTGCTGCTTATTTTCTTTCTTCTTACCTCGCAGTTTGTTATACAGACAGGCGTTAAAGTTAAACTTCCGGGTTCGAAAACCAATGAGCAGACGGCACCCTCTCAGCTGATAGTTACCCTGACGGCAGGCGGCGGCATTTACGCCGGCAAAGACGAGGTTACCATTGACGAACTTCCGGCAAGGCTGGCCCTGATGAAAGGCGAAGGGAAAGAACAGAACCTGGTTATCCGCTCAGACAAATCGGTTCCAGTTGAACTGGTGATAAAAGTTATCGATGCGGCCAAAGCATCAAATATAGATAAGTTTACTATTCAGACAGAAAAAGAACAATTATAACAAAGCTTCATAACGATGACTTATAACTCAATCCGGCATATATCATTTTCCATTTCGATGATCATTCACATAATCATCTTTATCCTGCTGCTGTTTATAAAGTTCTCGATGGACTATCCTCCGCGCGATTATGTTGAACTTTCGTTCGGGAAAATGAGTCAGCCCGGCTCATCCGGAGCGATAGGGACGCAGATAAACCAGGTTGAGGAAAACGCAAAAGCCGAAACCAATGAAACGATTGATAAAAGCAAAGAGGTTAAAGAAGTAGAACTTCCCAAAGCAAAAAATACTTCGGAGGAAAACATAATTAAGCCTGCGGAGAAGCAGAAAGAAGAAACGAAGACTGTAAAAACAGAGACGAAAGAGAATACCAATTCACAAGTTACTACTGCAGGGCAGGGAAATAAAGCAGAGGGGGAGGGAAGCTTTGGTTTTGACATAGACTGGGGCGGACAGGGAACAAGGAAAATTTACAGTTACATTCTGCCCGATTACCCGGAAGGAGTAAACAAAGAGATTGACATCCGGCTGAAATTTTCCATACTTCCGGATGGTACCGTAGGAAACATTTTCCCTTTAACGAAAGCAGATACACGCCTTGAAAATGCCGCTATAAATTCATTGAGACAGTGGAGATTTGAAGCGCTTGCACCCGGGCAGAAGCAGACCGAACAGGCAGCGGTAATTGTATTCCCGTACCGGCTGCAGTGAGAAGGATTTAAGAGTTAACGTTGGGGCTGCTGTTCAACTTTTTACAGGGGCGGTTTCTTCATCCTTATAATAAATTCTGTAGAAGAAAAACTCACCTAGTGTAAGCAGTGTAAGAGAAAAAGTATCCCTATCGAAATATAATCCAAATCCCTTAGGCTCCATAACCGCTTTAGCGATGATGCCGGTAATGGACCATCCGACCGCGAACAGAACAGCAATTAAGCCCAGGTTCAGAAAGCCCGATTTCATATTTTCAGTCTGCCACTTCTTTGTAAAAACAACGAGCGCAAAAACCAGATGAAGAAAAAATATGAAGGCGGATATCATGATATTTCTCTTTTAACGGTTATCAGACAGGAGTTCTACGGTTTACGATTATTCTGCCGAGCAACCCCCCAAGGAGTCCGAAGATTGAATCGACTATAAGGTTGCTTATCAAGATGAAGATAGTATAAAGAAGAGAAAAGCCGGTGGAAGTAATCTGCCGCGCCATTCCATTCATCAGGTCCATAGTCTGTTTTGCCGCGTCACCAAAATTAAAACTGTCGAGCACTTCTTTCGTCTGGGGAAGAGTTTCAACAAAATCATTTGTACGAGTAAAGAGCGTGACAACAACATCAAAGAACGTTGAAAAAAGGGCGGCAAACAATCCCGTAAGAAACCCTATTAAAAGTGCCGTGTTAATGGATATATTATTCTCTCCGCTGAGAGTTTTCTTGTAAAGGAGCATAGCGGTAAGCGTGGCCAGGGGAACAATAAGGCAGCATCCGAATTCTTTTACACCGGGAACTGTTGTAAGGACAGCGGCTCCGAATCCCGCAACAAGAGAGGGTAAATAGGACTTACTGGACATTTGATCTCAGGTTAAATTCCAAAAAATATTCTTCGATTCCTGTAAAAATATAAAGAATAGAGACCGATCCCAAAATCAAACCAGTACTGAAAGCTATCCATTTAGAGTAGCCGTACAATCCTGCCGAATACAATATTACATCTGCCGCCATCGGGATCATACTTAAAAGAAGCCATTTCTTATCGCGTGGTCTAAGTCGGATTATTAGAAGGCCTGCTATTGAGAATAACATCGCTCCTGTGTAAATACCGGTGCATCTTGCGCAGACCTCAAGCTTAAAGCCGCCGATAAAAAAAGACTTAGCGGCATCCTGGTGACAAACGAGAGAGTATATTTTATGAGGGAAAAAACCGGGGATTACACCCGGAAAGTTATAGCTATAAAGTAAATTAGAGAATAAACCCACAAACCAGACTGCTGTAATTACTGTAAGAATTATCTTAACGAGGGAAGCCCTTGTACTCAACTTTTCACCAGGCCATAAATTCTTATCTGGTCAGAGAGAAGGACATAAAGTCTTCCATTAAAAATAAGGCTGCTTACGATAGAGGAATCCAGTTCATCATCTGTTTTTAACTCTGAAAATTTGAAAGTACCAGATTTAAGGTTGGACATAAGGATCAGTTTATCGGTGTTAACGAGCAGGTTATTGAATATGATATTTATACTCTTAAGATCAACTCCTGTTTCAAGCTCATTAATACCGTTTCCATACTGATCGAACATAATAATACTCCTGCCGTCGACAACAAAAAGGACATTTGCGGGAGATACAGCCATCTGCTCAGGATTTCTTAGTGAATAGGTGCCGCCGTCGAACCCACCGAAGTTAAGGATGAAATGTCCGAAAAGATCAAACTTCAAGATCCTTTTATTTTCTGAATCGAGTATGAAAAGATCTCCCTGATTGGAGGATACAGCACTAAGCGGATAGCCGAACCGTTCGGCGGGATCATCGCTTTCCCTTGTATAGAGGAGTGAGATGAAATTAAGGTCCTTATCAAACCTCTGAATCCGGTGGTTATTCTTATCTGATACATAGACATTCAAGGGATTGGCGAACACATCCACCGGCTGATCGAAATTTCCCTCATCCCAGCCATATCCGCCTACATCTTTCAGGTAGTTTCCCAGAGTATCGAGCTTGTAAACCTCATCTGTTCCAGCATCCGTGACATAAATTATCCCGGCGGAATTTATAGTAAACGCGGAAGCATTCTTGAATTTACCTACGGAGAGCTGAAAAGAGAATGTTTGTGCAGATACCTGCAGCGAGATAAGCAGAAAGGCAATTAACCCTGTATAAATTCTCATATTAAATAAACCATTATTGTAACAGAAGTTAAAATATATATACGCGGAACTAAAATTAAAAGGCAGTATGGCTGCGTAAAGAGAACCGCATTATTTCGGATTAACCGGGCTCAGGCAGGATGAGATACAATACAGCGAAAAAAAATGAAGCAGTACTGATTTTCTATTTGGTTATATTGCAGGAAATGTCTTATTTTTGAAGCTCGAAAATAAAATTGCCTCGTGGTGTAACTGGCAACACGTCTGACTCTGGATCAGAAGAGTCCAGGTTCGAGCCCTGGCGAGGCAACCAAATACAGGCGCGTTCGTCTAGTGGCTTAGGACGCCGCCCTCTCAAGGCGGAGATCACGGGTTCGAATCCCGTACGCGCTACAAAGTCTCACGCTCTTACAACTACATCTCACAACACCTAAATTAAGATCCGTCTAAGCAAGTCAAATCAAGGTATCAACCATTTATTTGAATATCACATTTATCTAATTATTAGTAACTTTTATATAAATTAACAATTAAGAATTAAAAATTAACAATTATTGTTTATGAAGAGATACGAGAAGCATATATTCGTCTGTGAAAATAAAAGGCCGCCCGATGATCCGCGCGGATGCTGTTCAGATAAAGGGAGCATTGAGATAAGGGCAAAAATGAAGGAGAGAGTTAAGCAGCTGGGACTAAAGCCCAAGGTGAGGGTTAATTCCTCGGGATGCCTGGACGCATGTGAATTCGGACCGAGCATTGTTGTATACCCTGAACAGATATGGTACAGTCATGTTACGATCGACGACGTGGAGGAAATTATTCAGAGTCATATTATAAATAACAAACCTGTAGAGCGGCTGATGAACAAACATCCAAAGTTTAACCAGGACAAAAATGAAGGATAGATCAGAAAAAGCCCGGGCTGCGGAAATATTTTCTATTCTTAAAAAAGAATATCCCGATGTTAAGAGTGCGCTTAATTTTTCCTCTCCCTTTCAGCTGCTGACTGCAACTATTCTTTCGGCACAGTGTACGGATGAAAGGGTTAATATCGTCACTAAAACCTTATTCAAAAAATACAAGAAGCCTCAGGATTTCATCAACGTAAAAAGCGAAGAGCTTGAAAAGGATATATATTCCACAGGGTTTTACAGGCAGAAGGCAAAAAGCCTGAAGCAGTGCTGCCAGGCTCTTGCAGATGAGCACAAAGGGAAGGTTCCCGCGGATTTTGACGCGCTTAACAAACTGCCGGGGGTTGGAAGAAAAACAGCGTCGGTAGTTGCAGGGAACGCATTCGGGATACCCGCGGTTGCTGTTGATACGCACGTAAAACGACTATCGAACCTGCTGGGGTTTATTGATTCACCCGATCCTGAAAAAATTGAATACAGACTTAAAGAACTACTACCGGAAGAGGAATGGGTTAAAGCTTCGCATTTACTGGCCTCTCATGGAAGAAACATCTGCATAGCGAGAAGACCTAAATGCCTGCAGTGTGCAGTGGGTAATTTATGCCCGTCTTTTAATCCGGCAAACGAATAAAAAGGAGGAAGAGTGGAAGATGTAATGAGGGACAGGGAATACTGTTACAACCTGTTAAAAGAGTATACACAGAACGACAGTCTTCTTAAACATGCGTATGCTGTAGAGACTTGTGTTAAGGCCTATGCTGAAAAATTCAATGAAGATGTGAAGTACTGGAGCAACGCCGCACTACTGCATGATTTTGATTATGAAAAGTATCCGGCTGCCGAAGAGCATCCTTATAAAGGTTCTGAAATCCTTAAAGAAAAAGGATTTGATGAAGAATTCAGGAATGCCATATTATCGCATGCAGATTATACAGGAGTACCGCGCAGCACGAGGCTGACCAAGACCCTCTATGCCTGTGATGAACTGGCCGGATTTATTACAGCGGTTACGTACGTACGTCCCAATAAAACGATTGATGAAGTAGAAGTTAAATCAGTTAAGAAGAAGATGAAGGATAAAGCCTTTGCCAGGAACGTAAGCCGCGAAGATATTGTAAGAGGAGCAGAGGAACTAGGTGTGCCCCTTGAAGAACACATAGCATTTTGTATAGACGCTATGAAAAAGAACAAGGAAGCTTTAGGCCTGTAAATGTCACTTAAGAAAGCAGAGAACTTTATTCTGAAAGATCAGAACGGGGGAGATTTTGAACTCTACCGGAATCTTGATCATTATGTTCTTCTTATATTTTATCCGAAAGACAATTCACGCGTCTGTTCGGCCCAGCTGGGAAACTACCAGGAAAACATTAAAATGTTTGAAGAAGCCGGGATCTGTCCTGTGGGTATCAATATCGAGTCATCCGATTCACACAAATCTTTCTGCGGCAATGTTAATATTGAGTTCCCGATGCTCTCAGATACCGGGAAAAAGGTCAGCCGGAGCTATGATGCCCTGAATTTTCTATCGATTAACCGGAGGAAGCTAGTGCTTGTAAGTCCCTCCCGTGAAATAGTTTATGAGAGAAACATCCCTTTTTACAAGTACGACAGCACTACCTCAATACTTGAGGAACTGCGCAGGAAACAAATTATTTAATTGACTTGACAATTTGGGCGAAATAGGCCTAAATTGGGGCAAATTATCAGGAGAATTTATTTAGCGAATTTGCTACTGTAGTAAACAAACTGGCTCTCTTAAAATTAGTTATTTGAAGCGGGAAGCCTTTAACAAACCGGGTAAATTAAATAGATTTAATGATAGGCAAATTCTCCTTAATAATACTATCTCTTTTCACTGTTTCCATTTTCGCTCAGCCGGAAATAAGAATCATTTCATCCGATAGAAATTCCATCACTCTGGAGTATTCCCCTGTGTACAAGGATACAAACGTTGTACAGGCGGGTGAGAGGAATTTTCTGAATATAACCCTCATGCAAGGAAACATTCCCGGGATCAAAAACCAGGGAATGCCCTCGGTTCCGTTCAGGTCTGTTAACATCGGCGTACCTTCCGAATTCGGCAATACCGTTGAAATTCTGGGTTCATCTTCAGTTAAGATGAGAGGGATGATTATTCCCGTTCCGAAATTAGTTAAAAAAGGTATCTCGCTCTCGCCGGAGTACGAGACGGGTGCTGATTACAACAACTACAAGGCCCCCTCTGAGCTGGTCAGCTTCGGGGAATTCGGACTGGTAAGAAACCTTCCGGTGCAGACCATTCAGATCAACCCTGTTATATTTGATCCACTGGCACAGACGATTACCCTTTACAAAACAATAAGGTTCAGAGTTAACTTCAGCAGCCGGCAGAGACTAGCTTCAAAACCCGCGGATGATTTTACCGCAGGTTCTGTAATTAATTTTGACGCGGCGAAATACTGGGTTCACGAAAGAAAAACGCAATCGCTTAAAAAATCAATCATCAACAGCGTTCTGGCAAACGGGAACTGGGTAAAGTTTGAAGCACCTGATGAAGGGATCTACAAAATAGATTACCAGATGCTTTCATCTTTCGGTATTGATCCATCTGTTGATCCAAGAACAATAAAGATTTACAATAACGGAGGGAAACCTCTCCCCGAAAATCCCAACGCCAGCCGTCCGCCTGACCTGGTTGAGAACGCCATAGTTGTGGTTGGCGAGAGCGACGGTAAATTCGATGAGGGTGATTACATTCTTTTCTACGGAAGAGGGAATAATTTTTGGGACTATGACAGCAACTCGCAATCGATCAACAGAGTATTCAACATCTACACCGATCATAACTATTACTGGATAACGTCTGGAGGAGCCCCAGGAAAACGGGCAGCAGACAAGACCAGTCTTAATCAGACGGGAGCTTATACCCAGAACTCAACGCGGGCATTTATTAGTCGTGATGAAGATAAAATTAACATTCTGAATTCAGGACGAAAGTTTCTTGGTGATGAATTTAATAATGTTGTTCTTTCCCATTCATATACTAATAAGCTAGACGGCCGCATCAGCAGTCTGCCGGTTCAGTATAATTTTGGTTTTGTATCAGCCTCGCAGAACCCCACCGCGATTGATGTATTCGAGAACAGTACCAATGTCTGGCACCTCAACATGCCTGCAACGGTGAGCGAATACATAGACGGCAGAGAATTCACAACCACGGTTTTTTATAATGGGAGTCTGACGGACAACAGAAGCAATCTGCATTTCAATTTTACACCGAATTCCGCAGCAGCCAAAGGCTACCTCGATTATTATGAAATAATTTATCAAAAAGAATTAAAAGCAGTCAACGATTTTCTGCTTTTCTTTTCAAAGGATACCAGCTCGGTAATAGAGTATCATCTCACAGGGTATACCAACAGCAATATCAAAGTATTTGATGTTTCAGATTATGCCGGGATGAAGCAGGTAACCAATATGAATATCAGCGGAGGTGAGTGCCGGTTCCAGTCGGATGAACAACAAGGCAACGTTTCAAAATATATTGCAGTTACAGCAGATCAATACAAAACGCCTGTTAATCCCCAGCAAGTTGAAAATTCCAATATTCACGGGATTGCGGACGGAGCAAAGTTCATAATAATCACCCATAAAGACTTCAAAGATGCCGCTGACAGGCTGAAGAATTTCAGGGAGAACCAGGCGCCTCACAAGCTCTCAACCGTAGTAATCGATATAGACGATATCTTTAATGAATTTGCTGGGGGGCTGCCTGATATTACCGGTATAAGAGATTTCATTAAATACGCTTTTGATAACTGGCAGACGCAGCCGGAATACGTTCTTTTCTTTGGATCCGGGAACTATGATTACAAAGATATACTTGGTTATCATACTAATTTTCTTCCGCCATATGAAACCCCGGAATCATTTTCTGAAATTACCAGTTATACAACGGACGACTATTTCGTAAACCTTGGTACCGATTCGAAAGTTGATCTTTCAAGCGGAAGAATTACCTGTGAATCACTACAATCGGCCAATGACGTGGTTGACAAGATTATTTATTATGAGACCAGCAGTGAAAAAGGACTCTGGAGAAACCTAATAACATTAGTTGCAGATGATAATTACCAGGGAGCCACTTACCAGGATCTAGGCTTCACGTCAGCTTCTGAAAATCTTGCAAATGTGCTGATACCTCAATCATACAATTTTGATAAGTTATATATGGGAACATTTCCGGTTGTGCTTACCGGCGGAGGCAAGCGAATGCCTGCGGGAAATAAAGCAATATTGAACGCGATGAATGAGGGGACGCTTATTGTGAATTATATGGGGCACGGAGCACCGTATTTATGGGCCGATGAATATATATTCGAGCAGGGCGTATCAATTCCGCAGCTTCATAATGATAAATACTTTTTTCTTACAGCCGCTACCTGCGACTTTGGTTATTTTGACGATCCCGCTTACGTAAGCGGTGCTGAGGAACTGGTGCTGAAAAATAACGCCGGGGCGATTGCCTCAGTGGCATCTACAAGACCTGTTTATCAGAATCAAAATGTAGCTTTGATGGACGCTTATTTTACCTCACTGCTTGAAAACTGGACCGACTCGACAAGAGGAATACCTATCGGACGAGCATTGTACGACGCCAAGCAAACTTATAATGACACCAATGCCCAAAAGTTTATGGTATTCGGTGATCCGACTCTTCGTCTGCTGAATCCCTCTTATGATGCTGAAATAGATACAATTAATGGGCAGCCTGTTAATGCAGGTCTGCAGATAAAGGCATTAAGTCACACCAGGATCTCAGGCAGGATACTGCATCCGGATTCAACAACATGGAATAATTTTACAGGAGAGGGTACACTTGAAGTTTTTGATTCCAAGAGGACAGAAACAGTTCCAAACCTGAACAATGAGCAGATCCAGCGGCAGGGTGGGATAATTTTTAAGGGTCGTATTTCCGTGAATGACGGACGGTTCGATGCCGATTTTGTAGTACCCAAGGATATCTCCTACCAGGATCAAAACGGAAAAATAGTGTTTTATTTTTATGATCAGGCAGAAGATGGTTTAGGCTACACCAACAAAATTGTGGTAGGCGGAACCGATACCAGCACAGTTAATGACGGTGACGGTCCTGATATTAATATTTTCTTTGATAACGCCTCTGCGCTGAACTCGAATCTGATTAGTCCCAATTCAACTCTAGTTATCAAGCTATCGGACGACACCGGGTTAAACACAACCGGGACAGGAATAGGGCACCAGCTTGCGGGTATACTTAACGGGAAGGAAGACAATCCCATTGATTTCAGCCGCTACTTTACCGGCGACCTTGACGCGGGCGGGAAATCGGGAGAAGTAAACTACCGGTTCAGTAATCTCGACCAGGGAAATTATTCCCTTAAAGTTACCGCATGGGATGTATTTAATAATTTCAGTACCCAGACAGTATACTTTACAGTTGTCAGCGGAGACGATCTTGAGATAAGAGATGTATACAATTATCCAAATCCATTTTCAGGCAGCACAACATTTACGTTTCAGAGAAACCAGATCAGTGACGCTGAAGTAAGGGTAAAAATTTATACAGTAAGCGGCAGACTTATACGTGAAATTGAAAATTACCATACCACAGACAAATTCGTAAGAATTCCCTGGGACGGCCGTGACCAGGACGGGAACATAATTGCGAACGGTACGTACCTGTACAAAATCATTGTAAAGAATCTTGACGGCAATTTTACAAAAAGCGTTTTAGGCAAGCTTGCGGTGATTCGTTAGGGAATAAATTTTGGACTTATACAGGTTAAATATTTAAGTTTATTTTTCATATTTTTTAGAAATGATACTAAGAATAATAAGATCATATATATCGGAGGTACTATAAAATGAAAACCATATTCAGGCTATTGATGGTCAGCGTTATGTTTATGGGAATGCAACAAGTTACGCATGCGCAAGGTGAAGCCGCTGTTCCATTTCTGCTGTTAGCCCCTGATTCGAGAGCGGGCGGTTTGGGTGAATCCGGCGGAGGACTCGCTGATAATTCCGCAGCAATTTTCTGGAACCCGGCCGGTCTAGCATTTCAGACCGGAACCGAGCTGAGTATTACTCACAGTAACTGGCTGCCTCAGTTCAATCTTGATCTCTTCTATGATTACCTGACCTACAGGGAATATATGGAAGATCTGAGCGGTACAGTATCCGCGAGCATTACTTATATGAATTTCGGAGAATTTGCACGTACCGGTGAGGGCGGTCCCGAAGTAATCGGAACGTTCCGATCATTTGACGCAGCGCTTACTCTAGGCTATGCCACCAAGCTTTCACCCGACTGGGGACTTGGATTTAACTTCAGGATTATCCACAGCCGTCTTGCTGATAAAGGAGCAGGCGATGAGCAGGGTAAAGGCGTAGCGACTTCGGTAAGTTTTGATATCGCGGCAATGTGGAGACCCGCAAAACTGGTTCTTCCTTTTATTAACGAAGATATCGGCAATAAATTCAGCGTGGGCGCGAACCTGAGCAACCTTGGTCCCAAAATCTATTACATAGATCAGGCACAGGCAGATCCAATACCCACAAACTTCAGGCTGGGTTTTGCTTACAGAATATTTGAAGATGAATTTAATTCTTTAACCTATACCCTTGATTTCAGCAAGCTGCTTGTAAGCAGGGACAGTTCCGGTAATTCTAAAGAGTTCTACCAGGCGATATTTACAGCCTGGGGTGACCAGCCTTTTAAGGAAGAGCTGAGAGACATTGTTACTTCGATGGGACTTGAATACTGGTATGGCGAGCCCGGAGATTTTCTTTTTGCTTTAAGGACCGGATACTTTTACGAGGATCCTTCTTACGGAAACAGGAAATTCATAACCTTCGGCGCAGGAATAAGGTACGATATATATGGATTCGATTTCAGTTATATTACCACCGACGTATTCAAGGGCGGAGAGAATCACCCGTTGTCAAATACCTTAAGATTCAGTGTGCTGATAGGATGGGGAGGAGTTCCCGAAAGCGGTCATGGACTGCCAAGGGGAATTTAATCTCTTATGCATAGAATATTCCCGTTAATTTTTCTCGTTGTATTTAGTTTGGGCAGTTTAACTGCCCAAACATTTATTGGAAAGCTAAATCCTTTTCCACCTTCCAGCCCGGCGAAGATTACGGCCGGAGATACATTAAAAATCCTTGCTGTAATGGTCAGCTTTCAGAATGACCGCGACGGAACAACATTCGGAAACGGAAAGTTCGGTTCTATTTATTCACAGGATTATGGAAACACTATATTAGATCCTTTACCTCACGATAAACCATATTTTGAAGCCCACTTAAAATTCCTTAAGAATTACTTTGAAAAAGTATCCAACGGGCAGCTATTCATACAATACACAGTTCTGCCGGACACATTCTCAGTATCGCAGACTATGAGAAATTATTCACCTCCGAATAATTCAGATGATTTTACCGCTCTAGCAGATTTCTCGCAGGAGGTCTGGCAGAAGGCGGATGAAATGAATCCCGGTTTTAATTTTTCAGACTATGATATCTTTACGATTTTTCACGCAGGAGTAGGGCGGGATATTTCACTTCCGGGCAGCATAGGGAATGAAAATGATCTGCCGTCAGTTTACCTTAGTTTTGACGCGCTGCAGAATATATTTGGTTCCGACTTTTCAGGATTCCCTGTATCAGGAGGCAGCTACAATATTAAGAACAGCATGATCATCCCTGAAACAGAAAACCGTGAAATCGAAACAATCGGCGGGTCTGTTTTATTCCAGGTATCCATAAACGGGCTTCTCGCCGCAAGCGTTGGAAGTCATCTTGGACTTCCTGATCTCTTCGATACCGAGACAGGTTTAAGCGCCATCGGCAGGTTTGGTTTAATGGACGGGCAGTCGATCTTCGCATACAACGGAATTTATCCGCCGCAGCCATCGGCATGGGAGAAAATATTTCTCGGATGGGCTCAGCCGGTTGAAGTGAATCCCGGAAACTATTCTGTGAATATTACCGCTGATCAGGCAGCCGGGTTAAGTGACACTACTATACTGAAAGTACCTATAAATTCAACAGAATATTATCTTGTTGAGAACAGGGAAAGAGATGCTGACCATAACGGTTCAATAATAACCTATCAGGTTAACGGAAGTACATTTACAAGAACTTTTACAAAGGATACGACAGGATATTACAGCTACGACGTAGATTCGGTGGATGGTGTTGTTACAGATGTGGATGAGTTTGACTGGGCGCTACCCGGCAACGGCATTGTAATATGGCATATAGATCAGAATGTTATAGACGCTAAAATTGCCTCCAATAAAATAAATACTGATAAATATGACCGCGGCGTTGATGTAGAAGAAGCCGATGGAGTGCAGGATATAGGAGAACAGTTTACCACTGTATTCGGTGATGTGGTAATAGGAGAGGGTGGTCCCGAAGATTTCTGGTACAGCAGCAATCCTGCTGAGTTATATCAGAACAGGTTTTCAAAAGATACAAGGCCACCGGCAGTTACAAATTCGGGAGCTAACAGTCTTATTACTATGGCGGGCTTTTCCGATATAAGCAATAAGATGAGCTTCAGAATAACTTACGGCGACTCCACAATTGTCCCTTTGTTTTCGAGGAACACAGGGTATGCAGGCAGCCAATTTTATTTAACCGCCCCCGGGGAATATTTTACATTTGCCCTGCAGGCGGATTCACTGGTTTACTTCCTGAACGGCGATGGTAGTGAAGCTATGCCTTACATTGGAGGACTATCGACAACTAAAATGGCCGCCTTCAATGTTCAAAACGTTCAGCATATTGTCGGTACCCGGCAGCATTACATAGCGGAATATCTAACAGACGGCACAACTCCCTTAACTTCAACCCTTGGTCCCGGCAGTTTTACAACAGCCCCGGTGGTAAGATATCTTCCCGATACCCAGGAGCCTCAGATACTGGCAGGAACGTCTGACGGCAAGATCATGATGATCAAACCCGCAGCACTTCCGAACACGCCGATGACATTTCAGGACAGTCTTGAATTCGGTCCGGAGCTTACCGTAAAGCAGGCTGCGGCAGACGGCAGTTATATAGCCGCAATATTTTCATCGGTGAACAGGACGGTATCTTACAAAGGCTACCAGGATAACAACGGAAACAGCGTAAGTTTTAAGGACGAGACACCCGTGAAACTGGCTGTTACAAAGAACGGAAAAGGCGAGTACATCTCCGTTGTGCTGACCAGCAGCAGGAACTTCTATGTTATTTCCGGAAGCGAAGTAATAAACCACTGGAACGTACCCGGAACTTCGGAATTAAATTCTTTTGCAGTTGCTGACCTGAAACGGGACGGCGGAAACTATATAATATACAACAGCGGAGAAACCATTGAAGCAAGGAACCTGAACGGATCGCTTGCCGATAATTTTCCTTTTAAAGACCCCGACAACCAGGACTTCACCAGTGATATTCTGGCGGCAGATTTCGAAGGTGATGACAACGCTGAAATAATTGCTTCAACCGTTGACGGGAGGATTTTTGCGATTGACGGAGGAACCGGCAAAACAGTTTACGGATTCCCGATTTCTTCCGGTACTGAACTTTCCGCATATCCTGTGTTATATACAGATAACGGGAAAATCTCCCTTGCAGCTTTTAACGGCGATATGAATTTGTCGGCGTGGAATATCGGGTTGACAGAGGGCCGGATTATATGGGGAGGAGAATACGGCGGTACCGACAACAGCGGATTTGTTAATGCAGCATCGGGGCAGAACGCGGCAGCGGGATTTTTCCCGGCCGACAGAGCCTATAATTATCCTAATCCCGTTTACGACGGAGAGACCTACATAAGATACTATGTTTCAGAGGACGCAAAGATAAATATTAAGATATTCGATCTGGCGGGTGACTATGTTGCGGAGCTTAATGATAACGCGCAGGGCGGGCTGGATAACGAGACGTTATGGAATGTAGGCGACATTCAGAGCGGCGTATACCTGGCAAGGATTGAGGTTACCGGCGTCAGCGGGAAAACCGATTCCAAAATCATAAAGATTGCGGTAGTGAAATAATTTTTGTAACACTTCAACTTCGAGGATAGTATCTGAAAAACTTCTAACGACTCATCAATATTCCTGATGTAAGTAATGCGGTTTGTCTGTTCAGTTAAATCCAAAAAAGAATTAAACTTTATATGAAAATATATCTTTCTCTTACGTTCGTATTTTTATTAAGTATTTCAGCCTTCGGCCAGTTTACGGAATTCCATCCCGAACTTAACTGGTATACTATCAAGGGGAAGCACGTACAGGTTCACTTCCACGAAGGTGCTGAAAGAACCGCGCGGGTAGTATGCAAGATTGCCGATGAGGTCTGGGGACCCATTACATCCTTGTATGATTACGAGCCAGGTACGGTTCATTTTGTTATAAAGGACATTGACGATTATTCAAACGGAGCGACATATTTCTTTGACAACAAAATTGAGATATGGACGAGCGCACTGGATTTCGATCTCCGCGGTGCGCACAACTGGCTTAGAAACGTTATCTCCCATGAATTTACACATATGGTACAGATCCAATCATCCATGAAGATGAGCCGTAGCGTACCGGCCGTATTCCTGCAGCTACTGAATTATGAAGACGAGAGAAGACCTGATATACTTTACGGCTATCCGAATGTAATAGTTTCATACCCGCTTTCTTCTGTTAATATGCCCGCCTGGTTTGCTGAAGGAACCGCGCAGTATATGAGGAAAGAGTTTAACTACGATCAGTGGGATACCCACAGGGATATGATACTGAGGGAATACGCTCTGAACGGGAATATGCTTACCTGGAATGAGATGGGTGAGTTCGGAAAAACGAGTTTAGGCAATGAATCAGTTTACAACGCCGGATTTGCACTGACACGGTATATTTCGCAGCAATACGGTGAGGAAAAGCTTAAAGAGATTACACACGCGCTAAGCAAACTTACAAACTTTACGATAGACGCGGCCTTCAAAGATGTACTCGGGAAAGACGGTGATGAAATATATAATGAATGGAAGAATTATTTAACAGCAGATTACAAAAAGCGTTCGGCTGAAGTACTCGACAATCTTGTAACAGGCGACCTTGCGGCTGAAGAAGGATTCGGCAACTTCTATCCGACCTGGTCGAAAGACGGGAAAAAGTACATTTACATTTCTAATAAATCTTCTGACTATTTCGCACCCGCCGGAATTTATCTGCACGACGGGACCGGTGAAGACAGGGAACTGGTGACAGGCGTAAGGTCAACGATGGGCTGGGTAGGAAATGAGAATAAGATTATATACGCAAAGCTGACCGACGAGAATCCCAACTGGTATAATGTGCATGATCTTTACGTTTACGATATAGATAAAGATGAGGAGACAAGGCTTACGCATGATCTGCGGGCAAACCAGCCTGATGTATCACACGACGGCAAGAAAATAGTATTCCTGTTTCAGAAAGACGGAACCACGAATCTCGGTATTGTCGATATAGACGGTAAGAATTTTAAAAGACTCACGTTCTTTGAGAACGGGGAACAGGTTTATAATCCTAAGTTTTCAAACGATGACTCTTATATTGTATTCGACTATTCCTACACACATGGAAGAGACATTGCACGGGTTGACACGAATGGAAGCAATTATAAAAACGTGATTGCCACGCCGGGGGATGAAAGGAATCCTGATTTTGCTCCGGACGGCGACCTGATCTATTCATCGGATGAAACCGGAATATTCAACATCTATAAATACAATCCTTCGACAGGCGAGAAGACAAGGCTGACCAACGTACTGGGCGGCGCGTTTATGCCTTCGGTATCTGATGACGGCACCATACTTTACTCAGGTTATACTTCAACAGGTTATAAAATTTTTAAGATCACTCCCGCGGAGCAGTCGAAAGTAGAAAAAAATGAAAAGTACGTATGGACAGATAATCCTCCTTTAGGAACGGACAAACCGAAAGGCGACTTAGCCAAATTTGATATAAACCATTTAAGAAATTATAACGATTACGAAACTCCTGATTACAAGGAGGAAAAATACAGCGGCGCGTTCTCAAGATTATCTTTTTTCCCTTTCCTCAGGTTTGACAACTACAACACGGGAAACAGCTTTATTGAAAAACTAAAGCCGGGTGTATATGTGTCGTCGAGCGATATGCTTAACAGATACTCGTTATTTGCGGGAGGATCTATTAATGCAAGAATGGAAAGAGATCTGTTCCTGATATTCGAGTACCGCAATAAGCTGCCGTTGCTGTTTAACCTGGGTATAAAGCCTGAGTTATCACTGGAACTTTATAACATCAGCCGCAAATCGGATGCTGATATATATTTCGGTGTTGATACGCTGCCTAACGGGGACGTGCATTACGAAGATGTTGTGAATACCGATATAGCCTACAATCTTTTTGAAGTTGACCTGGCCGCAAAGCACAGGATAATTTCGAGGAATCAGAATGTTGAGTTCAGGTTTATATGGAGCCGCTATACCGCAACACTGAACAGCTTTATTGTTCCCAATACTAGTCTCCTTTATCCTACAACAAACGATGAGTATTTCATCGGGAGGGATCTCAGGTTTACATACAACCTCGATCTGATTCTTCCTTCGAGGGATATGGAAATTAATCCAGTGGGCGCTGAGGTACAGTTCCAGTACGATTATGAGTTCAACAAATTTAACTCAGACGGAGAATACACAGTTGAAGACGGAGTGCTGAAGCCTAAATACAACGATTATAATTTTCACAAGGTTGAGCTGAACTCCAAACTTCATTTCCCGCTTCCTTTCAGATCTCATACGTTGACGGCTCAGCTGCGGGGAGGAACGATTCTTGGTCCACAGGTACCTGACTTCTTCGATTTTTATCTAGGGGGACTGGTCGGTATGAAGGCCTATCCGTTTTATGCTATAAGCGGCAATGAAATTGCCTGGCTGAATTTAACTTACCGTTTCCCTCTGTTCAGAGAGATTGACGCAAGGCTGGGACACATTTATCTCGACAAAATATTCTTAGCTTTTTACGGCGACCTCGGCAATGCCTGGAACGGAAAGATACCAGCTCTTGACACCTTTAAAAAGGAGCCGGCGTTGAGCTAAGAGTGCAGATGAATTCGTATTACCTGTTCCCGACGAACCTTTTCTTCAACGCATCGTACGGGTTTGATAAAGTTACCAGAGAAGTAAATAATGAAAATATCACCTACGGGAAGGAATGGAGATTTTACGGAGGAATATTATTCGGATTCGATTTTTAAGATATACTAATTTTATGAGGGTATAATGAAAAGCAGAAATTTTCTTTTTATTGTTATTGTTTTTACAGCTGCCGGATTTTTATCAGCTCAAACCAACAGTGTAAGTGAACAGCAGGGGAATATCCTTAATAAGGAAAATCATTCAGACCTGATATTATCGGGAAACCTGAATCTGGATAATAAGATAACCTTTAATGCTGTGGGGAAAGAAGTTGAAGCCCTTAAATATGACCCTCAATTTAAGGAGAAAAAATCACCATGGCTCGGGACACTCTTTTCATTAATCCTTCCGGGTGCAGGCGAAGTTTATGCCGGGAGCTACTGGAAGGCGGGGATCTTTGCCGCAATTGAAGCCGCTGTTATTACAACAGCCGTCATTTATGACCGTAAGGGAAATGACGCAACAACTGCTTTTGAAAAATTCGCGGACAATGTAACAAATACAACCGGCTGGAGTGCCGTCCGTTATGCTGAATGGCTTAACTCTTACTACCAGGCTAATATTCCTATTGATGAGACTACTCCAAATCTTGAACCATGGCAGAGAGTTGACTTTAATGATATACATGCGGTTGAAGCACAGCATCCGGAACTCTCTCACCAGCTTGCCTATTACGGCGAGCAGCAGTATTATGAAATGATTGGAAAGTACCATCAGTTCAGAGCGGGGTGGGCTGATTACACACCCGACCTCGGGTTTAATGTTTCACCTTTATTCCATGAGTACACAGGGATGAGGGCAACAGCTAACAGTTATTACAACACGGCATCAAAAGCTGTAATAGGAATTTATATAAATCACTTCCTCAGTGCCATTGACGCATACTGGAGTACGACAATTTACAATAAAGAGCTTGTTGCGCGTGTTACTGTTGAGAACAGGCAGTATGCTGACTACATAGAACTAGTACCAACCTTGAACCTGAAATTCAGTTTCTAAATTTCCTTACCAGGGATTTATTAATAAATAAATATAGGGCAGCATCTTGTATTCAGGTTGTTTCACTTTAGGGTAATTTTGGAGTTTCAGGAAATCATTTTAGCGGCGGGAGATCTACTCTATTGGCTCAGATTTTTAGGAATAAAACCCCTCTTTTTTCCGAAATGGGACACTGCCATTTTGTCATACGTTGAATTTATAAACAGCCAAAAATTGCGTTTTTTCGAGGTATTCAAACTGTCTCATTTTGAGTTCACCTACTCTTCACCTACGCTATAACTACGGGAAAAGCCCAAGCTAAAAAGGGAGTATGACATTTTGTCACACTTGTTGAATATATCAGCAATTTAAAGCCAGGAATTTCTCCCAGGAAACAACCAATTTCCAGCTTCTTTTCAATCTCCTTTGATGCTAAGGTGAACAGCTTTATATTTTAACCCCTAATTATTAAGATTATATACATGAAAATACCGATTGTTGTTATTGTTGGAAGGCCGAACGTAGGAAAATCGACGCTCTTTAACCGGCTTGTAGGTAAAAGAGAGGCCATCGTTGATGACGCCAGCGGGGTAACCCGTGACAGGAACTACGGCGAGGCTGAGTGGGCAGGGAAGAAATTTCAGCTTATGGATACAGGCGGATATGTGCCCGGTTCCAGCGATTTATTTGAAACAGCTATCCGCGAGCAGGTTGAGATAGCAATAAGCCAGGCTGACGCGATAATCTTTCTTGTTGACGGCCGTGCGGGCGTCAATCCTATTGATGAGAATATCGCAACAATTTTGAGGAATTCAGGTAAGAAATACTTTCTTCTTGTCAACAAAGTTGACTCTGAAAAATATGAACCCTTAGCCGCCGAGTTCTATAAGTTCGGAGTGGATACGGTGTACGATGTTTCGGCGATAGCGGGCCGGAAGATAGGAGACTTCCTTGACGATCTTACAAATGGTTTCCCTGAGATGGGGGAGGAAGTGGAAGACTCGCGGCTGAAGATTGCAGTTGTAGGACGGCCGAATGTTGGTAAATCATCACTTACCAACGCTCTTCTTGGATATGACAGGAGCATAGTAACTGAAATTCCAGGGACAACAAGAGACAGTCTTGACTCCGTGTTAAAATATTACGGAGAGGAGATCATACTTGTAGATACAGCCGGCTTGCGGAAGAAGAAGCGTATTGATGAAAGCATAGAGTTCTTTTCCATGCTAAGGACGCTGCGCTCAATAGGGGAATGTGATGTGGCGGTAGTAATGATTGACGCGGTAGTGGGACTTGATAAGCAGGATCAGAAAATTATTGATGAGGCAGTCCGCTGGAGAAAAGGAATAATCATTGCAGTAAATAAATGGGATCTTGTTGAAAAAGACACAAACACATCAAGGCAGTTTGAATTAACAATAAAAGACAAGCTGGGAAGAACAAGCTATTTTCCGGTAATGTTTATATCGGCTTTAACGAAACAGAGGATCTTCAAGTTAATCGATCTATGCAAGGAAGTAAGCGCCGAGAGGAAAAAGAAGATTCCCACGAATGAACTAAACAACAGGCTCCTTGAGGAAATTGAGCGGAATCCTCCGCCGGCAACACACACGGGCCGGGAAGTAAAAATAAAATATATTACCCAGGTAGGTGACAATTATCCAGTATTCCTTTTCTTCTCAAACTATCCAAAGGATATACCGGATCATTATAAAAGATTTCTTGAAAACAAGATCCGTGAGCTATTCGGATTTTATGGAGTTCCCTTTACATTAAGTTTTAAGAACAAATAAAGATAAAGTGTTCAAGTCAGGGAAAATAATTGTTATAGGCGGAAACGCAGCCGGACCTGCTGCCGCGGCCAAAGCGAAGAGGGTAAATCCCGAAGCTGAAGTACTGATGTTTGAATCAAGTGAATTTATATCCACCGGAACCTGCGAGATACCCTATGTGCTGTCAGGCGATATTTCAACTTACGAAGCGATCATAACCTTTACCCCCGAAGATTTCAGGAGAGAAAAAGGAGTAAAAGCATTTACCAACTGTGAAGTTATAAGTCTTGACCCCGCCAAGAAAACCATAAGAATATACAACGGCAGGATCAGGAAAGAATACGATGAGAAGTATGACTCACTTATACTTGCCACCGGTTCTATACCAGTGAGTATACCGGGTTTTCCTGAATTTTCGCCCAACGTTTTCACGCTGAAGAATATACAGGATCTTCAGAAAGTAAAGGAATTTGTTAAGACGGAGGATATCGATTCGGTTGTAATATTCGGTTCAGGATATATCGGTCTGGAAGCCGCGGATGCTTTCCATCAGCAGGGTATAGACGTTACCGTAGTAGAAAAAGCAAAACTTCCGCTTCCATATAACGAACCCGAGGTTAGTAAACTTATCCTCGATCTGCTTAAGAAGAATAAGATAGTATTCCACGGCGGTTACAAGCAGATGTCGCTTACTACGACTGATGGTTTCGTAAGATCAATTAATTTAGACGGCAGGCTGCTTGAGCCGGGACTGGTTATTTCCGCTGTCGGTTTTACACCGAACAACAAGCTTGCTGCAGAAGCAGGGCTAAAAATATCGGACAAAGGCGGAATTAAGGTAGACCGCAACCTCAAAACATCCGACGCGCATATATGGGCCTGCGGCGACAACATAGAAATTATCAACGAAGTTACAAAGCAGAATGATTACTTCCCCGTGGCAACTATTGCGCACGATTATGCACACATTGCGGGAGAGAATGCTGCAGGCGGATCGGCCTTTGCGGAACCGGTAGTGAAAAACATCGCGGTTAAAATAATGGGCAGGTACCAGGTATCTGTAGGTATTACCGAAGAAGAAGCTAAAAAGAACTCGATACCCTGCAAGAGCGTTAAGGCAGAGGCCCCAAACATTGTTAAAGTTATGCCCGGAAGCGAGCAGGTATTCGGGAAGATGGTTTATCACGCAGTGAATAAACAAATCCTCGGCGCGGAATTCCTTGGCGGCAGGGAAGTATCCGGATATGGCAATATAATAAGCGCGCTGATAAAACTTAAGACCCCGGCTGAATTATTAGGACGAATCAATTATAACTACACACCACCTCTTTCACCTTTGATTAATCTTTTGTCTATTTTGGGAAGAAAGGTAAAATAAAAAGTAACATGAGCTCAACAAATCTTCTACAGGAATATAAAAATCTAACGCTGCTTGATTCACCAATTGTTAAAAGGGAAATTACGCAGCTGAGGGATAAAAATACTAGTCCCGAATTCTTTCGCGCCGCGGTCAACCGGCTGTCAATAGTACTTGCAATAGAGATCAGCAGAAAATTTAAGATGCTGGAAGTGGAAGTTGAGACCCCCCTGGAAAAAACGACGGGCTACAGACTACTACAGGAGATTATACTTGTACCCATACTGAGAGCAGGACTTGGGATGGTTAACGGTTTCCTTGAGGTGATTCCTGATGCGAAGGTAGGGCATATAGGTATGGAACGAAACGAGAAGACGCTTGAACCCAACAGTTATTACTTTAAGATTCCTTCTACGAAAGAGAATACGAAGATCATCATCCTTGATCCGATGCTGGCAACAGGAGGAAGCGTTATTGCGGCTGTCTCAAAACTTAAAGACAACGGGATAAGCGATTTTACCTTTGCTTCACTGGTTTCTGCTCCCGAGGGTGTCAAGAACCTTTTTAAGAAACATCCTGACGTTGAGCTTTACACTACAGCGCTGGACAGAGAACTCAATAAAAACGGTTACATTCTTCCCGGGCTTGGAGATGCAGGCGACAGAACATTTGGCACTCTCTGACCTTAGAAATATAAAGTTTACTGCCGGTCATCTTTTGCGCTGCGTTAAACAAGCTCCGCAATCAAAAAGGCTTAATCTTAGAATATTCCTGCTGACGGCTTTAGTATTATTACCAACCCTAAGTAAAGCACAGACATATCCTGATCCTGTGGTTGATTCAACACTCAGATACGGTATAAACAGAATAATAGTGCAGGATTATACCTCGGCTGAGAAAACCTTCAGAACACTCGATAAAAATTATCCTCAAATTCCTTTCGGAAAAATTTATACCGCCGCTGTGAAGATTGCCAGGGCATATGATTACGGGGAAGACTATGAAGAGACAGAAATAGATTCACTGCTTGAACTTTCAGTAGAGCAGTCGCTTTCACTTATTAAAGCCGACGATAAAAATCCCTGGAACAGATACTTTCTTAGTCTATCCGAAGGCTATCTGGCGTACTTTAAAGCTCTTAACGGCGATTGGCTGAGTTCACTATCATCCGGTGCTGATGCATTAAATGATTTCAGCGAGCTGGCTGCGGAAGACCCGACTTTTAATGAGGCTTATATCGCTATAGGTACCTATAAATACTGGAAGAGCAGGAAGACAAAATTCCTCGACTGGATTCCCGGATATGTAGATGAGCGAGAAGAGGGAATAAAGCTGCTTGAGAAAGCAATAAACCATGCAGCGTATAACACTTACCTTGCGGTAAACTCACTGATATGGATATATATAGATCAGAAGAAATATGAAAAAGCCGCAGGACTGGCTGAAGAAGCTCTTGTAGAATATCCGGGGAGCAGATTCTTTGAGTGGGGGCTGGGGAGAGCGTATGAAGAATTTAATCACCGGAAAGCTATTGTTATCTACAAGAAAATTCTGAATTCACTTCCAGTAAATATAAATCATTATAATGAGATAATATTGAAACATCTGATTGCACAGCAGGATGTACTGATGGGGGAAAAGAAAAAAGCTCTGTTTCTGTGTGATGAAATCCTCAAAACCAATTTAAGTGAGGATGTCCGTTCCAAACTTGAAAACAGACTGGAGAGAGTTAAGGTGTTAAAAAGGGAACTTTTGTCCCCATAATAAAGATCGGGTCATATACACAGTTAAATAAGTATTAAATCTCTTTAATGTGAAAGGTAATCTCCAGCAGGTGCAGTGAAATTATCGCTGAATTGCTGACTCTTAAAAGGGAAAGTTTTTAAATCCCACAGACTTACCTTTTTTTATTGAAATTAATTATCTTGCAAATTAAAATCGGGAGTAATAAGCGGTGCAAAGAAATCTCTACCTGGTATTATCTTTTTTAATAACATACATCTCCGTTTCAGCACAGACAGGTTCATTCTATGATATTAACCAGGATTTAGGGATATCCGAAAAGTTCAATTCCATTTTTTTTATAAATGAAGATACCGCGTGGATCGCTGGAAGTAACGGCCTTCTGCTAAAAACTTCAGATGGCGGCATTACCTGGGAGAATAAAGACGTATTACCAAATCAGAACTTTAAGAAAATTTATTTTAACAATCCCGATTTTGGATGGACATACAGCCCTGATACACTTCTTTACACAACAGACGGGGGGAGCAGCTGGCTAGGAATTAATATATTCGGTCCAGTAAATACTATTTTTATGAAAGACCAGGATAATATCTGGAGATGTCATGATTTTGTAGTATGGCGCACTACCAATGGAGGACAAAGCTGGATAATGGTTGAGTATCTTAACCTTCGGGACCTTTATTTATTTAATGATATGATCGGCTGGGGTGTTGGCACGTGTATAGCAAAGTCAACTAACGGCGGCCAAACCTTTGCCAGCACTTGCCCTTATGATTTGTATGATGGATGTTTCTCCCGATTAGACCGGATTTGGGCCGTTGGTACGAACGGAACGATTCTTGAAATTTCTAATTTCCCCTATTCCCCTGAAAACCAGTCTGTTAATACTACCAGCACTCTAATGTCAATTGATTTTGATGATGAACTCGCTGCGGGATACACAGTAGGACAAGATGGTTCTATCTATTATACAAATGATGAGGGTATTAACTGGATTAGCGCTCCATATAAATATCCGATCGATTTTTATTCAACCCGAGTTCTCAGTCCCGGGAATGTCTGGATTACGGGGGATGAAGTAATATTAACAAATCATACGGGTATCTTTAGTGTAAGTGTTAAGGATACCAGTATCCTTATAGGCACATATCTGGAGACATACTGCAGCGCACGGGGAATTCCCAGGCCAAAATTTTCTTTACTGGAATATCCATCGGGTATGACAATAGACAGCATTACCGGGAGGATACAATGGACTCCTGTTGAAGAAGGTGATTTTAGAATTGTAATAAACGCAGCAAATAATTTTGGGGCAGCGGCTGATACATTCCATATATATGTAGATGATCCCTCTTCAATTAATGATCCTGTACCGATAAAACAATTTGATATATCCTGTTACCCGAATCCTTTTAACCCATCAACTACCATTACATTTGAAATTTCCGAATATTCTATGGTTACTGCTGAAATATTCGATATGCTGGGAAATAAGGTCACCACCCTTGTCAGTAAAAAGGAATTTGCTCCCGGTAAACACAATTTTGTATGGGACGCACAGAATTATTCTTCCGGAGTCTATTTCTGCACCTTTTTATCAGGGCAGCGAAGTCAAATAATAAAGTTACTCCTTGCAAAATAAATTTTAGCTGAGGGGCCAGGGCTGAATGTAAAGGAACCTACGCTTCTTTTTCCAGAAGACAAACGATATATTTTAAGAAATATTCTCTAAAATCGATCCGATATGGATTGGATTCACAAAAATCTCCGGTATTTGCAACAGGTCGTTGAAATTACAGTCTGTTGACTTTCACCATTCTAATAAATATAGTATGTTATTATTAGTTTAATTTTTAACGAATTACAGGTTAATGGGTATACTGGAGCCGAAATATCAGAAAATGCTGGACGAACTGCTGGTTGTATGCCAAAAAAACCTCCCGGTAGTAGACGAGGCATTAATAAAGAAAAGCTTTGAGTTTTCACTCGAAGCTCACAAGCATGATCTGCGTGCTTCCGGTGAGCCATATTTTACCCATCCTTACCAGGTGGCATTAATTGTAGCGCAGGAACTGCCGCTGGATGACATAACCATAGCGAGCACCCTGCTCCACGATGTAGTAGAAGATACGGAGCTGAATCTTGATCTGCTTTCTAAAGAATTCGGTAAAGAGGTTGCAGAGATAGTAGACGGGGTTACCAAGATAAGCGGAATATTCAAGGGGCAGGAGATTACGGTAGCGGAGAACTACAGAAAGCTGCTGCTCTCCATGGTAAAGGATGTAAGGGTTATACTGGTGAAATTTGCCGACAGGCTCCACAATATGAGAACACTGGAGTTTGTTAATCCCGACAAGCAGAGAAGAATAGCCCAGGAGACCCTGGAAATATATGCTCCCTTTGCACACAGGTTTGGACTAGGACGGGTAAAGTGGGAACTGGAGGATCTTTCCTTTAAATACCTTAACAGGGAAGCCTACGAGGAACTGGTTGATAAGGTAAAAAATAAAAGAAAAGAACGTGAAAGCTACATAAAGAAATTTTCCGAACCGATTCTTGAGAAACTGGATGAATACAAATATAAATACGAAGTAAGCGGAAGACCGAAGCATCTTTACTCCATTTACCGGAAGATGGTACGCCGTAACAAACCCTTTGAGGAAATCTACGATCTTTTTGCCATCAGAATTATCCTGGATACTGAAAACGCAAATGAATGCTATACCACTCTAGGTATAGTGAATCAGATTTACCTGCCGGTGCCGGACAGATTTAAGGATTATATATCAATACCAAAGACCAATAATTACCAGTCGATCCATACCACAGTAGTTGGCCCCGAAGGCAGGCTAGTAGAGGTTCAGATCAGAACCATCAAAATGCATGAAGTAGCCGAAAAAGGTGTGGCAGCGCACTGGCGGTACAAAGAGAATAAATCAGCCAGCGACAAAGACCTTGAGAACTGGGTTAACTGGATAAGGGACATCTTCGAGAATGCCTCGAGGGACGAAGCACGGAAAGATTTACTTGAAAGTTTCAAGTTAAACCTTTATCAGGACGAGATTTACGTCTTCACACCGAAAGGAGACCTGAGGAGACTTCCAATTCATTCGACGCCAGTAGATTTCGCCTTCGAAATACACTCAAAAGTAGGTTTTCACTGCATCGGAGCAAAGGTAAACGGAAGGATAGTGCCTCTGGATACCATTCTGCACAGCGGTGACCAGGTAGAGATTATCACCTCAAAGAACCAGCATCCCAATAAAAACTGGATAAAATTTGTAGCCACCCACAAGGCAAAATCAGCTGTAAGGAAGTGGATAAACAAAGAAGAAGAAGATATAGTAAAAGGCGGTAAAGAGATCTGGGAGAAGAAAATAAAGAAGATGAAATTATCGTTTACCACCGACGATCTCTCAAAACTGACTTCCGATTTGAAATTTGAGAATACGCGCAACTTCTTTAAGTCGATAGCCCAGGGCAAAGTAAATCTTGATGAAGTTTTAACTGCCACCAAATCCAAAGAAGAGAAAAAGGAGGCTGCTCCCGCTCCATCACTTGAATTTGAACGTTTTGCCAATGTGGCAAGAGGAGATATAGGGGGAGTACTGGTTGAGGGGAAGAAAACGGGAATTCTTTATTCATACGCAAAATGCTGCAACCCTATACCGGGTGATCCCGTTATCGGATATATTACAGTAGGGGAAGGAATAAAGATACACAGGAAAACCTGTCCCAACCTGATCCGCATCTCAGAAAATGATCCCAGCAAACTTATTCCTGTACAGTGGCCTGAGGGAGAGAACAATCTGTTTGTAGCAGGACTAACTGTTATGGGGGAGGATTCCCCGGGACTTCTGAACGAAATTTCACATGCGATAGTTGCGTACCAGAATACCAACATAAAATCGATCAACATCAACACTGTTGATTCAACATTCGAAGGAAACGTAACACTTTACGTACACAACCTGGATCATCTCTCGCGCATAATTGAGAGACTAAAAAAACTGAAAGGAATATATTCAGTTGAACGTTTTGAAGGGGCCTGATGCCGGAGAATGACATTAATGAACCGGCCAGAATACTGGGCATAGATTACGGACTGAAAAGGACGGGGCTGGCCCTATGCGATCCGCTGAGAATATTTGCTTATCCCTATAAAACTCTGCTCAACGACAAAAACTTCTGGAAAGAACTAAAAAAAGTAATAGAAGAAAAAAACGTTGAAAAGATAATACTTGGCTTTCCGTTAAACGAAGGGGGGAGCAAATCACATATAACTGACCAGGTTACGAAATTTGCAAAAGACCTTGAGAATAAATTCAAAAGAGAAATTATCCTATGGGATGAAAGGTACACGTCGGTAATGGCCAGGGAGAAAATACTTGAGTCGGTTACAAAGAAATCGAAACGAAGAGACAAAGGGCTGCTGGATCAGAATTCGGCAGCGATAATTCTTCAGGAATACCTTAATACTTTAAATTGACATTTATTAACCTATAAGCTATTTTCGAACATCATAAATTCAATAATGGGAGCACGTTTATGTCACTTGACGCACTGGGAATGATAGAAACCAAAGGGCTGGTAGGAGCCGTAGAAGCCGCCGACGCAATGGTTAAAGCCGCAAAGGTTGAACTGCTGGGAAAAGAAACAATCGGAGGCGGTTATGTAACCGTAATGGTCCGTGGAGATGTTGGTGCTGTTAAAGCAGCAACTGATGCCGGAGCCGCGGCTGCGCAGAGAGTCGGGGAACTGGTATCAGTTCACGTCATTCCGCGTCCCCATACCGAAGTTGAAGCTATTCTGCCGAAAAGAAAGTAGCATATGCCTAAAGCATTGGGTTTGGTAGAAACCCGTGGTCTTGTTGCGGCCATTGAAGCAGCAGATGCTATGCTGAAGACTTCAAACGTTACCCTGATAGGGAAAGAGGTAACCAATCCTGCTCTGATTACAATTAAGATTGTGGGAGATGTTGCGGCCGTGAAAGCATCCGTTGATGCCGGAGCAGCAGCAGCAGCCCGTGTAGGAGAACTTGTTTCAATTCATGTAATTCCCCAGCCTGACTTGCAGATGACCGTTCTTTTTCCTGAAATATCGGATGATGATGATCCCAGCGGGGGAGGCAGAAAACTGAAACCAGAAAAGAAGAGAAAAGCCGATTCAGAGAAATCATCCCCTAAGGATGAACCTGCAGAAGCAGGAAGCGATTCGGCAGCCGGGGAAACTGAAGCAGAACAAGCAGCAGGAGAGTCAGAAGCAGCAGCCATTGAAGATACAAGCGTTTCAGAAGAAGAAATATCAATGCCGGAAGAAGAAGAATCCGCCGAAAGCGGATTAACCAAGGACACTGAGGAAGAATCGGGGAGACCGGTATCTGCAGGCAAACCTTTACCAACAAAAGCTCCGGTATCAAAGCCTGTTAAGACCCGCGCACCGAAACCCAAAAAAGAATCGGATAATGAAAATCTTTTTACAGTGGATACGGATCATCTTGAGAGATTAAGACGGGAGGCGCTGGGCATTAAGGAGCCGAAGGAAGCAAAGCAGAGCAAAACGGAAAAAAAATCTTCCGCTGAACCTGCCGGCGGGGTAGAAGAGGCGCAGGGCAGACCGACAATGGAAGAACTTGAAAAACTTAACGTGCATAACCTGAGAAAAGCAGCGCGTGAGATGGAGGAATTCCCGATACAGGGGAGAGAGATTTCACGTGCAAACAGAAGAGCACTGCTGGATTTATTCAAAAAGATTATTTAGAACCCGTGTTTATATTAATGAAAAAGAGAACTCCGCTTCACTGTGGAGTTTTTTTATTTATATTTAAGAGATGAAAAAAAATCTGCACATAGTAATCCTTTCAGTAGTCTTCTCCATAATATTATGGATCTCCATCTCGCTGTCGAATGATTACTATGCAACGGTGAATGTTCCTCTGAAGCTGGTGAATTTTCCCTCAGGATATTCTACCGCGACAAAAATTCCTGATGATATTTCAGTTAAGCTTAAAGGGCAGGGATGGAAGCTCCTGGGGGTTAACCTTAGTACGAAGTCAGACTACACCATTTCCGTAGAGGACAGCGGCAAAATCAACGTAAACCTTTATAATTTCCTTGGTGAGAACCAATGGCTTTCGTCGGATATCGAAGTAATAGATATGACGCCCGATACGCTATCGTTCTACGTTGAAAAAGATTTTATGAAGAAGGTAGCGGTAGTACCCGATTTAAATCTGAAATTTAAGCCGGGGTACGGACTTGCAACCCCTATAGAGGTGACTCCTGATTCAACCACCCTTTACGGGCCAAGGAGCGTAGTAAAGAACCTTAACTTTGTTTACACAAAAAGGAAATTGTTCGAAAACCTGGATGATGCTCTGAAAGGAGGAGTTCAGCTTGAGGATCTCCCCGGAGTAATTTACAAAGACCGGGAGGTGGATGTCTACCTGAATGTTCAGAAGATAGTGGACAAGGATTTTAATGATATCAGCGTGCAGATAATTGACCTTCCTTCAGACAGGGAGGTTGTACTGCTTCCGAACAAAATCTCAGCTGGAATAAGAGCCGGGATCGATCTGCTGGGCAGAATGGACAAGAACAGTATAAAAGCATATGTTAATTACAGGAATATCGTTCTTGATACACTCGGAAGCATAATGCCGAAAGTGGACGTTCCCAAAAACACATCACTTCAATATATCAAACCGGAGAGGTTAAGATATATCATTAAGAAATTTAATTGAATCCGGAGACTTCCCGTTATGTTTATAACCTTTGAAGGAATCGACTTCTGCGGAAAATCCACCCAGGTAGAGCTGCTGAAAAAATATTTTATAAATCATGATAAACAGGTTGAAATAATACGCGAGCCGGGAGGTACGGAAATATCAGAACTTGTACGATCGATACTGCTCGATAAGAAAAATTATCACATGGTAATGGAGACAGAAATATTTCTATTCTCGGCAGCACGGGCCCAGCTTGTGAGGGAAAAAATTAGACCTTCCCTTAGTCGGGGAATCTATGTAATTTCGGATCGATTCCATGATTCCACTACAGCTTACCAGGGTTTCGGCCGCGGGATAGATATTGAGTCTGTGAATCATATAAACAGCCTTGCGATCGGTGAGACTATACCCGACCTTACTTTCTTCATCGATATCACTGTTGAGGAAGCCGACAGAAGGAAGAAAATGAAGCTGGATTTTGATCCTGACAGGATTGAGGTATCGGATTCATCTTTTTATGAGAGGGTGAGAGCAGGCTACCTGTTTATTGCTGATAAGAGCAGCAGGATGAAAGTTATTAACGGGATGAAATCAATTGAAGAGATTCATAATGACATTCTTGAAGAAATAAATTCTATAGAGAAGAAGGAGATCAGATAATATGAAATTGAAAAACTGGAAAGCATATTTAGCCGGCGTGCTTGTAATACTTTTATTCTCGGGCTTCTTTCCGGGCGAGGATGATGTTTATTTCCAGATTTCCAAGAACATAGACCTGTTTGGCAAGGTTTATAAAGAGATTTCGCTCAACTACGTTGACAATATAAATCCTGAGCAGTTTATGCGGGCCGGCATTGAAGGAATGCTGAACACGCTTGATCCCTATACAATCTTTATAGACGGCGATAAGAAAGATGAGATAGACCTTATAACAAACGGTAAGTACGGAGGCGTAGGGATATCGATAGGAGTAAGAGGCAGTGCGGTTACAGTTGTTGAAGTGCTTGACGGATATTCGGCGCAGAGGCAGGGAATAAGGATAGGCGATGAAATTATTGCGGCGGACAGTGTTGCCATAACACCCGAGAATATCGACGAAGTTTCCCAGCTGGTTAAAGGTGAACCGGGAACAGCTGTTGACCTTAAGATAGTGAGGAATGAAGAACAGGACACGATTAACTTTAACCTGATAAGGGAAGAAGTTATGGTAAAGAACGTTACTTACTACGGGTTTGTACCTGAAAACAGCAACAACGTTTACCTTAAACTCACGAGCTTCAGCCGATCGGCCGCTTCTGAAGTGCTGGATGCACTAAAGGAACTGAAGGCCAAGAAAGAAATTAAATCAATTGTACTTGACCTGCGCGGGAATCCGGGAGGACTACTAGATGTAGCCGCAGACATCTGCGATAAGTTTCTTCCCAAGGGGGATCTTATTGTTACAACGAAGGGAAGGGATGAAACGAATATTAATCATTATTATGCCGACCAGGAGCCTTTTGTAGGCGATGCTAAGCTGGTGGTGCTTATCAACCAGGGCTCAGCTTCGGCCTCGGAGATTGTTGCGGGGGCGATGCAGGATCACGACAGGGGTGTAATTATCGGAACAAAGTCTTACGGTAAAGGGCTGGTGCAGACGATTACTCCCTTAAGCTATAATTCATCATTAAAGATTACCACGGCTAAATACTATACTCCAAGCGGCAGGTGCATTCAAAAAATCAATTATGCAGAAAATAACAAAGTTATAGCCGATGCTGATTCAATACTTAACAGCAAATACCTTACAGATAATAAACGTCCCGTTTACGGCGCAGGCGGTATTACCCCCGATTCAACTGTAGAATACAAAATAGAAGGCGGGGTTACACAGGATCTTCTGGCAAAAGGGATGTTCTTTAAGTTTGCTGACCATTACTACTACAAGCATCCTGATCAGACTTTCGGTTCGCTCAAGGATAAAAAATTATTCTCTGACTTTGAGAGTTACCTGAAGGATGCGGACTTTCAATATAGTTCTGACGCAGAGAAAGCTGTTAACAAGCTTATTGCTGATGCTGATAAAAATAAACTTGATTCATCCATAAAAGAAGAACTTAAAAAGCTCAGCGATCAGTTCGGGCAGATAGACGGGAGCGAGTTCAAGATTTACAAAACAGAAATAATAAAAGAGCTGAAAGCCGAACTTGCCTCGAGATATCTTGGTTCAGAAGGAAGGGTTAAGGAAGCTCTGGATAATGATCCCCAGTTCCAGGCAGCGCTCTCGGTTTTATCCAGTGATGTGAAGTACAATCGATTATTGAATTATCAGTAAAAAAAAACATATTTTTATATATTGAATGAAGGGGAGCCTGCAACGCTCCCCATATGCGGATACTCTAACCCATGGAATTGTCGATAAGAAAAATGAAATCCTTTACATTCATCCAGAGGAAAAATCCTGTATTCGAAAAATGTCCTTCATGCTCTGCCACAGGGACAGTGTACAGGTCGCACTCGAGAAACTGGAAAGAGAAACTGGTGAAGAGGATATCTTTTCTAAAACTATACCGGTGTAAACAATGCGGATGGAGGGGATATCGCTCAACGGCAGCATTGACGATCAAATCAATTCAGACTCTTCTTATATATATAGGCGCTGCGATTGTTATCGCCCTGGTAGTGAGACTTATTCTAAGCCGGGTAGCATCCTGATACCGGCTGAATAAATACCTGATGATTTCGGGTCCGTTTGACTGAAGCAGCGAGGACGTATCCGCAGCCGAAATAATTTTAATTCGAAATCAGAAGCTGAGACGATTTGCGGAAGTTTTATAGAACGGCTCAGTTAAATTCTAACCTGACAGTCAGACAATTAATGAATCCTTCTGTTAAAGAGAAAATCAAAAGCATAGTAGGAACCAAAAATTTCTCCGATTCCCCCGAAGATAAAATTTCCTATTCCTATGACGCAACACCATTGTTAACTCACGCCCCAGAGGCCATAGTATTTCCAGATAGCGAAGAGCAGATAGCAGAACTGGTAAAGCTTGCAAACAGCGAAGGATTTGCAGTGGTTCCAAGAGGATCGGGAACAGGATTAAGCGGCGGAGCGATTCCGGTAGAAAATTCCGTTGTGGTGGTTATGACGAGGTGGAACAAAATTTTAGAGATAGATCCTGCTAACCTCACTGCACTTGTTGAACCGGGAGTTATTACAGGTTTCCTTCAGAAAGAGGTTGAGAAGACAGGTTTGTTTTATCCTCCTGATCCGGGAAGCGTTAACGTCTGCACTATCGGAGGGAATGTTGCGAATAACGCCGGAGGGTTGAGAGGGCTTAAGTACGGAGTAACAAAAAATTACGTGCTTGGTATTGAGATGATACTGCCGAACGGCGAACTGCTTAAAACCGGCGGGAAAAATATGAAGGATGTTGCCGGTTACAACCTTAGAGATTTTATCGTTGGAAGTGAAGGAACACTTGGAATTATAACGAAGATTCTGCTGAAACTTATTCCGAAGCCGACTGAGTCGGTGACATTTCTTGCTTACTTTGACAAACTGGATGATTCAGCACGTGCTGTAGCCGGAATTATATCTGCGCATATTACTCCCTCTATGCTGGAGTTTCTTGATAAGACAACGATTAGTTGCGTGGAGGATTATACGCACATCGGACTTCCAGTTAACAGCGAGGCGGTCCTGCTGATTGAGGTTGACGGAAGGGGGAGTGCGGTACAGGAGGATGCCGATTTAATTCAACAGATACTCAGAAAAAACAATTGCTCATACATGAAATCGGCCCGCGACAGGGGAGAAGCCGAGATATTAAAAACCGCACGCAGAACAGCGTTCAGTGCCCTTGCAAGAAAAAAACCTACAACAATTCTGGAAGATGCCACAGTCCCCCGCAGTGAGCTGCCAGTAATGATAGAAAAAGTAAAAGAAGCATCGCGCAAGTTTGATGTAATATTCGGAAATTTCGGTCATGCCGGCGACGGCAATATTCATCCTACCTGTTTAACAGATGAAAGGGACAGATATGAAATTACAAAAGCTCACCGGGCATTTGAGTTCATCTTTAATGAGGCTATAAAGCTGGGGGGTACAATTACCGGAGAACATGGTACGGGACTCGCTAAAAAACAATTCCTTGAAAGCGCAGCAGGAATTCCGGGACTTGAAATAATGAAGAAGATTAAGGCCTCAATTGACGAAAATAACATTCTTAATCCCGGAAAAATATTTTCATTAAAGCCTAAATGCGAAGTACTGTTTCCCTCTGATAAAAAAATTATATAAGAACCATTTCGGGTACTATAAAAATTAATTCTTTAAGCGACATAAAAGACCTGACTGACGTTTACACACAATGTATTCATTGCGGAATGTGCCTGAGTTCATGTCCAACCTATGTTCTTACCGGCAGAGAGACATCATCACCGAGGGGGAGGATAAGGCTTATAAAATCGGCTGCTGAAGGTGTTCTGCCTATTACTAACGCATTCGCTTACGAAATGAACTTTTGTCTCGACTGCCAGGCGTGCGAAACTGCCTGTCCCGCCGGAGTTAAATACGGTAAGATGGTAGAGACAGCACGGGTGGAGGTAGACAATCGAGGGTTTTCGTCTCCCCTAAAATCATTCTTCCTTAAAAGAATAATACCTTACAGGCTAAGACTGAGGGGGGCCGCGAGACTTATCAGGTTTTACCAGCAATCAGGAATTCAGAAACTTTTTCGTTCATCAGAAATACTCAATAAACTTTTTCCCCGACTTGCAGAAATAGAACAGTTTTCTCCGGAAATTCCTGAAAAGTTCAGCGATGCGTATATAATGGAGTTCAATCCTCCCCCTTTACAGTCAGAATCAGGCAAAAAAGCTGAAGGCAAATCAAAATACAGGCTGGCGTTTTCAACCGGCTGTCTTATGGATGTGCTGCTTCCAGAAGTAAATAAGGACACGGTTGAGCTTCTGAACAAGCTGGGCGCGCTGGTTATTTCCCCTAAAGATCAAGCATGCTGCGGTTCGCTCAACGCGCATAACGGGGATATGAGGAGCGCCAGAGAACTTGCGAAAAAAAATATTACAGCGTTCAGCCGGCACAAATATGATTACCTCATCTCTAACTCGGCAGGCTGCGGTGCTTTTATGAAAGAATACGGCGAGTTATTTAAAGATGACCCCGAATATGCCGATGCCGCCAGAGAATTCTCGTCTAAAGTAAGAGACATTTCTGAATTTCTGGCTGAAACAGATCTGCCATTTATGGAAAGCAGTTATGACAAGGACATCACCTATCACGATGCCTGTCACCTTGTACATACGCAGAAAATTTATGCTGAACCAAGAGAAATACTAGGTAAGATCCCGGGGATAACCCTTCGTGCCCTTGAAGATTCTACAAACTGCTGCGGAAGTGCAGGGATATATAACCTGGTTCACACAAACACCTCCCTTAAACTGCTGGAAGCGAAAATGGAGAATATAAGAAATACAAATGCAGAGGTTGTACTGACCGGGAATCCGGGATGCATACTTCAGATCAGATACGGCATCAAAAAGTTCAATACTAATATCCGGGTAGAACATACTGCTTCATTCATTAACAGGTTATTACAATCTGATAGAACCTATTAAACCGGTACTTTGTTTAGAGCCGGGATGTGACGGAGTTGTCATAGATCTGCCTGCCGGTAGAATTGAAGAATTAATTGAAGTTATACGATGTTGAAAACTTCAACAGAAAAGACCATATAAATGCCGAATAATCCATAAAATCTATACCCACGAGTCACTTATGAAAGCATTATTTAGTGCATCCTCATTAACTTTTAACAGACAGCAAACAATAGCATTTAAAAGTAAAATTATAGATTCAAACTTTTTTGCATTATAAGCATAATTTTTTAAGTTTGGAGATTAACAAAAATTCGCTTTGTAAAATTTATACTATCTCTTGGCACAACTCATCAGAGCTGCGCTGAGAACTTTTTTACCTTTAACTACAATTAGAAGACGAGATTTTTTTCAGGTGCAGATAAACTGTATTAGGTTTTTTATTGTGCAAAAATCAACCTGCAATCTCAGGAATAACTAATGAAAAAATCTTTACTTGATTACACCCTTCGGATCCGTGTTCCGGTTACGATCTTTGTCATAATTGCCTCATTTACAATTACCTATTTCGCGGGGAAAGCTGAGCGTGACGGGGTCGGCTACCAGCCCACCCAGCCCATTAACTTTTCACACAATCTACATGCAGGTCAGATGAAAATTGACTGTCAATACTGCCATACCGGTGTTGAGAAGTCGAGGCACGCGATGGTACCTCCGGTAAATACATGCATGAACTGTCACAAGATCGCACGAAAAGACAGGCCCGAAATTCAAAAGCTGACTGCTTATTATAATGAAGGCAAAGCACTTCCCTGGAAAAGAATTCATAAAACTCCGGACTTCACTTACTTTAATCACAGTGTTCATGTTAATAAAGGGATCGACTGCGTGAATTGTCATGGTGAAGTAAAGAATATGGATAAAGTTCTGCAGGTAAGTTCATTTACAATGTCTGCGTGTCTTGATTGTCATAGAAACGCGCATGAACGTCTGCCTGACGTTAAAGGTATAACCAAAGGTCCCGATAACTGCTGGGCATGTCATCGTTAACAGGAGTTTAAATGGAAACAGTGAAACCAGATCCTAAAAAAATAAATCGTAAAAAGTTTTTTTCCTCTTTAGGTACAGGAATATTCGGCTACTTCGCGATTAAGTCGATTCCTTTCTCTTTTTTAAGGAAGAGTGAGAAGGATAAAGAAGTAGTGATAGCAATAGACCCTGATGCCGTCAGCAGAACAAAAATAGGTGAAAAGAATGTCTGAGAATAAGGACAATATACAAAACAGCGGTTCAGAAAATACTCCTGATGTTAATTACTGGCAGAGCCTGGAAGAATTATACAGAGACCCGAAGGTTTTAGAAGCCAGTCACCATGAATTTAAAGAAGGTGTTACTGATGAATTCAGTCCTTTAAAACTTCCGGGATTATCAAGGAGAAAGTTTTTAGCGCTTGTTGGGGCTTCAGCCGCTCTTGCAGGTGCCGGTTGTTCCGACTACCGGGACAAGGGTGATATTATCCCTTATATAAAGAAGCCTGAAGAAATTACACTTGGCAAAGCAAACTATTATGCCTCAACGTGTACCTCCTGCGCCAACGCATGCGGTATTCTCATAAAAACCCGTGAAGGCAGACCGATAAAAGCTGACGGAAACCCTGACCATCCTGTGAGCAAAGGAAAACTTTGTTCCAAAGGGCATGCAAGCATACTTAATCTGTATGATCCCGAAAGGCTGCAGGGCCCAAGAAAGAGAAACGGCGGAACCATTGATAAAATTTCCTGGCCGAATGCCGATAAGGAAATTACCTCAACTCTTGCTAAGGCAGGAAGTAAAGAAATTGCTGTAATAACGAAGAAGATTAATTCACCTACAGGAAAGAAAGTACTGGATGATTTAAAATCGAAGTATCCGTCCGCAAAGGTTTATTCATATGAATTGTTCAACGAGGGAGTAAAAAATTCCGCCTGGCAGAAAAGCTACGGCAGCGGATCATTCCCTTTAATCAAATGGAATAAGGCTAAGGTTATAGTAGCTTTAGAATCAGATTTTCTAGGAACAGACGGCAATACAGTTGAGAATGCCAGGTTGTTTTCCGAGGGAAGGGAAGTTTCTGACCTTAAGAATTTCAGCAGGCTTTATGTAGTTGAAGGAAATATGTCATTAACCGGCAGCAACGCCGATTACAGGATGCGTCTAAATCCTGACGCACAGTATGACCTGGTAGAGATGCTTGTAAGTGAACTGGGCGGCGGAGGTCAGGGAAATTCAGCAGAGTCTTTTGCACAGAAGTATAATCTTCCGTTAAAGACCATTAAATATATGATTGCCGACCTGAACAAGTACAGAGGCAGTTCAATTATATTTGCAGGTTATAACCTTCCCGAAGACGTTCAGGTAGCTGTAAATCATCTTAATAATCTGCTCGGCAACGAAGAGATGTACCGTACCGATCAATCGGAATATTCAGTAATGCCTTTATCCTCTAAAGAGGAGTGGACCTCGCTTGTTGAAAGTATGAAGAACGGAAAAGTTGCCGCAGTGATTCATTACGACAGCAATCCTTTATATCATCTGCCCGACGACCTTGGATATAAGGCCGGGCTGGAAAAAGTTCCTCTGATTGTAAGTTTGACTGAAAGCGAGAATGAATCATCCGAGCCCGCTGATTATATACTCCCTATAAACCACACATACGAATCGTGGGGAGACGCAAAAACAAGAACAGGATTTTCATCACTTCAGCAGCCGGTTATTTGGCCGATCTTTGATACAAGGCAGAAAGAAGCTATACTGCTGAACTGGATAAACGGAGAGCCGGATAAATTTGATTTTAAAGTCTACCACAAATACCTGATGAAGAACTGGAAGGATAACATATATTCTTCACTTAAGCCGGAGATGGATTTCGAGAGGTTCTGGTACGGAGTGCTTCAGGACGGAATAGCATCAACAGGCGAAGGCTCCGGATCGACGGGAAGTTTTAATACATCTGCATTCCAATCGGCCGGTAGCAAATCAAAAGATACCGGCGGTTATACAGTTGTTCTAAGGGAAAGCTATGCAACAGGAGACGGTACCTTCGCGAACAACGGCTGGATGCAGGAGCTGCCCCATCCAGTATCTAAAATAACATGGGACAATTACGCCGCAGTATCGAACGAAACCGCAAAAGAACTCGGAGTAAAATCCGACGATCTTATTGATATTGAAGTCGGCGACCGGAAGCTTCAAATTCCTGTATTCGTGCAGCCGGGATCAGCCAATAAAACATTAACTATTGAACTTGGTTACGGCAGATCGAAGGTTGGTATTGTGGGATCAGGCGTAGGGTTCAACGCGAATGAACTTTTATCCAAAGACGGCGGTATCTCACCCTGGATATATACGGGTGCATCGGTTAAGAAATCCGGCGGCACATATAAACTAGTAACCGCGCAGGAACATCACGCATTTGATAAGGACCTGACACGGGATGCTGTTGAGAAAAGGCACATAGTCCGTGAAGGAACCGTTGAAGAATACAAGAAGAATCCCCGCTTTATTCGTGAAGAGAGCGAAGAGGAGAATAAGTCACTTTATCCTGAATATGAATACACGGGACTAAAGTGGGGGATGGCAATAGATCTGAACAAATGTCTTGGCTGCGGCGAATGCGTTATCGCGTGTCATTCAGAGAACAACGTGCCGATAGTAGGGAAGGATCAGGTTGACAAGGGAAGGGAAATGCACTGGCTCAGGATTGACCGTTATTATTCGGGATCAATCGATGATCCGAAAGTAAGCGCCCAGCCTATGCTCTGCCAGCATTGTGATCATGCACCGTGCGAGAATGTATGTCCTGTTCTGGCTACAACCCATAGTCCTGACGGGTTAAACCAGATGGTATACAACCGCTGTGTAGGTACGAGGTACTGCTCGAACAACTGTCCTTACAAAGTAAGAAGATTCAACTTCTTCAATTTCAGGGACCATTTCAGAGATTCATATCAGGAGAACAATCTTTTCAACCTGCTCTACAACCCCGAAGTAACCATCCGTTCACGCGGAGTAATGGAGAAATGCACCTTCTGTATCCAGAGGATAATGGAGGCCAGGGCAGACGCAATAAGGGAGAACAGGAACCTGAAAGGCTCGGATGTGAAAACCGCCTGTCAGGAAGCCTGCAGCACAAACGCAATTAAGTTCGGTGATATAAACGATAAAGAATCTGATTTCCACAAATACAGGAATCACGAGTTAGGATATTATGTACTCGACTTTGTGAACACACGACCCAATGTAACATACATTGCCAAATTAAGAAATACTCATTCGGAGGAAGTTTAATTGAAAGAACCAGAGATTACTGATTATCCATTTGTGGACTACTCGAGGGAGATTCAGCTAGTAGAAGGCGGATTAACCCGTGCCGAGATTGAGCAGATAGTAGCCAAACCAATGGATACTAAACCGACGAAAAAGTACCTGATCGCGCTCACTGTATCGGTCAGTTTCCTTCTCTTCGGAGCTGTCTGCCTTGCAATCAGTTTTTATTATGGCGTCGGTATGTGGGGGAATGATCAGCCGGTTGCCTGGGGATTTCCGATTATCAACTTCGTCTTCTGGGTAGGTATAGGACACGCAGGAACACTAATATCAGCAATACTCTTCCTGTTAAGGCAGAAGTGGAGAACAGGTATTGCCCGCTTTGCCGAGGCAATGACAATTTTTGCTGTTATGTGTGCGGGACTTTTTCCATTGATCCATGTGGGCCGCCCCTGGCTAGCCGGCTACCTGATACCTTATCCCAACCAGCACAGTTTATGGGTGAACTTTATATCCCCTCTGGTATGGGACGTTTTCGCGGTATCAACATATTTCACTGTATCGCTGGTATTCTGGTACACAGGACTTATTCCCGACTTTGCAATGCTGCGCGACCGAACAACATCTAAAGTTAAGAAGCTGGTTTACAGAGTATTCAGTCTCGGCTGGAGGCACTCCAACCGCCAATGGCAGCATTACGAAAAAGCTTATATGATACTTGCAGGATTAGCGACACCGCTGGTGCTTTCAGTACACACGGTAGTAAGTTTTGACTTTGCTGTGGCAGTACTTCCCGGGTGGCACTCGACCATTTTTCCGCCTTACTTTGTTGCCGGAGCTATCTTCTCCGGATTCGCGATGGTAGTTACAGTTCTTGTATTCGTCAGAAAAGTATTCGACCTGGAAAACATTATTACGATCAACCACCTGGATAATATGAATAAGGTTATCCTGCTGACGGGGTCGATGGTAGGGTATGCGTACGGCACAGAGTTTTTTATGGCATGGTACAGCGGCAATCCTATAGAGCAATTTGTTTTTATAAACCGTGCGTTCGGTCCTTTCGCGTGGGCGTACTGGATAATGGTGAGCTGCAATGTTCTATTCCCTCAACTATTCTGGTTCAGGAAAATAAGGAGATCTGTTCCTATTATGCTGGTTATAGCAATACTGGTAAACGTTGGTATGTGGTTCGAGAGATTCGTAATTGTTGTTACCTCACTGCACAGAGATTTTCTTCCTTCGAGCTGGGGAACGTTCGTTCCCACGATTTTTGATATCGGCATACTCGCCGGAAGTTTCGGTTTATTCTTTACGCTGGTTATTCTTTTTACAAAAACACTACCTGTAGTTTCAATGTCGGAGGTGAAGGCAATGTCAGATGGTGCGCAGCCTTCTCATCACGGAGGTCATGAATAATGGATAGAACAGAAAAATTATTCGGTATTACAGCCCTGTTTGATAATCCTGATTCTATCATAAAGGCTGCAAAGAAAGTTGTAAGCGAGGGATATAAAAAGTTCGATGTAAACACACCTTATCCCCTTCATGGAATGGATCCTGCGATGGGATTAAAAAGATCCAAGCTGGGATTCGTTACACTTTTCTTCGGATTTTCAGGTACAGCTTTTATTCTGCTTTTTATGTACTGGGCAATGTCAGTTGATTACCCAATGGTTGTAGGCGGGAAGCCCTACTTTGCGCTCCCTGCTTTTATTCCCATTACCTTTGAGTTCACAGTGCTGCTGGCTGCTTTATCGACAGTTTTTGGAATGATCATGGCATTTTTTAACCTGCCTTACAACAACCATCCGCTGCACGACACTGAGTATATGAGGCATGTTTCTATTGACAGGTATGGACTGGTGATTCTTGCTGAAGATCCTCTTTTTGACGAAAATAAAGTAGAGGAGTTGTACAGGAGTCTGGGGGCATCCGAAATTGAGAAGGTGTACTTCCCGGAAAAAGTATTTTACCCGGTATTCGACGCAAAGTTTATTACTTTTTTAATTATTGTTGCACTGGGAGTATCCGCGCTGACATATTTTACCCTTAACAAGTTTATGTATATGGTACCTTATAACTGGATGTCTGAGCAGGACAAAGTTATCCCCCAGGAAAAGAGCGTATTCTTTTCTGATGAGTTCGGCATGAGGGAGCCGGTTGACGGCACAGTTGCCCGCGGGTTTGTTCCATATCCATATATGGGAATTGCGGAACCCAAAGAATACCTTGTTAATCCTGTTCTGCCTACCAAAGAGTCGATAGAACTAGGCAAGAGGAAATTTCTCACATTCTGCTCACCATGTCATGGCAATCATGCTGATGGAGACAGCAGACTCAGGGGGCAGTTCCCGAGTCCTCCTTCGCTTCATACAGAAAGAGCCATCAATTTTCCGGACGGCAGAATCTATCACGTAATAACAAACGGCCAGAACGCGATGCCGTCTTACGCAGCGCAGGTTACACGTGAAGAAAGGTGGTCTATTGTGAATTATATAAGAGTTCTTCAGCGGGCTAAGAACGCGAGTGACGCTGATATCAAGGAAATTAAAAAGGAGTCTTCCAGCAATGTCCAAAAATGATTCCGGATATGTAAAGCGGACTTTACCGCAGAAATTTTTAACCATCGGATTTGCCCTTCTTGGCATCGGACTGGTACTGGGAATTATAGCTTTTATAATTGATCCTCAGAGAGCATCTTACAGCTATCTAACTTCATTTATGTTCCTGATCAGCGTGGGAGTAGGCTCATTATTCCTGGTTGCTCTTGAGTACCTTTCAGGAGCTGTGTGGAGCACGCCTTTCAGAAGGATAAGCGAATTCTTTGCCGGAACAATTCCATATATTATACTCATAAGTATTCCATTGTTCTTTACACTGCATGATGTATTTCACTGGACGCATACATCTGTAGTTGAGAGCGATGCGGTACTTAGATCCAAAGAGGCTTACCTGAATATTCCCTTCTTCACGATCAGAAATATAGTCATCTTCCTGGTATGGACATTATTTTATTTTCTTATTACGAGAAGATCAAGAAGACAGGATGAGACCGGCGACCAGGCATTGACGAGGACGAATATCAAATTATCAACAGGCTTCATATTTATTTTTGCGATCACGATTACAATGACTGGTGTTGACTGGATGATGAGTCTTGAACCCCACTGGTACTCGACTATTTTCGGAGTTTACTACTTTTCAGGAACGGTATGGTGCGCATTAGCGCTACTTACCCTTGCGGTAGTTTTATTAAGAGAGAACGGATACCTGGTACCGGGCTTAAAGGATGATCACTATTATAGTCTTGGTACAATGATGTTTGCCTTTACCGCCTTCTGGGGCTACATAGCATTCTCCCAGTATATGCTGATCTGGTATGCGGATCTGCCTGAAGAAACCTCCTGGTTTTTTCACCGCTGGGAAGGTGGCTGGTTATATGCCTCAATAATTTTGATTATTGTACATTTTATTGTACCATTCTTCGCATTGCTGTCATTCCCCGCAAAAACGAATCCAAAGAGGCTGAAGTTTGTAGCTGTATGGATCTTAGCAGCTCACTTCTTTGATCTTTACTGGGTCATTATGCCGGGGATGGTTCAGGCCGGAAGAGCATTTTACTTCAGCTGGATGGATCTTGTATTCCCTGTGGCAGTAGCAGGTTTTGTAATGATAATTTTCAGAATGATGACAAATAAGTATAATCTCATGCCCGTAAAAGATCCCAAGCTGCAGCGAGGCCTCGACTATAGTCTCTAACGATGAATTTCCAGGAAAAAGAAAAATGAGCAACCTTGAAAAATTTATAAAAGAAAAAAGAGAAGAGATCAGGAAAGATCCAGGCAAAATATTCGGGCTGGTGTATCCATATCTTTTGCTGATAGGGCTTGGAATCGGGTTATACTATATCAGCCAGATGAATTTCATAGGAAGACAGGAAGTACCTGTTGCGGTCCCAGATACATCAAGCACTCCTGAAGTTTTAACGATCCAGGAATCCAGGTTAGTTCCTGCCGCTGATGTTATGAAGCTTTCGCAGCCTACGGACTCTCTTGTTGAAGTGGGAAAGAAGATTTTCCAGACAACCTGTGTTTCCTGTCATGGAACAGACGGAAGAGGTGACGGACCCGCTTCAACAGGTTTAAATCCATCTCCCAGAAATTTTACCAGCAAAGAAGGCTGGGTGAACGGACCGAAGTTGACAAGTATATATCAGACCCTGCAGGAGGGTATTAAGGGAAGCGCAATGGTTGCTTATCAGCAGTTTTCTCCAACGGAGAAGTTTGCATTAGCTCATTATATAAGGACCACTTTTGTTCCTGATCCACCTCCGCCTACAAAAGATGACCTTACGATGCTTGATCAATTATACAATCTTTCCCAAAAAAGATTTATTCCAGCACAGATTCCCGTTGCGGATGCAGAGAAGCTCATCATACAGGAAAATCAAAATAAGGTAAACGAGATTAAAGATATTGCTGAAAAGATTGAAAACGATAAGAGTACCGGCTCAAGTCTATTTACGGAGATCACCAGCAATAAAGACAGGGCGATTACGATTTTATTGAATTCCGGATCATGGAAAAACAATGAGCAGGAATTTATTAATATAATTGTTAATAATGTGAACCAGGATGGATTTAACGGACGGGTTTTCAACCTCTCTGATTCTGAGTGGAACGAGTTATTTAATTATTTGAAAGGTGTCATTGCCTGAGGATGGCAGCATGAAAATGAAATCACTACTTATTTTATTGTTTGCGATTTTAACGGGGACGGTGCAGCTATCGGCATCACAGAATGATGCTGATATTGAAGAGCACCTGGGAGCAAAACTTCCTCTGGATCTTAAGTTTTCAGATTCGGATGGAAATACAGTTATGCTCAAGGACATCATTAATAAACCCACTATTATAGATTTTGTGTATTATGAATGTCCCGGGATATGCAGTCCTTTAATGACTGAAGTTGCGAACGTTGCAAATATTTCTGATTTGAGGCCGGGAGTGGATTATCAGATCTTATCCATAAGTATGGATGAGACCGAGACTCCGCAGATAGCTCTTAAAAAGAAGAAGACGTTTCTCAGCCTGATTGACAATAAACCTATTCCCGACAGTGCCTGGAGATTTCTTACGGGGGACAGTCTGAATATTGATGAGCTGACAAGAGCTGCCGGTTTCAGATTCAAGAGAACCGGAAGGAACTTCATTCATGCCGGCGCCCTGATCTTTGTATCACCTCAGGGTGAAGTATGCAGATATCTTTATCCGGGATATTCAGAGACAAGAGGTTTTGGAATACTTCCTTTTGATTTTAAGATGGCAGTTCTGGAAGCTGCTCAGGGGAAGAAGACCCCTGTAATCGGCAGGGTACTGCAGTTCTGTTTCAGTTACGATCCGCAAGGAAAGACATATGTATTTAACATACTGAGGATTTTTGGTGCGGGCATACTCCTTGGAGTAATTGTTTTTGTTGTTATAATAAATGTAAAACCTAAGAAAGATAAGAGAAATAAGAGGTAGAAATTATGGCTAGTGATGCTGCTGCTTTAAATAAGAACGGCCATCCGAGCTACCTGGTAAACACAGGTAAACACCAGGGAATTAAGGCCTGGATTCTTTCAACCGATCATAAAAGAATTGGTATACTCTACCTGATTGCTTTGCTGTCATTTTTTGCAGTCGGTGTTACGTTCGGATTTTTAATAAGGCTGGAACTTCTCACACCGGGAAGAACGATTGTAGATGCACAGACGTATAATGAATTCTTCACGCTGCACGGCGTGATAATGATTTTCCTTTTTGTAATACCCGGTCTTCCTGCAGTATTCGGTAACTTCTTTCTTCCGATAATGATCGGGGCGAAGGATGTTGCCTTTCCGAGGCTGAACCTGCTGTCGTGGTATCTTTATGTTACAGGAGGACTGCTTGTTCTTCTGTCAATTCTGCTGCCCGGCGGTCCTGCAGATACCGGCTGGACTTTTTACATCCCTTACAGCGTAAGAACAGGAACCAACGTTATATTTACTATGTCTGCCGCGTTCATACTCGGTTTTTCATCTATACTTACCGGATTGAACTTTGTGACTACAATCCACAGGTTGAGAGCTCCGGGAATGGGCTGGTTCAAGATGCCTCTTTTCTCGTGGAGTTTATACGCTACGGCCTGGATCCAGATACTTGCTACCCCGATTATCGGTATAACATTACTTCTTGTTATAGTAGAAAGGGTATTCGGTGTTGGTCTTTTCGATCCCGCGCTTGGAGGAGATCCGATTTTATTCCAGCATTTATTCTGGATTTATTCCCACCCCGCGGTATACATAATGATAGTACCTGCGATGGGTGTTATATCCGAAATCATACCTGTCTTTGCACACCGTACGATTTTCGGTTATAAATTTATCGCTTTCTCGAGTATCGGCATTGCTTTATTCGGATCGCTGGTATGGGCTCATCATATGTTTGCTGTTGGAATGAGTGATACCGGACAGTTCGTATTCTCATTACTTACATTCCTGGTAGCTATTCCAAGTGCTATTAAGGTATTTAACTGGACAGCCACACTTTATAAGGGTTCAATTGAACTGGAACCGCCTATGTTATATGCACTGGCATTCATATTTCTCTTTTCTATAGGAGGATTAACCGGGGTAATACAGGGCGCGTTATCAGTAGATATACAGATAACAGACACTTCCTTTATAGTGGGACATTTTCATTATGTAATGTTCGGCGGAACAGGTTTCGGTATTTTTGCTGCCCTGCACTACTGGCTGCCCAAGATGTTCGGGCGGATGTATAATAAGAAAACAGCAAAAGTAGCTTTCTGGATAATCTTTGTTGGTTTCAATACCCTTTACTTCCCGATGTTTGTAATGGGCTGGCTCGGAATGCCGAGGAGATATTATGATTATCTTCCTCAGTACCAGCCTTATCATGTTATCTCAACCGTGGGTTCATGGATACTAATAACCGGGATGATAATTATGTTCAGCAATCTCCTTAAAGGGCTCAGGAATGGTCCTGTTGTTACAACTAAAAACATTTGGGGAGGTGAAACACTTGAATGGAAAGTAGACACTCCTCCTATACAGGAAAACTTTGAGGAAATACCGATAGTGACTGATGGTCCTTATGAATACAAAGACAATGATCAACCGATATTAGAAGAGGAGGTAAAGTGAGTGAATTAGAACAAAGCGCTGTAACTCACGTTCACAGAGATGATATCGGCACAAGGATGGGCATGTGGCTCTTCCTGTTTACAGAGCTGCTGTTATTCGGAGGCATGTTCTTTCTATATTCTGTTTACCGCTTTACTCATCAGCAGGATTTCCATATAGCTGCGAAAGAACTCAATACTCTGATAGGTACTTTCAACACTGCGATACTATTGACCAGCAGTTTAACAATGGCGCTTTCGATAGCAGCAATACAGAAAAGAAACATAAAACTTTCTATATTTTTCCAGTTAATGACTATACTGCTGGCAGCCGGCTTTATGATAAACAAATATTTTGAATGGATGCACCATATAAGTCTGGGACTTTACCCGGGTGGTGATGTATTGTTATCCAAAGGGCCGGGAGAGGTATTGTTCTACGGATTATACTATACGATGACAGGGCTTCATGGGCTACACGTTGTTATCGGTGCAATAGTAATAGCCACGATGACCAGGTTTACAGCGAAGGGTGTAATCACTCCCGACAATTATGTAAAACTTGAAGCTGCCGGTTTATACTGGCACCTTGTAGATATCATCTGGATATTTCTTTTCCCATTATTTTATCTTATTACCTGAGGTGTTGACGGATGGAAAAACATGCAGAGCATCAGCATGATAAACATGTTACAAATTACGGCATATATATATTAGTCTGGCTTGCCCTGATGATACTTACCGGACTAACGGTAACTGTTGCGGGAATAAATTTTGGTCAGTTAACGGTGACTACAGCAATTGTTATCGCCAGTGTGAAGTCGTATCTGGTGCTGACGATTTTTATGCATCTCAGGGTGGAACAGAAAGCTTTCAGAGTATTTATTGGAATAGCCCTGTTCTTTGTTATTATTTCATTCATTCTGTTATTTGCTGATTATTCCTTTTATGTAAGGTGATAAATATATGTTTTCCGGAGCTTCAAATTTTGTAAACTCAACAGATACCACTTTTTTCTTTATAGTAGCGGTATCGGTATTCTTTCTTGTTGTGATTACGGCCAGTATGATATACTTTGTAATCAGGTACAGCAGGAAACGGAACCCCAGGGCGAAGAACATACATGGTAATATTCCACTTGAAATAACCTGGACAATAATACCGACCATACTGGTTCTGATAATGTTCTGGATGGGATGGGCCGGATACAAGCAGCTGGCGGATGCACCGGCAGACGCGATGAATGTTGAAGTAACCGCTCAGATGTGGAAATGGTCATTTAAATATCCCAATGGTATAACATCTGACTCTCTTTACGTACCCGTCAACAAACCTGTGAAGGTTCTTCTCCACTCGCGGGATGTGAACCACTCTTTCTTTGTTCCGGCTTTCCGCGTAAAGAAAGATGTTATTCCAAACAGAAATAATTCGGCCTGGTTTATGGCAGATAAGGTAGGAATATATGATATTTTCTGCGCAGAATACTGCGGATTAAATCATTCTCATATGCTGAGCAAAGTGGTTGTAATGCCCCAGGATTCTTTTAATAACTGGCTGAATAACCAGGCAATGCAGGATTCATTAAAAACTGTTCAGGCCTCTGCGCCTGATACAACATCAGCAAAGACAGATACAACCAAGGCAATGTAATTACTTGAAAGAAAAGCTGAACATATTAGCGGAGCTTACCAAGATCAGGATAACTATTTTTGTTACAATAACTATGTTGTTCGGATTTATCTCTGCGGCCGGAGAACTAAATGTTTCGGCAATACTTCCGACCCTGGGAATTTTATTACTTGCCTGCGGATCAGCGGTGATCAATCATTACCAGGAGAGAAATACAGATGCTTTGATGAACAGGACGAAAAACCGACCAATACCTTCCGGAAGGATAAGTCCCGCTTACGCCCTGAAGACAGCTGTTATACTGCTTCTAGCGGGCTCATTGATGCTTTATTTCGGGTCAGGTATGCTTGCTTTAGGACTGGGGTTACTAAACATATTATGGTACAATGGTATTTATACCCCTCTGAAAAAAGTAAATCCGTTAGCGATTATTCCCGGATCATTAGTTGGAGCGATACCGCCTGCTGTAGGCTGGGTTGCCGGCGGAGGGAGTATTTCAGACCCCCAGATATGGATCATAGCATCGTTCTTTTTCATCTGGCAGATTCCACATTTCTGGCTGCTTCTGCTGGTTCTTGATAAAGACTATCAGAAGGCCGGATTTCCGACACTTACACAGATATTTAATCCCGATCAGCTGGCGAGAATAACCTTTACATGGATTGCGGCTACGGTGGTTACCTGTCTGATGATACCATTCTTCGGAAGGCTGCAGTCGCCCTTCATAGGTTACGGATTATTTCTTGCCGGCGGCTGGCTCGTATGGAATTCATTCAAACTTGTAAGGTTTACCAGGGAGAGAATATATTTTACAACTGCATTCAGGGAAATTAACATTTTTGCCATTCTCGTAGTTGTACTGCTTTCTCTCGATAAGCTTATAATATTCTTTTAACATATAATAATGTGAGATATATAAATGGATTTTCTTGATAAACTGGTTATACCCCAATCCGCGGAGCATATTCAGTTGCTGCATTACCTCCTGATATTGATCCTATTTCTATTCATTCCATTCCTGAGTGCTGTGTTCGGATCAACAATATTATCACTTTATTATAAAGCAAAAGGGTTCAGGGAATCTAACAACATCTACCTTAAGTTTTCAAAGGATGTTATTGAGACTCTTACAATTAACAAAAGCATAGGGCTGATCCTCGGGATAGTTCCCATAATTACTGCAATGCTTATATATACACAGCTTCTTCAGGGTACAAACTCGAACGTAAGCATTTATCTGATCTTTTCTGTTTTCTTTATGGCCATTGGTCTCGTTTTGATATACACATACCGCTATTCGATGACTTTTATGGAAATTTATGATGCTTTAAAAGAATTCAAACCAGAGGATGAGGGAGTTGCCAGGGAAATATCAAGGTTCCGCAAAGCTAATATAGGCCTCAGCGGCAAATCAGGAAGATATGGAATCATCTTTGTTTTTCTTGCCATCTGGCTGTTTATCTCTTCAGCAACGGTAGCTGCTTACCCTACAATGTGGGGTAAATACAATATCATATACCTTATGTTTTCCTGGGAAGTACTGGCGCATCTTTTCAGTTTTATTTCCTGGTCGCTCGCGCTGACAGGCGCCGCTATATTCTTTGCTTTTTTCTACTGGGAAGGGGGCAAGCATCTGCAGTCGGGACCCTACTCCGACTTTGTAAAGAAAACAGCCACAAGATTTACTTTCATTGGTACTCTGCTTGTACCGGCTTTCATAATAACAGATGTTTTTGCTTTCCCATCATCCTCACTTTCAGGATCAGTTTTCTTTTTTGTTACAATCGCTCTTATTCTTTTGTTCATTGCATACCATCTGCTCTATTCGATGGTAAAAAATAAAGATGTAAAGCACAGCGGCTCAGTATTTTTTATGATCTTATTCACGTTACTTGCATTGATCGTGAAAGATCAGCTGGTATTGCAGAACTCTACAGAGGTGCAGACAGCAGTAATGAACGTTAAATTCGAAAAAATGATGGCTGAGCTGACAGGGGAGGGAACGAAAGCAAAAGCAATAAGCGGTGAACAAATATATAAGAATATCTGCTCTTCGTGTCATTCGTTTGATCATAAGGTAGTAGGTCCCCCATATCAGCAGACACTCCCCAAATATGAAGGTCATATCGACCAGCTAATAGCTTTTATCAGGAATCCGGTAAAGAAAAATCCAGGATATCCCCCCATGCCGAACCCCGGGCTTACACCCGTAGAAGCTGACAGCATTGCACACTATATAATGAGAACCTATAAGAGATAATATTCTTGCATTGAATTTTAAAGCCAAAGTTGAGTAATATTATAATTATTTATTCAATTCTTGTTTTGAATGTGAATTCAATGTTTATTTAACCCCAAATCTTACATGACAATATCTTTTTACTATTCACATTTTTTCATTATTTTTAAAACAGCTTATAATGAATTTGCTTTTTTCAACTATACTTTAAATAACCAAGGCAGTTAGATGAAATATAAGAATCTCTACTTCTTTCTTTTAATGTTACTTTTTTCCTTCTCTTATGTATCCGCGCAGGTAACTTTTCAGTCAGATACAGGAAGTGTTTCCGGATTTGTGCTGAATACCGATGATTTCGCTAAAAACGTTGCAATTCCTCAGCCAAAAGAGCGTATCATGGAAAATGATTTCGAGACATCCCAACCACCTCGAATCCTTCCGAATATTAATCAGCCGGTAAATTCTTTCTACGTGGAAGATAAAAATTTAGGGATACAAGCCCCCGGTGGATTAGAAAATCCGCCAATAATGTTAGATCAGTTCCCAGGGATTCCAATGACAAATTATATTCCACCGGATCCTAATGTTGCTGTTGGCCCTAATCATATTGTGGCCGTCGTAAATAGTAGATTCACAATCTGGGACAAACAAGGTAATCTTCTTAAATCAATAAATGCTGATGATTGGTTTTCTCAATTATATTCTAATCCTATAGCCGGTGATCCGCAAATCATTTATGATCATTATGCTAATAGATGGGTAATGGTATGGCATCGTGCATCTTCTGGCCCACCATCATTTCTTTATACTGCTGTCTCTGATGACGAGAATCCCTTAGGTGTATGGTATGCCTGGGCGACTCCCGGAGATTATAATGGACATAATTATTCCAATCTCTTCGCTGATTATCCCCATGTCGGATACGATTCACAAGCTATATATATTACATCCAATCAGTTTCAGTGGGGAGGATATTTACAATATGCCAGAATAAGAATTATTTCAAAAGCTGATTTATACTCGTCAGCGGGTGGGGCTTTACATTTTACCGACCTCTGGAATATTTCACTTCCTGGCAGCTCTGGTAAGGTAGCGCATATATCTCCTACTGTTACTTCTGGTAATACCTCTGATTATTATCTCATTAGTGCCCCTTCGAATGGTGGAAATGCTCTGGCTCTTTACAAAATTTCTAACGCTGTAACATCACCTACTATAACCGGAACAAATGTCTTCGTGTCGACTTACTACCCCCCGCCAAATGCCAATCAGCTGGGAGGTGGAGATCCACTAATTTCATCAAATGGCGCTCAAATACAAGAAAGATCTTATTTTAAGAATGATACCCTTTGGGCTGTTCATGCGATCAGAAATCCTAACCAAACTTCTCATTCTGCCATCTCATTTTACAAAATTAATGTTAATACCAGTTCAGTAATTGACGACATAACTTTGGGATCTCCCGGCTATTATTATGTTTTCCCCGCACTTATAGTTGACAAAGATGGAAATGTATGTTTAACATATAGCCGCTCAAGTGAAACAGAATATATAGGAGCTTTTTATTCTGTTCTTAAGAATGGAGATCCAAATGCCTTTAGCGGCAGTATTCCTCTGAAAGCAGGTCTGGGAAATTACGTAGTAACTTATGGCGGAGATAGAAATAGATGGGGTGATTATATGGGTATTTACCTTGATCCCGTCGATCAGAATAAATTTTGGGTTTTTACAGAATATGCATCTGGAACAAATACATGGGGAACGTGGGTAGGCGGTATAAGAACTGTTCCGTTCAATGGTCCGAACCTGAATTCGATGACTGATTCACTTGACTTTCATAACATTGAAGTGGGGAACGTTGGAGATACTCTTTCTATAGGGATGGGCAATTATGGCAGCGAAGATGTGGTCATTACGGATATCCCGGTTGACCTTGGCCCATTTCATATGGTAAATGATATAACATTTCCAATTACGCTAAGTACATATGATTCTCTTACGATAAAATATGTTTTTCATCCTACAGAACCGGGACCATACCGTGAAACAGTTACTATCAATTCAAATTCTCCAGGGTTCCAGGATATTATATTAAAGGGAAGAGGTTATGAAATTAACCCTGCAGTTGTAGACAATTTTTATGCTGTATCGGGCAGCGTTAATGAAGGAAGTTTATTTACCATCAACACGCTCACCGGTGCCGGCGTCTTAATTGGAAATGCTGATTATGATGATATTGATGTTTTTAAATCCCTAACAATAGATCCTCACACAGGATTAATGTATGGAGTTTCAAACATCGACGGGAATTCAATTATTTCAAGAATAAACTCATCTTTAGGTGATGCGTACGCAATGTATAATTTACCTATAACAAATATATACTCAATAACCTTTGACAGCTCAGGTACTCTCTATGGTATTCAAAAATCAGGTGGAATTTATACCATAAACCTGGGCACTGGTTCATATACGTTTCTTGATTCGATAGATGTTATGATTAACTCCGCCGCATTTGATCTGGTTACAAACACCCTTTATGCCACAGCATTTGTGGCTATAGGTTCAAATAAAGACAGAATCTATACCATAGATCCTGAGACAGGAGTATCCACAATTATTGGCAATACAGGGTTCAATATTTTGACCAATGATCTGGCTTTTGATCCTGCAGGGAATATGTATGGTGTTATCGGATCAGCAAGTCAGGATAATAATTTTATCAGTATTGATAAAAATACGGGAACAGGGACAATAATAGGTTCAGTTAATTATCCTAACATAACTGGACTCGCTTACTCATATGCAGGAATAACCGGCATCGAACACTCAGGAAATCCACAGATGCCGAAAGATTACGTCCTGAAACAGAATTATCCTAACCCGTTTAACCCTTCAACCAGGATAGAATACACTTTACCGGTTACTGCCGGTGTGAAAGTAGTTATCTACAATCTTCTAGGTGAGGTTGTAAATGTTCTGGTAAACTCACAGCAAAACGCAGGGAACCATTCGGTAGTATGGAATTCTGAAGACATGCATGGAAATAAAGTCGGCAGCGGCGTTTATTTCTATGAGCTTAAAGCAAACGGAATGAACGGATCTGATTTCACTCAAATCAGAAAAATGATCCTGCTAAAGTAAGTATTTCATCAAATCTAAATCTTAGAAAGCCGGATTAAAAACCGGCTTTCTTTTGTTTAAAGGATATTATCAACTAAACTTAATTTAAAATCCAGTTCAGATTAATTATATTATAAGATTCAATTTCAGAAAGACAATTCAGAGAACGGAGAATGTATGCATAAATTCCTGGGTACTTACAACGTAGTACCGTCACTTCCAGCAAACCTGGAAAAACTGAGGGAAGTAGCCTATAATTTACACTGGACCTGGCATTCAGATTCAAGAGAACTATTCAGAAGGCTTGACCGAGAATTATGGGACGAAACAAATCATAATCCTGTTATGATTCTAGGAAATGTCAGTCAGGAAAGACTAGAAGAAGTTTCCCACGACGACGGGTTTATTGCGCACCTTCAGCGCGTGTACAATAAGCTTCAGGAATATCTTAATGAGAAAACCTGGTACCAGAAAAACTACGATTTCTCCTCATTTAACATTATATATTTCTCCGCTGAATTCGGTTTGACCGAATGTCTTCAAACATATTCGGGAGGGCTTGGCCTTCTAGCAGGTGATCATCTTAAAGCCGCAAGCGACCTGGGTATTCCCTTGATAGGGATGGGTCTTCTCTATAAGGAAGGTTATTTTCAGCAGTACCTGAATTCGGACGGCTGGCAGCATGAACGGTATGAAATAAACGATTTTGATAACCTTCCGATGGAACTTGTAAGAGACAATAAGAATAATCCTCTTATACTATCTGTTTCTTTTGCAAACAGAGAAGTGTTTTTCCAGGTATGGAAGATCCAGGTTGGAAGGATTCCGCTTTATCTGATGGACACGAATGTTATGATGAACTCTGAGGAAGATAGAATCATCACCAGGACATTATACGGCGGAAATGTTGAGACAAGAATAGAACAGGAAATCATTCTCGGGATAGGGGGGATCAGGATACTGCATGCTCTTGGTATCAGGCCGATGGTTTGTCATATGAATGAAGGGCATTCGGCCTTTCTTTCTCTGGAAAGAATAAGGTATCTTATTCAGAATGACGGCATTAGTTATACCGAAGCCAAAGAAATAGGATATTCATCAAATATATTTACAACACATACTCCCGTACCAGCAGGAATTGACGTTTTTGCCAATGAACTCGTTGAAAAATATCTTGGAAATTACTACAGGAATGAATTAAAGATTTCAGACAAAGAATTCTACTCGCTTGGCACCATATACAGGGATAAAGAATCGAGTGTTTTTAATATGGCTCATCTTGCCATGAATACCGCGGGTTATATAAACGGCGTAAGTAAACTTCATGGAAAAGTATCGAAGAAGATGTGGGTAAGCGGCTTCCGGGAAGTCCCCTTTAATGAGATACCAATAGGAAGCATTACGAATGGTGTACACATACGGTCTCACATTTCGAAAGAAATGGAAGAGCTTCTTGTTCAATACATCGGAGAAAAATGGCTGGAGAATCCCGCATCTCCAAGTCTCTGGCAAAGAATAGATAAGATACCGGATGAGGAACTCTGGAGAACTCATGAGAGAAGGCGTGAACGTTTAGTTGCTTTTGCACGCAGAAGACTGATTAAACAGGTTAAATCGAGGGGCGGCAGCCAGACTGAAGTTACAACTGCTTCTGAGGTTCTAGATCCCACCGCCTTGACTATTGGTTTTGCAAGAAGATTTGCAACTTATAAAAGGGCCACGCTATTATTCAGGAATCTCGAAAGACTAAACCAAATACTAAGCAACCGCAACCTTCCCGTTCAGTTTATTATCGCTGGAAAAGCCCATCCTAAAGACGAAGAAGGTAAAAAATTAATACAGGATATATGCGAGATATCCAAAGATGAGGCTTTCAGGCGTAAGGTAGTCTTTATTGAAAATTATGATATTAATGTAGCTCATTACCTTGTAGAAGGATGCGATGTATGGCTCAATACTCCCCGCCGCCCGCTTGAGGCCAGCGGAACTTCCGGGATGAAGGTTATAGCTAACGGAGGACTAAATTTCAGCGTACTTGACGGATGGTGGGATGAAGGATTTGATCCTGAAGTAGGGTGGAAGATAGGCAATGGCGAGGAATATACCGATCCTGATTACCAGGATGAACTGGAATCGCGTCAGCTCTATAATACTCTCGAGACACAGATAATTCCCCTGTTCTATTCAAGAGGGGAGGACGGACTTCCTCGTGAATGGATTCAAAAGGTGAAGAATTCCATGAAAAAACTCGGTCCCTATTTTAATACTCACCGGATGGTACAGGAATACTTTGAAAATTATTACAAAGCCGCCGTTGAGAAACGTCAGATATTTGCTGAGAAGAAATGGAATAACGCCAAGGAACTCGCCGCCTGGAAAGAAAATATGGTTAAGAACTGGGGTAATATCCGGCTAATCAAACTGGAGAACCCGGATAGCTCTAAATCCATATTTGTGGGAGAAGAATTATCAATTGCTGCTGAACTTTTCCTTGGCGAACTTACCCCTAAGGATGTAGAAGTACAGGTTTACTTTGGACCAGTTGACCACCAGGACAATCCTGAATATAATGAGACAATCGTGCTTGAATCGGAATCACGTAAGGCTAAGAATGACAGTTATAAATATACCGGAAGCATAAAGACAAAGAGATCGGGACAGCAGGGATTTACGATCCGGGTGCTTCCCAAACATCCCTTATTGATAAATCCATTTGAGATGGGACTGGTATACTGGGCCGGCTGAGCCAATAAAGTATTTAATTGTCGAGTGTGATCGTCAGATTTTCGGGGTGGGATCAGATCCCTGATACTGAGCGATGCAGGGTAATCATAAACCCGCCTCATCGATTATTTTCCCGAATAGTTCAGGAAGATTGTTATAGTCGCTTCGTTTCAGGTATTCTGTTATATTTGATTTGAAGTCAATTTCATTACCCGAACTAAAAAAACGGGTGATTCCCATTGTCAGATTCTCTTTGTTCTCAGGTTCTACGAGAATACCTGTATAGCCGTCTGAAACGAACTCGTCCAGTCCTCCTACTTTTGAAGCAATGACCGGCTTTCCGAAACTATAAGAAACATTAAGGACAGCGCTCTGTGTAGCACTCCTATAGGGGAGTACCGTTACATCGGCTGCGGCATAATATTTCCCTACTTCCTCATTAGGAACAAATTTATTTATCAGTACAACATTATCTTTCAGGCCAAGCTTCTCAATTTGCCGGAGATATGAAGAAACATCATCATAGAACTCCCCGACAATCAGCAGTTTAAGCTCAGGGATTTGTTTAACCGCCCGGGGCATAGCCTCAAGCAGAATATCCAATCCTTTATACTTTCTAACGTAACCAAAAAATAACAGAACCTTATCGTGTTCGAGGAGATTCAATTCCTTCCGGCTTTTAAGTCTACCGAAGCTTCCTTCAGATACGTAGCAGTCGAAAGGAGGAAGCGAAGAACGGTATATTTTCCTACCGTTAGAAATTTTTTCGAGGTCCTTTGCAACAACATCAGATAATGCGAGAAAACTGTCGGCGTTACTTAGTCCGAGCTTTGTCAGTAAACTGTCTACAAAGCGGAACTCGTGCGAAATAAAATTCTCTGTAATAAATAATATTCTACCTTTATACCGGGATTTAAGCAGACGGGAAATAGTATAATGGCAGGGGCCAAAAAAAGGCTGCCACCAATCGAATACAACGAGGTCGGCTTTTTCATCTTTAATCCTGTTTGCAGTCTTTACCCAGTTGAAAGGTGAAACAGAGTTTATCATTCTTTCACTTGGTACTTTTGTGGAAGCAGTTGTACTTTCATCATATTGGGTTGTACCGGGAAACAGGAAGTCCGGATAGAGGAGAGTATAGTTAATTATTTTAACTTCAAATCCTGAACTTAGGGAATTAAAAAGATAGGAAACAAAAGTAGCCGGACCGCCTCTGTAGGGATAGGCTGGTCCGACAATGATTATTTTTTTTCGTAAAGTTTCTTTCATGCCAAATGATTTTATTCATTCAGCCGAAGTTACACAAAAATGAAATGACGAAAAAATCGGATTATTATGAACCGATTAACGGTAAAAGTCAGTATCATCATCCGGCATATCATCCTCATCTTCAGATGACATAGTGAACATAGAACTGAGCATATCCTTAAACTTTACTCCATTTTCCATCTTAAACTTACTCAGCAGGGAATATTCAGTAAGGCCATGCAGCACAAACTCCATCAGCAGAAGATGATGCTTTTTATCAGCTTTCGGGAAGTATTTCTTTACCATTTCAGAAAGTCCCGGCACTTTATTCAATGCCATCTCATATTCTTTTTCGTTAAGCTCATTCAGGATATCAACGTAGTTGCCTTTATTGAACCAGTTAGTAATCTCCTGATATACATTTATGTCCTGCGATTTCTTCAATTTATCAGGTGTCGGGAAATACTCAGCAAAAATATTCCTGACCGCTTTGCTTATAAGAATATGTGCCACCTTGGAAGGGCCTTCCTGCTCCCCCTCATACACAAGTTCTATTTTGCCCGTAATTGAAGGAATCACGCCGTAAATATCTGAAACCCTTGCAAAAGTATCTGATTCTTTATTGATGATAGCCCTTCGTTCCGCGGTGCTTATCAGGTTCTCGAATGCTGAGATAGTGAGGCGGGCAGATACGCCGCTTTTAGCATCTATATATTCACTCTGACGTGCTTCAAAAGCTATCTGTTCAACGAGATCCTTAAGCAGATCATCGATATGCACAATGCTTTTCTGCTGGTCAGCCGAGCGTGCTTCCTGCTCCGTTATTGATCGTGAGATATGTATAGACTTCGGGTAGTGGGTAAGTATCTGGCTGTCTATCCTGTCCTTTAAAGGAGTTACGATAGAGCCGCGGTTGGTATAATCCTCCGGGTTAGCCGTAAACACAAACTGTATATCGAGCGGAAGACGCACTTTAAATCCTCTTATCTGGATATCATTCTCCTGCAGGATATTAAAAAGAGCGACCTGTATCCTTGCCTGCAAATCGGGAAGTTCATTTATTACAAAGACCCCCCGGTGCGACCTTGGAATCAAGCCGAAATGAATGACCCTCTCATCCGAATAAGGAAGCTTAAGGGCTGCCGCTTTAATAGGATCGACATCGCCTATCAGATCCGCTACAGAAACATCGGGAGTAGCAAGCTTTTCTGTATAACGCTCAGACCTGTGCATCCATTCAATTTTTGTATCGTCACCATCCTTTTTGATCCTTTCTCTTGTTACGTTTGAAATTGGATTAAAAGGATCTTCGTTAAGCGCGCTGTCTTTTACGACAGGGATATACTCATCCAGCAGATTTATCAGCAGACGCGCTATTTTTGTTTTTGCCTGTCCACGCAGGCCCAGAAGTATAATATTATGCCGTGAAAGAATTGCTGTCTGCAAATCGGGAATAACAGTTTCCTCATAACCTATAATACCTTTGAAGGGATTATCGCCCTTCTGAAGTGCACAAATAAGATTCTCCCTAAGCTCATTTTTAATGGACCGCGTTTTATAACCGCTCTTTTTTAGTTCGCCAAGCGTAGATATTGAAACTAAATTCATCAAAACTCCTTTAAATTAGAAAATGAAAGCAGAAATTATCTCATCCTGCGTCTTCGGTTCCTTATATAATCTTCAAAAATATACTCTCCGAGTCCCGTAAGACTGCTATAGAATGCACGCCCTTTATTAGTAGAGGTAAACTCTCTTACAAATTGCTGAAGATAGGGATCACGGGCAATCATAAAGGTAGTTATGGTGATGCCCTGTTTTCTGCATCTGGCAGCCTGGTCGAGTGTTTTATTAACAATTTTCCTATCCAGTCCGAAACTGTTTTTATAATACCGCGCACCTTCTTTCAGGCAGGTGGGCTTGCCATCCGTGATCATAAAAATCTGTTTGTTAGATGTTTTTCTTCTTCTAAGTATATTCAGCGCAAGATCAATTCCCGCAACTGTGTTAGTGTGATAAGGGCCTACCTGCAGGTAGGGGAGGTCCTTTATCGCAATAGGCCATGCGTCATTTCCGAAAACAATTATATCAAGAGTGTCCTTTGGATATTTAGTAGTAATAAGTTCCGAAAGCGCCATAGCCACTTTCTTTGCAGGGGTTATTCTGTCCTCTCCATAGAGTATCATTGAATGAGAGATATCAATCATCAGGACTGTTGAAGTGAGCGCCTTGAAATCCTTTTCTTCAACCTCCAGGTCATCCTCAGTCAATTTAAAATCATCAATACCATGATTGATCTGTGAATTTTTTATGGAGCTGGTAACATCAATCTGGTCCATCGTATCACCGAAACTGAACTCACGCCTGTCTGAAGTAAGCTCATCTCCGATGCCGGAGTAAGGTGTTCTATGATTTCCCCGCTTCGATTTTTTCAACTTCCCGAAAATCTCTTCGAGAGACTGCTTTCTTATCGACTGTTCACTTTTTGCAGTAATCACAAAGATATTTTTATCAGAATCTTCTTCTATATAATTTTTATCCTTGAGTTCATTTATAAAGTCACCCATCCCGTAATTATTATCTGTAAGGTTGTACTGCTTATCGAGCTCATTCATCCAGTTAAGTGCTTCACTTACATCGCCGGAGGTAATAGTTAATAACTGCAGGAATATCTTCAGCAGGTCTTCAAAACGGTTCTCACCGCTGCTTTCCGGAATAAATTCCGTAAATCTGTGTCCTATCATTTTAATTTTTTAGTTTGTTAAGCTATTAACACTAATTTGTGGACTAAAGTTCAGGAATGCAAGGAAAATATTTCCGGTTTACTTCATATCACTTAGAACCGGTGATTTTGCGTATCATGCTTATTGCATATACGTTGGTTCGTTCTACTTTAAAGGCGAGTCTGTAGTGTCTCAGAGCAAGGCCCATATTACCATCTTTATAATAAGCATCAGCGAGAGCTACAAGCGGTTTAGCTTCATCAGGAAAATGTCCGGATATGAACCTAAGATACCTCACAGCATCAAAGGTTTTATTGATACCGAGCAGGTCATAACCGAAAAGACAAATCTCATTTAGTGATGTATCATAGCTGCCGGAAGAATCCGCAGAAATTATTTTAAATTCATGAAGTACGGAATCGATACCGCCCGACCTGTAAGCCAACATCAATCTGTCTGAAAGCAGGGCGGCAGGATAAATAACCGTATCATCCAAAACAGTTGAAGCCAGATCGAATGCCGCGGAACCATTATTCCTGTCCCTTATATTCAGAAGGTCAACGGCTGCCAGTTTTTCAACCGGATAGACAAGCAGCAGGGAAGTACCGTCATAACCATCGTGGGCAAAGTACTTCCTTCCGGCATAATCCTTCCCAAGGGTAAAACCGAGACCGTAATTAACCAGTGTGCCATTTTTCAACCTGGTTGGAACGAGCATTGAGTCCAATGTTTCAGGTCGGACAAGTTTACCCTCAAGAAGAGAAACCGTAAATCTGAGCAAATCTCCTGAGGTTGACAGAAGTCCTCCCCCCGGATATTTATTACTAAGATCCGCAAGAGGGGCATTTTCGAGTATTCGGTATCTGTTTCTCTGATACATTCCGGCGCGATGATAAATTATTCTTTGCTGGTAATCAGGAATGGTGGAATTCATCAATGCTGGTTCGAATATATTTTTTCGAAGATAATCAGCATACGATTGACCGGAGGCATTTTCTATAATCAATCCCAGCAGGTTATATCCAAAGGTTGTGTAAAGATACTTTGTTCCCGGTTTATAGGCGAGTGTATCGCCGCTTACAATATTCACAGCATCTCTTATGGCAGGATAATGCTTTGTATCATCGAACTCGCCCCTATAATAGTTACGAATACCCGCAGTATGGCTTAAGAGCTGCCGGACCGTGAACTTCCATTTCTTTTTCGGGAAAGAGGGGATATAAGTCCTGGCGTCGTTATCCAGTTTAATTTTCCCTTTTTCCACAAGCTGCATAATCGCAACAGCAGTAATAGATTTTGAAATAGAAGCTATTCTGAAGAGTGTACTATCAGTTACCGGTGAGCCATTTTCAACATCGGCGACACCCGAATTGCCGAGCCAGAAGATTTCTCCATTAAGGGCGACTCCAGCCGAAATTCCCGGAATAAGCTTATTCTTTCTAAACTCATCAAGGTACCGATCAAGGATTTTCCTCTGTTCATCCTCTTTTTTTCTTAATTCGGCTTCCCTCTGTTCAGTTACTATATGTTTCTTTTTATTTATAACACCGTTCTGCTGAGCCGAAAGCAGGGCAGGGAAACAAAAGGCTGCCAGGAGTATTAAGAAGGCGGCGCCTTTATAGCGGTCATTTTTATTCATTTGCATAAAGAAATGGAATTACGGCAGGTAATATAAGAAGGAAAAGGGATTGAGATAACCCAATCCCTTAAAAATTTATTTTTTATTATTATCAGTAAGAGGAATTCTTTTATCAATAATATTATCAATAAGTTTATAGTCTTTTGCCTCCTGGGCCGAGAGGAAGTAATCACGGTCGCAGTCCTTTGTTATCTGCTCTACAGATTTTCCAGTATGGTCGGCAAGTATCTTGTAGAGAGTATCGCGGGTTTTCAACATTTCCTTTGCATGAATTTCAATATCAGAAGTTTGACCCTGCAGACCGCCTACCCATGGCTGATGAATCATAATCTTCGAATTAGGGAGTGAGGTACGTTTACCGGCTGCTCCACCCGCAAGCAGAATAGCGCCCATACTGGCAGCCATACCAACACAGATAGTAGCTACATCTGGCTTTACATATTTCATTGTATCGTAGATTGCCAGTCCCGCTGTAACACTTCCGCCTGGCGAGTTAATATAAACATTGATGTCCTTTTCCGAATCCTCAGCTTCAAGGAATATGAGCTGGGCGATAATAAGACTTGCTATATGATCATCTATAGGGGTACCTATGAAAATAATTCTTTCCCTAAGCAGACGGGAAAAAATATCCATCCCGCGTTCACCGCGGCCTGTCTGTTCGATAACATAGGGTACCAGCTGGTTATATATCTCAGGATGTTTTGTCATTTAGTTTCCTCGGTTTTAGTATTTGTTAACTTCGAAGGGTCCACTTTATTAATTTTATTATTCTCTTTAAGGAAATCAAGTAATTTCTGATCTCTCAGCTTTTCAGCAAAATTAGAAGATTTATAGTAGTTAAGCAATTTATCTTCCGGCAGTCCTGTTTTCTCCGCGTCTTTCTTCACAAGTTCCTGAAGGTCATCATCGGTTACCTCAATATTTTCTTTCTTCTCAATATCGTTCTTTATAAGATACCATTTAACCTCATACTCGGCATAATTCCTCAGACGTTCAGCGGCCTCCTCACGATCATATTTCCGATAGCCCTGCTTCTTCACTTCCTGTTCTTCGCGTTCGATCAGGTCGCTCAAGAAGTTATTCACCAGTGAAGCCGGAGGAGTAAAATCGTTGGCTTTGACTATCTCCTGGATCAGTTTGTCGCGGGTAATCTCATCAGTTCTCTGATCATAATACCGCTGAATATCGGCGCTTATGTTTTCCCTGAAATCCTTCTCATTATCTATTTTATCACCAGTTATCTTTTTCAGGAACTCCTCGTTAAGCTCCGGCAGCAGGTATTTCTTAATATCCGTAATCTCAGCTTTGTACAGGAACTCCTCTTTCTGCAGTTCCTCTTCTTCTTTATCGTTCTTTACTTTACGCTCGTCGGTAAAAGTAAATTCAAAAGTATCTCCTACTTTCTTACCCCTCGACTTATCGACAATATCCTTCTGTACATTCTCATTTGAAAGATCAACATCGAATGTTTCAGGTTTACTCCCTTCGTAAGGTTCGCCTTTATCATTTAAACGCTGAAGGTTCAGTTTAATAACATAGTTGTTATCCTCACCTACAACCTCTTCCTCAACCTGTGAGGCATTAGCCTTTTGAACATGCATTATCTCGTGTTCGATCTCCTCTTCCTTCACCTTGAAGTCAGGTATGTCAAAACTAATATCTTTATATCCTTTTACATCAAGCTGAGGGATCACCTCATAATGAACCTTGAAGTGAAAATCCTCGCCAGGGTTAAACTTAATATCAGAGAGCACCGGCTGACCGATAGGCTGCAGATTCTTATCTTTAACAACCTTCCAGAAGCTGCTGTTGGCAACTTTTTCAGAAGCCTCATATTCCAGCGCGTCACCGTACATCTTTTTAATCATCGATATCGGAACCTTCCCCTTCCTGAAGCCCGGCACCTGGATCTTCTTAGCCTGTTTCTTAACTTCGCTGTCGATATCCTGCTTTATTTCGTCATATGACATGGTAACTTCCACTTCATTCTCTGAAGCAGATATTTCGTTAACTTTTACTTCCAATTTATCCTCTGGTTCATTTAAGTTGAAAATTTAGCGCAGATGTGGGGGACAGATTGTGCAAAGACTATGCAACCGCATCACCTGCCTGCTTTTTTTTGGATTTTAGAACTATAAAGATAATAAAAACTGTGGAAATTTAACATTTCTCCGCACATAGGGTAAGGCGAATAATGCTTATGGGAAGATGCATTAATTAAATAAATACATTGTTCTCTGCAGCCGGATTGGGATAAGGTTATAAAATCAACTGACTTTACACCTTTTATTTCCAAAGTTGACTATATACCTGTGATTTATTAAGTTCGTGTGTCCCTATATGGAGGTACAACATCCTATAGGGGATACACATCAAATTTGGGCTAAAATGCAAGATTTAATTGAAAAACTGCAACTTTTAGATATTCCCAGGCGTGAAGCTGAGGTTTACCTGGCGCTCTTGCAGAAGAATGAATTTACCGCAGCGGAAATTGCAAAAATAACTTCGGTAAGCCGGACAAAAACATATGAGATTTTACAGAATCTGGTTAAGAAGGGGCTTGCAGGGGAAAGCTATAAAAACGGAATAAAAATATTTACGAGCATGAGTCCCGATATTGTTATGAAGGGTATCAGTACCGAATATGACAGGAAGAAGTTCGTAGCAGATAAACTCCAGGAAGAACTGATGGAACTGAAAGCCGCGCAGGCTGAAACTTCCGATCCGCTCGACTATATTGAAATCTTAACTGAACGTGAACAAATTAAAGAACGTTGGCTTACTATCCAGAATAATACGAAGGAAGAGCTGCTCCTTTTCTCAAAAAGTCCTTATTCTTTCTCCCTGGAAGAAAACCTTGATTATGAGAAGGCATTACTAAAAAGAAATGTAGATTTCAAATGCATTTATGAGTATTTCGATATTAAGAGCAGAGAAGCGAGAGATCTATTTATCAGCACACTGGAGAAATATGAAGAGATAGGTGAGCAAATCAGGATAGTAGATAATCTTACTATGAAGTTATGTATCAGCGATAGCACGATAACAATGCTTGCGCTGAACGACAGGGTCTCTCTTAAACCAAGTATAACATCAATGTTAGTCAATCACCCTAGCTATGCAGTCTCACTCAGGATGGTCTTTTTTACCTTCTGGTCAAACGGATTAACTCTTAAAGAATTTAAAGATAACCTCTCACAATATATCCAGGTTACCTGATATTGTGCTTTACTGAATTGAAACCAGGTGTTCTATCTAAATAATAAACAATCAACTATATTCTCATTTTCTGGAGATACAATGTACAAATTATTCAAATTCTCTGTTTTCACACTATTCTTGGGGTTGATTTTTATTGGAGTTTCAAATGCTCAATGGCAGACGGCATCGGGACCGGATGGCGGCGGGACAACATGTCTCGCAGAGCATGACTCAATAATTTTTGCCGGTACTATATCCGGTGTTTATAAGAGCGCTGACAGCGGACTCACCTGGACAAACGCAAGTTCAGGGCTGCCCACGACTTATATTTACGATCTCTATTCTACTCCTTTTTCAATTTATTCCTGTTCGTTTGAAGGAATATTCCGATCAGATGACGATGGAGAATCCTGGACAAAAGCGGACGCCGGGATAACTACGGATAATGTTTATTCTCTTACGCAGATTGATACGGTTCTATTCGCGGGTACTATGAACGGGGTTTACAGGTCATTTGACAATTCTAATTCCTGGACCCGAGTTGACACCGGGATGACAGACCCATTTATAAATAAAGTAGCAGCTCTCGGAGCTTATCTTTTTGCAGCGACAGATGAAGGTATATACAGATCTGATGACCTTGGAGATACATGGGTAAATGCAAGTACAGGCATTACGGGAGGCGCTGTTCACACAATGGGAACTCTAGGACGTTCGCAGGTATTTGCCGGAACCAATGATGGTATTTTTGTTTCAACAGATCAGGGTGATAACTGGACATCGATCACTGGCAACATTGCACCCGCGCCAGTTTATGCGATGGGCCTATATAGCGACAAGATGTTCATCGGCGTAGCTAAAAACGGAGCCTTTGTATCAACAGATCAGGGGGTCACATGGAGTGCGGTTGATCCGAGTCTTGATAATCCTTACATAGGTGATTTCCTTAAGTTTTATGATGTCTTATATGCCGCAAGCGGAGATGGGGTTTACAAATCAACAGATAACGGTGATAACTGGAGCAGAATGGCGCAGGGAATCTATTCAACAAGTGTCAGGACTTTCCTTGATTTAGGTTCAGATATTCTTGCCGGAACTTTCGACAGCGGTGCTTTCATATCTCACGACGACGGACTAACCTGGGAGCCATTCACAAACATCGATACATACGGCATCCGTACACTTGCAAAAAGCGATTCGGCGCTGTTCGCGGCTACAACAAGCAGCGGGCTATTAAGATCGACCGACAATGGCGCAACCTGGCAAAGGGTTATGTCGAATGTAAGAGATACTTATATAAGGACGGTAGGTGCACATGGTAGTACGGTACTGGCGGCAACTTTTTCGGCAGGTGCTTACAGATCAACCGATAATGGAAATACCTGGTCACCTATTAGCAGTAGTCTCAGCGATCCGGCTATTGATAACTTCACTTTCATCGGAAGTGATGTTTACGCAGCCACATTGTTTTCCGGTTTCATATTCAAATCAACTGACGACGGACAGACATGGATAGAATCCTCTACGGGTTTGTCAAACTACTCGTCTACGCATAAAGTAATTGCCATGGGTCAAACTCTGTTTGCCGCCGCAAATGATGGAATGTATGTTTCTGAGGACGGAGGAAATAACTGGTCCTTAAAGAACAACGGCTTAACCTCCGTAATATTGCAGACTGTTGAAGCCTACGGTTCAACAATACTTACAGGAACAGCTGATGGATATGCCTATGAATCAAATGATAATGGTGATACCTGGACATCAATAAGCAACGGCCTTCCGCCTACCGGTTATACCAGCGCAGTTGAAGCATTTCATTTAAGCGGACAGAATTTGATATGCGGCACATACTCGACAGGTGTGCTATGGCGCCCAGCGAACCAGGTTTTAACTTCGGTGATACAGGAGAATAAAAATATGCCTGAAGACTATTCGTTAAGTCAAAACTATCCTAATCCCTTCAATCCCACAACCCAGATAAGTTTCAGTATTCCTTCGGACGGTACTGTTCATTTAAATGTTTACAACTCTCTTGGAGAAAAAGTAGCCGAACTTGTTAACGGATTCAGAAAGGCCGGCAGTCACGAAATAACATTCAATGCAACTGATTTGGCGAGCGGTGTTTACTACTACACCATTGTTTCCGGCAGTTTCACCCAAACGAAGAAGATGATCCTTCTCAAATAACAAAATCCTGCCGGACAATATTTGTACGGAATTCATTTCTACTGAAGTGCCTCTTCTGCCATTTGAAGAGGCACTTAATCATAGCCTTACCGCACAAAATCCACATAATTTTATTTGCTCATTATTTCAACAAGGTTTGCCGTTATTAATAAAGAAACGGGGCGGTAAAAAGCGTCTAAATACTATCTGAAAACGTTCTGAAAACGTTCTGAATACGTTCTGAAAACGTTCTGAATACGTTCTGAAAACGTTCTGAATACGTTGCAATTATATGATAAAGGGGGAATAATTCATATTACAGGTTTTGAGCTAATCAGGGGTGATTATAAGGAAATCAGGATATCAGGAATGGTGAGGTGAGATCTTTCTATCGTAGTCTTGTGTCCAATATTATAGTGGAGATAGAATAAATCTATTGTCACTGCCTATGAAATTTTTAAGAATATATTTATTACGGATGATTCAAGGCAAGGTTTAGATGAAAAGGCCAGGGAACGTATGATAAAGAAAAGGTTGAGGAAACTTGTAACTGTTATGTTCGCAATGTCAGGCATTTTATTGGATAAAATAACCCCTTTGAGGATAGCGCTGCTGATAATTATTGCCGCAGGATTTATCGGGAGATATTTAATTATAAATAAAATAAATTTTGCCGTCTCCCTAATAATATTTTTTATGATCTTTTGTGTAAGGTATATTTTTCTGTTTTTCAGCTTTACAAAACGGGGAGTGGCTTATCACCTGAAGAAAAATTTCGGAGAACAGCTTGGTTATGAATTATACAAATCAGCTACTGCCATCCTGTTTTTTCTAAGTGCCTCAGGTTTTACGCTGCTCGTCAACAAATCTATCGGAATCTTATTTCCCTCATTCCTTGAAAATCAGGTACTGCTTTCGATGGTAGGAATCCCAATTATGGTTATCGGACTGGTCACAAACATCTGGTCTGCCCTGATTGTAGGGATAGACATCTATTACTACAAAGATTTATTCCTCGGCAGAAAAATAGGTGAATTCAGGAAAGAAGGACCATATAATTTTCTTTCCAACCCAATGTATTCTGTAGGGCAGGCAGGCGGATACGGAACAGCGATCTTAAGCGCGTCTGTGCCCGGGATAATTTTTATTTTTCTCAATCAGGTGCTGATGTACATATTTTATCTGACATTTGAAAAACCACATATTGAAAAAATACTCTTGTCGCAATAAAAAAATTCCTGATAGCTTTAGCCCAAGCACAAAAATATTGAAAATAACCTGCATTGCTGCTCCAATCATTTCAACGAAGCTCCCAACTTTTGTTTTGTAAGGCAAATCTTTTATTTTTGTTCTCCAATTTCAGTAAATATTGATTCAATATTCTGCGAGAATGGCGGAATTGGCAGACGCGCTAGACTTAGGATCTAGTACCGCAAGGTGTCGGGGTTCGAGTCCCCGTTCTCGCACAAGATCCAATAAAATGGATAATTCTTATTAACGATCACCAAGTTCGGGGTATTCTGTACTAAAGTTGAATAGGGGGTGTAGAGTTGAGGGGGCGGCCTTCTTCGCGGCATTGTACCTGCCAGATCAGCTTAGCAAAGTTTTTAAGCGACTGAGGAATTTTCCCATTCTCGTATACCTTATACGCAATTTCTGCTCTGGCGATGAATGACCAAAATATATCAAGGCTTTCTACACGTATCTCCATCTTCAGGATTGTTTCCTCGAGCTTCTCATAAAGTTTCGCCCTTGTAAGATCGGGAAGATTTAGAGCCTTCGTAATTTCTTTCTGAAGATTTGTGAATAACCTTAATACTTGTTCGTATTCGCTCTGCTGGAAGTTGTATTGATCAGATTCCCCGTAACCCATGGTATTTCCCTTACTAAAAATTTCCACCTATTTTTCCCGCAAAATATATTATTTTTTTTCAAAAAGAAAGACAGGCCGATGATTATTTTTTTTATCTTAAAAATAAGTGCCTGACGGTTTATTATTCAGCATAATATTTAATTTATGAGCCATACTCTGGAAAAATTTTTGAATTCTGTAAAATATAATTCTTAATTTTGCATTGTCTGTAAATGGACAAATGAACTACTTTGCCTCTCTTCAATTAAATTTATTTTTTTTAGAAGAATTTTTGATAAATTTATTGTTAAGTAAACGAGTTCTAGACGGTTAGTGAGGTAAAAACAACTCTCTCATTCTGTTTTTTCTTCAAAATTGTACAAAAAATCCCTATTTCAATATCAATAGAGGGCATATAAACAGGTATGAAAATTGCTAAGGTTAGCACGAATTATTCTTTAAATAATAAAATTTGGATAGTCCCATTTTCAGATTTCTTATTCCAAATAATCAGTCCTACGGGGAAAGTATGAAATATACCCACGTCTCTGTCTCGAAAACCGGGCTGCGCCGGTACGAAAATGAGGATTCTTTCGGGGTATTTGAACTTGATGAAGGGTTATTAACGATCTTATGTGACGGCCTCGGCGGGAACCGTGCAGGCGAGGTTGCCTCCAGCCTGACGGTAGAGACTATTTATAATTCCTTTATAAGGTCCGATAACAAAGATTATCTTGAAAGGATAAAGGAAGCCATTCTGGCTGCCAATAATATGATTATGTCTCAGTCGGCCTCGACGCCTGCATTCAAGGGCATGGCGACTACTGTAGAGGTGCTTTTCCTAAACGCCACTACTGCCTATTGGGGACATATTGGCGACTCACGTATTTACAAATACGATGATCAGAAGATCAAGCAGATTACAAAAGATCATTCTCTTGTTCAACGTCTTGTTGATGAGGGATACCTTACCCTCAAAGAAGCCGAAAACCATCCCAACAGAAACATCATTATGAAAGCGCTGGGTGATACTCCCGATGTTGAAGCTGATCTGAGCAAGATTAAACTTAACACCCGCGAGGATTTCAAATTCTTTGTTTGTTCCGACGGTGTTACCTGTGTGGTTAATGATGAAGAACTAGAGGAAATTATCGGCAATGATGATGTAAATTTTACAGCCGAGAAACTTTCCAAGTTAATAGAAGACAGGGGAGCCCCGGATAACTATTCATTCGTATTAATAAAAAAGGATGAATGATGGTCGGGACGAACATTGAGAATTACAAGATAGTCGAGGTGATCGGCGAAGGCGGAATGGGGGTTGTCTACAAGGCAATCGACCTTAAGCTTGAGCGCTACGTGGCTATCAAAATTCTCAATACAAGTAAACCACCTAATCCCCAGTTCATCGAACGATTCAAACGCGAGGCACGTAACCAGGCAAAGCTTAATCATACTAATATAATTCCTGTTTACGGATTCACTGATGCCGATAATACCCTCGGTATCGTAATGGAGTATATTGAAGGCGAAACCCTGGAGGAAATTATCCGCCGGGAGGGTCGGCTTGATCTCAAATTTTCCCTGGACGTGATGAGACAGATACTGAGCGGAATAGCTTTCGCCCATCAAAAAGGTTTTATCCACCGAGATCTTAAACCTTCCAATATAATTATCAGCAATGAAGGTATTGCCAAGATTATGGACTTCGGAATATCAAAGTCGATTAATGAGACAAAGGATATTACGAAGGCAGGGACTAAAATAGGGACTATCTTCTATATGAGTCCCGAACAGATCAGAGGCAAACCACCGACAACACAGAGCGACCTTTACTCTCTTGGCGTAACGTTTTATGAAATGCTTTCAGGAAAAACACCCTTCGACTATCCGACCGAGTTTGAGATAATGGAAGCCCATATTAAAAAAATTCCTGCCAGACTTTCAACTCATCTCCCGGGACTACCACCAGAAATCGACAGGATTATATCCAAAGCGCTGGAGAAACCGGTTCAGAAGAGATACCTATCTGCCGAGGATTTTCTTGAGGATATAGACAGGGTTTTTGAAGATCTTACTATTGTAGAAATTGATGAACCTGTGGTTTATAAAAACCGGAGGAAAATTCCCCGTCATATTTTCAGAAGATTTGCCTTAACGACAGTTATTCTGATAATAGGAGCGGTTCTGTTTTATTATTTCTACAGCAACATTTCTACTCTACTCAAGGATAATAATACCATTGTGAATAATGGGGACGGCAGTGAAGCTACTCTGACATCCAATCCCTCGGGGGTGATCAGGTCGGTGTGGACTCCGGTTACACTTTCAACAGCCACAACACTTAACTCGATAGATTTTGTTACTCCCGATATAGGCTATGTCTGCGGATTTAACGGGTTAATACTTAAGACAGAGGATGGCGGTAAAACCTGGCAGAAGAGCACATACGACAGCAGGGTAAATTTCTTTGATGTTTATTTTCTGGATGAGGATAACGGTTTCATCACGGGAGATAACGGTACTATTATATATACACAAGACGGCGGAAAGAACTGGGAGATACTTAAAATATACATTAAAGAATCAATTTTTGACATATGTTTTTTAAGTGATAAAAGAACCGGGTTTATGGCCGGAAGTCATGGAACTATCCTGAAAACCTTAAACGGGGGCCGGACCTGGTATCCCGTATATACGCCAACGAGGGAGCTTCTTTACAGTATTAATTTTAAAGATGACAGGACCGGCTTTGCTGTAGGCTGGAACGGTACTGTATTAAAGACAACCAATTCAGGCAGATCGTGGAAGCCGCTGCCGAAGATGACAAATAACTACCTCAGAGATATCAAATTTATCGACGAAAATAATGGATTTATATCAGGAGGCGGCGGGATTGTACTTCGAACAACCGATGGCGGCGAAAAATGGAATGAAGTTCCTTCAAATACAATGTCAGGACTTTACTCTATTCATTTTGTAGATAACAAGGACGGGCTGATCCTCGGGAGCAGGGGAGAAATACTGGTGACAGACGATTCGGGAGCTAACTGGAAGCTCACCAAGTCGGGCAACTTTGCAACGCTGACAGACGCGGCCGTTACCAATACAGATAAGATTTTTATAATCGGTTTTAACGGCACAATGCTGACCATGCAGGCAGTGCGTTAATAAGTTAATCCTTCCTGGCTTTGAATTCGCTGATTCTTTTCTTTTCCCTTAAAACTTTAATTTATTATTCCTTAATTTCTTTTCATAAAATTTTTCTTTTTGTGAGGTTGAAGTGGATAAATTTGTAATTAATGGAGGCAGGAGATTAAAGGGAGTTGTAGAAGTGAGCGGCGCAAAAAATGCATCTCTCGCTTTAATGCCTGCTTGTCTTCTTACAGGCGGGTTATCTGTGCTTACCAATACCCCTGAACTGAATGATGTTTACACGATGACCAAGCTATTGTCTCACCTTGGTGCTGAAATTTCATTCAAAAATCATACTCTTAATATTAATACTAAAAGTATAACCTCTTTCGAGGCTCCTTATGAACATGTGAAAAAGATGCGTGCATCTGTCTATGTGCTCGGCCCTCTGCTTGCAAGGTACGGTAACGCAAAGGTATCCCTTCCGGGCGGATGTGCCTGGGGACCCAGACCCATTAACCTTCATCTAGAAGCCTTCGAAAAAATGGGAGCAGATATAGAACTGGATTCAGGTTATATTATCGCGAAATCAAAGCGTCTCCACGGAGCTAAAATTAACTTTGATATCTCGTCGGTAGGGGCAACAGGCAACACTCTTATGGCCGCTGTGCTGGCAAAAGGGACAACCGTTATAAATAATGCCGCTATGGAACCTGAAATAACCAACCTTGCCGAATTCCTTATTAAGATGGGAGCCAGGATCAGCGGGACCGGAACCTCGACTCTTGAGATTGAAGGCGTAGATGAACTATTACCGGTTGAAACAGAAACTATACCCGACAGGATTGAAGCAGGCACTCTTTTGGCTGCGGGCGCAATAACAGGCGGGGAGGTTACCCTGAAGAATATCCAGGCGAAATACCTGCAGGCTGTTCTTTCCAAACTGGAAGACAGCGGGTGTGAGATCAACTCTAACGGCAATTCCATCTCCCTGAAAGCAGCGGAAGAAATTATACCTGTTAATGTTTCTACTTCGATCTTTCCAGGGTACCCGACTGATATGCAGGCTCAATGGATTGCGTATATGACCCTTTCAACAGGGACAGCCACTGTAACCGATACAATTTATATCGACAGATTTAAACATGTGCCAGAACTACTAAGGCTGGGAGCTGATATCACCGTTAGTGAAAACAGCGCAGTTGTGAAAGGGAGTGCATATCTTGAAGGAGCCAAGGTGATGTCGACCGACCTTAGAGCCAGCGCTTCTCTGGTACTGGCGGGACTGGCGGCCCGAGGAACAACGGAGGTTCTTCGTGTTTATCATCTTGACAGGGGATACCAGAAGATTGAAGAAAAGTTAAAGGAACTGGGTGCGGACATTGAAAGAGTGCAGGGGGCGGAATATTAACCCATCTACGGTGAAAAACGTTATCAGCTGGAAAAATTATATACTAATTTATCTAATCCTTATTGTAATATTCAATTTATTTCTCCTTGAATTTCCTTTGACGAATGTATTCGGATTCGAATTCTCGGTACTAAATGCAGTATTGCTGACATTATTTTCAGGTTTTTATACACTTTCAGTATTAAAGAGTGAAGCAGAATACAAGCCTTTTTTAAAAAAAGATCTGCTGTCATTTATTCCTTTCCTGATTCTTCCGCTGATAATTTCGATAACGCATGATCTCCTTACAGTAAGCTGCTCTGTTTGGGATGGACTGCTTTTTTATTCCTTTATAACTCTTCCATCAGTGATGGTTGGGGCGGCAGCGGCTGTACTTGCGGTGATAGTCTCCCCAAAGTTCAGGCACCTGGTATTTATCCTGATCATACTTGCCATTCTTTCAATAACTTTTTTTGAGCTTTATTATAACCCACAGATATACTTCTATAATCCTGTTTATGCTTATTTCCCGGGGACTATTTATGACGAAGCAGTAAAAGTTGATCTTAAACTGATGATATACCGATCGCTTAACCTGCTTTTCTTCAGCACTGTATTTTTTGCGGGCGCATATGTATGGTACAGAAAACCTGTAATATCGAAGAAGCTTATTATTTATTTATCCGTACTCATTCCCGCGCTGTTTCTTTACCTTTCACCTGATCTCGGATATTCCACCACCCAGAAGAAACTGAAGAGAGTGCTGGGTGAAGTAGTAAAAACAGAACATTTTGATATCTATTTTTCACCCGGCATAAGCGGAGACGAGATTAAGATAATTACGCTAAGCCACGAATATTATTATGAGCAGCTTTCACATTTCTATAATGTATACCCGAAGGAAAAATATGTTTCCTTTATATTTAAAAATGATGCCCAGAAAAAGAAATACTTCGGTTCCGAGAATGCTGATGTAGCAAAGCCCTGGCTTAGAGAAGTTTTTACGATAGCCGATAATTACAACAGCACGTTAAGGCATGAGATCGCTCATTGTTTTGCAGGTGAATTCGGATGGGGCATTTTTGATGTTGCCTCCGGTTTTAATCCTGCCCTGATAGAAGGGGCGGCGGTAGCAGGGGCCCCTGAATATGATCTGAATAATATACATTATATGGCCTCGCTTGCATATAATAACGGATTCAGGATAGACCTGAAGAATCTGTTTAAAGGGCTAAACTTTTTCGGGCAGACTTCAGGACTCTCATACATCTATGCTGGTTCATTCTGCAGCTACCTTATTGATAAGTACGGCATTAAGAAGTTTAAGAGACTTTATTCCGACACAAATTTTGAAGGAATTTATAAAAAAGATATTGAACAGGTGAGTAATGAATATTTAAGCTTTATCTCACGAGAATACAAAGTTGAAAACAAAAATGAAGCTGAATATTATTACGGAAGAAAACCTATCATATATAAAGTTTGTCCCAGGTACGTTGCAGACAGGCTAGGCGATGCATGGAATTACTACGCAGAGCATAACTATGAGGAAGCGCTCGCGGTATTCAAGGAAATACTCAAACTGACGAATAATTATTCCGCGCTGGCCGGTTACGCGAATTCGCTGTTCAATACCGGAGAAAAGAACGAGGCAATATCTTTTCTCAAAAACAGGATAGGCGACTACGAAAAAACGTCTTATTATTATAATATCGAGTTCCGGCTGGCTGATTTTTGTGCTCAAGTGCGGGATTCCGTCTGCGCCGACTCACTTTATAACAAAATAATTTCGCAGAATCCCAATCGTACATTATATTACCTTTCAAATCTCCGCAGGAATTTACTGAAGTCGGATTCACTTATCGTTCCATATCTTGAAGGAAGCGATGTTGATAAATACATCATAGTAACGGAAATGAACAGGGAATCATACGATTTCTTCAGCATTCCTGTTTTGATTGATCTTGCCGGATCGCTGGGCGAGAACTATAATCTGTTCCTGGAGCAGTTTAACAAGACAATAACCGTAGACAGTTATCCCGTTAGTTTCGCTGTTTACAGGCTATCTATTTACCTGCTTTCCCATCTGGATTTTACGAGGGCAAGGAAAATGGCGGCTCTCTCAATGAGGTATGATATCGATAAAAATTTTAATTTTATACTACAGGAAAATTTTAATAAGGCCGAATGGCTTTATGAGAACGGAAACAGAATTCTTTCTTCAATAAAATTTAAGTGAATTTTATGGACCAGGAAAAAAACGTGACAAAACACATGAAAGCCACAGCGTATTTCCTTGGTTTCATTTCATTTGTTCTCTTCGTTTATATCCTTATGGCACTAAAGGAGATACTTGTTCCTATTACTATAGCCATCTTCCTTACATACCTCCTCCATCCGCTAATGGATTATCTCAGGAAGGGGGGCGTTCCGAAATGGCTGTCACTTGTAATCATACTCCTTGTTGTTGCTATCATCGGCTATCTTACAGGTCTTCTTGTTATATCCGCCGTTGGAGATGTACCGGATAAACTGCAGGCATACTCGGATAATATTTCCACTTTTATGGCCCAGATACTTAAACCCTTCGATTTAACTCTGAGGGAGTTTGCTTCCTGGTTCAAAATAGATATAAGGAGGATCAAAGTTTCAACCCTGTTTGAAAAACTATTCGAAGCCGGGGTGATCCAGAATTTGTTCAACTCTCTTTCTTCGATGCTTGGAGACTTCTTTATCTCTCTTATTTTCTGGGTTTTCATGATGCTGGGAAAGAAAAAATTTGAGGAAAGGTTAACGGTAGCATTTTCTGAAAAAAGCAAATTGGTGAAGGAAAATCTTTTAAATATTAATGTTCAGCTTCAGTCGTATCTGATAATAAAAACTATACTAAGCCTGATAGTAGGGATTATAGCTACGATTGTGCTGATAATTTATAATGTGGATTTCGCACTTCTGTGGGGACTACTCACATTTGTCTTCAATTTCATTCCCAATATCGGTGCTCTTATTGCTACTATAGGACCAATTGTAATTGCGCTTCTGCAGTACGGATTCGGACTGACTGTGATTTCACTGGCTGTTGTGCTTTTCCTGGTTCACAACCTGGTGGGAAACTTTGTTGAGCCTCATTACCTTGGAAGGCATATGGATCTTAGTCCTGTTTTTGTCCTCTTCTCACTAATTTTCTGGGGATGGATATGGGGAATTGTCGGAATGTTTCTAGCTGTACCGATTGCCGCAGCGATGAAAATTCTATTCAGCAACATTGATCCTTTGAAGCCTATTGCTATATTGATGGGAAGCAAGGCGCACAATTTGAACTCTATAACTATTGAACCCAAGAGTGTTAATGAAGAGTAATAATAAATTAATAAATGATATAACAGACTTTGAATCAGAGCTTAAAAAATTTCCTTTTATCAAGACAGCGATGGAGACGGCAGAAGAGCAGGAATATGATGTTTTCATTGTAGGGGGTTTCGTACGTGATTTAATTCTCAAAAGGGATAAGGATGAAATAGATTTCCTTGTAGTAGGTGATGGCGAGTTATTCGCCAAAGCATACGCGGAAAAACTTGGAATAAAGAAGATTGACATTTTCAGGAACTTCGGTACTGCCCATTTCAGATACGGCGACTTTGACCTTGAGTTTGTCGGAGCCCGGAAGGAATCGTACCGGAGGGAGAGTCGTAAACCGGAGGTAATTGCCGGAACTTTTGAAGAGGACATAAACCGCAGGGACTTTACCATCAACACACTTGCCGTTTCTGTAGGCAAAAAAGATTTCGGGGCTCTTATAGACGAATTCAACGGACTGGATGATATAAAAAAGAAGCTAATCCGTACCCCGATGGATCCTCTGAGGACCTTTGACGACGATCCTCTGAGAATTATGCGTGCCTTTCGATTTGCTTCGCAGCTGAGATTCAGAGTAGATGATATGATAATGCAGGCAGCCGGAGAGATGAGAGAACGGCTTAAGATTGTTTCACAAGAAAGAATCAGCGACGAATTCCTGAAGATCCTGGCTTCCCCCCGGCCATCCGTCGGACTTAAACTTCTATACAATTCCGGTGTGCTTGAGGTGATTTTCCCCGAAGCCGCCAAACTGGGAGGAGTAGAGCAGAGAAAAGATTATCACCATAAAGATGTTTTTTTGCATACCTGCGAGGTTGTTGACAACATATCGAAGGTAACCGACAATGTCTGGCTCCGGTTTGCAGCTCTTGTTCATGATATAGCCAAACCGCCGACGAAACGTTTTGTTGAGGGGACCGGATGGACATTTCATGGGCACGAGGAAATGGGGGCAAGAATGATGAAATCGATATTTAAAAGGCTGAAGCTACCCTTTTCGAAACTTGAATATGTAGAGAAACTTGTAAGGCTGCATCTCAGACCGATTGCGCTGGCAAAAGACGAAGTTACTGATTCCGCCATAAGAAGGCTTATTGTGGCGGCGGGGGAAGATCTTGAAGACCTGATTACACTTTGCCGTGCTGATATAACAAGCAAGAACAGAGATAAAGTAGACAGGTACCTTGAGAACTATGAAAGGGTTATGAAGAAAGTATGGGAGGTTGAAGAAAAAGACAAATTGAGGGCCTTCCAGTCGCCTGTTCGCGGAGACACGATAATGGAGGTTTGTAATCTGAAACCTTCAAAAACAGTTGGAGAAATTAAACAGGCAATTGAAGATGCTATACTTGACGGAGAAATAGGGAATAACTATGAAGAGGCTTATGACTATCTTCTCAGCATAAAGGACAGGTATATAAAACATTGAGGAACTTACCGTTCATCCTTCGAATTCGGATGCTCCTGTTACCGCACATCTATTTATTCTGCCGTTTATACATAAAATTTCATATGATGCCGGATAAAATCTATTTTTGTAACGAATCCTTCAGCTTTTAAGTAAAACTGAAGAAAAATTCAACGGTTAGAGAGTAACTTTAGGATTCTGTTCGATGTCTAATAAACAATTAAATTCTGATTCTTTCAAATAATTTGCCGGGAGAAAACTAATGCGATTATTTCTAAGCTTAATATGTCTGCTGACTTTTAGTTATGCATCCTTTGCGCAAAAGACATTAAGCCTTGATGAAGCAATCAATACTGCGCTAAATAAAAATACTACTCTGGAAAAGAGTGAGAACACATTAAAATCCTACCAGTCGGGTGTGAAAGCAGCTGTCGGTAATTTCCTTCCGACATTAGGAGCATACGGCAACTGGAACTGGACGAAATCAGAAGAAGCCGGCGGAAATTTTATATTTCAGGGTTCTGTTATACCAATCCCTTCATCTACTTCCCAGAACAGGAACTATACTGTGGGGGCCAGCAGCGATATAACGTTATTTGACGGCCTTTCCAATATCGCTACTCTATCGCAGACTCAGAACGACTTAGAAGCGTGGAGGCTTACCCTTGAAAGAATGAAGCAGGATATAGTGTTTCAGACCATTAGTCTTTATTACGACGTAATTAATGCAAAACAGCTCCTCAAAGTGAAAGAAGATGATGTTAAGTGGAACCAAAAGAATCTTGAGACCATTACCGAGAGAAACAAACTGGGTGCTGTAACCCTAGCCGATGTTTATAACCAGCAGGTACAATCGGGAAATGCAGAGCTTGCGCTTATCCAGGCTAATAATGACCTTGAGACGGCAAGAACCAATCTTTTATACTACCTGGGACTGGATGTTCTAACCAATTATGAATTTGAAGAACCAGCAGAAACAGAAACACCTGAAGCAATTAAAGAGCTTGATTACCAGGATTTATCGGAACTGGTTACCCGTGCGCTGAGTACAAGAAGTGATTATCAAAGTGCCAGATTAAATCTTGAAAGTGCACAAAACGGAATTACAATTGCTCAGTCGGGTTACTTACCCCGCCTGACCGGCAGCATAAGCTACCAGCTAAGGTCTGACGCAATAGATAATTTAAATGACTCGAAATATCTGAGTGTAAGTGCTACATTAAGTATACCCATTTTTTCAGGATTTTCCACTGAAAACCGTGTGCAGATTGCTGAAGTGAACGCTGAGAACAAGGATGTTGAACTGACGGAGCTGGAAAGAAACATTAAAAGGAATATCCAGAAAAATTATCTTGATCTGCTGGCAGCGGAAAAGAGTTTGAGTGTTAACGAAAAGAATGTAAAAGCTGCTGAAGAGAACAGAAGAATCGAATCGGAGAAATATTCTCTGGGTTCCGGTACACTTCTTAATGTTCTGATCGCGAATTCGAATTATACTACCGCACGCACCAATTATATTAATGCCAAATTCGCTTATGTTGTTTTGAGCGAACAGCTTAAGTATTACCTCGGCGTGCTTAACTATCAGCAGTATGAATAAAAAATATTTGAAAATAAATTATTACCAGGAGAATTTCTAATGGCTAACGGGAAACAAAAAAAATCGAAGAAGAAACTATATATCTTCGGAGGGATAGGTGTATTAATCGTTGCTTTAATACTGATAGCTTTAATAGGCGGGAGCAAAGAGGAGATAATACCTGTACAGACCGAAAAAGTACAAAAGAGAGATATTACCCAGACTGTCTCCGCAACCGGAAAAATTAACCCGGAATTCCAGGTAGTGATTACTCCTGAGGTGACAGGAGAAATAGTTGCTCTGCCTGTTAAGGAAGGGAATAATGTTAAAAAAGGAGATCTGCTTATAAAAATTAAAGCTGATTCTTATATAGCCGCAAGAGACAGGGCGAATGCAAACCTGCAGGGTGCCAAAGCCACCCTAGCTATGAGAAAAGCTGAGCTTGATAAGCTAACATCAGATTATAACAGGGTAAAGGAACTTCATGCAAAAGGTTTATCGAGTGATTCAGAACTCGAAACGGCGAAGAGTTCATATTTATCTTCACAAGCATCATATGAAGCCGCTCAAGCAAATGTTTCCCAAATGCAGGCAGCTCTGAAAGAGGCGGATGAGCAGCTTAACAAAACAACAATATTTTCACCGATGACGGGTACCATAACCAAGCTTAATGTTGAACTTGGTGAAAGAGTTCTCGGGAGCGGATTCAGCCAGGGTACAGATATGATGACTGTATCGGATCTTGGTAATATTGAAGCCAGCGTTGATGTTGATGAAAATGATGTTGTTCTTGTATCCGTAGGCGATACGGCTCAGATTAAGGTTGATGCATTCGGTGACAGGATATTTAAAGGAACCGTGACGGAAATAGGAAACAGTGCTATTTCCGCAGGCCTTGGAACACAGGAACAGGTTGTGAACTTTGACGTAAAGATCAAACTATTCTCACCTGATAACCAGCTGAGACCAGGAATGTCTTGTAATGCCGATATTCAGACAGAAACCAGACATAACGTAGTTGCTGTACCTATACAGAGTGTGACTGCCAGGAACCAGTCGGAACTCCCGAAGCAGGAGGAGAATGGAGACGAGACCGCCGTGAAGGAAGAAAAGAAAAACGGCTTCGGGCAGAAGAAATTACAGGAAATTGTTTTTGTTGTGAATAAAAACAAAGCAGAGGTTGTAAACGTAGAGACTGGAATAAGCGATGACAACTTTATTGAGATAAAAACCGGACTGGATACAGCACAGCAGGTTGTGAGCGGAAGCTATAGGGCAATCTCAAGAGAACTAGCCGATGGAACGAATGTTAGAGTTGAAGAAAAAGGTAAAGCTTTTGGTTCAGACAATAAAAAAGCGGAATAGAGAATGAATATTATTAATATCGAACATATAGCGAAAGTTTACCAGGTCGGAAGCGAAGAGGTGCATGCACTAAGGGATGTAACCTTAAAGATTGACAAGCATGAATATGTGGCAATCATGGGACCCTCCGGTTCGGGTAAGTCGACGCTGATGAATATGCTTGGCTGTCTCGATACGCCAACTTCAGGTATCTACGATTTCAAAGGAAACAGTGTGAGTGAGATGACGGACAATCAGCTTGCACAGATCAGGAACCGGGAGATCGGCTTCGTCTTCCAGACTTTCAACCTGCTCTCAAGATCAGATGCTATCCATAACGTAGAGCTGCCGCTGATATATGCCGGTCTTGGCTATGCTGAGAGACGCGAGCGAGCGGAAGAAGCATTAATTGATGTGGGACTGAAAGACAGAATGCATCATAAACCAAATGAACTTTCGGGCGGACAGAGACAGAGAGTAGCTATTGCCAGGGCTCTTGTTACAAAGCCATCTATTATGCTTGCCGATGAACCTACAGGTAACCTTGACTCGAAGACAGGTGAGGAAATTATGATTCTTTTTAATGAGATTTATGAAAGAGGCAATACGATAATACTTGTAACGCACGAAGAGTACATAGCGGAACATGCCGCAAGGATTATCCGAATAAAGGATGGCTTGATTGAGAAAGATAGTCCCGTTGAAAACCGTTATATTCCAAAACCGAGAGCAGCAGCCGGTCTCTAAACATAACTAAAAGTAATACGGTGAGATTATGAGTACATTTTTGTTCGAGTTGAAAGAGAGTATGATGATAGCCCTGAGAGCGATCAGAGCTAATAAGGTGAGGTCGGTGCTGACAATGCTCGGTATTATAATAGGTGTTACGTCTGTTGTTGTAATGACTACAGCTATAAAAGGAATTGATAACTCATTTCAGAACGGCATCAGCGCTCTTGGATCGGATGTGCTTTATATAGATAAATGGGCCTGGTTTTCAAATGAGGATTGGTGGAAGATGCGCAACAGGAAGAACCTTACGATGGAGGATTATGAAGAATTTAAGAATATGGCAAAGCTTCCACTGGCAACAGCCCCGGTTGCGGGTACAAGGCAGACTGTAAAATATGAGGACCGCAGGACGGATGCGGTGAATGTAAATGGTTCAAGTGCTGATTACGTAAAAACCACGAATTTTACTTTTGCTGAAGGAAGATTTTATAGTGAAACTGAGGCGAAGAGTTCAAGGCAGGTGGCCGTTCTCGGCAGTGAACTGGCAAAAAACCTGTTCCCGCGCGAAGATCCTCTAGATAAAACAATAAAGATCGGGGGAGTTAATTACAAAGTTGTAGGAGTACTTACCGAACAGGGAAGTTTTATGCTCGGCAGCTTTAATCCTGATAATCAGGTATTTGTGCCTATCGGTACGATATTTAAGAACTTTACAAACGAGATGCATGGATCGGTAACGATAAATGTTCGTGCTGCCAGTCCTGCTCTTCTTGAAGATACGAAAGCCGAAGCCGAAGGTGTAATGAGAAAAATACGCGGTTTGACATACAGCGAGGACAACGACTTTTCAATCAACCAGCAGGAAGGACTTATGGATAACTACAATAAGATTGTTGGTGTTATCCAGATAGCCGGTCTTTTTATCACCGGGCTTTCCCTGTTTGTAGGGGCCATCGGAATTATGAATATTATGTTTGTTTCGGTGAAAGAAAGGACAAAGGAAATAGGATTAAGGAAAGCGATAGGCGCCAAAAGACGAACAATACTTGGACAGTTCCTTCTCGAGTCGTCTGTAATATGCATAATGGGAGGTATAATAGGACTGCTGCTTGCCATTCTGTTGAGTATGATGGTGAACCAGTTTATACCGACGTCCGTTCAGTATGATGCTGTAATTATAGCGATTTTAATATCTCTACTGACCGGTGTTATAGCAGGACTTGCTCCTGCTTATTCAGCCGCAAAGATGGACCCGGTAGAAGCCCTTAGATACGAGTAAGAAATAATTAATACATTAGATTGAAAAACTGAACATTAAAGAATGAAATGATATGAGATTTTCAGAAGTAATAACTGTTGCTTTCAGATCGCTAAGGACGAATAAGCTTCGAACGATGCTTACTGTGCTTGGTGTTGTTGTAGGCATTTTCTCCATTATCGTTATAATGACTATCATTACCGTACTTCAGAAAAGTATTGAGAGCGGTTTTTCTCAGCTTAATAAAAATACATTCCAGATTCAGAAATTTCCGAATATGATGGGCGGAGGTCCCGGCTGGCGGGAAAAGTACAGAAACCGTCCGGATATCACACTGCAAGATTACTACAGGCTCGATGGTATGCTCACCCAAGCTTTATACACAGGGGCTGAGCAGTGGCAGTTCGGAAAACAGATAACCTTCGGAAATAAAGAAACCAATCCTAATATAAGTGTAGCGGGAGTAACACTCGGGGCTATGAAAACTAATAACTGGAATGTAGAGCATGGTAGGGATTTCAGGCAATCTGATATAAATTATTCAAATGATGTATGCATAATAGGGCAGGAGGTAGTAAGCAAACTTTTCCTAAACATTGATCCCATTGGGCAGGTTATAAGAGTTGACGGCAAGCCTCTGCAGGTTATCGGAGTTCTTGAGAAACAACCCTCTATGTTTGGACAGTCGCGCGATTCTTATATAGTAATGCCCATAACCACTTTCCAGCAGAAATACGGAAAATACAACAACAGCATCAACATAACTGTTATGGCTCCGAGCAAGGAGGAGTACAACAACGTGATAGACGCTGCCACCGGCTATATGAGAACTATCAGGAAAGTTCCGCCCGGAGAGGATGATAACTTTTTTATCTTCAGTAATGAGTCTATGATTACGCAGGTTAACGATATTACAGCCGGCATAAGAATAGGCGCCCTTGTAGTTTCGATTATCGCACTGCTTGCCGCCGGAGTAGGAATAATGAACATTATGCTGGTATCGGTAACCGAAAGAACCAGAGAAATAGGGATCAGAAAAGCAATAGGAGCACGCAAGAGCAATATTCTTTTCCAGTTCCTTCTGGAGGCAATTACCCTCTGTATTGTGGGAGGATTTATAGGTATAGTACTAGGTGTCGGGATAGGGAATCTCGCCGGAAGCTTTCTCAATGCGAAAGCTGCTATTCCGTTTGACTGGGTAATTATTGGTTTATCCTTGTGTCTGTTTGTAGGTATCGTTTTCGGCACATACCCCGCGTACAAAGCAGCAAACCTGGATCCTATAGAAGCTCTCCGCTATGAGTAAGTATAATTTTATGTCAGGGTCAGGTTTTAACTTCTGAAATTCTGACCCGGACTTATAAAATTATATTACAGAATGATCAACAATTATAATCATCTCTTTTGAACTTCCAGAAGCTTAATTAACCTCAATGTGATACGCATTAAACTTAAACGAGGTTAATTTATGAATCGCTTTATATACCTTATCTTATAGAATATTATGAAATAAACGTATGAAGGCAGCTGTTATAATTAATGAAGAGGCTGGCAACGGCCGCAGTCTGGATGAAATCTCCGGTGATCTGGATAAGGCAGGATTTTCCTATGATATGTTTAAGATATCCGGAGAAAACATGCCTGATATACTGGCAAAACTTAGTGATGAAACCTATGAGATTCTTATTGCTGCAGGCGGCGACGGCACTGTAAGTTCTGTTGCAGAAAAAGCTGTTAGATTCAACAAAACACTGGGAATCATTCCTGCAGGCACGCTCAACCATTTTGCCAAAGATACCGGGATTCCGTTAGATACAGAGGGAGCCATAAGTAATATTCTGAAAGGCCATACCAGCCTAATTGATACCGCCTCAGTGAACGATCATATTTTCTTAAATAATTCTTCAATCGGTCTCTATCCTAAGGTAGTGAAAAGAAGAGAGGAACAAATGAAACTGGGAGGAAATAAATGGCCCGCGATGTTTAAAGCGGCTATGGCTGTAATAAAATCTATTCCCAAAATTAATGTAGCTATTAAAGCAAGCGGCAGTATGGTAAAATGTAAAACCCCTTTCATATTTATAGGAAATAATGACTATAAGTTTGATATGTTCAACCTGGGACGCAGAGAGGGCCTTCTCGATGGAGAACTGAGCATATATTACCCGAATTACAAAGGCAGAATATCATACCTTCGGCTCATATTTAAAACGCTTATGGGTAAACTTGATCAGGAGGAAAATTTCCGGATCCTCCATAACGAAGAGATAACAATTTATTCAGGCAAAAAGAAACTCGAAGTATCAATTGACGGTGAAGTATTCAGGCTCAAAACCCCGCTTCATTATAAAATAAATCCAAAATCATTAAGAGTAATAACACCCGATTGATTTGAAAAAAATAGTACATATCTCCGATCTTCATTTCGGAACGGTAGAAAAAAGAATCGCAGACGCTATTCTGGAAGAGGTTAATGGACTGAAGCCGGATCTTCTGATAGTAAGCGGTGATCTTACCCAGCGGGCACGAAAGAGTCAGTTTATCCAGGCAAAAGAATTTCTCAACAAACTGGATTACAGAAAAATAATCATTCCCGGAAACCATGACATTCCACTCTTCAATATTTTTGCAAGATTCTTTCGGGCTTTAACGAATTACCGTAATATAATAACCACTGATCTGTCACCTTTCTACAGAGATGAAATGATGGCTGTACTGGGAATTAATACGGCCCGGTCATTAACCTGGAAATCGGGGAGAATTTCAGTAGAGCAGATTGAAGTTTTGAAAGAGAAATTATGCTCAATTGACAACAGTATATTCAAAATAATAGTTACACATCATCCATTCATCCCGCCTCCGGGCGACCTGGGTATTAAGCTGGTGGGAAGATCCGCAAAAGCTCTGCGGATAATCGATAAGTGTTCCGTTGATCTGCTGCTGGCAGGACATCTTCACCAGGGGTACAACGGTGATGTAAGGCCTTTTTATCCCTCGCAGAATAGTTCAATTATTTCCGTGCAGGCGGGGACTGCAATATCAAACCGTACAAGAGAGGAACCGAATGCATTTAACCTGATAGAAGCTGACAAAACATACATTAAAATATCGGTTAGAGTATGGAACGGAGAAATTTTTAAGCCGGCTCAGGCGACAGAATATAAGAAAACCGGCAGAGAGTGGCTCAAAATGGAGAGATAAACTGATTTACATGGCTGCAGCAAGTGGAGTCTTCAGTTTATCAACAAACCTATTTATTCATATCTCAATGCTTCTATAGGATCGAGATTAGAAGCTTTATATGCAGGGTAGGTTCCGAACACAACTCCCACAAAAACACACAGACCAAGACCAATCATCACCCAGTTTAAAGGAATCGCACTATTTGCATTAAGGAAACTTCCCACGAAATTACCCAAACCTATACCGAGAGCAATTCCAATAAAGCCACCGAGGAGACAGAGTACAACTGCTTCAATTAAAAACTGTGCGAGTATGTTGATTTTCCTTGCTCCCACGGCTTTCCTTATTCCGATTTCTCTTGTTCTTTCTGTTACGGATACGAGCATAATGTTCATAATTCCCACCCCCGCAGCAAGCAACGCGATAATTGAAACCACGACAGCTCCGATTCGTACTCCTCCCGTGATATCATTTATTTGTCCCACAAGCGATTCATTACTGAATATGTCAAAATCATTATCTTCTCCGGCGGGAACTTTCCTTATGGTTCTCATATATCCAGTTGCGGCTTCCATAGCAGAACTATAGTCTTCTTTATTATAAGACTGGACCGAAATGCTAACACTTCGGGATCTCCTTCCATACATCGATTGAAAAGATGAAATCGGGGTAATGATATAATTATCCATAGACTGACCGAAGAACTCCGGCTGTTTTTCAAGCAGGCCGATTACTTTAAATGGATAGCCATCAACACGGACAGTAAGACCTAAAGGATTTATGTTAGGGAAAAGTTTCTGGGTAACGTCATCGCCCAGAACGCAGACATTATTTGAGTGTTTAACATCCGACTCATTTACCTCTCTTCCGTCTTTTACTGTCATAGCATGTGTTCTGAACGCTCCAGTAGTTACGCCAATAACAGAAATATTAGGATTTGTTTCTTTACTGCCGAACTTTACTATCTTTCCGTATGTAGATTGTTCTGCTCCAACATACTTTGCCTGCTTCATCAATTGCTCGAAGCGATAGAAATCATCCAGGGTGATATCTTTCCTGTTCCTGTATTTTTGCCATGAGCCGGGACCGCCGGTATGAATAACCGGAAATTTTTCAATCTGGAAAGTATTTTTATTAAGAAAAGAGATACCGTTTTCAATAGTTTCCTGGAGCATTGTAATAACCGTCATTATAACGATTATAGAAAATATTCCTACGACAACCCCAAGGATCGTTAAAGCTGTTCGTAAACGGTTGGACTTGAGCGAGTCGAATGAGAGTGAAAGGATCTGGCTTATCTGCATTATTCCTGCTTTTTTAGGACTAAACGTGCATTGCTGCTTTAGATAATTGTCACTAAAATAATCTAAAGGAGGAAATATTAAAAGGGCGGAATTAATAAAAAATGACCGCAAAAAACAAAACCGCTCATTTAACAAGTGAGGGGAAATGGAATGTTAGAAGCAATATAGACTTGATAAAAGAAGTATGTAAATTTAGATTATGACTTCACAAATCTTGTCATCATTTGAGATTTAAGTTTTTATTAATACCGGGTTTACTCTTTTTTTTGACAATCTCACTAAGGGCGCAGGATCAGTACCTGGTAAAAACCGTTACAGACACAATCCCGGTGAACCTGGACAATAAATACTCACTGTCCAGAGTTTCTGTTCTCCCTTTTTCTGAAAAAATAGTCTTAAGAGGCAGAACACTCAGCAGGGCTGACTATTCTATTTCATACAAAACTTCCTCTTTCAGTCTCTCTGATTCACTTGCCTATTCCATTTTTGATACGCTCTATGTTTCGTACCGATCATACCAGCTTTCCCTGCAGAAGGAATACAAAAAACGAAGCCTGGTTGTTAAAGTAAAAGAGGGGGGGAAGGATACAATTCAGGTAGCTCAGGCAGAGGGAGGGGAGTTTACTACAGAGGAAATATTCGGGAACAGGATAGAAAAAAGCGGTACTCTTGTAAGAGGATTTACAGTAGGAACCACAAAAGATTTCACGCTAAACAGCGGGCTGCGGCTTCAGCTTTCGGGAAAGTTATCAGATGAGATAGAGGTGGTTGCAGCTCTGACAGACGAAAATACGCCCATTCAGCCCGAAGGAAACACCGAACGACTTGAGGAACTAGATAAAGTTTTTATTCAGATCAAACACCCCAATGCTGTTGGAACATTCGGAGATTATCAGCTGATCCGAAAACAGGGTGAATTCGGCGTTGTCGACCGGAAACTGCAGGGACTTATGGGTGAGTTTAATTATAAAGGGCAGTCGGGTTATGTATCACTGGCCAGTTCCCGTGGAAAGTTTAATACAAATAATTTCAGCGGCATTGACGGGGTTCAGGGTCCATACAGACTTTCGGGCATAAATAACGAAAAAGATATAGTTGTTATTGCCGGAACAGAGAGAGTATATCTGGATGGTATACTTATGAAAAGAGGTGAGGCTAATGATTATACAATTGAATACGGCAACGCACGGATCACTTTCACTCCCCAGAGGTTAATTACAGCGGCGAGCAGAATCTCCGTTGATTTTGAGTACTCCGACAGGAAATTTACGAGGGACTTTTTTGGAAGCGGTGTAAAATCAACACTTCTTAATGATAAACTGGGAGTACAGTTTCAATACTTGAGAGAAGGGGACGATCCTAATGCCCCAATTGATATTACACTTTCAGACTCTGATAAGGTGATACTTCAGAAGGCAGGCGACGACAGAACCAAAGCCACGAAGACAGGTGTGAGTCTGGCCAAGCCGGATTCACTTGGAATTATCAGGGGAACCTATATTCAGATGGACACGCTCATAAATAATGAGCCATTCAATTACTATGTTTATAACCCCGGCGATCCAGCAGCCATTTATAATGTATCTTTCAGTTATGTAGGAGAATCTAAAGGAGACTATATAAAAATTAGCCTGGGAAATTACCAGTTTGCGGGAAAAGGGAAGGGAGGTTATCTTCCAATAATTTTCATACCTGTTCCTGAACGAAAACAAGTTGGAAACATTGTTGTTGATGCAAATCCTCTGAAAGATTTCTTTATAAGTCTGGAATACGCCGGAAGTCTGTGGGACAAGAATCTGCTTTCAACCCTGGATGACCGGAACAACTACGGTTATGCCAGGAATATACTCCTTAAAATGGATCCAAAAAAAGTTGATATTGGAGATATCAGTCTGGGCAAAATCGGATTTTCGGCTAAAGACAGGTTCATCCAGGGAAAATTTACTTCAGCCGACAGGATAAATGAGGTGGAATTCGACCGGTATTACAACGTGGCGCAGGATCAAGCAAGTGTAGATGAGACACTCCGTGAATTCAATCTCAATCTTCTGCCTGTAAATAATATGCTTGCCACATCTTCAATAGGATTATTAAAGCGAGGCGATGATTTCAAATCTACACGCTACAATAATATTTTCAGCTTCACGGATAATAATAACTACAGTCTTCTTTATAATTTTGATTATGTGGAATCACAAAACGGCAATACTAAAACCAACTGGCTGAGGCAAAAGGGGAGCGGGTATTATGTCTTCTGGTATCTCAAACCCGGAGTCGACTTCCTTTCAGAAAAGAAGAAAGACGAATATACAGCTTCGGATTCTCTATTGGGGTCGAGTCTTAAATACACTGAAGTGGCTCCATTTCTGCAGCTTGTAAACATTCCAGGATTTCAGATAGGAAGCAAGTATTCAGTCAGAGATGATTATATGCCATTAAACGGTATAATGATGAAACAGGCCAGGGCGCTCACCCAATATTATGATCTTACTTACAACGGTATTAAGGAAGTTAATACAACATTCAATTTTACATTCAGGGACAAAAAGTACACCGAACCATTTAAGAAAAAGGGATTTCTTGATAACCAGACAATACTGATAAGATCACAGTCAAAATTTAATTTATGGAGTCCCGTTCTTAATGGTGACCTATTTTACGAAGTTTCAACAGAAAGGACAGCCAAGCTTGAGAAGGTTTTTATAAGAGTACCACAGGGCACAGGAAACTACAAGTACCTGGGAGACCTTAACAACAACGGGGTGGCAGACGAAAATGAATTCGAACCAGCTATATATGACGCTGATTACGTACAGGTTACAGTACCTACTGACGAGCTTTTCCCTGTTATTAATCTGAAAACCAGTACCCGGTGGAAAGTTCAGTACGGCGATATTTTCGATAACGGTACCTTCGCCCATAAGCTTTTTAAGCCGCTGTCGACAGAGACATACTGGAGGATTGAAGAAAACAGCAGGGAGGAAAATTACAAGCGAATTTACCTTCTCGATTTCTCTGCATTCCAGAATGAGAAGACCACAATAAACGGATCAAATTATATTCAGCAGGATGTTTTTCTTTTCGAAAATGATCCCGATCTTTCATTCAGGTTCCGTTATGCCCAGACGAAAGGGTTAAACCAGTTCAGCGGAGGAACAGAAAGGTCTTATAACAGGGAGAGGAGTTTGAGGATAACCTTCAGGATGATAAAAGAATTAAGCAACCAGACGGACCTGGTAAATACACAGGACGCGGTTTTCGCCCCAGTAGAATCGAACAGGAAGAGGAACATAAACGGCAACAGCGCCGCTTCTGATTTCTCATATAGACCCCAGAACAATATTGAGGTCGGGTTCAAACTTAAGGTCGGTCGGAATGAGGATTTATACCCGACTGCACCCACCATTGTAGATCTTAACGCGCAGACATTAAGATTTAATTTATCGTTTGCCGGTACCGGAAGATTAAGGATCGAACTCGAAAGAGACGAGCTTACAGGGAATACATCAGAAAATTTTCTTCCGTTTGAACTGACTGAGGGGAATCACATAGGGAAAAATTACTACTGGCGGCTTAATTTTGATTACCGGATAAATACGTTCCTGCAATCGACTGTGAGTTACGACGGCAGGCTTCAGGGACTAAACAGGGCTGTTCACACTGCAAGGGCGGAAGTAAGAGCATATTTTTAATAATTAAGGATTGTTATGAAAATTATATCTGATATGATTGAAGCACATGTTTTCAGGGAGACACAGAACGGACTCGAATTCCTGCTACTTAAACGCGCTGAGAATGAAATTTACCCCGGTTTATGGCAGATGATTAACGGAAAAATTGAAGGGGATGAAACCGCTTACCAGGCAGCCATACGCGAGATAAAAGAAGAAACCGGGCTGCATCCGGAAAAGTTATGGGTAGTTCCAAACGTAAATAGTTTTTATTCACACGAGCTGAATGTAATCTCACTTCTGCCGGTCTTTGCCGCAAAAGTTAAGGGGGGAGAAGAAGTCAGAATCTGTGAAGAGCACAGCGATTCCTGCTGGTACAGTCCTGATGAAGCAAAAGGGCTGCTGGCCTGGGAAGGACAAAGGCATTCCGTAGAACTAATAAGCAGGTATTATTCAAAAGACAGGATTTTCTGGGATTATGTTGAGATAAATCTGCGCTGATATATCTTTTATTATGGTTTTAAAAACCTAATTGGTTATTTTTATAATTCCAAATAAATAAAAATGGAGAAAAATTGAGTTTACTTGTTGTAGGATCACTTGCGCTTGATACAGTAGCCACACCGTTTGATAAAATCAATGATGCTCTCGGAGGATCAGCAACCTATATTTCTCTTGCCGCAAGTTATTTTAGCGGACCGATAAATCTTGTTGGAGTAGTAGGAAGCGATTTTCCGAAAAATTACATAAAACTACTTGAAGAACATAATGTTGATACGGATGGTCTGCAGGTTGTGGAAGGGAAGACATTTCGATGGTCAGGTAAATATCATTACGACCTCAATGTTCGGGACACACTATTGACTGAATTAAACGTATTTGAAAAATTTGATCCAGTCATCCCCGAAAAATTCAGAAAAGCAAGGTTTGTCTGTCTTGGTAATATAGATCCCACGCTTCAGCTGAAGGTGCTGAACCAGATGGTGAGTCCTCATTTTGTAGTATGCGACACTATGAATTACTGGATAGAAGGAAAAAAAGACGAGCTCCTGGAAGTATTAAAGAGAGCAAACGTATTGATAATTAATGATTCCGAAGCACGTCTGCTTGCTCACGAGCCCAACCTTATTAAGGCATCCAGAAAAATAAGGGAAATGGGACCGGAAATTCTGATAATTAAAAAAGGAGAACATGGCGCACTCCTTTTTATGGAGGATATAGTTTTCTCCGCTCCAGCATATCCATTAGAGATGATCTATGATCCTACCGGAGCAGGCGATACATTTGCCGGCGGATTTATTGGTTACTTACATAAAACAAATGATCTTGGAGTTGAAAGTGTAAAATCGGCTGTAGTATTCGGAAGCACGCTTGCCTCATTCTGTGTTGAAAAGTTCAGTGTAGACGGACTGAGAAATTTGAACTACCTTCGCATACATGACCGTTACCGTGAATTTTATAATATGACAAGGTTTGATGAACAAGACTGATTATTTCTCGCTGAAGTTTGAAAATGATATGCTGGTCTTTATGGATCAGACAAAACTTCCGTTTAAAGAGGAATATGAAAAAACAGATGACTACAACAGGATCGCAGAAGCTATAGAAAGACTTGAGGTAAGAGGGGCGCCGGCAATCGGCATAACCGCTGCTTACGGGATGGCACTAGCTGTAAAAAGGCTGGATAACCGTGCTGCAGGAGAAGCATTCAGAGATGCTTATAAAAGGCTCGAGAGAACACGACCCACAGCGGTGAATCTATTTATGGCGCTTGAAGAAATGCAGAAGGTGTTCGACCAGCTTGAACCTGCTGACGATCCCTATAAGATATTGTTGGGCAGGGCCAGGGATCTTCATAGTGACGATATAGAAAAATGCAGAAAAATTGGTGAGTACGGGTTAAATATTTTTCTCAGGAAGTCATCTATAATAACCCACTGCAACACCGGCAAGCTTGCAACCGGAGGTGATGGAACCGCGTTTAACGTAATAAAAACAGGGTACGAAAAGGGACTGGTTAATTATGTATATGCTGACGAGACCCGTCCTTTACTGCAGGGATTAAGGCTGACAGCCTTTGAACTTGAGAAAAACGGTATCCCTTTTTCCGTACTTAACGACTCGGCATCTGCATCGCTTTTAAGATCCGGAAAGGTTGATTTTGCGATCGTCGGAGCCGACCGCATAGCACTTAACGGAGATACCGCAAACAAAATAGGTACATACAACCTTGCTGTAAATTGTTTCTACCATGAGATTCCTTTTTACGTAGCCGCCCCAACCACCACAATAGACAGAAAGATCGCCAGCGGCGATGAGATAATAATCGAATTCCGCAACAAAAAAGAAATCACCGAGCCAAATGGAATTCAACTTTCCCCGGGAATTGATAAGGCATACACACCGGCGTTTGATGTCACACCCGCACACCTGATAAAAGGTATTATTACCGAAGAAGGAATATTCAGCTTTCCCTATAACTTTATAAAATGAGCGAGATAATAAAGACTGAAGCCATAGTTCTTAATAAAATCAACTATGGCGATACCAGCATGATAGCATCTTTCTTTACCAGAGACCATGGGAGGCTATCGGGTATTCTCAAAGGCGGAAGAAGCGCCAAAAGCAGGATCGGGGCTGCTGTTAATCCTCTTAATCATATAGAGATCATTTTCTATAAAAAAGATACCAGAGAACTCCAAGTAGTTTCCGGTGTCTCAATCATTTCTCATTTTGCCGGTATTAAAGACAATTTTGAAAAACTGCAGTATTCTCTTGCAGTACTTGAATTGCTGAAGAAATATACTCCCGAGCAGGAAGTTAATTTCAGGCTCTTTTCCGGTACAGTAAGAATCCTATCCCTGATGGAGACATCTAATGAAGAACCTTTGATACTATTCAGCAGGTATTTTTTATTTTTTCTTACAGACATCGGATATGAGGCGCAGTTTGAAAAATGTATTTCTTGCGGAAGATCAAATTTCAGGAATGAAAATTTGGCTTACAACTTCGATTTGGGTATTTTTTGCGGACAGTGCAGTCGGGATAATTTATATTCTTTCACGATCGAAATGGAACTTTTTAACTACCTGCTGTGTCTAAAATATAATAAACAGGCAGAAAAAATAAGTAAATCTGTTAAAGAAAAGGCCGTGGTTTTTCTTGAGCGTTACGCAAAACATCACATACCCGATTTCAAAGGCTTGCAATCAATTCAATTACTCAAATGAGGTATTATAGTATAGTTGATACAAATGCAGCAATGCAGTCTAATTCTTTAAAAATTGAATTTTAAATTGGAGGAATAGAACATGAAATCAAAAAGATTATTTGGTGCATTTGCATTAGTGTTTGCCGGAATCCTATTCGGAGCCCTGCTTGTTTCCGGTTTTGGACTGGTCAGACCAGGACTTGCCGATATAAATCTTGGCGCCAGTACTCCACCAGTAAACCTTGATGCCGATGCTACTTCATTCAGCAAGGCTTTTATAGAAACCGCAGCGAAGGTTACTCCCACTATCGTTCAGATAACCGTTGTTTCTGAAGCTGAAAATCCCCACAAAGACTTCTTCTTTTTCCCTTTCAAAGATATGCCGCAGGAGGAGAAAGGGACAGGCAGTGGTATTATAATTTCTGATGACGGCTATATTCTTACAAACAACCATGTTGTTGAAAATGCTAATCAGGTAAGCGTTGCGCTTTCAGACAAGAGAACTTTTGATGCCACGGTAGTAGGAACAGATCCTTTAACAGACCTTGCAGTTATTAAGATAGATGCCAAGGACCTTCCTGTTGCTTATCTAGGAGATTCAGACAACCTGAAAGTCGGTCAATGGGTAATGGCAATAGGCAACCCGCTTTCATTGTCATCTACTGTTACAGCAGGAATTGTAAGCGCCATCGGACGGGGACAGCTTGGATTAATAAAAAATAGCTACGGAGTTGAGAATTTTATTCAGACAGATGCGGCCATAAATCCGGGAAACAGCGGAGGAGCACTTGTTGATCTTTCCGGAGCCGTAATAGGTGTAAACTCAGCTATTGCAGCCGGGAGAACCGGTACATACATAGGTTATGGTTTTGCTATTCCCATCAATATGGCTAAATCAGTTGCAAAAGATCTTATAGCGCATGGAAAGATCAGCCGAGGTTATATAGGCGTGAATATCGGTGAGGTTGACAATGCAATGGCAAAGGCTTTAGGTATGAGCAAACCTGAAGGTGTAATTGTACAGGGACTGGTTGAAGGCGGAGCCGCAAGCAAGGCCGATATTAAAGCCGGTGATGTTATCCTGAAAGTTGACGGCAAAGAAGTAAACGAGCCGAACGCGCTTCAAAGCTATATAGCCGGAAAGAGTGCAGGCACAACCGTTACTCTTACTCTTTACAGAGACGGTAAAGAAATTAAAAGAGACGTCACTCTGAAAGCAAGGGAAACTGAGCAGAGCAATGAACCCGTTGTTAATAAAGAGAATAATGATAATGAAAATAACGGAAGCAACGCAACCACAGCATTTGATAATCTTGGTCTGACAGTCAGAAATCTTAACTCCCAGGAAAAATCACAATTCAGCGTGGATCATGGAGTTATGATCACCGAAGTTAAACCTTACAGCAAAGCGGAAGACCAGAGATTATTCCAGGGACTGGTAATTCTTGAAGCTAATAAAAAGAAGGTTGATTCAGTAAGTGATTTCAAGCGCATTATCGATGATAATAAAGGAAAATCAGTTATGCTGAGAGTTGCTGATTCACAGGGAAATAAAAGATTCATTGCACTCGAAATACCTGAATAAGGCGGAAATCTTTAATAAAAACGCCCGATTAAATTCGGGCGTTTTTTTTTATATTACCTTCTCAACATTATACAGGATATTAAATGATACGCTTTTTGACTGCAGGGGAATCTCATGGCAAAGCTCTGACGGTGATAGTTGACGGAATTCCTTCCAATCTTCCCATAGAAAACAAATATTTAAATTATCACCTGAAGCGAAGACAGGCAGGCTACGGAAGAGGCCACAGGATGAAAATTGAATCGGACTCTGCGGAAATATTAGCGGGGATAAGGTTTCAGAAGACAACAGGTTCTCCCATCTCATTTTTAATAAAGAATAAAGATTGGGAAAACTGGAAGATTCAGATGTCTCCTGATGCTGAAGAAGGAAAAATTGAAAAGGTTACCGTTCCAAGGCCAGGGCATGCTGATCTCGTAGGCATAGCCAAATTCAACTACAATGATATAAGAAATTCAATAGAGCGATCCAGTGCGAGGGAAACCGCTGCAAGAGTAGCCGGGGGATCTGTGGCACGCAGGCTACTTGAAGAATTTGATATTTTTATAGGAAGTTATGTAGAGAGTATCGGCGGAGAATATCCTGATGTGAATATGTTTACTGAATTAACCGCGAACAAGGTGACCAAAAATTTTTCTGCATGGGATTTGTCGCTTGAAGCAGATAAAAGCGATGTAAGAGTTCTGGATAAGGAACATGAATCCCGGATAATCAATAAGATTAAGCAGGTAAAGAAGAAAGGGGATACCCTTGGAGGTACATTTATTACCGCTGCTTCCGGTGTGCCTGAAGGTCTGGGAAGTTTTATGCAGTACGATCTGAAACTAGATGCCGACATAGCTTCCGCGATAATGTCCATCAATGCAGTAAAGGCAGTTTCGATCGGCACCGGTTTCGAATCAGCTGAACATACAGGCTCTGAATCTCATGACGAGATAATAAGATCGGGAGAAAGACTAAAGCGTAAGACTAACCGTGCCGGCGGAATAGAAGGCGGAATTTCCAACGGTATGCCTATTATAGTCCGTTCTGCGATGAAGCCTATTGCCACTTTAATGAGTCCTGTTGAGAGTGTTGACCTGAGGACGATGAAGAAAATAGAGTCAAGGAGAGAACGGAGTGACTTCGTAGCAGTTCCCGCGTGCGCTGTTATAGCCGAGTCTATGCTGGCCTGGGTAATAGCAAAGCACTTTCTGCTGAAGTTCGGAGGAGATTCACTTGAGGAAACAAGAGACAACTACAACAACTACAAAAAGAAACTATTTTCAAGAATAAAGAGAAATTTCAGATAAATGGTAAAAATTAAAAAATTTGTATTTAATCCTTTTAATGAAAATACATTTATTGTCTGGGATGATCATTCAAAAGAATGTGCGGTAATAGATCCCGGCTGTTCCGATGAAGTTGAAGAAAATGAGCTTTCAGAATTCATACGCAACAATGATCTTATCCCGAAATATTTAATCAACACACATTGTCACCTTGATCATATCTGGGGATGCAGTTTTATAAAAAAGAAGTACAACCCTGAATATCTTATACCCGAGGATGATATGGTGCTTCTAAAAAATGCAGGCAGCCAGGCAGATATGTACAATGTTCAATTTAATGAACCTCCTTCTCCTGATAATTTTCTTTCAGAGAAGTTAAAGTTATCCCTTGGAGAATCAGATATTCAACTTCTATATACGCCGGGCCATACACCCGGAGAATTCTGTCTCTACTTTCCAAACGAAAATTTCTGCGTTGTCGGGGATGTGCTCTTCAAAGACAGCATAGGAAGAACTGATCTTTGGGGAGGAGATTACAGCACGTTAATTGATTCTATTACCAACAAACTCCTTTCACTTGACGACGATGTAATAATTTATCCCGGCCACGGCGAGGAAAGTACAATCGGCAGGGAGAAAGCTAAAAATCCTTTTCTTAACGAATAGCAGATTATGTCTGCATTGAATATTACGAAAGCTTAATAATGAAAATACCAGGTATATTGATTATACTGTTACTTGTAACAGCTGGAAGTATTAAATGCTATGCTCAGGATCCGGCTGATACCGCTGACTGCGGAAGTAATATCCCGGGATGGCTTCAGGAAAGGATCAAAGTAATGACTCTGGATGAGAAGCACTATGCCGGTACCAGGGTACTCGCATACGAAATTGACGACACATGTGTTTACCGTATTCAAGATCCTGTCAGCTCCTTATTATACGATTTATACTATCCCGATGGAAAAAGACTGGATATTGAAGAGGTTAATAAGTTTATTAATGATAAGGACGAACCTCTGCTGATCTGGGAAAAATATCCTGCAGTACGTTTCGACTCACTCAAAAAGAATATCGAAAAACCATAAGACATCAAAGACAATCCGCGTCAATTATATATAAATTATAGATGATACCTGATTAACAGATTTACCGGTCCCTGTTTTCTCAATCTGATCTTATTTAGATTTATCCAGTACACATAAAAAATTATACGGCGTCGCTATGGAAGAAAATTACATAGAAAATAAGACGATAGAAAAAGCAGATTTTCGAAATAAACAACCTGATGGAAATGAATATGAAAACTGCAGATTTATTCAATGTGATTTTACAAAATCAGATCTTACCGGCATAAAGCTGATTGACTGCACTTTCGAACACTGCAATTTAAGTACAGCCAACATCAGTCAGGCTGTCTTGAATAATGTTAATTTCAATGACTGTAAGATAAACGGACTGCGCTTTGATACCTGTAATGACTTCGCTCTTTCCTTGAGGTTTGAAAACTGCAATCTTAATCATTCGACTTTTTATAAAAAAAGGATCAAAAATACTGTATTTATTAATTGTCAGTTAAATGAAACGGACTTTACAGCCTGCGACCTCACGGAAGCTCTATTTGATAATTGTGATCTGCAGGGCACAGTATTCGATCGGACAATTCTTGTTAAGGCCGATTTCAGGACTTCCCATAATTACCTGATCGATCCTGAAAATAATAGAATAAAAAAAGCCCGGTTTTCATCTGATGGGCTGAGAGGATTGTTGGAGAAATACGAGATCGAGATTGGAACCTAGTATGTCTCCGGAACTGCGCCAAATATCCCGAAAGAAATTTGTAGGTAAAAAATCAATTATGTCATTTGACCGGAACACAACATCTGATCTCTGGCGGAGTTTTATGCCGGTCAGAAATGAAGTTCAAAACGTTGTCGGTAAAGAATTATACTCTATAGAAATTTATCCTGTAGATTTTTTTAATGACTTTGATCCGGGTAAAATTTTTGAAAAATGGGCTGCAATTGAGGTGAATGACTTTAATAATATTCCTGATTCGATGTACACTTTAATTACTCCCCGGGGATTATATGCTGTTTTTATTCATAAAGGTCCTGCGTCTGAAGGTCCTAAGACATATAATTATATTTTCCGGGAATGACTTCCGTCCGTGAATTATCAGCTTGATGATCGTCCGCATTTTGCTGTCATGGGGGAAAATTATAAACGGGATGATCCTGAGTCTGAAGAAGAGTTATGGATACCCGTAAGGCACTGAAGATCCGGGAGTAATCATAGATATGATCTCCAATGATGCCGTAAAGGAGGACAAATAAAATATTGTGATTATTACCTTCTATTATGTTGGGTATCTGGTGAAAGTGACTAATATTAGTAAACAACGGCAGGGTGTTTTGGGGATCTGTTTCAACATAGAAAATAATTAACAACTAAGGAGCAGGTCTTGGAAAAATTAAAGAAGTACAAATACAATGGGGCCAAATCTCTGGTTATTTTACATGAAGATCATCTCAGATCATGTCTTCAGGTCTGGAAAGAGGCTAAAGCATTCAATATAAATCTGCCTGAGACCGAGGATAAAGATTACAAATCATTGAATACACTACTGTTTCATATTTTCAGAGCTGCCCGGGGATACATGACCTGGATGTGTGAGAAACTTAGTCTTCCAGATCCAGAAATTAAAAATCCACCCGGACTTGATTTGATTGAATTTCAGGCTGATGATTACTTATTGCATCTGCTTGATAAATGGAAAACCCCGCTGGCTGATATTGAAGAAGAGAAATTCCACAAGCCTGTGTACACCTCAAGGTGGGGTGTAGATTACTGTATCGACGCCATGCTAGAACATGCGGTAATGCATCCGATACGACATGAATTTCAATTAAAAAATCTGATCCGGGAACAAACAAGCTGATTTATACCAGTCAACTCCTCCTGTAAATAATAGACAGTCTGATTTGCCTGAATTTTCCATTTTACATACCGGCCTGCACATCGGGCATACGTGTGACATCTTCAATATGAATCAGGGAAAGTTTCCAGCTGTTATCAGCTTGTTTTTTCCAGACCAGCGAGTAATTTCCTCTTTCATGAAGAACCGATCCGCCAGGCGGATTAATATTAAGGGTATAGGTTCCTCCCTCGTAAGCCAGATCTGGTCCCGCACCACTAATAAGAGTTTCTGTTTTAAGATTGCTGATTACCTTTACGCCGCCGCCTACCCAATTGCCTGCAATATCCTTTTTTCCATTATGAATAAGAGAATCATTCATCGCAACAGCATCATCCGAAATCTCATTCATGACTGCTGCTGAGTCCTGCATATTCCAGGCATTTATAAATGCTTCACCCAGGGAATCGACATTTGCCGAACTATTTATTTCAGAAGCTTTCTCATAGTCGTAATTTTGCCTGGTGCAACCGGCAGCTATTACACATAGTAATAGAAGATAATATTTCATTCTCTCCTCCTTTTTACTAAAGTTTCTCTTATTAAATAATATTGAGGATAATGATATGGAAAAGCAAATCAATATAACGAATCAATTTACAATGTGATTGTAATCAAAGCCCATAATATAGTTCCTGCCGGAAGTATTATCGATGGTAACTTACAACTTTCATCCCATTTATTTCATTGATTCGACCGGAAACTGGTATCGGCTGCTAACTCATACTTGAAATTTGCTATGGAATTTTACATTTTCAACTATCCCAAGGTTTTTAACGAAAAGGACACAAGATGAATAAACCGATTTATTTATCCGTTATATTCTTTCTTGCAATATCTGCGGTTTCATTATCACAGGAAAAGTCGCTACTATCGGATGCGATCCGTAAAGCAATTGATACCCGCGGTATTGAGGGAGCCAAAAAATATTTTAAACAATCATACGAGGCAAATAAAGATTATTATGAAGTTGATATGGATGCCGTTTCTAAACTGAGTAATGAGTATGTACAAAATAATAATATTGCTGCGGCGGGGGCAGTAATGGAGATGGTGCAGCCATATTTACAGGATTACGTCACTTCTCATCTTAACGTACAGTCAAAGGAATCGATTAAACAACAGAAGAATAAGAATAACAAAAATGAAACCGCTGTTAAAGAGTCATCGGATCAGGATAAGTCGATAAATAATTCGCAAGGTCCGGCACGGGATGATCTGGATCGATTTACAGGAATATACGGTGATCCTGCTGAAAAAAATGAAGCCAGAAGATTATGGGTCAGAACCTCCTGCGACGGCTATCTTGTTGCCAGTGCCCTGTGGGGAGATGCCTCACCATGGTGGCTGAAGTCAGAATCCGATAAAGTTTTTATCTATAAAGATTCATTTAATGATATCAGGATGGAATTTGCGGGAAGTGGAAAAGATAAAAAAATGATTCATAACCTCTCATTTATGAAATCTCCATTACAAAGACTAGGCCCCATCCCCGACGATTGGGGACCTTGTGTGGAAAAAAGAGAACAATAAGGTTTCCGACTGCTTTTGCCTGTTTGCTTTCCTTTAACACAACATTTCTTTATTTTTTTATTTCAGAATTAAAAATAAATTTGTCATTTATGGTCAGCAGAACCGGGCTTCTAAAGAAACCTTTCTTTTACATCTTATTCTCTCTATTTATTCTATGGATCATATTATTTGAGTTCATTCTTCCGGAGAATAACTTTCTACCAAGACCGGGGATTGTTCTCTTAGCAATTCCGGCATTATTTGAAGATTATCATCTCCTGGCTAATTTCTTCACAACCATATCCGCAATTTATCTTCCAGCGCTACTGGCATACCTATTCCTGTTTCTGTTCCGGCAATGGATATTTGCTGAATCAGGGCTGATACATCTTAAAACAAAATTCATATCGGGCCTCGCTATTTTTGTACCTGTAATACTCGCTGGTATTTTTTTAGTGTTCTGGTTTCCTCATTCTTTCTATCCAGAATATCTCTTTTCGTTCATAGTTTCCGCAAGCTGGTGGCTGATCGAAGCGGGGGTACAATCGGACACAATGAATGAGAATTACAGAATTGCATTCCAGTCATTTGGAGCAGATGACAGATTTTTAAGCAAACATATTTCGTGGTTTGAAATGCTGCCCCGAGTATTCAGCAAACTTCCCAGATTTCATCTTCATCTCTGGGGACTCATTCTTATGTTCGAATTTATTATGAATTATTACGGATTAGGTGCTATTCTAAGGCAGACCCTCCGGTTCCATGATCTTTCCGCCCTTTTTCTGCTTTCGATCATTATTTCCCTGTTTTCCGCTGCCGGATATGCATTTATTAAAACTCTGGAATCCAGGTTCATTTTCTGGAGTGAAGAATGAAAAAAGATGTGAATATTCTTGAATTGAGATCGGTAACGAAAGTTTTTTCTGATAATTATGGTACAAAGAAAAAGGTTCTTGAGGAAATATCGTTTAATATTCCGGCCGATTCCCCGAAAATAACGTCAATTCTTGCGTCATTCGGGGGAGGTAAAAGTACGTTGCTCAAATTGATCGCCGGAATTGAGAAAACTGACTCAGGAGAAGTCATTCTTAATGGCGGGAAATATTTACAACCCAACGGTAAAATAGTTTTAATTCCCGAGAAATCTGCCTCTTTACCCTGGCTGAATGTTATTAAAAATATAGAGTTAGCGGCCGGGCTCGAAACTTGTGGAAAAAGAGAAATAAGTTATGAAATAAATGATTTAATCAGGCTTGTAGGTCTTTCCGGCTATGAAAATCATTATCCCCATAACAAGAGCTTTGGTTTCCGATTCCGAATAAGCCTGGCCAGAGCACTATTGTTCAGTCCTGTTGTTCTTTTACTTGATGATTGTTTCAAAAAGATGGACCAGACCACCAGGGAGGAGATTTATTCTTTGGTATATGAGATCTCCATAAAAACCGGCATCCATTTTCTGATTGCAACTACAAATGTATCCGAAGCCTTAAGATTATCAGGAAGAATACTAATGATGAGTAAGGATCCGGCAAAGATATACAAAGAAATTGAGGTTCCTGAAGAACTTATTTCTGATTATAAGAGTGAGAAGTTTACAGAATACCGGAAAAAGATTGAGAGTGCTTTCAATAATGAAAATCAGCCGGGAATCATAAATTTTTCCATTTAATTATTGCTGATAGTTAATTAAAATTATTTTTTGTATTAAAATATTTGCGGAGTTAAATGCAGGAAAAAATAGAACGTCTCCTTAAGAATAAAGAACAGGCTAAACTTGGCGGCGGACCTGATCGAATTGAAAGCCAGCACAAAAAAGGAAAACTTACTGCCCGTGAAAGGGTTGAGCTCCTTGTTGATGAAGGCAGCTTCGAGGAAGTTGATATCTTCGTTAAACACCGTGCTACTGAGTTCGGGCTGGACAAGCAGCACTATCCCGGCGACGGAGTTGTTACAGGGACCGCGAAAATAGACGGCAGGCCGATAGCATTATACAGTCAGGATTTTACTGTTTTCGGCGGTTCACTTTCTGAGGCCCACGCGGAAAAAATTGTAAAGATGATGAAGCTTGCAATGAAGGCAGGCATTCCGGTTATAGGCTTAAACGATTCCGGCGGAGCAAGGATTCAGGAGGGCGTTGTTAGTCTCGGCGGCTACGCAGATATTTTTCTGCTGAACACTCTTGCTTCAGGAGTGGTACCTCAGATATCTGTTATACTTGGTCCCTGTGCGGGAGGCGCAGTTTATTCACCCGCTATCACTGATTTCGTTTTCATGGTTAAAAATACAAGCTACATGTTCGTAACCGGACCAAATGTTGTTAAGACCGTCACTCACGAAGATGTCAGTTTTGAAGATCTTGGCGGAGCCGACACTCATGCGTCCAAATCGGGAGTGGCTCACTTTGCTAATGAAAATGAAATTGAGGCCCTGCTCAGCGTGCGGAAGCTGATGAGTTTTCTTCCTTTGAATTACCTGGACAGGACTCCGGAAAAAGAGTTCGACCGTTCGCAGCTTTTACCGATTAAAGAACTCAATAACATTATTCCCGATAACCCGAATAAACCATACGATATGAAGGAGGTTATCACGCTGCTTGTTGATGACGGCGACTTTTTCGAGGTTCATTCATCCTACGCAGAGAATATAATTGTAGGATTTGCCAGACTGGGCGGAATGTCGATAGGAATTGTTGCTAACCAGCCCGCGGTACTTGCAGGTGTTCTTGATATAAATTGTTCTATAAAAGGTGCACGTTTCGTTCGTTTTTGCGATTCTTTTAATATTCCTCTGTTGGTTCTGGAGGATGTACCCGGATTTTTGCCCGGAACCGAACAGGAATGGAATGGTATCATCAGACACGGGGCTAAATTATTATATGCCTTCTGCGAAGCTACCGTTCCAAAAGTCACTGTTATTACCAGGAAAGCGTATGGAGGAGCATACGACGTTATGAACTCCAAGCATATCAGAGGCGATTTCAACTTTGCGTGGCCTTCAGCTGAAATAGCGGTTATGGGTCCCAAAGGAGCTGTGGAAATAATTTTCAAAAAAGAGATCTCTTCAGCCGAGAATCCTGAAGAAGAAGCTGAAAAGAAGCTGGCTGAATATATTGACAAATTTGCGAATCCTTATACAGCTGCCGAACGAGGCTATCTCGACGACATTATACTTCCGAGGGATACCAAAATCAGGCTGGTCAGGGCATTTGAGCTGTTGAAAACAAAGGTTGATAAAAACCCGAAAAAGAAACACGGGAATATTCCTCTGTAATAATTAAAGGTTTAACTGCTTATATTATTTAACGTTAAACCGATTATCTAACTTTTTACTTGATAAAAGATGTTACTAAACTTATATTACTCACCAAATAATTTACGGAGTGGTGCATGAATCAGAAAATTCTACCATTTATTGTTATTTCTTTATTTGCTCTACTGCTGAGTTCCTGCGGAGGGAATAAAGAAATAACAAGAGATGAAAATTCCTCTGGAAAAAACGAAGGCATTGTAAAAGGGGGGATCGTCTCGGAAATGATGGAACAGGCAAGACAATATTATATTTCCGCACTTGCAAAACAGGATATAAACAGTACTACGGAAACTGTATCAAATTATGAATCGTCTCTCAGGATAGTAAACAATCTTAGTTATTACCCTGGAATTGAAGAAAATGAAGCCTACCTTGAACTTGAAAAATCCATTATCGAAGATTACAGGAAATATTTAGACGGACTCCCCGAACTTCCTGTAGAGGTTTCTTTTGCTGCTCTTGAAGAGTGGATGGGAAAAAATATGCCCGATGAGCAATTTGCTCTGAAGGACAAAGGGAAGGACACAAATTCGGTCGTTATACCTGCGGATGTTCCCCTGGAAGTTAATTCATATGTTGAGCAGTGGGTAGAATATTTCACTGGAAAAGGCCGTAAGCACATGGAACTCTGGCTTGAACGCTCGGGCAGATATTTTCCAATGATGACCAGCATCTTTGAACAGGAAGGTGTTCCTAAACAGCTCGTTTACCTGAGTATGGTTGAGAGCGGATTGAATCCCGTAGCCCGTTCATGGGCCAGCGCGGTAGGATTATGGCAATTTATAAAATCCACCGGAAGGATGTACGGACTTGAATCAGCATTCTACTTTGATGAAAGGCGCGATCCTGAGAAATCGACCCGCGCTGCAGCAAGGCATCTGAAAGACCTTTATACTTCATTAAACGACTGGTATCTGGCTCTGGCAGCCTACAACGCAGGTGAAGGAAGAATTACCCGCGCCGTAAGAAGAGCAGGAGAGAATAATTTCTGGGCGGCAAGACAATATCTGCCGAGAGAAACCAGGAGCTATGTACCTCAGTATATAGCAGTATGCCTTATTGCCATGAACCCTGAAAAATACGGGTTCACCAATATTCAGCTTGATAAACCGATCGAATATGAAACCTGCAAAGTTAATGAGGCAGTCGATCTTAATTTTATCTCTCAAAGTATCGGTACCAGTGTTGAAACTCTCCTTGATATGAATCCTGAACTTACGCAGATGAGCACACCCAGAAGTTATGCCGGCGGTTATGATCTTAAGATACCTGTGGGTACTTCCTCTAACCTGATGGCCAGCCTTCAGGATATACCAGCGTCAGCTAAGAGAAATTATCTTGTGCATACAATCAGAAGAGGAGAAACATTATCGCGCATTGCAGCCAGATATGGAATTTCATCTCACGATCTGGCCGACGCTAATAACATTTCCGTCAGATCACGGATCTATCCAGGCGTAACCCTGAAGATCCCGGTTTCCAATGTATCGGACAGGGACTTTGCCTATAATACCAATACAGAAGAAGCCGATGAAACTGAAAATACCGGATATGTTTCTCCATACGCAGCACTGATAAAAGACGGAAACATTGATACAGACACCACCTCAGGTGAAGAAGGCATTGCCGCGCTTGATGAAGATAATACCGTAAGCGGGGATGACAGCGCAATCACCGGTGAAGACGGTTCTACAATTGCAGTAATTCCTGCAGGTAAAGCCATGGTGACTTATACAGTTAAAAAAGGTGAAAGTCTGCTGGGTATTGCTGACCTCTTTAATTCAAGAGTAAGCGATATAAGAAACTGGAACAACATACCATATACGAGGACGATAAGTGTTGGTCAGCAACTTGTATTATATGTGCCTCTGGAAAAGAAAGATTTTTATGCCAGTTTAGATAACCAGACCCCGGTGGAAAAGTCGGTTACCAAATCGAATACCTCAAACACCGCCTCATCATACGTATATCACCGTATAAGGAGAGGTGAAAATCTGTACTCAATAGCAAAGAAATACAGGGTATACGTCAGCGATTTGCGTGGCTGGAATGATATATCCGGAAACAGAATCTATGCAGGCCAGAAATTAAAAATATACACAAGCCGCACGGCAATAGCCGATAACACCTCTACTTCCTCGCGTGCCAGCATGTACCGTTATAAAGTAAGAAGAGGCGATACTATCAGCCAAATAGCCGAAAGGTTCAACGTATCTTCTTCCCAGATAAAGTCGTGGAACTCGCTGAATTCAAACAGGATTAATTACGGACAAACCCTGAAAATCTATTCGCACGAGACTACCGAATCGCTCGGCGACAATACAACAAAAAATTCGGCAAACATTAACTATTATAAAATCAAACCAGGTGACAGTATAGGTCAGATTGCTGAACTTTATAAGGTTTCCTCTTCAAGCATAAGAAGATGGAACGGGTTAAGAAGCAACAAGATAATTGCCGGGAAAACCCTTAAGATCTACTCTGACGCAGATGTTAATGATGTTCCTGAAACACCGCACAGAAGCGGAACCGGAATTCATATGGTTACCCGAGGAGAGTCGCTTTATTCTATAGCCAGGATGTACTCAACTTCTGTTGAAAACCTGAAAAGAATGAATAAACTTTCGAGTACGAAGATTGTTGTAGGTCAAAAACTCAGAGTTGAATAGATGATCAGCTTTATTTTTATGATCAGTTAAACTAACTTTGCAAACATAATTGGAGGAAGTCCAAACTAACTTTGAAATTTTGATTGAGCCGTTAGGGGTGTTGTCCCGCTTGCCGGGCGACTGAGAGCATACCCTAAAACCTGATCTGGGTAATACCAGCGTAGGGAAACGGGCTAAATAGCCTGCTTAGGGAATAATTAAGTATTTAGCCGTTTCTTGAAACGGCTATTTTTTTTATACGGAGGTAATAAATGAAATACTTGGTTATTCTTTTTTTCTTTTAAACATTTCTCTTTTTTCACAAAACGTAGTAGTTAAAGGAAAAGTGCTGGATGCCGAAACCCTTCAGCCGCTTCCTTCAGCCAACCTGATAATCGAAAATAAACAAATTGGTACAGCCACCGAAGAAGACGGAAGTTTCAGCGTCTCCGGAAATATCAGTCCCGGCGATATTCTGAAGGTCAGCTATGTAGGTTATACATCCAGAGAAATCTCCCTGAAGGACAAAGATCTCGACAATCTAGTGATCAGGCTATACCCCGAAATAATTCCCTCACAGACTGTTTTTGTTGAAGGAAGCATCGGGAAAAAAGGCTTTTCTCCTGTTACTTTCGATAAAGTAACAAGGAAGGAAATCCAGGAGAATTATACTGTACAGGACATTCCAAAGTATCTCAGCACACTTCCCTCCACAACATTTTACTCGGAGAACGGCAATGGTATCGGGTACAACTACCTGAGCATCAGAGGATTTGATCAGCGAAGGATATCTGTATCGATCAACGGCATTCCGCAGAATGATCCGGAGGACCACAATGTATACTGGCTGGATTTTCCCGATCTGCTGGCAAGCACCGATCTTATTCAGGTTCAGAGAGGAGCAGGGAGCGGAGCCTCGGGATATCCCGCAATAGGCGGCAGTATTAATATTATAACCTCTACGTTCACGAACGATCCGCAGGCAAACTTCTTTGCGGCGGCAGGGAGTTATAATACAAGAAAGTACAGTGCTTCTTTTTCCAGCGGACTAATCAACAAAAAATATTCAGTATACGCAAAGCTGTCGCAGATACTAAGCAACGGCTACAGATTAAGCTCCTGGGTCAAGTTTAACTCTTATCACCTTTCGGCCGTAAGGTATGACGATAAACTTACCTCGCAGGTAAACTTTTACGGCGGGCCCGTTGCGGACGGATTGGCTTATACCGGTTTACCTAAGTTTGCTGTTAAGAACCGGGAATTAAGAAAAGCCAACTACTCATACTGGGAAGCCGATCAAAACGGGTATACTTATACTTTAGAGAGAAAACCAACTGAAATTGAGAATTTCTCACAGCCTCATTATGAACTGCTTAATGAATACAGGCTTAACGACAACCTTACTTTTAACTCGGCATTATTCCTCGTAACAGGAGACGGCTTCTTTGATTTCGACGGATCATGGGCTGATACTACATACCTAAGGCTGACAAGCCAATACGGTTTTCAGCCGACGCAGAACCCGGGCAACGTACTCATCCGTGCCCAGGTTAATAATACCCAGTACGGCTGGATACCTCGTATGAGTTATAAGCATCAGAATGGCGAACTGATCGTGGGCGGGGAATTAAGAAAACATAAATCCGATCATTGGGGATCTGTTAATTTTGGGGAAAATCTGCCTGAGGGAATCACGAAGGACTTCAGATATTATTATTATAACGGGGGGAAGGATATTATTGACGGATTTGTTCACGAAGAATACACTGTCAGTCCACTCTTTAATGTGCTTGGTGAAATCCAGGCCGCCTATCATAAATACAGACTATATAATGAAAAATACCTGGGATATGATTTCTCTGTAAGCAATTTATTTTTTAATCCACGGCTGGGTGTAAACGCGAAATTCACCCAGGATCTGAACGCGTATCTTTCTTTCGCAAGAGTATCGAGGGAACCCAGACTCACCAATTATTATGATGCGGCAGAGTCGAGCGGCGGAGCAGTTCCGCAGTTCAAACAGAATCCCGATGGTTCATACAATTATGATGAACCGCTGGTAAAACCTGAAACAATGAATGATATTGAATTGGGTTCTTCATATCACACCAAAGAGCTCAATCTAACTCTGAACCTCTTTTATATGTTATTCGATAATGAAATAGTTAAGAACGGACAAGTTGACAGGTTTGGTCAGCCGATTACAGGAAACGTTAAGAGCACCATCCACAAGGGGGTTGAATTCTCAGGAATATTAAATCTTGTACATGGTTTGCAGCTCATCGGCAATGCCACTTACAGCAAAAACACAATTGAAGAAGGCAGGTTGTACCTCGGAACTGATGAATACCTGGATCTAAGCGGCAACAGGATCAGCGGTTTTCCTGATTTTCTTGCTAACTTTGGCATAAGTTATAATGATCACGGTATATTTGCGCAGTTTACAGGAAGATATGTTGGAGCATTTTATTCAGATAATTATGATACTAAAATTACACAATACCTTAATCAGCACCCGGGTTTTATATCATACAGCGACAATAAAAACGACGCGTATTTTACAGCTGATTTCACGGCAAGCTATGAGTTTAATTTATTCAGTGCATTGAACAGTTCAAAAATATTTATCCAGGTTAACAATGTTTTTGATAACCTGTATTCAGCAAATGCAATTGGTCCAGAATTCTTCCCCGCTGCTGAAAGAAACTTTTTAGCCGGCATCCAGGCGGGATTATAGAGGATAACTATTTAAGGATATCAACTTGAAAAAATGTATAATACTCGCTAACGGTAAACCTCCCGCGAAAAAAGCGATACAGTATTTACAGTCAATCGGGTACACTACCATTATCTGTGCAGACGGCGGCGCGGATACAGCGAAGAAACTTGGACTGACTCCTGATTACATCATTGGCGATTTTGATTCGGTGAAGGATGAAACGCTTCATTACTTCCGGCACAAATCTGAAATTATTAAGGTCAAAAGACAGAATGACACTGATGTTGAAAAATGCCTGAAGTATGCTATTAAGAAGAAATGTAAAGAAACTGTTCTTCTAGGAGCCATAGGTGACCGGCTTGACCATAGCTTCTGTAATATGGGAATCGTTATTAAGTTCTTTTGGAGGATCAAAGCAAGGATAATTTCGGACAAATCCATCCTCACTCCGTATACAGGTGAAGTCGTTCTCAGTACCGTTCCGGATGAAACAATCTCGCTATATGGATTTGATGAGAAAACGAAAATCACCTCTTCCGGGTTAAAATATCCATTGAAACGGACTCCTCTTCCATTCGGACAGCGGGAGAGTACCAGCAACGTAGCTGTTAAGGATAAAATTAAACTGAAAATTACCGGCGGTATTATTTTCGTAATAAGGGATTTCAATACCCTGAAGAAGCATGATCTCATTTAATTCCCTCGACATAGCAATAATTATCCTTTTCTTCGGGATCGTTCTGCTTATCGGCTTTATTTCCGGCAGGCATACAAAGGGAGAGGCGGATGATTATCTGTTGTCGGGTCGTAAGATAGGGCTTTTTCTTTTCATTCTTACGAACGTATCAACCTGGTACGGAGGCATACTTGGGGTAGGGGAGTTCACATATCGTTATGGGATAGCGAGCTGGTTCACCCAGGGATTTCCTTATTATGTCTTTGCTTTTTTATTTGCGATCTTTTTTGCAAAAAAGATAAGGTCAGCTTCACTTTTCACGATTCCCGACAAAATTAAAGAAACTTATGGGCAGACAGCCGGGATGATATCTGCTGTTCTGGTATTCGTATTAGTTTCGCCGGCGCCGTATGTCTTAATGACAGCTAACCTTATTTCTTTGATCTTTCATACAGGGATAATAACCAGCCTGTTTATATCAGTCTTTCTATCAATGATTTATCTTCTCCAGGGAGGATTCCGGTCAAATGTATTCACGGATTCATTTCAATTCTTCGTAATGTTCGGAGGATTTATTCTTATGCTGATATTCTGCGGAATAAACTTCGGAGGTTATGATTATCTCTCTTCCACGCTGCCGAAGACTCATCTGGAACTTACTGGTGGAGCATCTCCTTTGTTTATTACGGTCTGGTTTCTTATTGCTATGTGGACATTTGCCGACCCCGGATTTCACCAGCGGTGCTACGCAGCAAAGAACGGAAGCGTTGCTGTAAAAGGAATTATCATCTCGATTGGTTTCTGGGCTTTGTTTGATTTCCTTACCACTTCAACGGGATTATTTGCAAGAGCAACTTTGCCCGGAATAAGTCAGCCCGTGCTTTCATATCCTCTCCTTGCTGAAAAAATTCTTCCTTCAGGAGTAAAAGGAATATTTTATGCGGGACTATTTGCAACTATAATGTCAACCTCCAACAGTTTTTTATTTCTCAGTGGTACAACCATAGGCAGGGACTTTATATTCAGGCTGAATAAAAACAGAACTGAAAGAAAATTAAAATCTTATACAATTACCGGCCTAAATATAAGCGGCCTGTTATCCATTCTCCTCGCTTACGAAATTCCCTCCGTCATCGAGATCTGGTACACTCTCGGTTCCCTCTGTATACCGGCCATTATTCCTGCAGTGATCAGTTCCTATTATCCAAAACTCAGAATCAGCAATAAGGTTATGGTTATTGAGATGATAACTGCGGTGACTATGAGTACGGTCTGGTATTTCCTCAGAGAAACCGGAATCATTACAGGTTTACCGTACGATATTGAGCCTATGATAATTGGCTTATTCTTCGCAATCTGTATTCACCTTACAAACATTCTAATGCTCAAAAGACCTGGCTGACCTTAGACCATTACTGAAATTCAGCGCCCGCTTAATCCGAATGTAATAGGGCCGGTAATAAGCAGCGGGCAGTCTTGCAGATATAAAGGTTTTTGTCTTCAACGCTGAGTCGATCAGCGGTTATTTTCTTTTTTTTCTTTTTTGCGGATGAGGGACAATATAACTGATCCGGCGAGGAGGGCTATAATTACTCCAAGGGAAACCGGGGTGGGGATGTGGTAAAAATCTGAGATCATCATTTTAACGCCCACATAAAATAATATAATTGCAACGCCGTATTTGAGGTAAACGAACAGATCGACGATACCGGCAAGTGAGAAATACAATGCTCTCAATCCCAGTATTGCAAATATATTCGAAGTTATAATTATGAAGGGATCTCTTGTTATCGCTATAATGGCAGGGATAGAATCAACGGCAAAAACGATATCGGACGATTCAATTAAAAGCAGGGTAAGGAATATAGGAGTAGCATAGATAGTTCCATTTTTCTTCGTGAAGAATTTCTTTCCCTTATAATCGGGCATAATATTGAAGAATTTCCTGATGAATTTAATAACCGGATGTTTTTCCCAGTCAATCTCTTTTTCCTCTCCGAAAGCCATCTGATACGCACCATACAGGAGAATTGCTCCGAAAAGATAAATTATCGGCTGGAAAAGATTTATTAGTCCCACACCTATAAGAATAAAAAGCACCCTGAGTACAATCGCACTTAAAATTCCCCATTTTAGAATGTGGGGCTGATTTTCATGCGAGATACCCATCGTCTTAAAGATCAGAAGAAACACAAAGAGATTATCTACCGAAAGAGAATATTCAATAAGGTAGCCTGTTATGAATTCGAGACTGCGCTGAGGGCCCTTTTCAAGAAAGAAATGTATGGCAACAAAAAAAAGAAGAGCGGTGCTTATCCACACACCGCTCCAAATCAGACTTCTTTTTAATCCTATTTTACCTTGTCTATGGTCTGTTACATATAAGTCGATTATGATAATTATCAGCGCGATTATTACAAATACTATCCAGAAAAAAAATTCATTAAACAAATTTATTCACTCAATTATGGTAAAAGAACTCCGATAGCAAGTACTGTAGTCCACAGGCCATTTTTATCGCCTTCAGCTGACTGAGTAATATTAAATGATCTTACAATTTTTCCTGACATCTTATATATATTTTCTCTTTCACTCCAATCCGTATCGGGATTAAACTCAACACCTAATGTTGTTGCCAGCATAGTTGCCGCAAGGTCTTCAGCATATTCACCAGCAACTTTTTCCGTCTCACCGAACGGATGATGCTCTGAAAGGTAGCCGTATTGAGAAGGATCAGCGGGGAGCGCTGCTCCTATAGAAGCTGCTATCAGTCTATTGGGTTCATTTGTTGAATTCCGAGCCATTACCGCGAAGGTAATCTGGCCGGGGGAGAGTTCCTTTAATCCTTCTTCCTTACTAATTTTTTTACAGCCCACAGGATAAATACTGCTGACTGTTACTAAATTGCATATTTCAACCCCGGCACTTCTAAGTGCCAGTTCGAATGATGTTAGATATTCTTTATGTCTGCCTACGCCTTTGGTAAAGAAAATTTTAGTTGGAACATACAATATATCATCTCCTTTCTAAGCTATGATGTGATTTTAATAAACTTTCGTTTTCCTACTTTAAGTACTTTTGGCTGCTCCAGGGTTATCTCGGCATTTATATCGTCGATCTTTTCTCCATCGATTGATACGCCGCCCTGGGTTACCAGTCTTCTTGCCTCTCCCTTTGAAGTAGCAAAATTCACTTTAACGATAAGATCCAGTATTCCTATGCCTGAATTACCGTCCAATTTTATTTCAGATATATCGTCGGGAACTTCCTTCTGAATAAATATCTTATCAAATTCTTTTTCAGCGTCTTCTGAAGCTTCCCGGCTGTGGTACATCCTGATTAGAACCTTCGCAAGCATTCTCTTCAGATCGCGGGGATTGACCCTATGTTCATCGAGCTGATTTTTTATCGCCGAAAGTTCCTGGTTTGAAATATCTGTCGCAAGTTCAAAATACGTATATATTAATTCATCAGGTATTGAGAGAGTTTTTCCGAACATCTCTCCGGGGGTATCGGAAATTCCAATATAATTATTATATGATTTGCTCATTTTTTCAATACCGTCAGTACCAACGAGGAGGGGCATCGTAAGAATTACCTGCGGATCTACTCCAAATTCGCGCTGAATATCCCTGCCTACCAGCAGGTTAAATTTCTGATCAGTTCCGCCAAGCTCAACATCGCTTTTTATAGCAACTGAATCCATTGCCTGGGCGAGAGGATAGAGGAGTTCGTGGAGGCTTATAGGTTCACCTCCCTTATATCGCTTTGTAAAATCATCTCTCTCAAGCATTCTTGCAACGGTATACTTTGAAGATAATCGAATAACATCCTCAAAACTCATTTTACCGAGCCATTCGGAATTATACGCAATTCTGGTTTTTTCTTTATGCAGGATCTTCGATGCCTGATCAAAATAGGTCTGTCCGTTCTGCCGGGTTTCTTCGAGCGACAGAGAAGGGCGGGTTACATTTCTCCCGGAAGGATCGCCGATCATTCCGGTAAAATCGCCAATTATAAGGATTGCCTGGTGTCCCAGTTCCTGGAACTGCGCAAGCTTTCGTAATACAACAGAATGGCCAATATGAAGGTCAGGTCTGCTGGGATCACATCCAAGCTTAATGTTAAGCGGGATATTTTTCTTTAGAGAATTCTCAAGTTTCTTAACAAGTTCATCTTCAGGAATGATTTCGTATGCACCTCTTTTGATAAGGTCCATCTGTTCATTTATTGGAGGAAATGGCAATTTATCTCTCAGTTTATTAGTGATTTATTGATACCAGCATCCGTAAGATAGCACGAAAGCTGAATGTATGGTAGTATGCCGATCAACTTTGTCCCTCCCACTGCTCTAATACTTGATCTTTCTTTCCTGATCGCGCTGCATATCTCTTTTGGCAATTGACTCACGTTTATCGTACACCTTCTTACCTTTTGCAAGGGCAAGCTCAACTTTTACTTTTCCATTCCTGAAATATAATCTTAATGGAATTAACGTTAAGCCTTTCTCTTTAACTTTTCCTATCAATTTCTTAATCTCGCTTCTATTAAGCAGCAGTTTCCGGGTTCTTGTGGGCTCATGGTTGTTAATATTACCCTGCTCGTAAACACTTATATGCGCACCAAAAAGGTAAACCTCATTATTAACCAGGTTTGCGTAACTATCGACCAGGTTAGCTTTTCCCTGCCGAAGAGCTTTAACTTCAGTTCCCTGGAGTACAATTCCGGCTTCAAAGGTCTGCAGAATGGCATACTCGTGCCTTGCTTTCCTGTTTACGGTAATATTTTTTTCTTCAGTTTCTTTAGCCATAATTTCACAAAATCGGGCATAAAACTTAATTTTATGTGCGGTTAAATGCAAAAAGTGAATATCTAATGTAATATTATTCACGGTAAAATTATATAGAAAAACAGCTTAAACTTTCTGTTAAACCAAATATGTTCAAAAGAAGCGGCAGAAGTGAGATGAGATCCTCAGGGGGCCTGATCTATTGGTGAGGGAGCCGATATAAGATCAACCCTGATACTGTCCAGAATTTATACTTTAAACATTCTTCCCCTTTACCTATTTTAGCGAAGCTATTTTCAGGTATTTAATGACCAGGCTGAAATATCTTTTCTTATTTATAATCCTCATTTCTGTTTTTTTCTCCGGATGTGCTCACAAAGAGCCGGAGAACCAGATAGTAATCTGGCACAATATGCGTCCCGAAGAAAAAAACGTTCTTCAGAAGCAGCTTGACGAATACATGAAACTACACCCCGGGATAAAGATTATCCAGATTTACAAGGAAACCGAAGAGATGCGGTCGGGGTACATTGTAGCAGCGATTGGAGGGCAGGGTCCTGATCTTATATACGGACCATCAGACCAGGTGGGACCATTTGCCGACATGGAGATCATCAAACCTCTGGAAAACATCTTCTCTAAGGAATACCTTTCTCACTTTAATGACAAAGCCCTGATTACCTACAAAGGGCATCTGTGGCAGCTTGCAGATAAGCTTGGCAACCATCTTACTTTAGTTTATAACAAAGACCTTGTTCCTGTTCCGCCGAAGACCGATAAAGAACTTATTGAAATAGGGAAGAAGCTCACGAAAGATCTGAACGGCGACGGAAGGATCGATCAATACGGATTAGTGTGGAACTACACCGAACCTTATTTCTTCATCCCTTTCCTTACAGGCTTCGGGGGCTGGGTGCTGGATAGTACAAATACCCCCACCCTTAATACCCCGGCTATGGTGAATGCATTAAATTTTATAGCCGATCTGCGAGATAAATACAAGATCATTCCCGGGGAAGCAGATTACGACATTGCTGATGTATTGTTCAAGGAGGGGAAGGCAGGAATGATAATTAATGGCGACTGGTCATGGTCGAGTTACGGTAATGCCGGCATCAATTATGGAATCTCCATTCTGCCTTTGATTACCGAAACAGGGAAATACGCTACTCCGATGGTTGCCCCAAAAGGCTATTCGATAAATAAAAACGTTGATACTAAAAAGTTAGGTGAAATTAAGGATCTCCTGAAGTTTTTAATGAGTCCTGAAAAGCAGCTTGAAACAGCACTTGAAGTAAAAACATTCCCGAGCAGAAAAGAACTCTACACCAACCCCAAGCTGACCCACGATGAAATTTTCATCAACTCGAAAAACCAGATTGATCATGGCATAGCACTTCCTATTGTAACCGAAATGAGAGCGATATGGGATGCAATGCGACCTGCCTACCAGGCTGTACTTGGGGGAGCGATCACTCCGCAGAAAGCCGCAGAGCAGATGCAGGAGAATGCAATTAAAAAGATTAAAGAGTTAAGGGAGGATTATGAGGATCCCGCAGGCAGAACGATTGTCTTTATAATATTCGGCGCTGCCGTTATCGCACTGCTTCTATTTACGAGGAAAAGCCTTACCGCGTTCTTCAAAAACTTTAAGCGCGATAAGTTTGCCTACTACCTGCTTCTGCCCGCAATGATAATAATGATTGCAGTTATCCTGTATCCGTTTATTTATAATATTATTCTGTCGGTTTCAAATATGAGTCTGACTCATATAAACGACTGGAGCATAGTAGGATTTTACCAATACGCTAAAGTATTTGCCGAACCACAGTTCTACGAATTCTTTCTGAAGACCATAATATGGACGGGAACGAATATTATATTTCACGTGGTGATCGGTGTTACGCTGGCCCTGCTTATTAACCGCAGCCTTCCCGGTTCGGGAGTGTTCAGAACTCTGCTTATACTTCCCTGGGCGATTCCGCAGTATATAGTTGCTTTAACCTGGCGGGGTATGTTCAATTACGAGTACGGTGCAATCAACCTGATAATTGTGAAGTTCCTTTCAATGTCGCCTGTTGAGTGGCTGAAGTCGCCCGTTGAAGCCTTTATGGCGGTGATCATAACGAATATCTGGCTGGGCTTTCCCTTTATGATGATAATCGCGCTGGGTGCGCTTCAAAGTATTCCGAAAGAATTATACGAGGCAGCAGACATTGACGGCGCCCGGTGGTATCAAAAGCTTAAGTCGATTACCATTCCGCTGATAAAACCTGTAATGATTCCCGCTATTACGCTTGGTATAATATGGACTTTTAATAATATCAACGTAGTATGGCTGGTAAGCAATGCAGGAGAGCCGTCGGATAAAACGCACATACTTGTGTCATTTGTTTATAAAGCGGCTTTTAATTTATACAGGTACGGATATGCCGCAGCGTTCAGTGTAGTTATATTTTTAATTCTGCTTGCATTCGGATTAACGTTTTTAAGAAGAACAAGGGCTACAGAATCGATTTATTAAAATTAGGTTTATGTGTCAGCGTCTTGGCGGCAAAACTTTAAGAAACTAAAAATATGAACAGAAAAAAATTACTTGCAGACATCTTAACTTATTTGTTCCTCATTATTTTTACGGTTGTCGCTTTATATCCGGTTATTAATGTGTTCACGATTTCGATAAGACCGAACGACAGACTCCTTTCTACCTCATTGTCGATTATACCCGATAACGCAACCTTCAAGCAGTATGTTGAACTGTTTACGAACAGGCCTTTCCTTTTGTGGGTATGGAACAGCACGATAGTTTCTTTTGTGGTTACGGTTACAGGTGTAGTACTTGCTTCTACAGCGGGATATGCTTTATCAAGGTTTCAATTTATCGGAAAGCAGTTCAGTATGCTGGGATTGCTTACAACCCAGATGTTTCCGGCAACGATGCTCCTTCTTCCAATGTACATTATGCTGATAAAGCTGGGATTGATAAACAGCTACCTTGGAATTATTATCGTTTATTCCGCTACAGCACTTCCGTTCTGTGTATGGCAGATGAAAGGGTATTATGACACAATACCTTTAAGTCTTGAAGAAAGTGCGAGGATAGACGGCTGCAACAGATGGCAGGCTTTTTATAAAATTATATTTCCGCTTGCGGCGCCCGCACTTGTAATAACAGCTTTGTTCTCGTTTATGACAGCGTGGTCTGAATATATAGTGGCGGCACAGGTTCTGCAGGATACATCGTTGTATACACTGCCGCTGGGTCTAAAATCATTTCAATCGAACTTAACAACCGAGTGGGGTTTATACGCTGCAGCCGCCCTTATCGTAAGCATTCCTGTGGTGATATTATTTATTGTATTAAGCAAATGGCTGGTTTCGGGACTTACACTTGGAAGCGTAAAGGGATAAATCCTGCAGAATCGCGGAAATCAATTCTTTGATCTGCAGATTTTCAGTTTACCATTAACATTTACATCAGTTATTCAATTAACTTCGTCAACATCCTTTACAAACATTACCATGATTCCCGCGAAGATCATTGAGGCTCCGCCGAGGAGCAGGGCATATATTGCTTCACCGCCGAAAGGAACTCTGACAAACCAGCCTAATATAGCAGCTGCCGTGATCTGCGGAATCACTATAAAGAAGTTAAAAATTCCCATATATACCCCCATCTTTTCAGGAGGAATGGAACCCGCAAGGATTGCATAAGGCATTGCCAGGATTGACGCCCAGGCGAGTCCAATTCCAAGTTCAGAGATAAGAAGGAGATCGGGATTCCGGATTACATAAAATGACGCGAAGGAGATGCCTCCTATAACAAGACTTATCATATGAACACTTTTCCTGCTGGTTCTTTTTGCAAGCCAGACAAGCACGAAGGCCATGACAGCTGCGAATCCATTATAGACAGACATAAGCACGCCTACCCAGTCGGCACCTTTATTAAATAATTCGGATGTTGGGTCCGTTGCTCCGAATATATGATGTGTTACAGCAGGGGTAGTATAAATCCACATTGCAAACAGGGCGAACCAGGAGAAGAACTGCACCACCGCAAGCTGTTTCATTGTAGAGGGCATTTTGTATAAGTCGTTAGTAACGACCACGAAACCATTTTTAATACTACCGGATTTTGTCATTAAGCCGGCGATCAGCTGTACAATTCCGAACGCAACCAGGCCAAGGAAAAGCACATATAGTCCGAAGTCAGTCTCCTCAAGAACGAAATAAAGGATTGCCGAACAAATTAGTCCTGCCGCAAGCCAGACTGATCCGATCCTGAAAAATTTTGATGCAGAAACATCCGCAGGCCGGATGACCCTGTTTTTCTGCAGTGCCGCTTCATCTTCAGCAAATCTTTTAAGTTCTTCAGGCGGATATTCTTTTGTTGTAGATACCGTCCACAGCACAGCCAGGAAGAAAACAGCGCCGCCGATATAAAATGAAAACTTCACAGAATCAGGGATCTGACCGGCAGGAGCGGTATTAGCAATATTAAACCAGTTAGTGAGCATATAAGGAAGAGCAGATGCTACAACAGCGCCGATTCCAATAAAAAAGCTCTGCATAGAATAGCCGATAGTACGCTGTTCGGAGGGGAGGTTATCGGCAACGAAAGCGCGAAACGGTTCCATAGAAATATTTATAGAGGCATCCATTATCCAGAGCATACCTGCGGCGACCCAGAGGGTAGGGGAATTAGGCATAAGTATTATGGCAGCGGAGGCAAGAATAGCCCCGCCGAAGAAGTAAGGTCTTCTCCTCCCGAGCCTCGTCCATGTTTTATCACTGAAATGTCCTATTATAGGCTGTATTATCAACCCTGTAACAGGTGCTGCTATCCATAGGATGGGAATCGAATCTATATCAGCACCCAAAGTTTCAAAAATTCTGCTTACATTAGCGTTTTGAAGAGCGAAACCGAACTGGATGCCGAGGAATCCGAAACTCATATTCCAGATCTGCCAGAAGCTTAAGCGGGGTTTTTGCATTTGTCTTTTCCTCGAAGAAAACTTATACTTGAACCTGAAAAACTTAGTCTTTTTCTGAATCAAAACAAAAGTCATTTCTAAATTTCATAACCTACATCCGGCCTACATCCGGCCTGCAAACGGCTCCCAACAGGCAGACAACCAAAGCCCAAAAGTATTTTACCCATTAAAATAATGGATTTTGAAAAACACTCCGATCCTGATTCTGATTATTTTCAAAATGGGTGGAACTGTATTATTTTTTAGAATATCTTTTAGCAATCCTTTAAAAATTCAGAAAAAAACGGAGGCAAACGTCAATGTTGAAGAAGATAACTATTCTCGCATCAATTGTCTTTCTATCATCCGTACTATCGCAGGCGCAGATCCCTGATAAATTTACCAATCTGCAGGTGCTGCCCAAACTGATTTCCAAGGAAAAGCTTGTTGAAACCATGAGATCCTTTTCAAGCGCGCTTGGCGTTAACTGCGGATTCTGCCATGCCGAACAAGAAGGAACAAATAAACTTGATTTCCCATCCGACAAAAAAGAAGAAAAAGAAGAGGCCAGAATAATGCTGAAGATGGTTATGGGAATAAATCAGGATTATCTTTCGCAGCTATCGAAATACACTAAAGATGTAATGAGCGTAAAATGCGTTACCTGTCACCGTGGAAATAAGAAACCTCTGATGCTTGAGGATGTTCTTCTTACAACGATTGAAGAAAAAGGTCTTCCACAGGCAATCAGCACCTATCATCAGCTGCATGATGAGTATTACGGAAGTTTTACCTATGATTTTTCGCCCCGCACTCTGGTTACGCTGGTTGAAATGCTGAATGATGAGAAGAGATATGATGACGCCCTGGGAGTCGCGAACCTCAATATAGAGATATATCCAAATTCAGGAATAGCATATTACGGACTGGGAGAAGCGTATGAAGCGAAAGGGGAAACCCAGAAAGCATTGGAGACCTACCAGAAAGCAAAAGAGATGATGCCTGAGGATTCACGTTTTATCGACAGAAAGATCCAGGAACTGAAGGAGTAGTTTATCCGGATTCTGATATGAAGAACTACCCGGGTTATAAAATAAAAGAGGCTGTCTTTATTAGAGTTAAAGACAGCCTCGTGATTGTTTTATAATACGGAATTAAGCTCTTGCTTCACGGTTTATTCCGTGAGTAGCAAGTCGCGTTAACAACGAATTTGCATGTTTTTCTTCATCCAGGGTTGATTGAAGCTTCTCGGCTACTCCATCGAAATCGAGCCTATCTGCATATGTTCTTAAAGAGCCATAGGAAGCCATCTCATAATGTTCAACCTTTTGAGCTGCCGATATTAAGGCCGCATCAAGAGCCTGAGATTTAGAAAATGATTTCATCATCTGTTCTCCCTCATGCACTATCCCTTTCATTGCATCACAAGTTTTGCTCTCCTTCTTTTCATCAATCTGACTAAAGATTTCTTCAACTCTTTTAACATGGTTCTTTGTCTGTTCGAGATGTTCCCTGAAGGCCTTTTTCAGATCATCAGAATGAGCATGTTCCGCCATTTTTGGAAGAGCTTTTACGAGCTGGTTCTCAGCATCATAAATATCTTTCAACTCATCCAAAAACAGGTTTCTCAATGTTTTCTCCGGCATACGTGTCTCCTTTCATTATATATTAGTATTATCTAAACCTGTACAAAGATACTACACCTGTTCATTATACTTTATGAATTTCTTCACGAAATCCACCGTCTGTGATATTTTTCAGCAGAGAAAATTTTAGTGGTTGCATTTCTCTTCAGCAGACTGAATGAGGAGCCCACAAATTTAATAACAGGTATTTTTATCAAATTTTTGATATTTTGCTTCACCTAAAAATAATATGAATAAAGAATTCGCAGATGAAGGATAACCCGGATTCAACCTCCTCCAGAAAAAAGGAGCACATTGAACTGTCTCTTACAGATAAAGCCGCTTTTAAAAACAAGACGAACGGGTTTGAGTATTATGACTTTATACACTACGCAATCACTGAAGTCGATATCGGCAGTATAAATTTTAACTCAACATTTCTCGGAAAGAAAATTGCTTACCCCTTCCTCATTTCTTGTATGACCGGAGGAACAGCTAAGGCGGAGAATATTAATGCACGACTTGCAATAGCAGCTAATAATCTGAATATCCCGCTGGGTGTAGGGAGTCAGCGGCAGGCGCTTGAGAACAAAGACTATCACACAACATATAAAGTGATACGGAAAAATGCTCCTTCAATTCCGATTCTGGGGAATATCGGTGCTGCTCAACTTGTAAAGATGAAATCTACGGACCCCATAAACTTTCTAGCGGAACTGGTTGAAGCCGACGCTATGGTTGTACATGTAAATCCTTTGCAGGAACTTGTACAGAAGGAAGGCGAACCGGAATTCACCGGACTGCTGAAGAAATTAGAGAAGCTGGTTAAGCAGGTAAAGGTTCCCATTATAGTTAAAGAAGTGGGTGCAGGTATATCGGATAAAGCGGCGAAGAAGCTGCTTGACTGCGGTGTGAGAGGAATTGATGTTGCCGGAGCCGGCGGTACAAGCTGGGCAGGTATTGAGATACTAAGGAATAAAGACGGTAAATTAAAGGAATTCTGGGATTGGGGACTGCCGACTTCATACTGCATAAAAACTGTAGCAAAGCTGAAAAGGAAATACAATTTTATTCTCATCGGGTCAGGCGGAATTAATACCGCCATTGAAGCTGCCAAAGCACTTGCCCTGGGTTCAGATATCATCGCTTCTGCCCGAATAATACTCCAGACGCTGGATAAAGAAGATACTGAAGGTGTTGAAAGGCTGGTAAAGGACTGGTTCGATTACATCAGGAAAGTTATGTACCTGACGGGTTCAGCATCACTTAAAGAACTGAAAAAAAATAAACTTTTAGAGAGGGGAAGTCTTCATTGAGCACAGCTGTGAATCAGAGACATAAGACGATTCTTGAGAGGGAACAAAAGCAAGTTGAAAAGATACTGAGCCGTTCTTTGTCGGGCAGAAAACCGAATAAACTTTACACACCTGCTTATTATATTATTGAGAGCGGCGGAAAACGTCTCAGGCCGATGCTGGTATTGTTATCGGCAAAAGCAGCCGGAGGAAGATATTCAGATGCTTATTATGCGGGAGCCGCGGTAGAACTGCTGCATAATTTTACTCTAGTACATGATGATATTATGGACAATGCTGAGAAAAGAAGGGGCAGACTTACCCTCCATGTAAAGTATGATCATCATACGGCGATACTGGCCGGCGATAGTCTTCTTGCCGTTGCTTATGAAAACCTTCTCAGGGACTGCAACGGGAATTCGAAGGAAATATTTGCTGATTTTACTAAAGGTCTTGTTGAAGTTTGTGAAGGACAAAGTTTAGACAAAGAATTCGAGACGCGTCAGACCCTTGGTATTATTGAATATATAGGAATGATCCAAAAGAAAACCGCCGCTATGCTTGAGATGTGCTGTTCGCTGGGGGCGCGGCTTGGGAAAGGTTCTCCCGAAGAGGTAAAGGCTTTATCATCCTTCGGCAGGAACATAGGAATTGCTTTCCAGGTTCAAGATGATCTGCTCGATATAACAGCCGATGAACTTGAATTCGGAAAAAAGATAGGGGGCGATCTTGTAGAGGGTAAAAAAACCTATCTGCTTGTTAAAGCGCTTGAGAAAGCAAAGGGAAAAGATAAAGAGCTGCTGAAAGCACTTATCAGATCGAAAGGTGTAAAGCCCGGAAAGGTACCGGGATATAAAAAGCTTTATGAAAAGCTCGGGGTAATTGATGACGCAGGGGAGGAAATAAAAAAATACACCGGCAGGGCTTTGCGGTCTTTGAAAGTATTGAAAAACAATGAAGATCGTGAGATATTTAAATGGCTGGCTGAAAGTCTCATTAAACGAATGAAGTAATGATAGAAAAAACGGTAAAAATTATAAATAAAGCAGGGATGCATACGCGTCCCGCAGCAACAATAGTTAAAATGGCGTCGAAATATAAATGCGAGTTCTATATTTCAAAGAACGGACTTAACATAAACGGAAAAAGTATTATTGGTGTAATGACCCTCGCCGCAGAAATGGGATCGGAAGTAACCCTCTCATTCGACGGTGAGGATGAAGAACAGGCAGCCAAGGAAATAGTAGATTATTTTAACAGAGGATTTGACGAGCTTTGAAATCATTCAGACAAATATTTCTCGAAGCGGAAAATAAGATATCGGGAATTGCCGCCGCTCCGGGAATAGTTATCGGCAGAGCCTATCTTTTTATGAAAGAAAAGATAGACATTAACAGGGGAGAAATCACAGACATTGAAGAAGCGAAGAGAAACCTTGAAGAGGCCCTTAATAAATCCAGGAAAGAACTGAACAAAATACTGGGTATAGCACGTGAAAAAATGGGTGATGAAAGGGCAGCCATTTTCGAGGCCCAGATAATGATACTAGACGATCCGGTTCTGATTGAGAACATTCAGAAGAGGATTGAGACCGAAAAAAGACAGCCCGAATATATAGTTGACGACGAGATATCAAAGTATCAGGATCTTATGATGATATCTCACGAAACATATATGAAGGAACGCGCGCATGATATTGAAGACATTAAAAACAGGATTGTAAGAAATCTCCAGAAGAAAAGATGGCAGTCGCGAATAAAGCATGACGTTGTAGTAGTAAGCGACTCCCTTACACCTGCCGATACAATCCTGCTGAGCCGGAGCAATGTGCAGGGATTTATAACAGATCATGGAGGATTAACATCGCATGCGGCAATCGTATCAAGATCCTTAAATATTCCCGCCGTTGTTGGTACTCACAATGCAACGCTGCACATCCGGGATGATGACACCATAATTGTAGACGGTTTTCATGGTTATATAATTATAAATCCCAATGAAGAACACATTGAATTCTTCAATCAGAAACTTGAAAAGCTCAGACAGCTGCAGAAAGAACTTGAGGAGCTTAAAGATAAACCTGCCGTAACAACCGACGGAAAGAAAATAACCCTGCAGGCAAATGTGGATGTAACCGGAGAAATTGATCTTGTGGTTACCAGCGGAGCAGAGGGAATAGGGTTGTACAGGACAGAGCAGATCCTTGAAGAACTAGGCGAGTTCCCCTCCGAAGATGAACAGACCCGGATATACACTAACCTTTCGAGCCGCATTTACCCGGAGACATTTACTATAAGGGTCTTTGATATCGGCGGGGACAAATTCAAACTCCTGGACTACAAAGAACCAAACCCTTTCCTGGGATTAAGAGGAATACGCCTGCTGCTAGAGAACCAAGGGATTTTCAGGACACAGATTAGAGCTATACTAAGGGCAAGCCATAATAAAAATATTCAGGTGATGCTGCCGATGGTTTCCACAATAAAGGAGATAAGGCTGACCAAGGAAATTATAAATGAATGCAGACAGGAGCTGAAGAAAGACAAGATACCATTTGATAAAGATATGAAAATAGGAATAATGGTAGAGGTTCCGACTGCTGCTTTAATGGCAAAAGAGTTCGCTGAGGAAGTGGATTTTTTAAGTATCGGAACGAATGATCTTATACAGTATCTTATGGCAGTTGACAGGGGGAATGACCTTGTGGCTGACCTGTTCCAGGAATTCAGTCCCGCTGTAATAAGAACAATCCATCACATTGTTCGTGAAGCAAAGAAGTCGCATAAGAGTGTCAGTCTATGCGGCGAGATGGCAGCCGATACACTCGCAATTCCTCTGCTTGTAGGTCTCGGGCTGGAATCATTAAGTATGTCTCCCTCCACAATAGCCTACGCAAAGAGAATAATCAGAAGCTGCTCATTGAAGAATCTTGAAAAGCTGGCGGAGGACTGTCTGTTGTATGTTACCCAGGAAGACGTACTGGCCAGGATAGAAAAATTCTTTGAAGAAAATCAAATAACCCGAACAAGGAATATTATTTAAGGAATTAAATGAACATAGCCGATTATACCGCTAAATACGATTCTCAGAACCAGTTTAATGTGCTGGTTGAAACCTACACCCAGGCTGACTCAGCCTGGGTTAACGAATTTGATATTGAAAAACTTAAGGATAAACAATTCCGGAACATAATAGTATCGGGTCTGGGAGGTTCAGCAATAAGCGGAGACCTGATGGCAAACTTTCTAAAGGACGAACTAACGCTGCCATTTTTCGTTAACCGGAACTACATGCTGCCGCAGTTTGCTGATGAAAATACACTCCTTATAATCTCTTCATATTCCGGGAACACAGAGGAGACAATTTCGGTACTTGAAGAGGGACAGAAAAGGAACTGTAAGATAGTTTGTGTTACCACCGGCGGTAAAGTGGGGGAGACAGCCGAAAAGAGGGGGATACCCGCAGTTTCAATGAAGCCCGGTTTCCAGCCAAGATATGCTCTTGGTTCAAGTTTTTTTTCTCTTTTAAAGTTACTGGTTAAACTCGAAATCATTCCTGCTCAGGACGAAGTAGTAAAAAAGATAATAAACCTATGGCAGAAAAAAGGGGAAGAGTATTCAGCAGAAAACAATATTGCTTATAACTGTGCCGAACAGCTGATTGGTTTTATTCCGGTAATATATTCAGCAGCCGACATCACCTCAGCAGCGGGGTACAGGTTCAAATGTCAGCTGAACGAAAATTCGAAATTACATGCTTTTAACCATGTTATTCCCGAGCTAAATCATAATGAAATAATCGGGTGGGAGAGCTTTAATCCAAATCAGTTTAACGCCAAACTTATAAACATCCTCGATGCGGCATATCATCCGCAAGTAAAAAAGAGATTCGAGATAACCACCGAACTTGCTGTAAAAAGGGGCCTGGAATTCATGAATATTGAGAGCGAGGAGGATGATTTCAAGGTACGATTAATGGATTTGATTTATTTATTCGATTGGATAACTTATTATGCCGCTGTACTCAGAGGATTTAACCCCTCTGAGATAGATAACATTCATACTCTAAAAGAAAGATTATCTTAACATAATCCTTTCAGAATTTTATTAGCGATGAAGGGATTTCTGAACTAAAAATTAAAGCCTGTGAAATTCCTTAAACTTCTTTTTCTAATAATATTAATTGTTTCCTGCACTGCCGACGCGCAGCTTTACTACTTCGGCAGAAATAAGGTGCAGTACCAGGGCTTCGATTGGAAAGTACTGCGGACCGAGCATTTCAACATATACTACTACGGCGAGTTTGAGGAAATTGCCGAAATTGGCGCTTCGTATGCTGAAGAAGCATACGATGAACTGAAAGTAAGGTTTGATAACCTGATAACAAGACCCATCCCGCTTATATTTTACAACACCTCACTTCATTTTCAGCAGACAAACACGACTCCGGGGCTGGTTCCTGATGCAGTAGGGGGATTCTTCGAGTTTATGAAAGGCAGGGTGGTAATCCCCTTTACAGGATCAATCCACGATTTCAAGCATGTAATACGGCACGAACTGGTGCATGTATTTATGACAACGAAAGTATTGACTATTCTTTCTGACCACCGGCTGACAGCCGACAGGTTTCCGCCTTTATGGTTTACAGAAGGACTAGCAGAGTATATGTCGACTGACATAGATGCACAGGCTGAGATGGTAATGCGCGACGCAGTAATAAACAACTATTTCGTAAACCTTGAGGATATGTACAATATCTACGGAACCTTCCTTATGTATAAGGAGGGGCAGAATTTCCTGCATTTTGTTGAAGAGAAATACGGTCGCGAAAAAGTAATGCTGCTAATCGATAATATCTGGATGTTCAGCGATTTCACAAAAGTACTTGAACATACATTAGGCGAACCTATTGAAGAAATAGACGCGGATTGGCTGTTTTACCTTAAGCGAAAATATTACCCTCTGTTATCTGATAAGGCACCGCTCCAGCATTCAGCGGAACAGCTGACCCATTTCGGATTCAATTTTTCTCCTGTTCCCTATAAGATAAACGGGGATACATGGCTTTATTTTCCTGCAAACAGGGATGGTTATGCCTCCCTGTACAGAATGAAGATAAACGTGAAAAAGAAATCGGATCTTGAGCCTGAACTGGTTTTAAGAGGAGAAAAAACCGCAGAGTTCGAGGCCTTTCATCTGTTCCAGTCGTCTATCGATATATCCAAGGAGGGGCTTGTTGCTTTTGTTACAAAATCGGGAGCGACAGATGCAATACACTTTTATTCAATTCCTGCAGAAGAAGTAGTTTATAATTATCAGAATGAAAACCTCATAAACATCACTTCTCCCAAATTTTCAGAGGACGGAAAAAGAGTCGTATTCCAGGCCATCGATCAGAAGGGGTTCAGCGATCTGTTTATCCTTGAAATGGATACCGGTAAGCTTACCAGGCTGACAAATGATTACTATGATGAGAGAGATCCGGTTTTCGGTATTACGGATTCTCAGGTAATATTCGCATCCGACAGAACAGCCGGAAAATATGAGAGATACTACAACCTGTTTTCATATGATCTTGATACTCACCGGATTGACTACATAACTAACCTTCCAGCAAACAATTCATCGCCGGTGCTTTCCCCTGATAAAAAAACACTTCTCTTTACTTCGGATATGGATAAAGTTCAGAATATATGGAGAATGAAGTTTGTCAATGATAGTTTTTCTGATTCTGTATGGAAAGTTACCCATTTTATAACAAGCGCTTTCCATCCCAGGTTTATGGATTCAACGGAAATTACATTTGCGGGATTCGAAAACTTTTCATTTAATTTATACCGTGATAAAATAGACAGCATTCCCACGGACTCATCTTTCAGAATAGTTATGAACTTCGATTCCACAGAAGGGAAGTGGACTGAGTCGAAGCTGAATATTTATGCGGAAAAAGAAAAATATAAATATGAAAAGGAATATACTCTCGACTATGCTCAAAGCGACGTAACAACTGATCCCGTTTACGGCACCAGAGGCGGAGCAGTACTTTCATTAAGCGATCTTTTCGGCGATGATAATTACTTCTTCCTGATATATAATACAGCGAATGTTCAGAGTGATTTCCTTAAAAGCTTCAATGTTATGCTGGAACGAATAGACCTAAGCAAAAGAACAAATTACGGATTCGGTGTATTCCATTTCAGCGGGAACAGGTACGACATACGTGAATCAGATGAGTATTTCTATGAGAGAAGTTTCGGCGGATTCTTCCTTCTGAACTTCCCGCTTTCAAAGTTCCAGAGGATTGAAACAGACGTTTCAATTGCAAGCAACGATAAAGAAGTAATCCAGGGAGTGATAGAGAGGAAAGCGCTGCTCTTAAGCAACACAATTTCCTATGTTGCCGATAATTCAATCTGGGGACCTACCGGTCCTCTTGACGGGATCAGGGCAAGATTTCTTGTGGGCTACACCAGCGATGTAAAATACAGTAACGTTAACTACTTCAGTGTTATTGCCGATTACAGGCAGTACTTCAGGATTGGTTATACCACCGCGCTGGCCTTCCGCGGGGCAGTATTTTATAATGAAGGAAAAGAAGCCAGAAGATATTTTATGGGGGGCAGCTGGGATCTCAGAGGATGGCCGAGATGGTCGATACGGGGAGAAAAGCTGTGGATATCTTCCCTCGAGCTGCGCTTCCCGCTAATTGACCAGATAAATATCAGGTTTCCTTTTGTGAACCTTGGGTTCTGGGGCATTAGAGGAGCCGTTTTCTCAGATTTTGGAGGCGCATGGGATAAGGTATATGACCAGACCCTTGGAAGTGCAGGATTCGGTTTCAGGATGAACCTTCTGGGCGCTATAGTCTTACGCTATGATATCGGAAAAAAGATCGAGGATAATCTATCCAGGTTTCAGCCGGGATTATTTTACCAGTTTTTCTTCGGATGGGATTTTTGAAATATCTAATAAACATATTTTATTTGCTGATACTGCTGTCAGCCGGATGCGCAGCTTCTCATATACAGACTAACGCTCACAGGGATAATAACGCATACACCTCATTCGGAAGAAATCCCGCCAGGGAATTCTACATCAACCAAAGCGTTACGGATTCGCTTTCCTTAAAATGGGAGAACAGCACTCACGGAAGCTTTGCCAACTCTTCTGTTGTGATCTATGACTCGCTTGTATTCGTTAGTGAGTTATCGGGACGTATTTATTGTTATAACCTTATTACAGGTAAAAAAATCGGACAGCTTAAAAATGAAGGCTCAATATTTACCACACCGTTTATATATAAGTTCTATCTGATTTATGCTGATGCAGTTGATGATGAAAATATTACCCATCTGCGTTACTACGATTTTGTGATGGGAGAGATGAAATATGATATTGAAGCTGACGGGAGATGTTTAACAGAAATTATCGGGACACCTGATGCCGTGATATTTAATACTGAGGACGGAAATGTTTATAAGTACGATATGTTCGGAAAACAAATATGGAAAACCGCCACAAATTCATCCGTGCATAGTTCACCCTCAATGAATGATGGTATTATTGTATTCGGCAACGATGACGGTGAACTAATCGGTATAAACAGCGAGGACGGTAAAATTTTATACAGAAAGAAAACAGGCCAGTCATTTTTCTGCGGAACGGCAGTGTCAGGAGATATTGTTTATACGGGGAACGACAACGGCATCCTTTATGCCGTTCAGTTAAAAACCGGGGAAATCAACTGGAAATATGATTCGGGCGCAAGAATAATTATGACCCCGTCTGTTACACCCTCAGGACTTTATTTCGGTAATCTGAAAGGAGATTTATTCTGCCTTAATAAAGAGGATGGAAAGCTGGTCTGGAAGACTTCCACGGGAGGAGTGCTGAAAGCATCTCCTTATGCAGCCGAAAACTTTCTTGTAGTACCAGACCTTAACAAAAAGTTTTATTTCGTAAACAGGAAAAACGGGGAGATTACAAGAACCTATTTAGTTGACGGAAGAAATAAACTATCACCGGTGATTTTCAGAAACACCCTTTTTATAGGAATTGACCCGGGAGAGCTGCAGGCTTATGAATTTGAATAGAAAAATATTACTAATACTATTTCTAATCCCTCTTGCACAGATATACGGGCAGGACTGTAAAGCCGGTATCCGGATTAAAACAGATAATCCTTCTGCCAAAATTTACATCGATAATAATCCGGCTGGCAGCGGGAGTGCCGATATCGAATTAAGAACAGGTATATATCACCTGGTAGTTTTAGAAGAAGCCGACCGCTGGGATTCGCAATCATTTGAAGATACCCTGAGAATTACAACATGCAATGACACGGTACTGACTTACAATTTCAAATCAGAAGTATATCTTAATACTGACCCCCAGGATGCCTACGTTTACAAAGACAGCTCACTGATCGGACACACTCCGCTCTTCCTTCCGGTTAGCAGCGGCAGTATCCTGCTTAAGAAACCCGGGTTTGAGGAGAAAATTGTGAACTTGAAAGATTTAAGCAGCACCCAAAAAGTGAAACTTAACTTTACCGGCGAAAGAAGAGGGGAGAGTTTCTTTGAGAAAAATATCTTTAAGATCCTTGTGGGAGGAATTGTTGCACTGGGAGGTGTATCCGCTTATTATAAGCTGAAAGCCGATGACAATTTCGATCAATACCAGTTTACCGGAAATCAATCTTACCTGGACAAAACTCATAAATATGATTTGATATCGGGGATTACCTTCGGGGCGGTTCAGGTAGGCTTCGGTTTTCTAATCTACTACTTCCTCTCCGATTAAAATTTTCTTATTTTTATCATAAATAATTAAATTTTGAGTATTAACTGAATATTATTACCTGTATATGCTTACCGTTCTTGAATCAATAAAATTATCCACTGAGTATCTGGAGAAAAAAGGTGTTGAATCACCCCGCATTAATGCGGAATTGCTTCTTGCTCATATCCTTAATTGCAAAAGGCTGGACCTTTACCTTACTTTTGACCGTCCTCTCAGCGACGAAGAAGTTGCTTTATACAGAAGCTTTCTTAAAAGGAGAGGAGAATATGAACCATTACAATATATCGTAGGTTCAGTTGAGTTTTATGGTCTGCCGTTTTTAGTAAACTCTTCCGTACTGATCCCGAGGCAGGAAACAGAAATACTGGTAGAAGAAATAATAGAACAAAATAAGGACAGACAGGGACTGAAAATTCTGGATATCGGAACCGGCAGCGGAAATATCGCAATCTCTCTGGCAAAGAATCTACCCGACGCAGAGGTAACTGCAACCGATATAAGCAAAGAAGCTCTTGTTGTTGCCGGGAAAAATTCTTTTTGCAACGGTACAGAGAGTAAGGTAAAATTTATTGAAAATGATATACTTAAAGGTTATCCAGAAGAAAAAGGTTTTGATGTAGTTGTATCAAATCCTCCATACGTATCGGTAAACGACTTTGAGGGCCTCAGGCCGGAATTAAAAGTATACGAGCCGCGGCAGGCATTAACGGACAATGCTGACGGTCTTTTCTATTACAGAGAGATAAGTGCAAAAGCAAGAGAGCTATTACTTCCAGGGGGCAGGTTATACTTTGAGACAGGAGAAGGACAGGCAGACGCGGTTAAAAAGATACTTGAAGAGAAAAATTTCGGCGCGATCAGGATCAAGAATGATTACCTAGATATAGAAAGGGTAGTGTCAGGAGAAATAAATTGAGAGTTGTTGTACAAAGAGTTTCTAAAGGCGGGGTAAGCATCCCCGAAAATGATTATAACCAGGATATCGGCAAAGGACTGGTAATACTGCTGGGAATAAGAGCCGGTGATTCCGAAAAGGATGTGAACTTTCTTGCTGACAAATGCAGCGGTCTGAGAATATTCTCCCGAGAAGATTCAGGTGATGATAAGATGAACTTCTCAGTTAAAGATATAGGCGGTGAGGTATTGATTATTTCCCAGTTTACGCTTTATGGCGATGCATCCAGAGGCAACAGACCGGGGTTTACTGACGCTGCAAAACCGGATGAGGCTGTACCTCTCTATGAAAAATTCATCCTGAGGATGAAGAAAAATATTGGAAATGATAAGGTGAAATCCGGTATATTCGGGGCAATGATGGAAGTTCGAATTTTCAACGATGGTCCTGTTACAATAATTATAGATTCAAAATAAAAGAATTTATGTGAATCCGGTTTTAATGATATTTCTCGACGGTGTCGGGATTGGTAAAGAGGATTACGAGTTTAATCCCTTCTTTAAATACGGGTTTAAGACCTTTACCGGAATATTCGGGAGCATACCTACTCTTGAACATCAATACTTTGCAAAGGATGGTTTTTACCTGTCACCTGTCGATGCCACCCTCGGGGTTGAAGGACTGCCACAGAGCGGCACAGGGCAGACATCGATTTTCTGCGGGATGAACGCTGCTGAATTTGTGGGCAAACACTTTGGTCCTTATCCATATTCCACGCTTATCCCAATAATCAAAGAACAAAATATATTTGCAGGATTTCTATCGAAAGGGGGGAAACCTTTTTTCGCAAACGCTTATCCAAAAATTTTCTTCGATTATCTGCGGTCGGGGAAATCGAGACTCAGTGTTACATCATTAAGTGCCAGGCTGAGCGGGCTCCGGCTTAACCGTGCTACAGATGTGAGAAGGGGAAGAGCTTTAACAGCAGAGATTACCAATGAAAGATGGAACAGAAAGCTAAGCTACACCCTGCCTGTAATCAGACCTGAAACCGCCGCAAGGAGACTAATAAGAACGGCGATGAAGAATGATTTTACGCTGTATGAATATTTCCTGACCGATCACCTGGGACATGGACGATACGACGGCGACACTGAGGCAACATTAGCCACGCTTGATACATTTCTCTTTACTGTATTAAAGGAAGCAGATAAATCCGAGTTCACAATCGTAATCTGCTCGGACCATGGCAACTTTGAAGATCTGTCCATTAAAACCCATACCTTAAATCCTTCTCTTTTTATTACGGCTGGAAAACATGCGGAGCAAATATCAGCTGAAGTAAAAAATCTGAGCCAGATTAAAGAAGCGATAATAAGGTACTGCGGATGAAGAACTTTCCGGTAATCAGTGTTACTGTATTTTTCGCTGCCGGAATAGTTTTACAATCTTATTTCTCTTTAACCATCCTATATGATTTTGTTATACTGGGGCTCTTCCTTTTTTATGCGGTTTTATCTTTGTTGTCGGGGAAAAACAGGGTTTCCCATGGGGTAAGTTCAATGCTGATACTCCTTCTCCCATTATCAGCGGGTTACACTTCGGGACAGCTTCAGCGTAAAAATCAAAATATAATTCCCGATTCAATATACGTAGTAAGAGATTTAACGGCTTACGGATATATTTCAAATATTGATCTTCCTTCGCGGAACGGATTCACATTTCTATTAAAAACTGATTCAATCAAGGCAGGATACACAGTTAACAGCAGGGTAAATCTTTTATGCAAGGTTCTGGATGACAGCGCAGCTTCTTTATTTGTCAGGCTTGAGCCGGGGAATAGAATAAAAATTACAGGTACTTACAGAAAAGGGAGCGAGGAGCGAAATCCCGGGCAGTTTGATTACAATAAATACCTTCATTCAAAAAATATAAGCGGTTTGTTAACAGTCTACGATAAGGCTGATGTCAAGATTATAGCCGGGAATGTAAATTCATTCAATAGTATGATCTTTTCTGCAAGGAAGCTTATAGATCAGATAATTACGTATTTACATATGCCGTCTACCGCGGCTTTACTTAAAGGATTACTTCTGGCTGACAGAAGTGATATTAGTTTTGAAACGAGGGATCAGTTCGTCAACTCAGGTGTTGTACATATACTTGCTGTATCGGGACTTCATACAGGATTTATAGCTTTAATATTTTTTGTGCTTTTCGGAAGACTCAATATGTACATGAGATCGATCCTCACGATAACAGGCCTGGTTTTGTTTATGTTCATTACCGGAATCCCTCCTTCAGTTTTCCGGGCCGTGGTGATGGCAATTGTTTTTATTACCGCGTTTCTATTAAACCGGTCAACCAATATTTATAACTCCCTGGCCGCTGCGGCTTTGATACTGCTTGCTATCGATCCCTCTGAAATATTTAATCCCGGGTTCCAGCTGTCATTTATATCAGTCCTATCCATCGCGTACTTTTACCCTATTTTTAAGAGTTTGATTAATCAGGCCTCAATAAAGAACCGATTTCTGAAGTACATCATGCTATTTGGTGCTGTTTCTCTCAGCGCACAAACAGGGACTCTTCCTTTAACATTAATTTATTTTGGAAAATTCTCACTAATAGCCCTGCTTGTAAATACAGCAGCTATTCCTCTGGCAGGACTCATCATCGGGACTGCAGTAACAACCTTGATTTTCTTTCCTCTTTCCATTTGGGCTGCCTCAGTATACGCTGCGGCAAATAACTTATTTGCAGACTTGTTATTTAAGCTGGTTGAATATGCGGGGAACTTCAAATATTCTTCCCTTGATGTAAGCAATTACTCACAGACCGATTTAGTGATATTTTATTTAATCATTATCGCCGGTATTTTTCTTTCCCGATACATTAAGTCTCCCCGGGCAGCGGTAATATTAATTATTCTGACTGCAGCAAATATTTACATTTATTCGTTTGCCTCAGTGGAGAGGATACCCGGGAGAAACAAGTTAAGTGTAATGATGCTTGACGTTGGACAGGGAGACTCATTCATCTTAAAATTTCCGGGGGGGGAGACAGCCTTAATAGATGCGGGTAACGCAACGCCAAACTTTGATACCGGGGAAAGAATAATACTGCCTGCTATGAGGAAACTAGGAATAGAAAAAATTGATTACGGATTTGTATCTCACATCGATGCTGATCATTACGGGGGATTTGTTTCACTTATAGAAAAAGGTAAGGTTAATAAAATATTCAAGCCGCGCCCTGATACATCATATGAGAAAGACAGACGATTTGAGCGATACCTGAGGCATAAAAATATTCCCTTGGAATATTACTCCAGAAAGAAAATCAGAATAGGAAAAGCTGAAGTATTTATTCTGAATGATACCGCGCAATATATTACAGATGGAATATCACTTAACAACAGCAGCGGAATAATAAAAGTTGATCTCGGCAGGACGTCTTTTCTTTTTGCGGGAGACATTGATAAAACAGAAGAAAGCTATTACAGCAAAAAGTATGAAGACTTCCTTGATGCGGATGTATTGAAGGTCAGTCATCATGGAAGCAGGACTGGTTCCTCATCCGAATTCATTAAAGCAGTTTCCCCTGAAATAAGTCTTGTCAGCTGCGGCATAAAAAACAGGTTTGGTCATCCATCAAAAGAGGCTGCAAGCAGGCTTAAGGAATCAGGTTCGCTTATATTTAGAACTGATCTGGAGGGATGCGTACTGCTTCAATCTGACGGGATGAAGATAAACAAAATTGATTGGAGAAATTATTATTAAATTAGTGAAGCTTAATAAACAAGAGAAATCAAAACAAATATGGAAAAACGAATTTGTATAGGAATACTAGGAGGCGGCCAGCTTGCCAGGATGTCGGCATACCAGGCATACAAACTGGGATTTGAGATCGCTATATTGGAGAAGAAATCCATGTCGCCTGCAGGAATGCTGACGCAATACGATTACGAAGGATGGGTTGATGATAAGAAACGTCTCAGGGAGTTTGCCGGGAATTGCGACATCATAACCCTTGAAAATGAATTTATAGATTACAATGATCTCGAATATATTGAGAAGCTGGGAAAAAAAGTTGTACCCTCTTCCAAAACAATTTCACTTATTCAGGATAAATTTATACAGAAAAAGACTTTCAGGAGAAACGGGATTCCGGTTCCTGAATTTGTTGAGATAAAAGAGAACAGCACCTATAGATCAATTGCAAGAAAACTAGGAAGCAGTTTTATTCTAAAATCAAGAAAGATGGGTTATGATGGTTACGGTAATGCTTTTGTGAAAGATGAAGAAAGCTACACTAATGCCGTGAAAGAACTTACCGGACGACACTCCCAATTAATGGCCGAAGAACTGATCGACTTCAGGAAAGAGCTGGCAGTTATGATAGTCCGAACAATGAAGGAGACCAAAGCTTACCCAGTTGTAGAAACCATTCAAAGAGACCATATTTGTCACACTGTAATTGCTCCCGCTGATATAAGCAGCAAACTCCGAAAGAAGGCCGAAGAAATTTCAATAAAAGCTGTTGAGGCAGTAAAAGGAATCGGGATATTCGGTGTGGAACTTTTCATCACAAGAAATAACAAACTGCTGGTTAATGAAATGGCTCCGCGTCCACACAACTCGGGCCACTATACCATTGAAGCATGCATCGCTTCTCAGTTTGAAAATCATATAAGGGCAGTACTTAATCTTCCACTGGGAGCGACAGATATGGTAAAGCCGGCGGCAGTAATGATTAATCTTCTTGGAAAAAGGGAAGGACCCGGGATTGTTGATGATTACCGAGAGGCATTAAAAGATGACAAAGTGCATCTGCACATTTACGGCAAGGATAAGTCGAGACCCGGAAGAAAGATGGGGCACATAACCATGCTTGGCAGCAATGCAAAAGCAGTTTTATCCCGTCTTAAAAAAACCGAACAAAAAATAATTATTTAGGAGAACAATGAAAGAGAAGCCAAAGGTAGGAATAATAATGGGGAGCGACTCTGATTTACCTGTTATGAACGAGGCTGTTTCTATACTGAAGGAATTCGGGATTTCCTATGAGATAAAAATTGTTTCAGCCCACCGCACGCCGAAATTTATGGCTGAGTACGGAGCAACGGCCCATGAGAAAGGAATTAAAGTGATCATCGCCGGGGCAGGGGGAGCTGCTCATCTGCCAGGAATGACCGCGGCACATTCACCACTACCGGTAATCGGGGTTCCGGTTAAATCAAAAGCATTAGACGGACTGGACTCACTCCTTTCAATTGTGCAGATGCCCGGAGGAGTGCCAGTAGCTACGGTAGGCATAAACCAGGCAAAGAACGCAGGACTCCTGGCTGCTCAGATACTAGGCACAGCAGACGAAAATATATTAAACCTTGTTATCGGGTACAAAAAGAACCTGGAAAAAACTTCACTGCTTAAAAATGAAGATTTAAATATATAGAAACCAATACTAGAAAAATTATTAATTGTCGATGAATGTTAATTATTGATCCTTGATTATTTCATTTTTTGCTTGCAAAACTCTGCAACTTTATTTAATGTTGTTCTGACTTCAGGTTAACAGTAATATATTTTTTATTACCTGAATAAGTAAAAATCAGGCTCCCGGAATCAGATTCCCAGATGAGATGATTGGTACGCGATTGCAGGTTGAATTGTATTGAAAAATATTACAACAGGAAAATTATAATGCTGTCCAGCTTAGTTAGTTCCAAAATTTTGACCAAAATTATTGCGTTTATTAAGAAAATTATTTAGTTTGACTCTGAAGATTAACTCATTAGCTTATGATCCGATATTTGGGGCAAATTGATTTCGGCTGGATCTGTCTATTAGTTCATTATTCTTGTAATTCATAAATTAACTTTCGGTTCTGATCGGGATTGATCGTAGAATTACAACTTTCATTTCGGTCAGGCAGATCGTGGAGGCAACTTTCTTTAACACATTAGTCAATTATATTTTATAATCAGATCACTAATAATTATAAAAATAAACATACAGGAGGTTCATTTCTTAATTACATTTTGTTATAAGTAGGTTCTATTTGCTCACATTAATTCACTCTAATATATAACCAGGAGGTCGTATTATGACGAGAAATCTTTTACTTACTCTATTCGCTGTCGTCATCAGCGCTACTTTTATCCTTCCTCAGACCATCGCACACGGAACAACGGATTCTTCACCAAACCTTACTAATAAATACCATGAAAACCTTGGTACTAGGGCAATGTGGGATCTTCAGTTCTCATTTGATCTGAACGTTGCTTCAGGGGAGGCAGGTAATGCAGGTGCGGAATTCGACGGAACGTATTTTTATACTACACGTTGGGGATCAAACCTTATTCACAAATATGATATGTCCGGAAACCTTGTTGAAGAATTCTCAATTCCCGGAGTATCAGGTTTGAGAGATCTTGCTTTTGATGGTACATATTTTTACGGTGGTGCCGCTTCAACTACCATTTACCAAATGGACTTTGTTTCAAAGACTTTGATTGGAACAATTACCAGTCCTGTAGCTGTCAGATTTATCGCGTACGATGATGATCAAGACGCATTTTGGTGCGGCAACTGGTCAGATCCTCCAACACTGGTCAGCAGAACAGGTTCTAACCTAGGTTCTTTTGCTACTGGTTTAGCCGGACAATACGGCGCAGCTTACGATAACGTAAGTCCAGGCGGACCCTTCCTCTGGATATTCGATCAGGGCGGCGGAGTATGTCCCGGCAGCGAAATGATCATCCAGTATGACATTGCATCAGGAACAGCCACCGGAGTTTCACACGATGCCTGCAGTGAACTAACTGATGGTATTGCCGGAGGTTTATTCTCTACAGTTGATTTCGTTTCAGGTAAATTCTCTATTGGCGGTGTAGTTCAGAGTAATTCAGGACTAGACGACACATTCTTCATTTATGAAGTCGCCGATGCAGGTCCTCAGCCAGGTCCCGGACCAGCTACAAACCCGAATCCTCCTACAGCAGCAACAGATGTAGATATCGATCAGGATATATCCTGGGATAACGCATCAGGCGCGACAGCAGTAGAAGTATTTTTCGGACCAGCAGGAAGTATGACTTCCGTATATTCAGGTGCACCTATCAGCACTTTCGATGTTGGTACAATGAGTTACAATACTACCTATACATGGAGAGTAAATGAAACCGACGGAACCGGAACAACAACGGGTTCAACATGGTCATTTACAACAATGCAGGATCCGAACCTGGTAACTCTCTTTATGGACGACTTTGAATCAGGTACCGGAAATTACACTATTACAACCGCAAACGGTTGTCCATGGGATGTAATTCCTATCTCTTCACGTAGTTATCAACTTCCTTCAACTGCTCAGGGTAATGCATTCGCTTCAGATGCAGATCTTTGCGGAAGCAGCGGCGGCGGTTCTTCATCTACCGCAGTACTTAATACTCCTATCGATGCCACATTATATCCTAATGTAGCAGTTGAATGGGATAACGACTGGCAGGCTTTAGGTTCTTCTGACTTTGCTTATCTTGATGTAAGTGTTGATGGTGGAACAACCTGGATGAATGTTGTTACATTCGATGTAACAGACGTAAGGAATACCCATGAATATTATGATATTTCTTCAATGGTTGGAAACCAGCAATTTGTGCTCCGTCTTGTAACAGTTCAGCCCGCCTGGGACTGGTGGTGGGCAATAGATAACCTCCAGGTTACCGGCTGGGGTGCAGGCGGCACAACTGCATATTCAGAAGACTTCGAAGGTTTCACGGCCGGTCAGCAGGTTGCATGCCAGGATACTGTAAACTGGACAACCTGGAGCAACCTGCCATGCAACGCTACTGAAGATCCAATGATTTCAGATGCTTATGCATACAGCGGCTCAAATTCAGCATTAATTGTTCAAAATAATGATCTGGTTAAACCACTTGGTACCCAAACTTCGGGAACATGGTATGTAAGTCTGCTTGTTTATATCCCAACAGGAAAAGCAGGATATTTCAATACTCTGAATCTATTTGACGGTAATAATTCAGAATGGGGTATGGAATGTTATCTAAATGCCGGAGGAAACGGTCAACTTATGACTGTTGATACAGTCGACTTTGCCTGGGCTGAAAATACCTGGCAGCAGGCCGTACTGATGGTAGACCTTGACGCTGATATGGCGGAATTTTACTTTGGAACCTTTGCTCCTCTACCTTTAGTAGCTTCATGGCAGTGGTCACGCGGAGGAACTCTACCGCTGCAATTAGATGCTAATGATTTCTTCGGAGCAACAGCAAATGATGAGATGTACATTGACAACTATTATTTCGGACAGGCTATGCCTCCGATAATTCCGGTTGAATTTACTACATTCTCAGCAAAAGCTAATAATGGAGACGTAGTTCTGAACTGGTCAACTTCTACTGAAACTAACAACAGGGGATTTGAAGTACAGAGAAGTAATGGTCAGGAATTTACTACCATAGGTTTCGTTAATGGAAATGGTACTTCAACACAATCACATGAATATTCATTTGCCGACAATTCAGTAGCTACAGGAAAATATTCCTACAGACTGAAACAAGTCGACTTTGACGGTTCTTTTGCATATTCAAAGATTGTTGAAGTAAATGTAGTTGCGCCGATGGTTTATTCACTGGCTCAGAACTATCCAAACCCATTCAACCCGACAACACAGATTAACTTCAGTCTTTCAACTGACTCTAAAGTAACACTGAGAATATTTGATATTCTCGGTCAGGAAGTTTCAACATTGTTGAACGGCAACCTGTTAGCAGGCCCGCATTATGTCAACTTTGATGCTTCAAAACTGACCAGCGGTGTTTATCTCTATAGAATAGACGCTACAGGAGCAGACGGAAGTAACTTTACAGCTGTTAAGAAAATGCTCTTAACCAAGTAATAGTTTCCAAGTCTTAAAAAAGCCCGGTATACAGCCGGGCTTTTTTTTTGAGCTGCAGTGGTCTCAATAGGGCATACATATAGACTTTCCAGGGGGGAAATTTTAGCTGCTATGCGTTCTTATCGTAAGCTGAAAAAAATACGAAGAAGCAAGTCCATTTTCTTGTAACTAGTTTTCAAGTTTCGTACTTTTATAGCAATTCATAATATCTCAAAAATCTCAATGAATTTACGTGAACTTCTTTCAAGTCAATTCTTCTATTTTATTAGTACTAAGAATTAGAACGCGAAGTATGCCATAACGAACGTATGGTTCACCTGAAATTCAGTTTTTAAGGAGGTGATTTACGGAATCAAGAAATGATTTGTTAACTAATTGTTCATTTTTTAATATTAGGAGGTTCGTTTATGTACAAAATTACACTTCTGTGTATGCTGATGGGATTTTTCCTTTCCGCAACTGCTCAAAACAAACAGGAGGTTGATCCCACAGGTCTGGCTTCATCCGCTACGCACAAAACAACAAGTGCCCAGCCCGCTTTAATAGGAGAGACTGTTTCAGTTTACCCTCAGAGCGTTGATTACTGGACCGGTACCACTGATGGTACAACTAAAACAGATCCCAGTGAAGTTCGTACCGTTGATCCTGAATTAGGCTGGATGGTTTTTGATCTCAGCAGCATACCAACAAATGCAATGATAACAGGAATTACATTCAACGGATATGTAAATGACAGCAGCTGGCCTTACTGGAGTGCTACCCCAATGGGAACCGTAGATCCGGTAAATGACGATGCCACCACTATCTACACACAAGTGTCAGGCAACGCTGATCAGGGAATTGCATATATATATTCAAATGAATCAGGAGATGTACCGGTAGGTTATCATGCTTACACAATGGAAAGCTTTGCTTCAACTGATCTGGAGGCTTCTCTGTCTCAAGGCTGGTTCGGAGTAGGCTTCTTTGATCGTGATGGTTCAGCTTCATATTATATTAATTTCGATGGATGGAACCAATCGAATCCGCCATACCTGGAAGTTTCATATATTGTTCCTTTAGCTCACGACGTAGGCGCAGTATCTGTAGATATGCCAGTTTTAGTTAGCACAGGCAATGTTACACCAACAGCAACTGTTTACAACTATAGCGATGTCAGTGAAACTTTTGATGTTACTATGACTATAGGCAGCTATTCATCTACACAAACAGTTACAGACCTTGCCTCATTGACCTCAATGCAGGTAACATTTGATGACTGGACAGCAGCCGTCGGAAATTATACTATAGATGTATGTACTAACCTGGGAACAGATCCTAATCCTGACAATGACTGTACATCCAGTGACATAACCGTCCAGGATCCATTTGAGATTTATGCATATAACGCGTACGATCCAGGAGCAGTACTTCCCGAAGGTCCTGCATCATTCTATCAGACAGATCCGGCAAATATGACATCACTAGCTGCTACTTCCTCATCAGATTTCATCTGTGCGGGAACAGCCGGCGACGGCGGTACCTGGTATGGTCTTATGTATATGAGTACTGGAACAGGTCTGCAGCCTATTTACACAATGGACATGACTACCGGAACTATGACTCAGGTAGCTACAACAAGCGCCTCAGAAAACATGAACGGTATGACCTGGGATCCTACAACAAACACATATTATGGAATCAGCGGCACAACTCTCTATACGATTGATGTTGCAACCGGTACCTGTACAGCCGTTGGATCAGTCCCTGCTGCTACCTACATCACTCTAGCCTGCTCACCAACAGGTCAGCTTTACGCTATTGATATCGACAATGATAACTTTGTCTCAGTAGATAAAACAAACGGTGATGTAGCCGTAATCGGTGCGCTTGGATTCGATGCTTCATACGCACAGGATATGGCCTTTGATCAGAGCACAGGAACACTTTTCTGGGCAGCTTATAATGTAAGTGCCGGCGGCCAGGGTGAATGGAGGATTATTGATCCTTCGACAGGTTCATCTTCAATGATTGGTCTACTTGGAACAGCAGGATCTGAATTATGTGCTCTCTGGGCTCCATGGCAGGTTGTTCCGGTTGAACTGACTTCATTCAATGCAAATGTTAATGCAGGAAATGTTGTTCTTAACTGGACAACAGCTACTGAAACAAATAATAAGGGATTCGAGGTTCAGAAAAACTCAGGAAACGGATTCCAGACTATTGCATTTGTTAACGGCAACGGAACATCAACCCGGTCGCATGCTTATACCTATTCTGACAACAAAGTCAGTGAGGGTCAGTATACATACAGACTGAAACAAGTTGATTTCGATGGTACATCAGACTATTCAAATTCTGTAGAAGTTAGTGTTGAAACACCGAAAGTATATTCACTAACGCAGAATTATCCTAACCCTTTCAATCCTACCACTCAAATAAACTTTAGTCTTGCAACAGATTCTAAAGTTACCTTGAAGGTATTTGATATACTGGGCAGGGAAGTAACAACACTTCTGAACGGAAACATTACAGCAGGAGCTCATAATGTTACATTTGACGCGTCAAAACTGAACAGCGGCGTATATCTGTATAAGATAGAAGCCAACGGTGTTGACGGAAGCAGTTTTACTTCAGTTAAGAAAATGATCTTAACCAAGTAAACTTTTTTGTATCAGAAAAAGCCGGTCTGGAAACAGTCCGGCTTTTTTTATATTAGAAGATCAGGTTAATTGCGAAGGTGATTTGGATAATGGTTGGAATCCGGCAGTGAGATCAGGCAATCCTATTCATTTAAATGATAAATTAACAATCTATTAATGCTCAAAAGGTTGCAATTAAAAAAATTATTGCTGAAATTTCAAAAACAAATAAACAGCTCTTCATTTTATTGGGAGAACTTTACTCTAATCTCTAATCAAAAAAGGAGTAACTATGAAAAAACTCTATATTGTTTTTTTCATTTTGATAAGTTGTTCGATGATCTTCGGACAATCCAAAATGATTGCCTTACCTCAATCACCAAACTATCATCCGATATCAATTAACCCAGGTACAGACGGAATAAATGATATTAAATGGGAGGAAACTTTTAATACAACAACACCTCCTGCTGACTGGACTATCGTGGATAATGATGGAAGCGGTACCGCATGGGAACTCAGACAGCTGATTTCATTCACCAGCGGCGATACGGTACTTCCTCAGATTGGCCAGAGTTTCTGGTTCAGTAGTTTTAATAATGCCAACTCCAGCGGACTAATTGATGAATGGCTGATTTCCCCGCAGCTTCCAATGGTTTCTGCAGGGGATAGTATATATTTCTGGGCCGGAGCTATTGATGCAGGCTTTGACGATTCGCTAAAGGTAATGGTATCTACAACAGATATTAGCCTTGGAAGTTTTACCCAGATAGGATACTTCAAAGTAGACGGACCGGTAGGAAGCTGGCACAGATACGGCTTTGACCTTTCCGCATTTGCCGGAAGTCAGGTACATATAGCTGTTAATTATTACATAGTTGACGGCGGTCCATCAGGAAATTATTCTGATAATGTGTGGGTAGATCATTTTCTGATGACAGGCGCAGGCGGTACTACTACAATTCCGATTTCCCAGGCTATAGAAGACCTTAATAATGATTTTATTCCTGATCATCTTGGTGATACAGTAACAGTACAAGGTGTTGTATTTTCACCCAATTATCAGACTTCCAACAACTCTTTCTATATTTCTGACGGAACAGCAGGAACCGATATGTTCGCTTATGGTCCTCCAGTATTTACATGGAATATGGGAGATATGATTGAAGCTACCGGTGTGGTCACTCAGTATAATGGTATGAGCGAAATCGTACTTCTTGATACGGCAAGCTGGTCGCTTATTAGTACGGGCAATCCTACACCTAATCCTACGGTATTAACCCTGGCTCAGTTCAAAGCTAATGCTGAAATGTATGAGGGCTCATTGGTCGGCTTTGTAGGATTAAGCCTTGCAAGCGGAACCTGGCCTGCATCCGGATCGAGCGCTAATCTTTCTTTAACTGATGGACAGGATACCGTTACTTTCAGAATAGATTCTGACACAGATATTGACGGACAGCCTGAACCCACCTGGCCTGTAGATGTCATCGGTATTGGGAGCCAGTTTGACAGCAGTCCACCTTACGATGGCGGTTATCAGGTTTTCCCAAGATTCTACGCAACAGATTTTCTGCCAGCCGGAAGTCTGCCTGTAGAAATGACCACATTTACAGCAAAAGCTAATATGAATTCGGTTGCTATGAACTGGAATACTGCCTCAGAAATCAATAACAGAGGATTTGAGATCCAGAGAAATTCAGGCAGCGGATATGCTACAATAGGATTCGTTCAGGGACATGGAACATCAACCCAAGCTCATTCATATTCTTTTGTTGATCAGAATGTTGCTGCAGGGGAGTATACCTACAGGCTGAAACAAGTTGATTTCCAGGGCACATATTCTTTCAGTACTGAAGTGTCTGTTCAAGTAAATCCTGTAACTTATTCTCTTGCACAGAATTACCCTAATCCATTTAACCCAACAACTATGATTAACTTCAACCTTAGAGTAGATTCAAAAGTGTCTCTAAAGGTCTTCAACATCCTCGGACAAGAAGTTTCCAGGCTTGTTAACGGTTCAATGACTGCAGGTAACCACCAGATTAATTTCGATGCTTCCAAACTTAACAGCGGTGTTTATCTATACCGCCTCGAAGCCACCGGAATTGATGGTTCTACATTCTCTTCTGTAAAGAAGATGATGTTAACCAAATAAGTTCTGTTTTTTCTGAAAAGAAAGCCGGTTGAAAAGCCGGCTTTTTTTATTTCTGCCTCCCGGGAGCATCCCCCATTACTCCATTGCTACTTCTGATCTATTTTAATAATTTTAACCCGGTTTTTATTAAATATGAGTGAAAAAATGAAATACTTAGTTCTATCTTTTCTCTTTACGGGTGTATTCTTTTTGAATGGATGCAGCAGCAAATCTGCTGATGATTATATGAGCGCAGCTCAGGAGAACGTTAAGCAAAAGAATATATCCGAAGCAATTACTAATTATGAATCAGTTGTTCATGAGTATCCGGACAGTCCCCAGGCTCCCGATGCTTTATTCCAGATAGGGACGCTGTATCAGAATAAAATGGTTAAGAATATTTCTGATGTCGAATCATATAAAAAGGCTGAGAAAACCTTCCGCCTGGTATACAATAAGTATCCGGATGATAAGAAAGCTCCAATGGCTTTGTTCCTGTCAGGATTTATTCTTGCAAATGATCTGAGAAATTTCCAGAGCGCTACTTCCACTTATAATTTGTTCCTGGAAAAGTACCCGCAGCATGAGCTGGCCTCATCTGCCAAACAAGAGTTAAGCAATATGGGATTGAGTCCTGACCAGATCCTTAAGAAGAAAGAACAGAAAAACATATAGATGGCAAAGACAGCCCAGGATTACAAAAATTTCCTGAACCCCTCTATTGTTTCAAAATTAAATTCACTTGAATTAAAAGCAAGACTTGTTGTAGAAGGTTTTATGGTGGGACTTCATAAGAGTCCCTACCATGGCTTCAGCGTAGAGTTCACCGAACACCGTCCCTACATGCAAGGTGACAGTCTTAAAGACATAGACTGGAAGGTATACGGAAAAACAGAAAGATTCTTCATAAAGCAATATGAAGAAGAAACTAACCTCAAAAGCTATATACTGCTTGACTCAAGCAAATCGATGCAGTTCAATTCAGGCAAAAACATTTCGAAGCTGGAATACGGGATCACTCTTGTAGCTGCTTTAAGCTACCTGATGGTTAAGCAGAAGGATGCTGTAGGACTAACGGTATATTCCGACCAGGTAAAAAGCTATTTCCCTCCGAGGGCCGCAAAAACTTATCTCCAGGAAATACTAAAGAATCTCAGCACTCTTGAAGCATCCAGTAAAACAAACACAGCTTCATGTTTAAATTCTATAGCCGAAAAAATAAAAAGAAGGGGACTTGTAATAATAGTTTCTGACCTGTTTGACGATGTTCAGTCGATATTATCGGCATTAAAGCATTTCAGATACCAGAAAAACGAGGTGATTGTTTTCCAGCTGCTTGATCCTGTAGAAAGAAGTTTTTCATTCGGCGCCGACGCAGTATTTAAAGATCTAGAGACTGATGAGGAAATGACCACGCGTCCTTACCAGATCCAAAAGGCTTATCAGCAAGCCATGCAGGATTTCGTAGATAAGATAAAAAAGGAATGCCTTAATTCTAATATAGAATATAATCTCATCGACACCTCAATGCCGTTTGACAAAGCATTATTCAGCTACATTCAGAAAAGAAGCATGCTCTACTGAGCAAGGTTTTTTATTTCCTCCATATACATATCTGCCAGGTTTTGAGAAGAAGTCTTATCTTCAGCCTCGGTTATAACCCTTATTATCGGTTCCGTGTTTGATTTTCTAAGATGAACCCAATGATCCTCAAAATCTATTCTTAAGCCATCTTCCGTATTAATTTTCTCTTTTTCATATTTCTTAATAAGTGAAGCAAGGATGATATCCGGATTCATATCCCCGGTATTCATTTTTTTCTTGGTGATATAGTATGAAGGGAGAGACTGTTTCAGCTGATCCATGGTGCCACCCGATTCCAGGAGATGCTGAAGTGTAATTACGATTCCCACCAGCGCATCCCTACCATAATGCAATGCCGGATAAATAACGCCGCCGCTTCCTTCACCGCCTATTACCGCGTTGACCTCTTTCATTTTTTTAACAACATTAGCTTCTCCTACAGGAGAGCGGTAAACCAGGCAGCCAGCCTTTTGGGCAACATCGTCAACCCCGCGCGTTGTTGACAGGTTAACTACAACATCACCTTTTTCTTTTGATAAGACAAACTTTACAGCCTGGGTTATGGTATTTTCTTCGCCGAAAGGAGTTCCTCTATCAGTAATCAGCACCAGCCTGTCCACATCAGGATCCACAACAACACCAAGGTCAGCATTATGCTTTTTAACCTCAGCCATCGTATCAACCATATTTTCGGGTATTGGCTCCGGAAGTCTTGGAAAAATTCCCGTCTTCTCGCAGTTGTACTCAATTACATCGCATCCAAGCTCACGAAGAAGTTCAGGTATAACATAGACGCCGGCACCGTTCACACAGTCGGCCAGCACCCTGAATTTCCTTTTCCTTATAGCCTCTATATCGATATGTTTCAAAGCGAGGGCATCATGCATATGCTTCTTTATGCCCTCTGAGTAGAAGGTAGTTTTTCCAATTTCATCCCAGCTTTTGAATTTAATCTGCGCAAGGTTCAGGATTTTCAGAAGTTCTGTGTTTTCTTCGGGAGTCATAAACTGACCCGTTGAATTCAGCAGCTTCAGCGCATTCCATTCATTTGGATTATGGCTTGCAGAAATTGCAATACCGCCCTGAGCGTTTAATGTTTTTACAGTGTACTGGACAGTTGGGGTAGGGCAGATACCGATATCAAGGACTTCGATCCCTTTGGCGTTAAGCACGGCTGTTACGATGGAATTAACCATCGCGCCGGTTATTCTGGCATCGCGGCCCACAACAATTTTGCCCCCGCCTACAAAATCGGCATAAGCTGACGTAAAATTAACTAGTACATTAGGATCCAAACCATCACCGATTATTCCTCGTATTCCAGATATACTGACCATCAAAGTCGACATTAAAACCTCCGCTATTTTCAAATCAAAAAACAAAAATAAGATAATTTCTGCTTTTTGTAAGTTATTGCTCATCCAGAGAGAGCTGAATCCTACAAAAATTCATTCCCGATAAAAAAATGCGACAATCTAATGAAGTAAAGGCAGAATATTAGTGAAATATCGGTTCTGCGGCATTATTCTATCCCTATCAGAGCTGACAAAAACACTTCGTTCTTACTTCCCAAAAGGCATCTGAAAACGTTCTGAAAACGTTCTGAAAACGTTCTGAAAACGTTCTGAATACGTTGTGAATACGTTGGAAAATAATCTTATAATAATGTATTAAATTGCCCTTAAAAAAAATAAACCAATTAAATTCGATGGTTTTGGAGCATGATGGAAAGGTTATCGCCAAAAATTAAGCAGACTAACAAGCTTCTGGTAAAAAGGTTCGGTATTCCAGAAAGAAATAAGGTTAATCCTGATCCCGTAGATCTTTTAATAGCCACAATTCTTTCACAGAATACGAATGACAGGAATTCATACAAAGCATTTCGTAATCTGAAAGACAATTTTAATAACTGGAATGAAGTGGAAAAACTTCCCGCTTCCAGGATTGAAACATATATCAGAGAGGCAGGGTTAGGGAAGCAGAAATCGAAAGCTATTAAAGGCTTCCTGAAGCAGCTGTATAAACAAACAGGGAAGATTTCACTTGATTACCTTGATAAGAAAAGCGACAAAGAAGTTCTAGAAGAACTGACAGAATATAATGGTATTGGTGTTAAAACAGCCAGCTGTGTCCTTCTTTTCGCAATGGGGAGGGATATTTGTCCCGTTGATACTCATGTTCACAGAACGACGAACCGTATCGGTCTTGTCAGCACAAAGAGTCCCGAAAAAACATTCCTTATCCTCAACGAGAATTTTCCGCCTGGCATTGCTCATTCATTCCACACAAATCTGATAAAGCTGGGCAGGGAAGTATGCCGGCCGGCAAAGCCCTTATGCTCTGTTTGTCCGCTGGTTAAAATATGTGAATACCCTGATAAAAATTTTGAGTCGCCCGGCAAAGCAGCACCGGGAGGATTTATGCTTCTTGATAATGTTTCCTGACCTTCAGCGCTGATACGCTAAGTATTTGTGATATAGAAGATTATCAGGATTTATCCATCCAGCTTTTCTTTCATTTTTGACCTAATTCAATTAAATTAGTTTACTTTAATAATCCATCAAAAAATCACAGGAGAAGATTAATGTCAGGACAATTAGGCATTATTGGTTACGATTATCTGGAATTTTATGTTGGGTCTGCCAAGATGTGGGCTTACTGGCACGCAAAAGCCATGGGATTTCAGCTAAAAGGCTACCTTGGTCCCGAAACCGGTGTTAGAGATCGTGTATCTTACTTTATGGTGAAGAACAAACTTCAATTTGTGCTTACCTCATTTGTCAAACCAACCAATTTTGATGTAGCGAATTTTATTCACCAGCACGGCGACGGCGTAAAACGCTGGTCATTAAAGGTGAAAGATGTAAAGCAGGCATTTAACACAGCTATTGAGAACGGCGGGATTCCAGTGAGAGCACCCAAAAAACTGAGTGATAATAACGGATACGTTGAGGAAGCCGCAATAAAACTTTATGATGACGCTGAGATTGTATTTATAAACAGGGATAACTACAAAGGAATTTTCAAACCAGGATATGCCGAACCAAGAATGAAGATTGAGGTGGAAGCGAAAGAGACGGGACTGCTGGAGGTTGATCATATAGTAGGCAATGTAAGAACGAACGAAATGAACCTCTGGGAAAATTATATGAACAAGACATTGAACTTTGAAACCTTTATTGAGTTCGGTGCGGGCGACATTTCCACCCAGTATTCCGCACTCCTTTCCAAAGTTGTAAGATCAAAAGAAGGAGCGCCAGTAAAAAATCCACTGAACGAGCCCTACGAAGGTTTGAAGAAATCGCAGATTGAAGAATATATTGACGAGTACGTTGGTTCAGGCATTCAGCATATAGCGATATCAACCGATAACATACTCACAACCATTGATAACATGAGGAAGAACGGAGTAGAGTTTCTTACTGTTCCCGGAAGCTACTACGACATTCTGAAAGAGAAAAAATTAAGCTATATAGAGGAAGATATTGAGGATTTAAGGAAGTACGGAATACTCTGTGATACAGAAGGCAAGGGATACCTGCTGCAGTTATTCACAAAACCGATAGGCGACCGTCCTACTTTCTTCTATGAAATAATTCAGAGGAAGCAGGGAGCGGAAGGATTCGGACAGGGAAATTTCCAGGCATTGTTTGAGTCCATAGAAAGAGACCAGCAGGACAGAGGGAACTTTGACAGAGAAGAATAAATTATTTTTTTAATAAGCAAAATATTTATCAGTAATTAAGCGGAGGTCAGGATGCCATACTATGTTAAAGTAGGGAAGGTTCCTCCTAAAAGACATATAACCTTTTATAAACCCGATGGTAAGTCGCTATACCGCGAAGAGCTTTTCAGTACCAAGGGCTTTACGGGGATTTACTCCAATAAATACCATTTGTATATGCCTCCACAGGTTGAATCTATAAGGGAAATTGAAAAGGATGTTACAAACGAGTGGAAAGACGCTCCTCTTCAGTATTATCATTTTTTTACAGACGCAAAACAGACAGAGGGAAATTTCCTCAGCGCCAGGAATGTATTCCTGAAGAATGAGCACTGCATTGTTTCCACGGCTCATGTTTCTGAAGATACGGGTATTTTTTACAGGAACAGTTACAAACACGAACTTCTTTTTATTCATCATGGCGAAGGAGAGTTCCTATCGGAATACGGAAGGATAGCCTTTGAAAAATGGGATTATATTGTAGTGCCGAAAGGGACTACCTACCAGATGAACTTCAAAAGCTTTGATAATGTGAAGCTGTTTGTTGTGGAATCGGATACGCCTTTTGACATCCCGGCTCATTTCAGGAATGAATACGGACAACTGAAAGAAGATGCCCCTTACTACGAACGGGATTTCAGAGCTCCTGAATTTATGGAACCTGCAGATAAGCAGGGGAAGTTTCCTTTAATACTGAAGGTATCGGACAGGACTTTTGAATACCATCTTCCGCACCATCCTTTCGATGTTGTGGGCTGGGACGGTTACCTTTATCCTTACGCATTTAATATTAAGGAATATGCTCCCAAGGTAGGAAAGATTCATTTGCCTCCGCCGATACACCTGATGTTTACCACCCAGCATTTTGTTGTGTGTAATTTTGTGCCGAGGCTGTTTGATTTTCATCCGCAGTCGATCCCTGCCCCCTATTATCATTCAAATGTGGACAGCGATGAAGTGTTATATTATGTTTACGGTGACTTTATGTCGCGCACAGGCGTTAAGGAAGGATCGATTACGCTTCACCCAATGGGTATTCCACATGGACCGCAGCCGGGAAAAACTGAAGCGTCAATTGGTAAAAAAGAGACGGATGAGTATGCGATAATGATCGATACATTTACACCGCTACATGTAACTAAAAATGTTAAGGAAACGATGATAGAGGATTATCATCATTCGTGGCTTGAAAAGTAAATGTTATTACAAAATTTCAAGATTGCTAAATTGCAGATTGCAAATTTACAAACTATAAAATTCTAGAAGTAAAATGATTAAAATTCCGGAACATATTCAGAAACTGCAGCCTTATAAGGCCGGCAAACCTATAGAAGAACTGGCAAGAGAGAAGGGGATTAACAAGATAGTTAAACTTGCTTCCAATGAGAATCCCCTAGGACCCTCACCCAAAGCCGTTGAGGAGATAAAAAGACATCTAAATGAACTTCATCGATATACTAATCCGTCTGCGTATAAGCTTGTTAATGCTATAGCTGAAAAATATAAAAAACATCCAGGTCAGATCGTTACCGGCAGCGGTTCAGATTCGCTGCTTCAGTATCTTATCACGGCATTCAGTGATGAGGAGGATGAACTTCTGACCTCAGAAGGAACTTTTATCGGGTGGTATGTTAATGCTAATAAGTACGGACGGAAGTCGAAGCTGGTGCCGCTTAAGAATTATCATCTTGATCTGGACGGAATAGCAGGTGAAATAAACAGCAGGACGAAGATAATTTACCTGGCAAATCCTAATAACCCTACAGGGACGATGTTTACGCGCAATGAATTTGAAGATTTTATGAAGAAGGTGCCAGACTCTATACTTGTTGTGCTGGATGAAGCTTACACAGTTTATGCCGAATCGGACCCCGAGTATCCGAATGGTTTATCATACGATCTTGATAATCTTCTGGTGCTAAGAACTCTCTCCAAGGCATACGGGCTTGCAGGTATAAGGATAGGTTTCGGCTTTGGTCCCGAATATCTTATAAGGGAAATGTATAAGGTGAAGCTTCCATTTGAACCGAATGAACTTGCCCAGGATGCGGCTATAGAGGCTCTGAAGGATGATGAATTCCTCAGATCCACAGTTGAGTTAAATACACGTTCCCTGGATATGCTGCGGAAGGGATTTAATGAGATTGGATTTAATTACGTACCGACTTCTGCAAATTTCTTCCTTCTGCTTTTCCCTGATGAAGCATTCACTACTAACTTTAATAATGAATGTCTGAACCGAGGATTAATCCTCAGACATGTAAATACATTTGGAATTCCAAACGGGATCAGAATAAATTCGGGAACCATGGAAGAAACAGAATTCGCCCTGAAAGTACTAGAAGATGTATTTAACCTTATGGAAGAAAAATACGGTCACCGGGCGGGGAACAACGCCTAATAAATCAATTGTATTAACAATAGGAGTTAGAAGATTATTCTATGAAATTTGTCAGCTTTCTACAGAATAAAAATGAAAGACTAGGATTATTCAACGACAATAAGATTTATGATCTCAGGAAATCAGCAGATAAAATTAATATCGGCCTGCCGGATAATATGCTTGAATTCCTATGGGGGGGAGAGAGGAATATGGATCTTGCCCGGAAAGTAAGCGATGCGATTAACCGCGGTAATATTCCTGAACACCTCGAAGCAAAAGGGATTAACTTAATTGCTCCCGTTCCTCATCCTACTTCCTGCCGTGATGCCTATGCATTCCGACAGCACGTAGCAACGGCCAGAAGGAACAGAGGAGTAGAAATGATACCGGAGTTTGATCAGTTTCCTGTATTCTATTTTACAAATCATAACGCGATTTTCGGGGAAGGCGTTGTCCCTGTTGAGAAAGACCACCTGGAAAAGCTCGATTTTGAACTGGAAGCCGCTATCGTTCTGAACAAGCAGGGAATAAACATAGACGTGAAGGATGCTGATTCTTATATAGCAGGGTATATGGTGATGAACGATCTTTCTGCACGAAGACTTCAGATGGAAGAAATGAAACTGAACCTTGGTCCCATGAAAGGAAAAGACTTTGCAACTGTAATAGGACCCTGGCTGGTTACACCAGATGAGCTTGAGCAGTATAAAAGTACTACAGAGAAGGGGTTAAAGTTTGACCTTAAGATGAAAGCATTTCATAACGGGAAACAGATATCAGAAGGATCCATGAAAGATATGGACTGGACGTTTGCCGAGATAATTGAAAGAGCGTCATACGGTGTAACACTGTGGCCCGGTGACGTAATAGGATCGGGCACGGTTGGGACAGGATGTTATCTTGAGCTGAATGGTACCCATGCCCTGGAAGCCAAAGAAAAAGGAGAAGAATTCGCTCCTGTCTGGCTTAACGAAGGAGACACAATTACTTGTGAGATAGAGGGATTAGGGAAGCTGGAGAACAAAATTGCGAAAAAATCAGATTATTCCATCCTGTCTAAAAAGAAAAAAGTATAATGTTTCATATAGAACCTAAAGATGTTACTGTACCTGAAGTGCACAGACTGCTGCTGGGTGGAATAGGTCCCAGGCCGATTGCCCTGGTTTCTACACTGTCTAAAGAAGGTATTCCCAACCTGACGCCATTTTCATTCTTCAACGTATTCGGAGCCAATCCTCCTATCATAGCATTTTCTCCTTCCCGGAGAGGTAGGAATGCCAGTCTCAAGGATACCTACTTTAACCTGATGGATAATGGTGAATGCGTTGTTCAGTCGGTTACCTACCCCATGGTAGAACAGATCAGTCTGGCTTCAACCGAGTACGACGCTGACATAAATGAATTTGAAAAAAGCGGATTAACTCCAATAGATTCCGACATAGTAAGGCCAAAGCGCGTTAAGGAATCTCCATTTCAGATGGAATGTAAAATGCGGGAGATGAGGAGCTTCGGAGAGGGAGGAGCCTCAGCAAATATGGCTATATGTGAAGTTATGAAGTTCCACATAGCTGAAGATATTTTCAGAAACGGAATAATACATCCCGACCTGATTGATCTGGCCGCAAGGATGTCGGCAAATTATTACTGCAGAGCCAGCGGTGATGCGGTATTTGAGGTTGAAAAGCCGACGCTTAAAAAAGGAATAGGCTACGATCAGCTCCCTGACTTTATTAAAAGCTCTGACGTTTATACCGGAAACAACCTTGGTAAGCTTGGAAATGTAGAGAACATCCCTTCTGAAAAGGAAGTGGATGAATTTATTAAAGAGTATGAACAAAAAGAGATACAATCATTTGAACCGACCATCGAAGCATTCTACAGATATGAAAGGCAAAATGATATTGAGAGAATGCTCAGGGCCGCGGTTATGCTGAAAAAGCAGGGATATGAAAAACACAAGATTTTGTTTGAACGAACAGCGAAATGCGCGCTCGGATTAAATGATATTCAGTTTGCCTGGAAAACCGCTTTATACGCCGGAAGAAAAGATTAGGAGATTAAATTGGAAACACCTTTATGGATACCATCCGAAGCGAGAGTTTCACAGTCGAACCTTACCTCTTTTACCCGCTATATTGAAGATCTGCTTAATAAAAAAATATCATCATACCAGGAACTTCACGAATGGTCAGTTTCTAATCCTGAAGAATTCTGGAAGTCGATCTGGATCATTTCAGGGATAATCCACTCGAAGTCATATTCATCTGTATTAACCGGCAAGGAGATGTTCGGATCTAAATGGTTTGAAGGAGCAGAACTGAACTTTGCCGAAAATCTGCTTCGATACAGGGACGAGCAAACCGCAATAATAAGCGCGAGAGAGAACTCTCCTACGATCAGATTAACCTATTCAGAGCTTTACAAAGCGGCGGCCTCAATAGCCGCTTCGCTGAGAGAGATGGGAGTAAAGAAGGGGGACAGAGTTGCCGGATTTGTTAATAACGTACCAGAATCAGTAATTGCAATGCTTGCCGTTACGAGTCTGGGAGCATTATGGTCATCGTGCTCCCCCGATTTCGGGCATAAAGGTGTTCTTGATAGATTCGGACAAATACAGCCCAAAATACTTTTTGCTATAGAGAGTTATTATTATAATGGGAAACAGATTAACTGCAGGGAAAAAGTTGAGGCAATCAGGCAAAGTATTCCCTCGATTGAAAAAGTAGTACTTATCAAACGTTTCAATGATTTTAAGGGAAATATATCTTCAGATAAAATATCCGGTGAAGTTGGCAACTCATTGTATCTTAATGAATTATTACTAAATACCTCAAACGAAATACAATTTGAACAGGTTCCCTTTGATCATCCGGTATATATTATGTATTCTTCCGGCACGACAGGTATACCGAAATGTATCGTTCATGGAGGAGGGGGGACACTACTCCAGCATTTCAAGGAATTATCTCTTCATACTGATCTTAAGAGGGACGATATTATTACGTATTATACGACCTGCGGTTGGATGATGTGGAACTGGCTGGTAAGTTCGCTCAGTGTGGGAGCAGGCGTGTATCTTTATGACGGGAGTCCTGTTGCTCCCAACATAAATACTTTATGGAAAAAGATTGAAGAGGACAAGATCTCAATTTTCGGCACCAGTCCCAAGTACCTCACCATGATCCAGAAATCCGGACTAATACCAAAGGACAAATATGATCTGTCATCCCTAAAGGCTATTCTGTCGACAGGTGCTCCTCTATCAGTAGAAAATTACAGGTGGGTATATGAGAACGTGAAAAGCGACCTTCAGTTATCATCTATATCCGGGGGGACTGATATCGTATCCTGTTTTATGTTAGGGAACCCAAATCTTCCTGTATACGCCGGCGAGATACAATGCAAAGGACTAGGTATGAAAGTAGAGGCCTTTGATGAGAATGGTGAATCCGTCATTGAAGAGAAGGGGGAACTTGTCTGCACGAAACCATTTCCTTCAATGCCGGTTTATTTCTGGAATGATCCGGAAGGAAAAAAATACAGATCAGCATATTTTGATTACTATCCCGGTGTATGGAGGCATGGAGATTACATTAAGATAACCGCAAGCGAAGGCATAATTGTGTACGGCAGATCAGATGCTACACTGAATCCCGGAGGGGTAAGGATTGGAACAGCCGAGATTTACAGGATAGTTGAAGCTCTCGATGAAGTGACAGACAGCCTGGTAATCGGGCAGGACTGGAAGAACGATATAAGGATAATATTATTTGTAGTGCTGAAAAAAGATATGATACTGAATGACAAGCTCATAGAAAAAATAAAGCACGCAATTAAGCAAAATGCCTCACCCCGTCATGTCCCCGCCAAAATAATCCAGGTAATGGATATTCCGAGAACCATCAGTGGAAAGAAAGTTGAGCTGGCAATTGCCCGAATAATTCACAAAGAAAAGGTTGAGAACCGGGACGCACTTGCAAATCCCGAATCACTGGAACAATTTAAGAAAGCAGCTTTGTACTTATCTGAATAAATCAGATATAAAGCGCGCTGCCGAAATCCCTTCTATGTCTTAAAGTTATTTCATTTTCTTCGCCAAGGTACTTAAAGACAGCAATACAGGCCTTTCTTGCCCCATCGTTGTCGAGACTGCGGTCCGTTTTAATCACCTCAATGAATTTCTCCAGAGCAGCATCAAAATTCTTTTTTTTCAATTCTTCTATCGCTGTTCTATATTCTGCCGCGGCATCGCTTCCGTTAATACCGTTCAAAGAAAATAAATGCGATATAGTTTTTATCGAATCAACCAGCTCAGAATTTTCAAGATCATTTTCTGATTCAACAGCCAGTTTTTCTGCAGCCTTAGAATCCTGAAATAAGATAGACTTTGCCAGCAGTAATTTTACTGAGGTATTATCCGGTTCTTTCTCAGCAAGTTTCTTCAGCAGAGAAACAGCTTTTTCATCTTCGCCATTATTAAGTAATTCCCTGGCTTTCTCTATTTCGCCTGAATTTTTACCCGGTATAACTTTTTTAATCCACTGTTCCACAGAATGTTCCGGCAGAGCCCCAGTAAATTCATCAGCGACCTCACCATTTATAAATAATTTGACGTTCGGGATTCCCCGTATTCCATATCCTGCGGCTATCTCCTGGTTCTCATCAGTATTAACTTTTACCAGTTCAAACCTGTCTTTATACTTAACCGCAAACTTCTCGAGGATAGGGCCGAGACTTTTACATGGTCCGCACCATTCAGCCCAAAAATCGACCAGGACGGGAATATGTTTACTTCGTTCAAGAATATCCTTATTAAAATCTTTCATTTCATAGTTCATCGGTAAACTCCGTTATTATTTAATTTTCTATAACGTTTAAAAATAAAAATGAGCCTGCATAAAAGAAATTACAATCATCAATGACATTAATTTCTGAAGCAGACTCACGGGAGACGAATACATTCAATTATATTATTCTATTAGTCCTCAACAACTGCAAGAATATCAGAGCGCTGGATAAGTTTAAATTCTTTGCCGTTCATTTCAACTTCATCCCCGCCGTATTTAGCAAACAGAACTTTATTACCTTCCTTGATTTTTTCCCTAAGATCTTCGTCAGTCCCGACGGCGACTACAATGCCCATCCTGGGTTTTTCCTTTGCTGTATCAGGAATTATAATTCCCGAAGCTGTTTTTTCTTCTGCCTGAAGAGGTTCAAGCAGTATACGGTCGTCAATTGGTTTAATGGTCATTTTTATTCCTCAGTTTTTTAGGTTTAACATCTGCATAATGCGTGGTTTATCAAACCCCACGATAGGTTTATTATTAATTAAAATTACAGGGACGCCCATTTGTCCCGTTCTCCTCTGCATATCTCTTGCAGCGTTTTGATCCCTGGAAACATCCACATCCGTGAAGCGGATATTTTTTTCCCTGAAATATCTTTTTGCAGCGTTACAGTAACTGCAGGTGGGTGTGGAGAATACGATTACTTTTGGTTGTGATGTCATATTACAAAATGTATTTATTTTTAATATAAATATGATTCACAAACAGGAAGTTGGATTCATAAAAAAACCCGGCTGAATGGAAAATTATCACCATCCGCCGGGTAAAATCTTACCAGGAGAAAATCAAAAATAGATTTTTAACAGCCCCCGAGAACTCTCTTTGTTTTTTTCACGGGCACAAATTTCGTTTTATTCTTTTCAATCAGCACGGGAATAACCCTGCTGGCTTCTTTCCGGAAACGATTAGTATCGACTTCCTGTCTGGTATTTGTCGTAGAAGGTGCTTTATAATTTATGATTTGAGTTTTAAACTCATTCAACCCGCCTTTGAGATAAGTGATATTATCATATCCCAGTCTGTCAGCTATTATGGCGGCCTTTTTGGAAGAAAGCTCATCATCCCCGATAAAAACGTAATCAGCATGTTTAATCGTCAGCAGAGGCTTTGCGTCTTTCAGGAAAATATTTTTAAGCGTCATCGATTGAGAGCTGGGAAGGCTAAACTTTGTATATTCTTCGACAGGCCGTACATCAATGATTTTCAGCGTATTATCATTATCCATCAGTCTGAAAGCAAGCTCATCAGAAGTCATCTGGTTGAGGTTGTAACTATTCACATAGTCCATGTTCTCCACATCATTGAGATATGAAGAGCGAATATCAGGCATAACGAAAGCGGAGAGGCCTATTACAAAAGCCAGGCCCGTCAATCCAACATACAGCCTGGCAGGTTTAAATTCAGGGTTCGGCTTTCCATTCACCTTATTCTCAATCAGGGTAGTAAACCAGAAAGCTCCAACCGCTGTTAAAGTAAGGAGGAAAGCAAACAATGCCTGTGACATACCCACCGTTTCAAATATTCTTACATAGCCCCAGGGTGCTGCTTTATACAGTCCTTCAAAGAGAGGGTAACCTTCTGCAAAAACAAGTACACCGATGAAGGAGCCGACTACAAAAATCATTGCATCAATTTTTCCTATAGCGGCTGCAGTTATGCTGGTACCTGGACAAAAACCTCCGATAACGAAACCGAGTCCCATAATTAATCCGCCGACAAGCGCCGACCACAGGAAAGTAGGGTTAACATAAATGAGGCTAAGGTCTAGAAGTCCGAAATGTCCCAGCATAATAACTCCCAGCATAGCAGTAACGCCAGCTGTAAAGAAGACCCGCAACACGGTAAAGTCATAACCATAAAATAATCCAACCAGTTTCTTAGAGGTTGAAAAGCCTGCCTGTTCGAGTATAAAGCCGAAGGCTATACCGATAAAAATAGCTACAATAAAATTCAATTCATTGCCAATAATATCCGGCACTAATGGTCCCAATTTAATTTCCTTTCAATATTAGTTCATCGTCATTCCGTCCAGTCCAGGTGCGCCTGGATTCATTTCGGAATCTTATATAGATGTTGAAATAAGAACCTGAAACAAGACCAGGTGACAAAAACTTATCATTGTTAAATCCAAAGTTTCCTGAAGAAATAGGCGAACATATAAGCGCCGCCGAAGATTGCCATCATAGTAAAGATACCTCCGGTGGAGAGAACTGCCATGCCGCTTAAAGCCGCACCGCTGGTACATCCTCTTCCGAGCTGCGCACCCAGACCGAACAGCAATCCACCAACCAGTGCTCCAACGACCCTTGTTCCGGACTTTATTTTCGGTGAATGCTCAAGGGTGAATTTCAGCCTGTTAGAAATAAGTCCAGACACAAAAGCTCCAAGGATTACCCCCAGCACTTCAAACACCAGCCAGTTTTTCAAAGGCATATTATTATGTTCTGTGAGGTATTCCTGATAAAATTTTGCACTCGCAGTGTGCTGTGGTGCTATCGACTGTACAGTTGCCACTACCGCGCTTTTAACCGAACCGCTGGCTCCAAGTCCGCGCCCGGTTATATATATTGTGGCTAATAAAAGCAGGCCCAGAAAAAAGCCTGCAAGGTATGGGTTCATAAATTTTTTAGGTTCCATAATTTCCTCATTCACTTAAGGTTAATTCTTTTTCCGGTTCATCCGTTTTAATCTCTTCTGAATGACCTGCATCTTCATCTTCTATTTCTTCATAGCCTGTAATCATTGCTTTCAGGTTTGACGTGAACGTTGTACCGGTTGTTATCAGGTAAATATGTACTATAATAAACGCAACCAGAAGAAAAGCTCCGGCTGTGTGAAGGAGAGCGATTCCTTCAATGGAATGAATATTCAAAGGCTCCACAGAATTTCCCTGAGGATATCGATAAAACATGTAAAGCAGTCCTGATATGACCATAACCGGTATTACCAAAACCTTCAGTCCCAGGTAGACCAAACGCTGAAGGGGGTTCAGTTTGCTCAGAACAGTTTTTTTAGTAGGGTGGGGGGCATTCTTAAATATTCCAAAAAGATAGAAGCTCAGCTGTGCTTTCAGATTATTAAGAGTGGGAAGGTACTGCCTCCATTCGCCGGTAGTAAAATGCCAAAATATTGCGAACACAATTAAAATAATGAAAGCATAAGCCGCTATATTATGATAGGCAACAGCATTCTGGTAACCGAAAAAACTGACTGTTCCGTGAATTTCAAATCCTGTAAGCACAAGGAATAAAATCAGGAATGACTGTGTCCAGTGCCAGAATCTTTCAAACGATTTATATATATAAATTTGTTTTTTCATCATTAACCTCTCATCTTCGAATTTCTTGATGATACAATTCTGAGCACACCATGAGCAAGGATCCCGATCAGAGTAAGGAATATAATCAGGGTGCCGCCTGTTTCTATAAATGAGGAATAATCCCTTGCTGGCATATAGAAATCGTTAAGAGCCACAAGCCTGCTGTTATCTCTTGTATGACACTCTGTGCACTGTACTGCATTTTCCTTATCAGAAACCATATGATTCAGCGGCCAGTACATCTCGGTTTTTATGAAAGCTACCTGTCCGCTGAAGGGGACTTTAATCTCCTCCATTCCTACTTCGGAAGCCCTTCTCCAGTTGAAATCCTGCCAGAAGGCACCTTCTCCTTTTTTATCGGCGAAAAGTTTAGGCTGTATAAGATCTTTCATTACAGGGTCATAAGGCTGGATTGACCTGTGAATTTTAACAGGTATTATTTTGGAATCTTCGTCATTATAAGAACCAAAAAGTTTGTTTATCTGCAAGGGTTTCGTAGTATCTGCTATTTTATCACCTATAAGGTAATGATCTGCCGTACCATTAAACCAAACATATTCGGGTTTAAGGTTCTTGCCCCAGGTGAAGCTTCCTTTAATTGACATATAAGTATGGTTACCGTCTTTGTCATCAATTTCAAAAGGCTTACCGTCTTTCAACCTTCCAGCAGTTGACCAGTCCCACGAAGTTTTGGTAGCATTCGCTTTTGCATATATGGGAATATGACATGTCTGGCAGGCTACTTTAATAGTATGTTCATTAAGGATCGCTGCAGTGTGAGGGCTTGACGTATGACATTCCTCGCAGGTTGCCCGGTTCCTGTTCATTGACGACAGGGAATACATCTTGCCGGCGATATTATGCTTGTTCGTTAAATGGCAATCGACGCATTGCAGATTCTCACGTTCCACGGCCATATGAACATCAATATCTGCAGACGGCTGAAACATGGCCGACTCGAGATCTCCGTGCTTTACATTATTTCCACCACCTCCGAAAAAGTGGCAAACTCCGCAGTTGGAACGTGTAGGTTTACCGACATGTTGAGCTATGTTGTTAAGATCCAACGCAGGATCGGGCAGACCAGCCTCCTCATTTGCTTTAACGTAGGATTCTGTTTGATCGTGGCAGACGAGGCAATCTATATTTTTAGGATCGGTAAAGCTGAACATAGAACTAGTCATTCCATACCCGGGATGACATTTAGCGCAGCTCTGCTCATTACCTTCGACGCCTATACAAAAGTTATTTATAGCATTCTTCTTCCCAAGGTAAACAATTCCGCGTCCCTTAATATATTCGGCGCTCTCCCAGTTCCAGTGATTAGACTTCATAACTTCTGAGTCGCGCCCATTATGGCATGAAATACATGCTTCTGTAACTTCCTGTGGTGAACTGAAATTCTTCTTAAGCTCAGCAAACTGAGAATGGTCCACAGAAGATGAATCTTTATGTGAATATTTCTCTTTAAGGACAGTAAGACTGGCAGGTTCCCGGCTTTTATCCTGTAAAATAGATATTGCCGAAACAAGTACCAGTCCTGCCATTACGAGAGTCAGAACTATTTTTTTCATATAGGTATATTTAGATATTACTTACTATTGGTTTAAGTAGTCAGTTTGACTATGTTATCTTTTATTGCCTTACAATCGGAAAAGTTCTTATAAACGACACAATCCCTGCAGGCGGAAGCACATATATTATCCTTATGATCATAAGACCAGCATGGATTTGAATGATTCAGGAATGCCTGGCAGGAATTTCTTTCTTTCTCGCTGCAGTTTTTAATACTCCAGCACGGAATAAGAGAGTAAATAGTTTTGATCCCTTCAATACTTATTTTCTTACTATTTATGGATTCTCTTATGCAACGGATTCTTTCTATATCGGCATTTGAGTAGAGTCTGTGTCCTGTATCTTTACGGTGAGGGAGAATTAATCCCTCTCTTTCATACATCCGTAAAGTATGAACTGAGATATTAAGCATTTTTGCTGCTGAGCTTATAGGGAAGAGTGGTTCTTCGTTCATATATTCTTTGCCGGCCATGTTAATTCCCAAACAATAATTGATATTTATAATTAGCAACTTTATTGCCAGCTAAAAATATAGCCTGTTTGATGAATAATTAAACACTTTTGAGCTTAAAATTTTCACAGGAAAGAAAAAAAGAAGCGTGATTTTCCTTGATATGAGAAAAAGATGTTAATAGCAACAGTTTTAATTATGTATAAAAGTGATACCGGAAGTAATTGGAATAAGTTTTACGAATATTAAATCTTAATAAAAACTATGACTTTTGGGATTCATATTATAAAAAACATGTTTATTTTATGGCGGTTAAAAAATTATTTACTCATTCCATTTGTGGAGAATACTATGAAAAAAAGCTTACTGATTGTTTTATTTATCTTTTCCCTGCTTCCGGGGATTCAATTTGCGCAGGGCAGCTTCGAGAAAGGTTCTGAATACTGCAGCCAGAAAAAAATGAATTCGACAATAAACGAAAGTCCTGTTGAGATAACTGCAGACATACAACATTCTTACAATGTTTTAAATTATGAACTAAACCTGGACCTATACAACTGTTTTATTAGTCCTTACCCGAAAACATATAAGGGCTATGAGATAATGACATTCCAGGTTGACTCAACTCTTAACTATATAAAGATGAACGCCGTCAACTCATCACTTACCATTGACTCTGTTTCCATGGCTGGTACATCGTTCACTCATACGGGGGACATTCTTACGGTTAACCTTGACAGGACCTATAATGAGGGTGAAAATGCTGAAGTTAAGATATACTACCGTCATAACAATGTAAACGACGGTGCATTCAATGTAAGCAATGGTTTTGTGTTTACCGATTGTGAACCAGAGGGAGCAAGAAAATGGTTTCCCTGCTGGGACAAACCCTCTGACAAAGCAACCTCTGATCTCACTGTAAAAGTACCATCTTCTGTAAAGCTTGGCTCAAACGGTGTACTTGCAGATTCTATTATGAACGGTGATACGCTATACTACCACTGGATCAGTTCCAATAATGTGGCAACTTACCTTATGGTTATAACAGGTAAAGTTAATTATAATCTCGATATCGTTTACTGGCATAAGTTATCTAATCCGAATGACAGCATTCCCATAAGATTTTACTGGAACACGGGAGAGAACCAGAGTAATCTCCACTCTATGGAGACAAAAATAATTGATATGACGACTTATTATTCAGAAACATTCGGTGAGCATCCTTTCGAAAAAAACGGATTTGCTACTCTTAACAACCAGTTTTACTGGGGAGGTATGGAGAACCAGACACTCACCAGTCTCTGTCCAAACTGCTGGTCGGAAAATCTGATCTCTCACGAATTCGCTCATCAATGGTTTGGAGATATGATCACCTGTGCCACCTGGGCCGACATCTGGCTAAATGAGGGATTTGCAACATACTCCGAGGCACTCTGGTATGAACATACCTCAGGATATGCAGCCTATAAAAATGAAATTAATTCGGATGCTGGTTACTACCTGAACGCAAATCCAGGCTGGCCAATTTATAATCCCGATTGGATAAATAACACTCCGCCTACAGGTACATTATTCAATACAGCAATTACATATGATAAAGGTGCTTGTGTTCATCATATGCTCAGGTACGTAATGGGAGATTCCCTTTATTTCCAGGGTTTATACCATTACGCAAATGACCCGGCCTTGAAATACCACAGCGCAGTAACCTCAGATTTCAGGGATGATATGAGTGAAGTTTATGGTGAAGATCTTACCTGGTTCTTTGACGAGTGGGTGCTTCAGCCGGATCACCCGATTTACGCCAATGAATACTGGATTGAGTCACAGGGATCAGGTCAATGGCAGGTAGGTTTTGTGGCAGTTCAGACACAAACCACAACACCATTTCATAAAATGCCCATTGAAATAAAGATGCATTTTAGTACGGGACCTGATACAACGGTTAGAGTAATGAACGATTCAAATAACCAAATTTTCACTTTTAGTTTTAGCCGTCAGCCTTTAACGGTCACTTTTGATCCGGATAATAATATAGTGCTAAAAATAGCAACACTTTCCCAGATACCTCCTCTGCCTGTAGAACTGACCAACTTCAGCTCAAATGTAAAAGGAGATTATGTAACGCTAAGCTGGACGACGGCTACCGAAAAAAACAACAAGGGCTTCGAAATACAGAAGAAAAATATTACCAAACAGGGGAGCTGGGAAAAGACCGGCTTTGTTGAAGGAAACGGAACATCAACATTACCCAATAATTATTCATATACTGATCAGATAGCAGGGTACGGAGATTTCAGCTACAGACTTAAACAAATAGACTTTGACGGTACTTATGAATTCAGCAACGAAATTTTTGTTAAGGGAGGAACAAAACCTGATAAATACAGTTTGGGCCAGAATTATCCAAATCCCTTCAACCCGACTACAATAATCAGTTTTGAGCTTCCCGAAGCTGCAAAAGTGAAGCTGGTTGTTTATAATCTTCTCGGTCAGGTTGTAAAAACACTGGTGGATGGAAGTTATGATGCAGGCTCATACAAAAAGAATTTCGATGGTACAAATTTAAGCAGCGGTGTGTATATTTACGAAATGAAAGCCAACGACGTTGTGCTAAAGCATAAAATGATTTTGATGAAATAAAAACAGGGGGGGATAAATGCGCTCACAGGAGTAGGGACAGGGAGAGAAATTTCCCTATCCCTTTCCTGGGTTTTAATATTTATACCTGAGCCATTTAGCAACTTCTGACCACTTCGGTTTCTTCCCGCTCATCAGAATTCCAACTCTATAAATCTTTCCGGCCAACGGAAACAATAACAACATTGTCCCGATGTTTACCAGGAAAGAAACAACAAATTGCCATACCGGTATTTCGGATAAAACCATCCTTGCAGGCATTACAATAATAGACGCGAAAGGAAGCATCGAGGCTACCTTAGCGATACTATTTTCTGAATTTTCGAGCATTGCTATTGCTATAAAGAAGGGGATCATTATAAGCATCACTACCGGCCACATACCGGACTGCGTATCCTGTTCATTATCGAAGATCGCACCAACTGCAGTAAACAGCCCCATGAAGGTTATAAGTCCTATAAAATAATTTACAAGAAAATACCCAACCTGCATCATATTAAGCTTGAGTGTAAACTCGGCAGGGAGTGTGAACAAAGCGGTAGTTATAAGTAGAATAACAGGAAGTATCCAAATGGTCATCTGAATTAAACCGGTAATACTGGTTCCCAGAATTTTACCGGTCATTAATTCCCTGCTGTTCACAGAAGAAAGAAGTATTTCAACAATCCTGTTAGTTTTTTCAGCTACAACAGACCGCATCATCATCTGACCGATAAAAATCAGGCTGAAGTAGAGAAGGAAAGTGAAGAGAAATGCGACGATTATTGTTCCAGCTCCCTCTTCTTCAACAGCCTTATCGCTGCTAATCCTGAAGTTGTTGAAACCAACATTCTGCCTTGCATAAGAAATATCGTTTTCTGAAATATCTTTTCCCTGGAAATACCTGGTTACAAGCACATTATTGATTGTAGGCCTTACCTTGTCGAACAAAGTTTTATTTGTCGGGTTCTTTGAGAAATACTCAACCTGCTTAGAGGCGACAGCTGAATCGGGGACAAAGATTAATCCTGTCAGCTTTTCAGATAACAAGTCGGATTTCTTCGAATTGAGATAATTATCAAGTTCACTTTTCTTCAGAGTTTCGAACTGTATTTTGTAATAACCGCTTTCCACAAAAGGAAGCGCATTGAATTCCTTTTCCATTTCCGCCGTGAGAGAAGGAGATTCAGAAGCAAGGATCAGCCGGGTATTACTGTCACCTTCGTATGTATAGAGGAAAGTCTGAAACGCCAGAATACCAATCATAAAAAGCGGAAGCAGAACAGTCATTATTATAAAAGTTTTTGAGAATAATTTTTCTCTCAATTCCCGTTTTATTATTGCGTATGTCCGTCTGTTAAACATTTGCAGCCTCCATTCCGAGTTTATCAGCTGATTTTCTGCCTGCAGTTTCAACAAATATCTGATGAAGAGAAATATCTTCAGCATCAAACTTTTTTATTACAACATCATGTTGAACAAGCAGTTTAAGAAGATCCTGAATTTGCGGGGACTGTTTAACCCTTATGCTTGTTACATTGCCGTAGCTCTCGAACTTTTCAATAAAAGGCTGGTTTTTAAGGAACGTAATATCTCCCGAGTGAGAGATAGTTACATTTCTTTGTCCGAAGCTTCTTTTTATTTCTTCCAGGTTGCCATGCAGAATGATCTTACCCTCATCAATCATTGCAATATGATCGCACATACGTTCGGCAAAATCCATCAGGTGAGTTGAAAAGATTATTACTTTTCCTTTGTCTTTCAACTCAAGTATTATTTCTTTCAGCAGATTTGTATTGATAGGATCCAGTCCTGAGAAAGGTTCATCCAGAATAATGAACTCAGGATCGTGGAGGACGGTAGTAATAAACTGAACCTTCTGCTGATTTCCCTTAGAGAGATCTTCAAGTTTTGAATTCTTTCTATCAGTGAGATCAAACCTCTCGAGATATTCCTCTGCTTTATCCTGCACATCGCGGCCGGTTTTTCCTTTAAGCTCCGCAAAAAAGAGCAGGGTTTCCATCACCTTCATTTTTTTATATAATCCCCGTTCTTCGGGCAGGTAGCCGACCTTATCCTTAAACTCCTGTCCTATTGTTGAGCCACGCAGAACAACCTCGCCTGAATCAGGCAGATAAATACTCATCATCATACGGATAGTGGTAGTTTTACCAGCGCCGTTCCTTCCTATCAATCCGAATACTGAACCCTCTGGAACAGAGAAGGAAACGTCGTCAACAGCTTTCAAAGAATCAAAAGACTTTGAAAGATTTCGTACTTCCAGTGCATACATTAAGTCCTCGGTAATAATGTTAAAAAGACAACTAAAATTAAGTAAACCATGAACAGAATGACAAGATTTTTTTCAATAATACTCGGATATTGAGATCTAAGCGCTTTAGGGCCGGTTTATTTATTTAAGCCTTTGTGTTTAGCCGGAGACAAAATTTGTGAGTAATGAGGGGGATGTTAATTTCTTGCAAGAAACTATTCAATTATCTATATTTACACGCTAAAATTGAATTTTTTAGCAGTTCTTAGAAAAGATTGATGCCGGGGTGGCGGAATTGGTAGACGCACAGGACTTAAAATCCTGTGGGTGTTTACACCCGTGCCGGTTCGAGTCCGGCCCTCGGTACCAGAATGGATAATTAGCAATGCACAACTTATAATTGGCAATGAACGATTTTAGAACGAGATCCTATAATTGATTATTATAAAGTGTTAATTATTCCAGGGGCTCTTAGCTCAGTTGGTTAGAGCGTCTGCTTGACGTGCAGAAGGTCAGAGGTTCGACTCCTCTAGAGCCCACGTAGTAAGAATTAATACTGAAATGTGGAGGAAGAGATTTCCTCACGGAGTTGCCGGACCCTGTCTCACTCATTGTTATAGAATGTAGAGTTTATCAGCGGGATTTCTTCAAATCTCCCCCGCAGATGTCGGAGTACTTCTCCGATTTTTTATTAAAGAATCAATATGGAAAAAATACAAATTACATTTCCCGACGGACGCTCACAGGAGTTCGATAAGGATGTCACCGGGTACCAGGTAGCTGAGTCAATTTCTCCGCGCCTTGCTCAGGACGCTCTTGCAGTTGAAGTAAACGGACAGGTAAAAGATCTTCGGGCTCCGGTTAGCCATAATGCAGTGGTGAAATTCCTTACCTTCGATGACCAGAAGGGAAAGGAAGTATACTGGCATTCTACTTCTCATTTGATGGCGCATGCAATTTTATCTTTATATCCCGAAGCTAAATTCGGTGTTGGTCCTGCTATTGAAAACGGCTTCTATTACGACTTTGATATCAATACTAAATTAGGTGAAGACGATCTTGGTAAAATCGAAGAGAGGATGAATAAGATCGCCAAAGAAGATAATTCATTTGATCGTGTCGAATTATCAAAACAGAAGGCCGTTGAATACTTTTCTGACAAAGGCGATCAGTACAAAATTGAGATCCTCAGTGATATTGATGAGAATGATGAGACTATAAGCATTTATCATGAAGGCGATTTTACTGACTTATGTACCGGTCCACATCTACCTTCAGCCGGGAAGATTAAATACGTTAAGTTATTAAGTGTGTCTGGTTCCTACTGGCGCGGCGATGAGAACAACAAACAGCTTCAGAGGATTTACGGCATCTCTTTTCCAAAGAAAAAAATGCTCGACGAGTATCTTGAGAAACTCGAGGAAGCTAAGAAAAGAGATCATAGGAAACTGGGTAAGGACCTGGAACTTTTTCTGATTACAACCAGTGTAGGAAGCGGACTCCCTATCTGGCTACCGAAAGGAACTATTTTAAGAGAGACTCTTGAGAATTATCTCCGCGCTGAACAGCGTAAGCGCGGATATGAACCCGTAATTACTCCTCATATCGGTAATATTAATCTTTATAAGACCAGCGGGCATTATCCGTATTATAAAGACAGCCAGTTCCCTCCGATTCAGCTTGAGGATGGCAAGGAAGAATATCTGCTGAAGCCGATGAACTGTCCTCACCATTTTATGATCTACGCCAGCAAACCGAGGAGCTACAGGGATCTGCCAATCAGGTACGCTGAATTTGGAACCGTTTACAGGTATGAGCAGTCGGGCGAGCTAAACGGCATTACGCGCGTCCGTTCTTTCGCTGTAGACGATTCGCATATATTCGTACGTGATGACCAGCTGAAGGATGAGGTGTGCAAGGTAATTGAACTTATCCAGGTTGTCTTTGAACAGATGGGTTTCAAGGATTTCAGAACACAGCTTTCATTCAGAGATGATAATGTAGAGAAATACGGCGGCGACATCAGTATGTGGGACAGGGCGCAGAAGGAAATACAGGAAGCCGCAGATCAGATGGGTCTGAAATATAATATAGAAGAAGGTGAAGCAGCCTTTTATGGTCCCAAAATAGACTTTATGGTTAAAGATGCACTTGGAAGACAGTGGCAGCTTGGTACCGTTCAGATTGATTATATTATGCCAGAAAGGTTTAATCTCGAGTACACCGGAAGCGACGGGCAGAAACACAGGCCAGTTGTTATTCATCGAGCCCCCTTCGGATCCCTGGAAAGGTTCATTGGTGTTCTGATAGAGCATTATGCAGGGGAGTTTCCTTTGTGGCTTGCTCCCGTTCAGGTGGCTGTACTCCCGGTATCCCAGAATTTCTTTGAATTCGCCCGGGAAATTGTCTCGAAGCTTAAAGAGGCAGAGATACGGGTTGAATTCGATGAGAGGAACGAGAAGCTTGGTTACAAGATAAGGGATTGGGAAACCCAAAAGGTTCCTTATATGCTTATAATCGGTGAAAAAGAGATGGAATCAGGGAATGTTTCGGTAAGAAAACACAAAAAAGGTGACATCGGAACTTTTTCTTTGTCAGATTTTATTTATAATATTAAAGAAGAAATTTTAAAAAAGAATCAATAACAAAAAGAGAGGTTAATAATCGCTCAAAAAGACAGCGTACGGGTAAACGAAGAGATCAGAGCCCCCAAAGTAAGGGTAATAGACGTTGATGGTTCCCAGGCAGGTATTTTTACAGTCCGCGATGCAATTAAGATAGCCCAGGAAAGAAGCCTGGATCTTGTTGAAATTGCACCGCAGGCAAAACCACCCGTTTGTAAGGTAATTGATTTCGGAAAGTTCAAATATGAACAACAGAAGCGGGAAAAAATTCAGAGAAAAAATCAGCAGGTATCTTTATTAAAAGAAATAAGACTGCATCCCAACACAGACGTACATGATTTTGATTTTAAAGTTAATCACGCTATAAATTTCCTTGAAGAAGGAAATAAAGTAAAAGCTGTGGTAATGTTCAAAGGACGGGAGATGGCATACACCGAACAGGGCGAAGAACTGTTAAACCGGTTCATAGAAAAAACTGAAGACCTTGCCAAGGTAGAATCTCCCATTAAGATGGAAGGAAGGAACATGAGCGTGATCCTTGTTCCCACAGCTAAACCTAAAACCAAAAAAAACAAATAGGAAAAGCTATGCCAAAAATGAAAAGCAACCGCGGAGCTTCTAAATCTTTTAAGAAGACCGCATCCGGGAGGTACAAAAGGAAAAACGCTTACAAGAGCCATATCCTTACCTCAAAGTCAACAAAACGGAAAAGAAATCTTCGCCATACATCCATGGTTTCCGTTGCAGATGAAAAACGTGTTAAAACAATGCTTCAATAGAGAGGAGTGAACAAAAATGCCAAGATCAAAAAACAAAGTCGCTTCTCACCAGAGAAGAAAGAAAGTACTGAAACAGGCCAAAGGCTACTGGGGTGCCAGAAGCAAAGTTTACACTATTGCAAAGAACCATGTTGAAAAAGGCCTAGTACATGCATATAGAGACAGGAAACTAAAGAAGAGAACGTTCAGGAGTCTCTGGATTACCAGGATTAACGCTGCTGCCAGAGAAAACGGAACAACATATTCCCGTCTTATCCATTCACTTGATACAAAAGGTGTTGAGATAAACAGGAAAGTTCTGGCCAGTCTTGCTGTTGAGAACCCGGCAGCATTTGCAGAGCTTGTTAAGTTTTCTGCTAATTAATATTTACCCTTCCATATCGTTATATTTGTATATGGAAGGGTATTACTTTAAATAACCGGATGTTATGTTAAAAGAAAAAATCGCTTCCCTCAGGGAAGAATTCAATACTGAAATTGCACAAATCGACTCACCTACAAGTCTCGAGGATGTCAGGCTAAAATACCTGAGCCGCAACGGACTACTTTCGAAACTTTTTGATGATCTTAAAACCGTGTCTAAAGAAGAAAAACCTCTTCTCGGGAAGGAGCTTAATCTTCTCCGGAACGAAGTTACCGGCAGGTTTAATTCATTAAAAGACGCAATAGAGTCGTCAAAAGAATCCGAAAAGGGTACTATCGACCTCACGCTGCCTGGTAAACTGAAGCCATCCGGCAGCAGGCACATTCTGACCCAGACGGTTGACGAGATTAAGAACATATTTAAGGGATTAGGATTTGCCGTGGCACTGGGGCCAGAGATAGAATCCGATTACTATAATTTTGAAGCTTTGAATTTCCCTCCAGATCATCCGGCAAGGGATATGCAGGATACTTATTTTGTTAGCAGCAGTTATGTACTCAGGACGCACACAACTCCTGTACAGATCAGGATAATGGAAAAACATAAACCTCCGGTAAGAGCTATAATGCCAGGACGTGTATACAGGAATGAAGCGGTAAGCGCCCGCAGCTATTGTATGTTTCACCAGGTTGACGGTATTTACGTTGATACCGACGTTACTTTTGCAGAACTGAAAGGTACGCTTGTTTCCTTTGCCAAGCAGTTTTACGGAGAAGACATAAAGTATCGTTTCAGACCAAGTTTCTTTCCTTTCACAGAACCAAGCGCAGAAATGGATATTACCTGTTTCCTCTGTCATGGTAAAGGCTGCCGGGTATGCAAGTATTCCGGCTGGCTTGAAGTTCTGGGATGCGGAATGGTAGATCCGAATGTGTTTAAAGCCGTCGGTTATGATTCTGAAAAATATACAGGGTATGCATTCGGAATGGGGATTGAACGAACTGCAATGCTTAAATACGGAATTGATGATATCAGGATCTTCTTTGAGAACGATATTAGATTTCTTAAACAGTTTTGATCCGGAGAAATTAAATTGAAACTCTCTTTAAATTGGTTAAAAGAATTAGTCGATCTTCCCTCAATTTCCACTTCTGAAATAGTTCACCTGCTTACTATGAGCGGACTTGAAGTTGAAGAGGTTGTTGACCAGAGTGAGATCTATAAGCGCTTTGTAGTGGGATATGTAAAAGAAAAAAAGAAACATCCCAATGCAGACAAGCTTTCCCTTTGTACTGTAGGCACCGGTGACCGTGATTACCAGGTTATTTGCGGAGCTCCTAATGTTGATGCAGGGCAGAAAGTGGTCTTTGCGCAGATTGGAGCAGTGGTTCCCAAGGGAAACTTTAAAATTTCAAAGGCGAAAATAAGGGGGATTGAATCAAACGGTATGATCTGTTCTGAAGCTGAGCTTCAGATTAGCGAAAACCATGAAGGTATAATGATACTGGACAATGGTGTGGAAGAAGGATCTCCGATATCTGAGGCGCTGCATCTAAATGATACGATCCTCGAAATAGCTATTACTCCCAACAGGCCAGACGCACTTTCCCATATCGGTGCGGCCAGAGATCTTGCATCGATATTTAAGGGGGAAGTTAGAAAGCCTTCTCCAGGGTTCGAAGAGAATGAAGAAGAGGCTTCGAAATCAGCTGAAATCGAGATTAGAGACATGAAGAATTGTCCAAGGTATTCATCAAGGGTCATTAAAGGTGTATCCATTAAAGAATCACCCGAATGGCTAAGGAGGAGGCTGAAAAATATTGGATTGAGGCCGATAAATAATATTGTAGATGTTACTAACTATGTAATGTATGAAACAGGGCAGCCTCTTCATGCATTCGATCTTGAGAATCTTTCCGGCCATAAAATTGTTGTTCAAAGCACTGAAAAAGAAACGACATTCACAACATTAGATTCAAAAGAACGCAAGCTTCCCCCAGGAACCCTGATGATCTGCGATGGTGAGAAACCGGTGGCAATAGCAGGAGTGATGGGCGGGGAAAATTCAGAAGTAACCATCTCTACAAAGAATATACTTATTGAAAGCGCCTACTTTAATCCATCCAGCATAAGGAACACATCCAAGGCTTTAGGACTTAGTACCGATGCATCGTACAGATTTGAACGCGGGACAGATCCAAATGGTACAGTCTATGCCGCTGATAGAGCGGCTCAGCTTATAGCGCAGCTAGCCGGTGGGGAAATACTAAAAGGATTACTTGACATCTATCCTGAATCTATTAGACCTAAGGAGATCCAGTTAAGATTTGAGAGAGTTGACAGGATACTCGGGTATAAGATTGAAAAAGAGGATATAGAAGAAATTCTGGAAAAGCTGGGTATGAATATTACACTAAGCACCGAAGCAGAACTCCGGATATCTGTTCCCACATTTCGCCCGGACATTGAAAGAGAAATAGATCTCATAGAAGAAATTGCGAGGATTCACGGATACGATAATATTCCTACAGTAGCAAAGATATCAATAGCCCTCGGAGAAAAGAAAGATGAGTCGGCTTTTACAGACAGGGTGAAAGAAGCCATGGTGGAATTTGGATTTCACGAAATGATAAACAACCCGCTGCTGAGTGCAAACACGGCATCCCTGACAGGAAAACCGGTTAAAGTGCTAAACCCTCAGAGTACGGATATGGCCTATCTCAGAACCTCACTGCTGACTGGGGCACTTCAGACTGTAGCCGCAAATCTGAATGTAGGTGAGAAAGATCTAAAGTTATTTGAGGTCGGGAATATATTCCGTCTAAAGACTGATAAAAAGATTACCGAATTTAGTGATTTTGATGAAAACGAACATCTTATATTAGTTATCTCAGGAAAGGCCAGGAAAAAAACCTGGTATTCGGAAGAAGAAAATTCGGACCTTTTCGACTTAAAGGGATTTATTAAGTCATTTATCTCAAAATTTTCGCTTGACAATGTTTTAGAGTATTCATATAATCAAGAAAGAAATCCGTACTATACTGCAAATTTTTCCCTTACCTCTGAAAATACTGAAATCGGGTATGGCGGTCTAGTAGATAAGAAGCTGCTAAAATATTTCGATATTGACCAGGATGTTTACTGTTTTGAATTAAATCTTAAAAAACTAAGTAAAATCGGGGCACCCGATAGGAAATATTCAGAACTTTTAAGGTTCCCAAAAGTTCTCAGAGATTTTGCTTTTATATTCGATAAATCAGTAACTTATAAGCAGGTCTCTGATTTTATACTTGAAGAAAGCACCGGTTTACTGAAATCAGTAAACTTATTTGATTTGTTTGAAAGCAATACCCTGGGAGAAAATAAAAAAAGTATGGCTTTTACATTAGAGTTTTTTGACAGAGAACGAACCCTGACGGATGAAGAAGTAGAAAAAGAATTTCTTCACCTGATATCAGCAGTAACTGCAAAGTTTAATGCAAAATTGAGAGGAAATTAATTGCCTGACCTCACAAAGCACGAAGTATTGTTAAATGAACTTTCAGAAATCCAGACCCTGGTTGCTGAATTAAAAAACAGAAACAAAACTCTCAAGGAAGAGTATTTAAAACTGGAAAGGTCTTTTTCAGGAATAAGAGAAGAGAATAAGATGCTTCTTCAGAGAGTTGAAGCACTTGAAAAACAACTTGAAGATAACGGAGAAAATTCCTTAAATTCATTATTCGGTTCGTTAGAAGGTAGTGAAAAAGAGGAATTAAGAAATAAAATACAGAACCTGGTTAACAGGATCGATTTACATTTGAGTTCTTAAGTATATTGATGGTTGGATGGAAAAACCATGACAGATAAAAAGAAGCTTAAAATTAAAATATTTGATAAAGAATATTCTTTATTGGTCGAGAACGAGGAGATAGCCAAAGAACTGGCTGTTTACGTAAATAAGGTAATGGAAGAAACAAAAGACGAACTTCCCGACCAACCTGCTCAAACAATAGCGATAATAGCATGTTTAAATATTGCTTATGATCTGTTTCTTGAAAAAAATAAAAACAGAGAACTATTGATACAGGCCACTGATAAAGTAAAGAAATTAAAGCTTCTCCTTAATGATACAAGTCTGGCTGAACCATCCTAAAAGAGTTTCCGCCCTGTCAGTCTCTTAATAAATGAAAAACTAACTTTCATAACATAGGGAGTTTGACTCAGAGCGCGTATTACAGGCCTCAATCTGTTTAGGCAGATTCCGGTTTAATTACCGGACCAGAGGAAGCAAAAAGCGTTTTGGCAGGTTCCCACATTGTCTATATTAAAGTTTTTCTGATTAATGTGCACTGGCAGGAGCGGTTTAATTAAAATACCGCATTGGAGGAAAAAAATGGACACATTATTGCTCATACCTATGGTGATTGTCCTCGTAGTGATATTTTTTTACTTCGGATGGTGGTTTAATTCCCGCATCGGCAAGAAAAGTCTTGTTTCAGCTGAAGAGAGAGCAAAACAGCTGATCGACGATGCGCAGAAAGAAGCTACTAACCTGAAACGGGAAAAACTACTCGAAGTAAAAGATGAATGGTACAAGAAGAAAGTTGAATTTGATCTCGAAGTAAATCAAAAACGACAGAAACTTTCACATCTCGAGAAGCAATTAATTACCAGGGAAGAGAACATTGAGAAGAAATTTGATATTGTAATTAAAAAAGAGAAAGAGAATAAACAATTTGAAAAAGAGCTACTTGATTTAAAAAAGTCCGTTGAGACACGTCTTGCAGAAGTTGACAAACTTGAAAAGGAACAGAACTTACGACTTGAAAAGATTTCAGGTTTAACGTCTGAAGAAGCAAAAAATATGCTTGTTCAGAATATGACCAACCAGGCGAGGGCTGATGCTTCGCACATTACGAGAGAACTTATAGAAAAGGCAAAGTCAGAGGCAAAAAAGGAAGCTCAGAAGATCATCGTGCAGTCAATTCAAAGAACTGCTGCCGACCACTCCATTGAAACTACGCTCTCAGTTGTACAGATTCAGAACGATGATATGAAAGGAAGGATCATCGGTAAAGAAGGACGTAATATCCGCTCTTTCGAAGCTGCAACCGGCGTTGATGTTATTGTGGATGATACTCCTGAAGCAGTAATTCTTTCTTCATTCGATCAGTTCAGAAGAGAGGTAGCGAGAGTATCGCTTGAGAAATTAATAGCCGACGGCAGAATTCATCCTGCAAGGATTGAAGAAGTAGTAGAAAAGGTAAAGCAGGAGCTTGAAGAAGAGATGATTAAGGAAGGTGAGAATACTATCCTGCAGCTCGGCCTTCATAATATGCACAATGAACTTATAAAGCACGTCGGTAAGATGAAATACCGTTCAAGCTACGGTCAGAACCTTCTTCAGCATAGTATTGAGGTAGGATATCTTACCGGTATAATGGCTGCTGAGCTGGGACTGGATACTCAGCTGGCAAAAAGAGCAGGACTTCTTCACGATATAGGCAAAACAATCGATAAATCTGTTGAAGGTCCTCATGCACTTCTTGGTTACGACCTTACCAAAAAGTATAAAGAAAATCCTATTGTTGTTAATGCCGTCGGTTCACACCATGAAGATATAGAGATGGAGAGTCCGATAGCAGCTCTTGTACAGGCTGCTGATGCTATAAGCGGCGCAAGACCAGGTGCACGCAGAGAACCGCTTGAAGGTTACGTGAAGAGACTCGAAACCCTTGAGGCTTTGGCAAAATCATTTGAAGGAGTTGCCAAAACATACGCCATACAAGCAGGCAGGGAAATAAGAGTTGTGGTTGAACAGGATAAAGTAGATGATGTTGTTGCAGACAAACTTGCACATGATATTGCTCAGAAGATTGAAGGGGAGATGGAATACCCCGGACAGATAAAAGTGACGGTTATCCGTGAAGTAAGAAAAATAGGTTACGCCAGGTAAAAGTTTTTCGCTACAAAATAATATCTTAAAATTTGTTAAGAAGGCAGCCCATAAAGCTGCCTTTCTTATTATAATTGAAAGGTGATTCTTTTTCAGCTTTAATATTTTTACGTAATTTTACTCCCAAAGTATCAGATAATATCCAGGATGAATTAATTTGAGCAGAAAAAAATTAAAAATAGGTATAACAGGGAGCATAGGATCAGGAAAATCAGCATTCTCTGAATTTATAAAAGAAAAGGGATTTACTGTTCTGAACGCTGATGACATTTCCAAAGAGATCCTTGCCAACGACGAAGAAGTAAGAAGAAAAGTAATTATGGAATTTGGACCCGACTCTTTTATTGGAAAAGATATCAATAAAAAATACCTCAGTGAGAAAGTTTTTACCAATCCGGAAAACGTACTTAAAATAAATTCCATTCTTCATCCTCTTGTCATTCAAAAGGTTAACGATCTTATGAACAAGGAATTAGAGAAGAAGGATAAAGTTTTTACTGAAGCTGCACTAATTTATGAAGCTGAGATGGAGGAAATGTTTGATTACGTGGTACTTGTAACTGCCTGCAGGGAAGAACGTTATACAAGGAAATCCTCCATAATGACATCCGGGGATTTCGATAAAAGGGATTTTAACCAGATACCTGACGAAGAGAAAAAAAAACAAGCTGACTTTATATTTGAAAACAATGGAAGCCTGACAGAATTAAAACAAAAAGCCAATCTTTTGCTGTCAATCCTTTAACCCCGCTGATTAGACTTTTCCCCCTTTTTACTGGACAAGAGAGGCATATTCCCCTGACTCCGGGGTGAATAATAAATGTAGTAAAACAGTAAAAAGTTATTTAAGTTTCATATCTCATTATTAAAAATATTGGTAATTCAGGGAGAATTTAAAATTGTCATTACTAAATAACCTTATTGTTGATGCTGTACAGCTGCTGCCCAAACCAGTTGTCGGCTTCTTTTCAAAAAAATATATTGCAGGGGATACAATTGAGAAAGCAATTCAGTGTGTAAATGATCTAAATGAAAAAGGGATTTATGCAACTATGGATGTTCTGGGTGAATCAATTACCCATAAGGATGAAGCTGTAGAGGCAAAAAGAAAGTGTTTTGAAGTACTCGATACTATTAAGAATAATAATCTAAAGGCAAATCTTTCACTTAAACCTACTCAAATGGGTTTAAGTATTGATGAAGAATTTGCTTACGAGCAGATCAGGGAAATTGTTGAGAAAGCAAAAAGCATGAATAACTTCGTGCGGATTGATATGGAGGATTCTCCTTATACCGACAAGACAATTAACCTGTTCAAGAAGCTAAAAAATGATTTCGATAATCTGGGTATTGTTGTACAGGCATATCTAAAACGAACGACCAGTGATGTAATTACGCTTAACAAGCTCGGCACAAACTATCGCCTATGTAAAGGAATCTATATTGAACCAGCTTCCATCGCATACAAAGACCGCCAGGAAATACGGGATAATTATCTTAAATCACTTGAACTAATGTTTAAAAATGGTAATTATGTTGGAATCGCAACTCACGATGAATATCTCATAAATGCAGCATATAAAATGATTAAAGAGATGAATATTCCGCGGGATAAATTTGAGTTCCAGATGCTGCTTGGAGTAAGAGAGGATTTGAGAGATAAAATAAATAATGATGGTTATAAGATAAGGATCTATGTTCCATTTGGAAAAGACTGGTATCCCTATTCCATCAGAAGACTGAAAGAAAATCCGCAGATAGCGGGTCATATATTCAAGAATATTTTTTCATTTGAGAAATGAATGTATTAGGAATTGAAACATCCTGTGACGAAACGTCGGTTGCTGTAATTTCGAACAGCGAACTTAAGGCAAACCTCATTTCTTCACAGGACTTTCATTCGAAATACGGCGGTGTTGTTCCTGAACTTTCCAGCCGGGCTCATCTACAGATCATCATTCCGCTTTTAAAAGATGCACTTTCCAAATCAGAACTTGGATTGAAGGACATCGATCTGATATGCGCAACTGCAGGTCCCGGCCTTATTGGAGCGCTGCTAGTAGGACTAACATTTGCCAAGGGACTGGCCTATTCTTCAGGAAAAACTTTCGTTCCTGTAAATCATATTGAAGGACATATTTATTCAGGCTTTCTTATGAAAGATCAGCCTGAATTTCCATATCTCGCTCTTGTAGTTTCAGGCGGACATACCCTGCTGCTGCTGGTTGAAAGTTTTACCAGTATTAAAAAGCTCGGCACAACAGTAGACGATGCTGCCGGAGAAGCCTTTGATAAAGTTTCGAAAATGCTGGGTATGGGATATCCCGGGGGACCTAAAATTCAGAAAACTGCAACAGAAGGAAACAAAGAAAAAATCGACTTTCCGGTTGCAGAACTATCAGACAGGTATAATTTTTCCTTCAGCGGATTAAAGACGGCTGTACTAAGGTATATCCAAAAAACTTACGGTGACGGTGTTAAAGTACCTGAAAAGGACCTTCCGGATATTGCAGCTTCTTTTCAGGATGCAGTAATAAGAGCGCTTATGAGAAATACAGAACGAGCATTAAAAGAGTTTAAGGTTAATTCTATCTCTCTTGTGGGAGGTGTTGCAGCCAATTCCGAACTCAGGGAAAATATATCTAAACTGGCAGAAAAGTATCATAAAAAAATTATTATCCCCGACATGCAGTTCTGCGGTGATAATGCAGCAATGATCGCTTACAGGGGACTTAAGATTTTTCAGGCAGGAGAGAAGTTCGATCTAAGTTATAGTCCCTACCCGGGACTTCATGAAGAACAATTCGCTCATATAAATTCATAATTCGGTTTGGCAGAAGATTTTTTACATATAATTAACGGAGAGATAGATAAACTCAGCTCCGAGGACAAGGAGAACATCCTTCTGCGTCTCCGTGATGAGATAGATAAAGTTGATCAGGAAATAGCGGGGATACTGATCAGAAGAATAAAAATCTCCATAGAAATAGGTGTAATTAAAAAGACGCTGGGAATAGACCCATACGATGCGGTGAGGGAAAGAGAGATAGGTGATAATATTCAAAAGCATTCAGAGGATCCAGCAATTAAGAACTCTTTAAAAAAGATTTATGAACGAATAATTGATGAGTCGCGTGCTATTCAGAAGGAGAGGGAAAAATAAACGGAAATAATTCAAGCTCCCGAAATAACCGCATTTCATATAAAAGCCTGTTATCAAGAAAAGAATTTCTCCTGATATTCTTATTTTTCATTGCTGTACTCGCACTGCTGTACTACACATTTTTTACTCCTAATTATTACGAAGGCAAATCACCCAAAAAATTTGAAATAAGACGGGGGGAAACTCTGAGTTCAATAGCAGATAGTCTTGAAAGTAAAGGTATTGTCCCTAGTTCAACAAATTTCAGTATTGCAGCTTTTCTATACGGGGCTGAACGAAATATAAAGGCCGGAAGATATTATATCCCAAACGGATTAACTTACCTTGATCTTATTGATCTCTTTCTGAACGGAAAGGCTGATTATTTACGGACAGTTAGAATACGAGGAGGTTCAACTATCAGATACATAGGGGCAAAAGTTAGATACGAGTTATTTGTGGATTCAGCCGCTTTCGTTAATAAAGCCTTTGATAGTTCCTTTGTAGACTCACTGGGAATAAATGGCAAAAGCATGGAAGGCTATCTATTCCCGGATTCATATGATATTTATGAAAGAAGTTCTCCTTCAGAAATTATTGGTATATTTTATAACGGATTTAAGAAATTTATGACAGATTCACTGAGAGCAAGAGCAGATTCGATGGGATTCACAGTCCATGATATCTTAACTTTAGCATCTATTGTAGAAGGAGAGACTAATAAAACTGAAGAAATGCCCGAGATAGCATCTGTATATTTGAATCGCTTGAATAAAGGAATGAAACTGGAAGCGGATCCTACAATTCAGTACCTTCAGCCAAATGGATGGAAAAGGCTATTATATAAAGATTTGAAAATAAATTCACCTTATAATACATATCTGAATACAGGTTTACCGCCGGGACCAATAAATAATCCCGGTCGGGAAGCAATACTTGCAGTATTATATCCTGCAGACACAGATTACCTGTTTTTTGTAGCGAGCGGACAGGGAGGACACAATTTTTCAAAAACATATTCACAGCATCTCAGAAATGCAGCAAAATACAGAAGATGGTTAAAACAGCAGCAGATAAAATAAGATATCATCTATTACTCCTATTCGCACTCTTTCTTTCAGGATGCGCCAATCAGCTGCCTCCGGGAGGAGGCGAGATTGATAAAATCCCTCCGAAAATAGTAGAGACATATCCTGAAGAAGGGACCACAAATTATAAAGAAGATTATATTGAATTTACTTTTTCCGAGTATGTTGAAAAGCGTACTGTAAAAGATGCTCTGTTTATTTCTCCAGCGGTGGATGGAGAGCTTGAACTGGATTGGAGCGGTAAATCAGTAAGAATTTATTTCCCTGGTTCTTTAAAAGACAGCGTAACCTATGTAGTAACGCTGGGTACCGATGTTGTGGATTACAATAATAAAAACCGGATGGCCGATTCGTATACATTAACCTTCGCGACCGGTCCGGAGATAGACAGGAGAGTAATATCCGGCAGGGTGTACGATAAGAAGCCAAGCGGAACTATGATTTTTGCGTATAAGCTTCAGGCCGACACGGTTAATCCCTCCACCACAAAGCCTGATTACATTTCACAGGCAGGTGATAACGGATTTTTCAAACTGGCTGGCCTGGCTGCCGGGACGTACAGAGTTTTTGCCGTTGCCGATCAGTTCAGAGATCTATTGTACCAGGTTGAACAGGACAAGATCGGGGTTCCTTTTAAAGACATAGTTCTTGCTCCAGAGGATACTCTTTTCAGAGGACTAAATTATTTTCTAACTGAAGATGATACAACTTCACCCCGGATGATTAAAGCAGTAATGACAGACCGCTATCATATACTTGTAGAGATGAGTGAGGAAATTGACTCATCGATTGTAACTACAGATAATTTTTCAATAATTGACTCCACAACCGGCCATCCTTTTAACCCATATTATGCCTTTAACAAAATATCTGATCCAAAACAGATTGTACTTGTAATCGATACAGTTCTTAATGATAAGGCAGATTACTATCTGAAAGCTTCAGAGCTGAAAGATAAAAAAGGCAATATATATCACAATGAATTATCTCAAATAACATTAAGTGATAATCCCGATACAAGCCGCCCGAAGGTTCTCCGCACAATGCCCCAGGATGGGGGCAGGATAGATTTTCTTAATGATTCCCTGGCGTTTTATTTTGATGATGCTTTTGACACTGTAAAAGCGCGGTCGGGAATAACATTAACTGATACTTCCCACAATAAAGTAAATTACACAGTATACTTTCCAGATAACGCCTCGCTGATACTGAAACCGCAGGGAAGATTAAAGAGCGGTGAAGTATACCTGGTGAATTTTGATCTGACGAAATTCGAAGATGCGGCAGGCAATCGGGGAGATACAATTTATACTTACAGATTTATTACAATAAATCAGATTGATTTTACGGGAGCCAGCGGAACAATACAAAATGTACAGCTGACCGAAAATCCGTATGTAATACTTCAAAGTACTGACAACAGCGGCAAAACATATTCACAGTATCTGCAGAGGGGAAGTAAGTTTGAATTCAATAGGGTATTCCCTGGTAAATATTTGCTCTGGTGTTACCTGGACAGGGACAGCAGTGGGACTTACGACAGAGGAAATCCATATCCTTTTAAGCCTTCAGAAGATTTCTCATTCTATCCGGATACCTTAAATCTCCGGGCCAGATGGGGGCAGATGGATATCCTCTTTAACTTCAGATAACCTGAACGGTTACATCCATAAGTTTAATTGATGCTTAATTTTCTTGAAATATCCCTGCTGATCTGGCTGCATTGCTGCTTAACTTCCTGAAGAATAATCTCGTTCTTTTTGAGGATCTCACCGGCGACAGTCTTATTTGAAAGTGAGGAACAATTTATCAGCACATTCAGGAAAGCTCCTTCAGCGGCTGTCGATATCAATGCCGCGGCAACTCCGGCATCGGAAACCGAATTCTGATTTCCTTTCTCAGCCAGAGTCTGGAACAAAGGAATGATTTTCCCGCAGTATTTCAACACCTCTGCCGGCGCCTCGGCGGCTTCAAGAGTAGCTGTCTCAATACTCTGACTTCTTACCTTTTTCTGTTCATCAGTATCCTTCGGCAGTTTGAATGCCTGCATCACCTTATCGAAGGCCTGGTTGTCTTTTTCAGCAAGGTTAAGGAACTCCTCTTTTGCAACAGAAAGTTCAAATTTTATATCTTTCATCTCCTCTTCAGCATCTGCATATTTCTTCTTCCCGATAGTCAGGCTGCAAACCATTATACCGAGACTGCTGGCTAAAGCACCACTGAAGGCTGAAACATTACCTCCACCAGGTGTTGGTGAACTGGATGATATATCGTCTAAATAATTTCTAATTGAATCGTCAATATTCATTTTTCTCCTCTTTTATAATTCCCGATTGATTTTAACTAAACTAATTGAAATAATCAGCGTACTTGAAATATGTCAATCTCCGATCATATAGTCGATGATCTTTTTATTTTTATTGAAAGGATTTAAGGTATTAAGACCAAGCTTTTCAATCGCAAGATCGAGCAGTTCATTTTCCTTCAAATCTTTAGTCCCAGCATAAAAACGTCCGGCCATAAGTAAAGCTTCAAGGGGAACAAGTCCTACTATTTCACTCCCATTCACTTCGACACCGAGGCGTTCAGCTTCTTTTTTCACTTCCTCAAAAGCTACATGAATAGGTGTCACCTCATAATTAGTCAGGTTGATAGAAACCTGGGTAATATTATACTTTTCAAGGGACACTCCCATACCTTTGAAGTCTTTCAATCTGCCCGGTATCTTAACTGTTTTACCATTTTCTTTAACGATATTGCCCTGATTATCCCTTTTAGCCCGGCCTGATTCACGGAGGATTTCGGCAATTTCCTTAGCATAGCTGACGTCAGTTGATTTTATATTTACATTATATGCTATAAGGAAGAAGCGCGCTCCAGTTACCAGAGCCCCGAGTTTGGGATTAAACTCTGCTTTACCGAAGTCAGGTTTCCATGCAGGGTCTTTAATTTTTTCTTCAAGTCCTTCATACTCGCCCTTACGAATGGATGAAAGGTTTTCTCTGTCAGGTTTTCTGGCAGCTTTTTCATATAAATAAACCGGAAGATCAAGTTCCTTTGAAATTCTTTCTCCGAACTTCTCTGATATCATTACACAGTCGTGCATTGTTGCATTCTTAACGGGAACGAAAGGAACAACATCAATTGCTCCCAGCCTTGGATGCTCGCCTTTATGCTTTCTCATATCTATTTTATCAGCTGCAGCCTTGCAGGCATTCACAGCCGCATCAATTATTCCACTGTCATCTCCGGCCATTGTAACCACAACACGATTATAATCGGCATCGGGTTCAAGGTTAAGCAGTTTTACGCCCTTAACTAAATTTATTCCCTGTTTAATAGCATCAAAAGTTTCCTGGCTTTTACCTTCACTGAAATTTGGCACACATTCTATTATTTTCAATTTGAACCTCCCTTAGCATCATAAATTATTTTACCATTTTTAATGGTCATAGTATTAATATTTTTTCCTACCTGATATATAATATCAGAATATTCTTCTGTATCAAATATTGCAAAATCAGCCTTTTTTCCTATTTCAAGGCTACCTGTTTGTTTGTTCCTTTTTAAAGCTTTTGCAGCATTTATAGTGACAGCAGAAATGCTCTCCTCAATAGTCATCTTCATCTTTAAACAGGCAAGACTCATAATAAAGTTGAGATTAGCAATATGCGAAGACCCCGGGTTATAATCTGTAGCCAGAGAAACAACCGCGCCTTCATCAATCAATTTCCTGGCAGGTGCGTATCCATAATCAAGAAAAAAGGATACTCCCGGAAGCAGGGTGGCAACGGTGTCAGACTCTGATAGTTTCCTTATATCTTCTTCAGCGAGTACTTCGAGATGATCAACGCTGACTGCTTTTCGTTCAAGAGCAGTATTCAGTCCTCCGATGTTATTAAATTGTTCGGTATGAAGTTTTAATTCCAATCCCGATGCCAGTGCTTTATCGAAGATGCGCCCAACCTCATCTGCCGTGAAGGCAGACTTCTCACAAAAAGCGTCGCAGAAAACAGCAAGTTTATACCTAGTAATATGCGGAATCATTTTATTCACGAGCAAATCAATATAACCTGTATGGTCATCCTGAAATTCCGGTGGAAAAGTATGAGCTCCGAGAAAAGTTGGAATAATATCAATAGGATATATTTCATTAAGATAATTGATGACGTGAAGAAGCTTAATTTCATTATCGAAATCGAGTCCATACCCGCTTTTAATTTCGAGAGTAGTTATACCCTGAGAAATGAAATATCGTACCCTCGGAGCCACTATCCTGACCAGTTCCTCGAATGAGGTTTCCCTTACAGCTTTTACCGTTGAAAGAATGCCTCCTCCTTTTGCCGCTATTTCCTCATAATGAACCCCGGCTATTTTCATTCTGAATTCAACTGCACGAGATCCAGCAAACGCTGTATGAGTGTGGGACTCTACAAGGCCGGGAAGGACGGTTTTCCCTGAAAGGTCTATTATCTCCTGATCTGTTCTATTCTTTAGCGAAGCGGCGGGAACAAGGTCACTTATCCTGTCATTTTCAATAATAATTGAATGATCAGTTACTACACCAATCTCATTAAGTTCAGAACCTCTCTTACAATTCCGGCCTTCTGTATTAACAGTAATTATTTGTGAGGGATTTAATAAAACTTTCCGCATTATTCAAAAAGGTTAATTGTAGAGGCAATCACCCTGGTTTCAGTATAGCCCATCTGATTCAGCTTAAAATTCAAATCTTTTGCTTCACTCATACTTGTAAAATCTCCAGCTTCAACTTTATAAAACGGCGGATCGAAAATTACATAAATATTCTTATTCGTCAATTTAAGAGAAAGATCAGATTTTAATGAGTCAGCCTCCTCGAGTTTATCGGTAGCCATAACCTGAACCCTGAATCCGTTAGTAGTTCCAACTATTGTTTTTTCCTGTTCAGAGCTGGTATCTTTCTGTGCGAAGCCGTACCATGGATTTAAGTCGGGTGATTCTGTCTCAGTCTGTTCTTTTTCATTAATATCTATAATTGTGCGGAATGGTAAAATGTTAAACTCTTCTTTAGATTTCTCAGAGGTTTCCTCAGCTGATTTCTTCTCTTTATTCTCCTTATCACGATCATATCTTACCGTACTGGATGCACTGCAAGAAGATAAAAGCAATACAAGGAATAGTATACAAGGGGCTAAAACAAGACTGGCAATTTTTCTGTTTTTCATTAAAATCATTGTAAAATTTGAAATTATAAGTTATTAATTTAACAATCTTTTATCAAAATTTAAGATACCTATCAAAATAACAGGTGTGAAGTGATTAATCAGTTAAATATGCCTAATCGCCTGAAAATCCGAATTTTATACGGCATTCATTTGACCTTTAACTCAAAAGTATTCCCTAATGTTTTTTTTGAGAAACATATAGAAATTTCGTAAATTACGGTATTCATTTAAAATAAATTTACAAAATGCCCGCAAAAAAACTAAAAATCCTTTTCGTTACATCGGAAGTGGTTCCATTTGTTAAAACAGGCGGTTTAGCGGATGTTTCTGCCGCTTTACCTCAAATGTTATCAGAAATGGGACATGAAGTCCGTATAGTCGTGCCAAAGTACGGTGCAGTTGATGACAGGAAATTCAAGATTCACGAAGTGGTGAGATTGAAAGATCTCACAGTGAAAATCGGGGATAAGGAAGTCGTCTTTTCACTTAAATCTTGTTTCCTGCCCGGACAAAAAGTCCGTGTACAAATCTATTTCCTGGATAACCAGGAATATTTCGGAAGCCGCAACAGTTTATATGTTGACCCTATGACCGGAGAAGACTATCCTGATAACGATGAAAGATTCATCCTTCTTAGCAGGTCTGTATTTGAACTAATTTGTAAGCTTGGATGGATACCTGACATTATTCACTGCAATGACTGGCAATGCGGTCTTATACCTGCATATCTGAAAACCATATATAAGGATGAGGAGCAGTTTAAAGATTTCAAAACCTTATTTACTATCCACAACCTTGCATATCAGGGAGTTTTTCCTAAAACAGTTTTCAAAAAAACGGGACTCCCGGAAGATCTTAATTCTGAAAAGGGGATTGAGATTTACGGCAAAATTAACTTTATGAAGAGCGGGCTCCTTTTTGCTGACGCGATAAATACAGTGAGTGAAACATATGCGAATGAAATACGGACGGATGAAGAACTCGGGGCGGGATTAAAGACCGTTCTGGCTAAACGGAAGAACGATCTTTACGGCATAGTAAATGGAATAGATACGAAGGTATGGTCGCCTGAAAAAGATAAACATCTTCCCAAGAAGTTTTCACTTAAAAACATCGAAGGAAAACCCGTTAATAAAAAAGAACTCGCATCGAAATTCCGGTTCGAATATAATGAAGATATTCCTATAATAGGCATTATAGCCCGTCTGTTCGACTCTAAAGGAATGGACCTGATAAAGGATGCCTTCCCAGAATTAATGAAGCTTAACATTCAGATGGTACTCCTTGGTACAGGAGAGAAAAAATACCACAAGTTTTTTGAAAGTATGGCATTAAAGCATAAGGACAAATTTGCTGCCTACCTTGGTTTTAATGATGATCTTGCCCACCTTATTGAAGGAGGGGCTGATATCTTTCTTATGCCTTCCCACTATGAACCCTGCGGACTTAATCAGATGTACAGTCTGATGTACGGTACTGTGCCAGTAGTACGTGAGACCGGGGGACTGGCGGACACAGTAACCAAATATGACGAAAAGACCGGAGAGGGGAACGGTTTTATGTTCAAACAGTATGATTCAAAAGCTATGCTTAAGGAGTTAAAACGAGCGCTAAAAATCTTTGAAGATAAGAAGGCATGGGCTAAAATAATGAAGAATGGAATGAAATCAGATTTTAGCTGGAACTCTTCTGCAAAAAAATATATTGATTTATATAAAACGATTCTATCCAACGAAAGCTGATGCCCCAGCACGCCGTATTTCTTGATAGAGACGGGACATTAAATGAGGACCCGGGTTATCTGGGTGATCCTTCTAAGGTCAGGCTGTTTCCCGGCGCGGGCAAAGCTCTCTCCTTATTAAAAAGCAGATTAAATTTCAAACTCATTGTAATATCAAACCAGTCGGGCATAGCCAGAGGTTTAATCTCGGAAAGTGAAGTGGACGCCGTTAACTCCCGAATTAACGAACTGTTAAAAGAAGATGAGGTTGGTATTGATGCATTCTATTACTGCCCACATCATCCCGATTTCAGCAGCAAAGAAGAAGTTGAATGCAGGAAGCCTTCTCCTTCCATGATTTTTCAAGCTTCTGAAGATCTAAACATTGATCTGGATGGCTCTTATTTCATCGGTGATACTCCTTCTGATATATTATGCGGGATAAACGCCGGTCTCAGGACTGTGTTAGTAAAAACAGGTTATGGTGAGGAGAGCATTTCTATATTGCAAAATCAAAATATATTTCCAAGCTTTGTAGCCGAAAATATATCCGATGCGTGCAAATTCATTTTAGAAGATTTTACAGGTGAAATAATTGACATATAAAAAAATTCTCTTAATTCCTGCATTGTTAATACTGACTTTAATATATTCCTGCAGCGATTCTCCCACCTCAATCGGAAATAATCTGTTATCCTCTGACTTCCTGACAATAAACAAAATTGATTCTTATCAGGATTCAATAGGGCAGACTTCCTCCTATTATAAAACAAGTATTAAGCTTAGTGATTCTCCGAGGCTGCTTGTAGGGAAATATCAAAACGTTGAAGCATCAACATTGCTCAGGTTTGCAGTAGTTCTGCCGGATACAATAAAAAGCGCTTTTAACAGTTCGAATCTCAATATTCTCAGTGCCAAAGTTTATCTGAGAAAAGTTTACAATATCGGAGATGGATCAAATCCGCTTAATTACTCGGTTCATTTTGTTAACAGCGGGTGGACCTCATTCGGTTTTACCGCTGACAGTCTTCCTAACCTGCAGTATGATGATAATAATGATATCAGTTCAAATAAAACTTATTCAGATTCTTTATATACTTTTAACCTTGATGAGCAGACTATAAATTCCTGGTTTACTTCTGCATCCGCTTCTCCTATTCAGGTTAATAAAGGTATGTATATTAAACCAGACCCTTCATCAACAAGGGTGGTTGGATTTGAAGCTACCAACAACGTTGAATTTACAGGCATACCCAGGCTGAATGTAGTTGTTCAGACAGGAAGCCTGATTGATACACTAAATTTCTATAGTATTGAAGATGTCAGTGCGCTATCGGGCGATAAACCTGTCCTTCCCGAAGGTGATATTGCGGTGCAGGGCGGCCTCGCGGTGAATGCGAGGATTGAATATGATTTATCATCGATACCTAAAGGTTCAATAATAAATAAAGCTCAGTTTACTATATATGTAGACAGCAGCGCTACGAAAACAGGTGATAATTACAATAACTCATTAACGGCTTATTTTGCACGAGACTCTGTTGGGTCATCCTATGATACAACCTCCGCTATAGTTCTCAACAGGTCAGGAAATACTTTCACAGGAGACATTGCGAAATTCCTACAAAGCATATTAAGCGGATACCATGATAATAATGGCTTTATACTGACTGCAGGCAGCCAGAATCTTGGAATAGATATTTTTGCATTAAAAGGAAGCGATGCTTCCGATCCTTCTTCAAGACCGCGTTTGGTAATTACTTATACAGGCAAAAAATGAAATTTAACAACAAATATTTTATCCTGATTCTGTTTCTGGGCATGCTGTTTATGCCCGAAATCTATTCTCAGTCATCTTCCCCATATTCCCGTATAGGAATTGGTGATATACTGTATGCACAATCGGCCAGGAAACTCGGAATGGGGCAATTAGGCACTGCTGACGCCGAGCAAAATTTTATCAGCTTTTATAATCCTGCAGCATTATATAATCTTAAAAGAACAAGAATTGAGTTCAACGTGAATTATCACGGCTCATTTTTATCGGGTGATAATGTTTCCGCATATTATGCAAAAGCTGAATTCGGCGGATTCAGTCTTGCTTTCCCGATAAGCGAAAGATATGGTATAGGCGCCGCGGTAGGACTGTCACCCTATTCTAATGTAAGCTATGATGTTGAGAGCTCTTCCCAGTCTTTAATTGGCAGCTATAATACTGCCTATAAAGGGAAGGGGGGATTATCCAAATTATTTGTAGGTTCTTCATACAAAATGCCATTTGATCTGGGAATAGGAGCAACACTGGATTACTATTTTGGAAATATTGATTACACATCTTCATTAACTTTTCCTGATCAATCAAATGCAGATGCTCAGTACACAAACGAATACCGGCCTAAAGGTCTTGGGTCGACCCTCGGATTGCTTTCTCCTGATCTCGCCTCAGCTTTTGGCATGGATGGGATCACAAATTTCAGATTCGGTATATCTTATAATTACATCGCCGATTTAAGAACAGATACAGTTCTGACTTCAAGTTCCACTCTTGGAACTGACACAGTAACTACAGGGATAGTAAATATGAAGATTCCGGGAAGGGTGAGTGCCGGGTTAAGTTTTGTAGTAAATAAGAAATATTTACTAACTTTGGACTATGCTTTTCAGCAATGGGAAAAGTACACATTTAATGGAAGAACTCAGGCAAACCTGAGAAACTCTTCAAAAATGAGTGCGGGATTCGAATATACACCGCAAATATCCCCAGGAACGACATTCTGGGAACAAATAATTTGGCGTGCAGGTTTAAGTTTTGAACAGACACAGTATTTAGTGAATAACGATGGAATCAATCAATATTCAGTTTCAGGTGGTTTTTCATTACCATTAAGCACAGCAAATACACTAGATCTGGGTCTTCAATATGCTATCCGAGGCACAAATGATCCTGGTCTCTACAAAGAAAACATTATAAAAGCATATTTAACCGTCAGCCTCGGCGACATTTGGTTTATTCGAGAGGAAAAATAAAAATGAAAGAGTCCAACCAAAATAATTCCGGTAAATTCTCCAAGTTAACTGCAGTGACAACGCTCTTCATTCTGCTCAGTGTATTCTCTGCCTTCCCGAAGAGCAGCATTATCTCAGAAGTTCCTGACGATTCAACAAAAATACTTGAACTTTATAGTTTGTTCTCAGAATATTATAAAAATAAAGATTATAAGAGTGCAGTTCCTTACGGCTGGCAGGTTCTGCAAATGAACCCCTCAAAGTTTTCCAAATATATTTACTACAAAATGGAAGAGTCTCTTTGGTATCTTCACGATTCTACAGATATTGCGCCCGAGCAGAAGCAGGCAATTGCAGATACCATAACTTACCTCTATAACATGGCGGAAAAATATAATCCTGATGCGAAGGGATATTATCAGGTCAGAAAAGCCTTTGTGGAGGAAACATGGCTTAATATGCCTGCAGATAGTGTGATTGCGGCCTATGAACTCGCCTTTCAATATAATCCTGATCTTGATCCTTATTACTATCAAAAATTAGGACAGCTTTATAAAGACAATGCATCTGAATCTAATGATTATAAAACGAAGGCTATTGATCTCTATACCAAACTTAGTGAGAAATATCCAGATGACTCGCAATGGACGCAGGAGCTTGAAGGACTGGTGGAAAATATTGATGAACTTGTAGCTCTGACCAAAAAGAACTGGGAAAAGGATAAGGAGAATCCCGAAAAAGCCTGGAAATATGCCTCTACTGCAATGAGAGCAAATGATTTTCAGGAAGCCATTACACCGCTGGAATTTCTCGTTCAACAATCACCCGAATCGGTAAACTACTGGGCTCAGTTAGCCCAGGCTTATCAAAAAACTGATCAGCTTAACAAAGCTGAGGATGCTTATAAGAAATTAATACAGATCGATCCTCAGAATAAAAACCATTATCTGAATCTGGGTCTTGTTTATAAAGATAAAGGTCAGCTTGCCGCAGCCAGAACTCAATTCCAGAAAGCGAATGATGCAGGCAACGGTTGGGCGCAGGCTGTTTATTACGAAGGACTGCTTTATGAACAGGCAGCAAGGAATTGTACGTTCGATTTTAATGCTAAGGTTGTATACCAGATCGCTGTGGATACTTATAAAAAAGCATTATCTATAGACCCCAACTTCAGCCAGGCACGGGAAAGAATCAATGCTTTATCCGGCTCAATCCCTACTCAAGAGGATTATTTCTTCCGCAAATATAAATCGGGCCAGACAGTAACTCCTTCCGGAGACTGTTATTCCTGGATCGGAAAAAGCGTAACTGTTCCGTAAGACCGATCATTTTTAATGAATTAAAGAGAAGGTTCCGTGGTTTACACCCGGAACCTTTTCTATTTATTTGTTATATTTTCTGACTGAAAATTCTTCAATATTTATAAAATCAGTGAATTAAAATGAATTATTCGAATATTCAAAAAGATCAGGAAATCTTTGAGGTCTTAAAGCTTGAAACCCAGAGACAAGAGGAAAAACTTGAACTAATCGCTTCTGAAAATTTTGTCAGTCCTGCTATTCTCGAAGCAGCCGGATCTGTTCTTACAAACAAATATGCCGAAGGATATCCAGGTAAAAGATATTACGGCGGCTGTGAATACGTAGATATGGCGGAAAACCTTGCAAGAGAAAGGTTAAAGAAGTTATTTGATGCGGAATATGTAAATGTTCAGCCCCACAGCGGATCACAAGCGAATATGGCAGTATATATGGCCTTGCTGAAACCAGGAGACAAAATACTGGGTTTAAGTCTGGCTCACGGCGGTCATCTTACACATGGTTCACCGGTTAACTTTTCTGGACAGCTTTACGAGGCAGTTGGATACACTCTCAATAAAGAAACCAAGACTCTCGATTATGATCATATTGAGGATCTTGCTAAAAAAGAGAAACCAAAGATTATAGTAGCCGGCGCCAGTGCGTATCCAAGAGAATGGGATTATAAAAAATTCAGGGAAATTGCAGATTCTGTTGGTGCGTATTTAATGTGCGATATGGCTCATCCGGCAGGACTTATAGCAAAAGGATACCTTGATAACCCGCTTAGATACTGCGATGTAGTTACTTCCACAACCCATAAAACGCTACGAGGACCAAGAGGCGGTATTATCCTTATTGGGAAAGATTATGAGAACCCGATGGGAATAAAGACCCCCAAAGGAGACCGCGTTAAAATGATGTCGGAGATAATGGACAGTATAGTGATGCCCGGAATACAGGGCGGTCCTCTTATGCATATCATAATGGCCAAAGCCGTCGCATTCGGAGAAGCTCTTGAGGATTCTTTCAAAACGTATGCGGGCCAGGTTATTAAAAATGCCCAAGCGCTTGCACACGGACTATCCAAGTATGATTTCAATCTTATATCAGGCGGTACAGATAACCATCTGATGCTTATAGATCTTACAAACAAGAACATTACCGGTAAACAGGCTGAAAATGCATTTGAGAAGGCCGGTATTACTGTGAACAAGAATATGGTTCCTTTTGATACCAGGAGTCCCTTTGTTACCAGCGGGATAAGGGTAGGTACACCAGCTGTAACAACGCGGGGCATGAAAGAAAATGAAATGTCGCTTATTGCCGGATTTATCGATTCAGCGGTCAGAAATATTGAGAATGAGATAAAGCTTGAAGAGATAAGAGTTGAGGTAAAAAAACTATGTTCAAAATTTCCCCTCTACGCAGGACTAAGCTGAAACAAATAACGTGGCAACGAAAGAACTTAACAGTCCCGACCTGATGGAGGAAGAATCCTCTGAAGTCGAAATGACATTCCTCGACCATCTTGAAGAACTTAGATGGAGGTTGATTTATTCTATTATCGGTATAGTGGCGGGAACTATAATCTGCTGGATATTTGCTGATTTTCTTGTGGTAGATGTTCTATTAAAACCCGCCAAAGATAACGGTCTTGAACTGCAGAACCTCAAACCGTTCGGGCAGCTCTTCCTTTACTTCCAGGTAGCCCTTGTCGGCGGCATAATCGTTAGTCTTCCTAATTTGTTCTATCAACTCTGGAAGTTTATTGCGCCTGCTCTGCGTAAAAAAGAACGGAAATATATTCTTCTCATTGTATTTTACAGCACAATAAGCTTTTTTATAGGAATTGCCTTTGCTTATTTTGTAATGATTCCCCTAGCATTTAAGTTTGTAAGGGAATTTGGCACAGAACTTATAAAGAATCAATTTGCCATAGATGAGTATGTATCGATAATTGTAAGTGTAATCCTGGCAGCCGGAGTAGTTTTTGAACTACCGATGATTTCTTTTTTTCTTACCAAGCTTGGTATACTTACTCCCGCCTTTATGAAAAAATACAGGAAGCACGCCATAGTAATAATAATGGTGCTTGCTGCATTTTTAACCCCCGGAACAGATCCCGTCTCACAGGTAGTGCTGGCAGTTCCGTTGGTTTTATTATATGAAATAAGTATTTTCATTTCAAAACTAGCAGCGAAAAAACATTGATAAAAAAAGCTCTAAGTGAAATAAGTCAGCCCATAAAAACTGAACTTGAAGAATTCGAACGCCTGTTTAAGAAATCTATGAAAAGTAATGTAGGGCTTGTAGATCTTATTGCTAAATATATAATTCGTCAAAAGGGAAAAAAAATTAGGCCATTACTTGTACTTCTTTCAGCAAAATTATCAGGGGGAGTATCCGAAAGAAGCTATCGTGGTGCAGTGCTTGTTGAACTACTTCACACTGCAACGTTAATCCATGATGATGTAGTAGACAATGCTGATAAGAGGAGGGGATTCTGGTCGATTAACGCCATATTTAAGAACAAGGCTGCTGTACTTATGGGCGATTATCTTCTCTCCAGGGGTTTAATGATAGCTGTGGAAGGGAAGGATTTTGATTTTCTGGGTGTCATTACTAATGCAGTAAAAAGGATGTCGGAAGGTGAACTTCTACAGATTCAGAAAACACGTAAACTGGATATTGATGAAGAAACGTATTTCCAGGTGATATCCGATAAAACTGCTTCACTACTAGAGACCTGCTGTATGATAGGCTCGTTGAGTACATCCGAAAATACTGAATATCATGAAGCGATGAAAAAATTCGGGGAATCAATCGGTATGGCTTTTCAGATAAGAGATGACATACTGGATTATGAAGGGAGCTCAAAGATAACCGGTAAACCAGTTGGGGGGGACATTAAAGAAAAGAAGATAACGCTGCCACTCATTTACTCCTTAAAGAAAGTTCCGAAAAGCGATGCCGATAAAATAAGGCGGATGATTAAAAATAATGACGGCAAAGAGGATACACGGCAGATCATAAAATTTGTAAGAGATAACGGGGGCATCGAATATGCATTAAAGACTGCACATGAGTTTTCAGAAAAAGCTAAAGAATCCCTGAAGATATTTCCTGACTCACCATCTAAAATTGCCCTTGAAGGGCTGGTAGACTTCGTGATCGACAGAAAAAACTAATCAGACATTCTCTTTTTCCTTCTTCAATTCATCCTTAAACAAAAATCCCTTTATCGGTTCTCTAAGCGTCAGAACAGGGCAGGGAGCTTTACGCACGACCTTTTCGGCAGTACTTCCGAACAGGATGTGCTCCATTCCGGTATGTCCATGAGTAGCAATTATTATCAAGTCTACATCCTGCTCGCTGGCAGTTTCTATAATCTCTATAAATGGTTTCCCGGTCTTTACGATAGATTCAACTTTTATTTCTGATGGAATTTCCTGCCGGGCGAGTTTATTCAATTCCTCAATTGCCCGCTTATCCATATCGAGGTCGACAGAAGGTATAGCTATTTGTCCCATACTGAAATCCGGAGGATAGATAACAGGTTCAACAACATAAACAAGAATCAAATCTGCTTTGAAGTGCTTCACAAAACCGGCCGCATATTTCAATGCGCTCTTTGAATAATCAGAAAAATCAATTGGAACAAGCACTTTGGAAATTTCAGGTTCCATAAGTCGCCTCCATTTTAATTTCTAATTTATTTTGCAGGTTAAAATTATCCTCATTCAATTTTCTTAACCTGGTTGCAATGATTTCCGAAATCCCCCTAAGGATCTTAATACCGCTTTTGGGATAATTCTCGATGAATTCATCGAGATCCGGTTTGAATATTACGGCAAGTCTTGTATCGGTACTGCTGACCGCAGAGGCTGAGCGTTTTTCACCATCAATAAGAGCGAGTTCACCGAAAAAATCTCCTTTTGTAAACGCTGCGAGAGAAGTAATTTCTTCATCTTCCTTTTTCCGCTGAATGGTGACTTCACCATCACGAATAATATAGAGTCCCAGGCCGGGGTCACCCTGGTAAAAGACAAATTCTCCGGGGACATAAGTTCTATTGTGAATTATGTTCATAAGCATAGATAGTTCTCTACGGGTGAGTCGGCTGAATATGGGAATTGAAAGGAGAGACTTTTGTAAATCAACTTTTTCAGTAGGTGATTTGAAGAAATTTGTCCAGAAACTGCTATGCACTGCTTTTTTTTGATTGTCCATTCTCACTCCTGTTTAGTTGAATAAACCTGCTTCAGCAACCCGCCATAATTTCTGACAAGGGAAGCGGTTTTCGTAGAGAGCCCTACCCACAATAACAGAATCGATACCAAGAGGCATTAAGGCCTGAATATCCATTAGTTCATCTTTATTCCTAACTCCTCCGGAGACAGTAACTTTCTGATTTGTGGCGCCGGCAATTCTTTTTGACAGTTCCAGATTTGGTCCCGACATCGTTCCGTTTCTTTCAACATCGGTTACGATAAATCTTTCCACTCCCATCTCAGCGAGTTTTTTAGAATACTCAAGATAGTTAATTCCGGTTTTAATTTTTCTGCCACGGACTATCATTTCATCGTTGAGAACATCAAGAGAAATGACAATTTTTTCGGGACCGTATTTTTCAAAAACTATTTTGAATTCATCGAAATTTTCATAAGCCATCGTATTTATAGCCAGCCGGCTCACTCCAAGATCAAACATTCTGTCTGCATCAGCTATTGTCCGGATCCCTCCTGTATATTCAACGGGGATAATTATAGAATTACAGATTTCATGAATAATTTCCACATTCCTTTTCGAATGCTCGAACGCACCGTCAAAATCGACTATGTGGAGCAGTTTTGCATTTTCTGTACGCCAGATTCTTGCCATTTCCACCGGATCACTACCATATTCTTTACAGTCAAGTTCAGGAATTCCCTGTACAACCCTGACGGTTTTACCGTTTTTTATATCAATTGAGGGAATTACCAGCAGATATCTCAAATTATGCTCCTAAATAAGTCTTTTATATAAGAGAAAATAAAGAAATGAGAATTAAAAAGAAATAAGGTTCGCAATGAGGCTTTTCTAAAAAGTTTGATTTATGCCTCATTTTCTTGACTTTTCTAACTTTAATAACCATATTTGATCCAATGAGCAAAGATTTTATACTTAATACTGAGAAGCAGGACACTCTTAGGATTACCGCTTACGGGGTAGAAAATCTTCGCCTGTCACCATGCCTTATTTTTGTTCATGGTTTCAAAGGATTTAAAGACTGGGGATTTGGTCCGTATATCGGAAATTATTTTTCTTCCAAAGGATTTTTTGTTCTTAGTTTTAATTTTTCACATAACGGAATCGGCGAGAGCCTGACTGAATTCGATGAATTAGATCGCTTTGCTGAAAATACTTTTTCACTTGAAATGGATGAGTTATCCCAGTTAATCGATGCCTATTTTAATGGATTCTTCGGAGGAACTTCCAATGACAGACTGGGACTCCTCGGGCATAGCAGAGGAGGCGGGATATCGCTGCTGACCGCTAATAGAAAAGCTGAAGTGAAGGCCGCTGCGGTATGGTCTACTGTATCAACCTTTGACCGTTATTCCGCAAGACAAAAAGAAGCCTGGAGAAAGAAAGGGGTTTTTGAGGTTATGAATACAAGGACGAAGCAGAAAATGAAGTTGAACGTGTCACTGCTGGATGACCTTGAGGAAAATAAGCAAGATAAACTTAATATAAAAAAAGCTGTGAGGGAGTTGAGAAAACCATTGCTAATTGTACATGGAGAACAGGATCTGGCTGTTCCTGTAAAAGAAGCTGAAGAACTTTATTCTCTTGCAGATAAAGATTTGTCCGAGCTTTATTTAGTCCCCTCAACCGGACATACATTTGACATAAAACATCCTTTTGAAGGGACAAACGAAAAATTTGAATCAATTCTAGAAAAAACTTTTCAATTTTTTAATCAAAATTTTAATTGAGGAATTTATGATTTCGAAGCAAAACGCAGCTGCCGGTTCCAAATACTTAATCAGGGCTGCATCTTCCGACTTACTCTGGATTTTTACTTTTACAATATTAACCGCTATTGCCGCGCAGGTCAGTCTGCCTGTTAAACCAGTACCATTTACCCTGCAAACTTTAATGGTAGGGCTCTCAGGTGCTTTTCTTGGAGCCAGAAAAGGAGCTTATAGTCAACTGCTTTACCTTGCTCTCGGGATTGCAGGTCTTCCTGTTTTCGCTCCCACACCGGACGGTTTTTTCGGCGCCGCGGCATTATTCGGACCAACCGGAGGTTATCTGCTTGCTTTCCCTCTCGCTGCTTTCGCTGCGGGTTACATTGTAGAAAGAAGCAAAAGTTATGCAGCTATTGTTTCAGCGATGATAGTTACAGAGGCACTAATAATTATCAGCGGAGTTGTCTTTCTGAACACCTTCTATCTTCACGACTGGCAGACAGCAATCAAAACCGGTATGGTGATTTTTTCATTATGGACAGTAATAAAAGTGCTCTCCGGTGCAGCAATATATTCAGGTATACACAGAACCAGAAGTAAAAAATGAAATCAATATTAAGTTCTAATTTGTTGTTATTATGGAATTAAAAAATATTATTTTTATTGTTTTTTTAATCTTTGCCCTTGGACTTTTTGTATGGAGCTGCCGGAAGCTTATTGCTTATATGCTTCTTACCAAGAAGAAAGATGACCGGTTTGACAGGGTGGGCGAGAGGTTAAAAAAAGTCTGGACTGTAGCATTTGCACAGACCAAGCTGCTCAGAGATCCCAAAGCCGGAATACTGCATTTCACTATTTTCTGGGGATTTGTACTTTTTCTTTTCGCAGTAATTGAGGCTTTTATACAAGGTTTTTATTCTCCCTTCAGCTGGCATTTTGCCGGTCCTTTTTATTCAGTAGTTACCATTATTCAGGATTTCTTCTCAGTTCTTGTCATTGCTGCGTGTCTGTATGCCTTATACAGAAGATTCATCATTCATGTACCAAGACTTGAAGTTGAGAAATCCGGGAAGCTAGACGCTGCCTTTATCCTTGTTCTAATTATGCTGGTATGTACGTCAATGCTGGGTGAAAATTCCGCTCTGGTAGCAATGCATAATTTCCAGCTAAATACGTATGAGATCCGGCCTATTTCGGCTGCTCTCAGCCACTGGTTCTACTCCGGCGGAACTCAGAATGCCCATATCTATTTCGAGTTTTTCTGGTGGATGCATATCGTTGTAATACTGGGATTTCTTAATTTTCTCCCTTACTCAAAACACCTGCACGTTCTAACTTCAATTCCGAATACTTATTTTGCGAATCTTGATGATATAAGAAATACAATAAAACCCCTTAACCTTGAAGATGAGAATACTGAAGTTTTTGGTGCTGCTGACTTTGAACATTTATCCTGGAAACAGGTTCTGGATGGTTATTCTTGTACAGAATGCGGAAGGTGTACAGCGTCATGTCCTGCCGCTACTGTAGGGAAGTCCCTTTCACCCAGAAAAATTATTGTGGATATAAGGAGAAGGACCAAAGATAAAGCTCCATTAATGGAGAAGGGAATAACAGAGGGAGAGGAGTTTGAAAAAACACTAGTACATGATTACATATCAGACCTTGAATTATGGCAGTGTACAACATGTATGTCGTGTGTGCAGGAATGTCCTGTTATGATAGAACACCTAGATTCGATTATAGATATGAGAAGAGATCTTGTTTTAACAGAATCACAGTTCCCTTCAAACCTTAATCCCGTTTTCAAGAGTCTTGAAACCAATTTTACCCCATGGGCTTTCAACCAGGCTGACCGTGCCACCTGGGCAGAAGGTTTAGATATTAAAACCATGGCCGAAGATCCCGAATGCGATATTCTGTTCTGGGTTGGGTGCGCAGGTTCTTTTGATGACAGGTATAAGAAGGTTTCGCGTGCCTTTGCACAGCTAATGCAGATGGCTGGTGTAAATTTCAGAATACTGGGAACCGAAGAGAAGTGCAATGGTGATACCGCAAGGCGTTTAGGAAATGAATACCTGGCTCAGATGATGATTATGGAGAATGTTGAAACTCTGAATAACTATAAAGTGAAGAAAATAGTAACAGCCTGCCCACACTGCTTCCAGTCGCTTGGAAGGGAATACAAGCAGTTTGGCGGCGACTACGATGTAATTCATCATTCGCAGTTTCTGGAGCAGCTGATCTCTGAAGGCAAAATAGAGCTCAATAATAATCAGGAAAAAAATAAGGTAACTTATCATGATTCCTGTTATCTTGGAAGGTATAATAATGTTTACGAATCTCCCAGGAACACTTTAAAGAGCATCGGCGGACTTGATCTCGTCGAAATGAAGAGGAATAAGTCCCGCGGTTTCTGCTGTGGAGCAGGGGGCGGAAGGATGTTCCTTGAGGATGAAGAAGGAGGTCGTATAAACGTTGAAAGAACATCTGAAGCCTTAAATACGAATTCAGATACAATTGCATCAGCCTGTCCTTTCTGCATGACCATGCTGACGGACGGAGTTAAACATTTCGAAAAGACAGAAGAAGTTGCAGTAAAAGATATTGCAGAGATAGTGCTAGAACATACTAAATAACTTATTTCAAATTATTTCTTAGGAGGTTTCAATGAATAAATACGAAGAACTTATGCAAGCAGTACAAAATCTTCATACTGATTTTGAGAAGTTTTATGATAAAGGCCAGGCTGCGGCAGGCACCCGTCTTCGTAAAGGATTAAGCGAACTTAGAAAGATGGCTCAGGATGTTCGTAAGGATGTCCAGGACGTTAAAGCTCAGAGAAAAGCTGATAAACAAGGGTAGTAAAGTTTAGTACAATTTATAAAGGCTGGCTATTAAAAATAGTTCAGCCTTTTATTTTATTATATGCGTTTAATTTTAATATCAATCCTGATCACCATCATTTTCCTCTCACCCGAAGACAAGGTCTGCCATAATTTAGCGAACACGAGAACAGAGGCTGATTCTATTGTTTCCATTTCAATCGGTGTGACAGGCGATATAATGTGTCATTCGGTGCAATATAACTACGCCCGTGTGAAGGCAGACAGCTTTGATTTTAATCCCGTATTTTCACGGATTGAAAAATACCTGAAAGAGCCTGACTTTCTTTTCGGCAACTTTGAAACCGTCACTGCGGGTAAGAAATCAGGATATTCCGGTTACCCGTTTTTTAATACTCCAGATGTTTTCGTAACAGCGCTCAAGAAGGCAGGTTTTGATTTAGTATCAACTGCCAACAACCACGCTCTGGACAGAGGGGAGGCTGGTGTAAGGCGAACAATACAGCAGCTGAAACTGAATCATATCAGCTACAATGGTACATTTCTTTCTGAAAAAGACAGGGATTCTATCAGGATATTTAATATAAAAGGAATAAGAACTGCATTTCTTGCATATACATACGGAACGAACGGGAATCCCATACCCGCGGGAAAAAAATATCTCATCAACCTAATAGATACCGCCAGGATTAGCCAGGATATAAAACTTGCCCGTAAAGACGGAGCTGAAATTGTTATTGCACATTTTCATTTCGGAGATGAGTATCAGCGGTTACCCAGCAATTATCAGAAGGATATAGTTGATAAAACCATTCAGTACGGGGCAGACATTATCATCGGCGGACACACGCATGTTCTGCAGCCCATTAGTTTTTTCAAGACCCGCGGTGCCGGTATTGATTCAGGATTTGTAATATACTCTATGGGTAATTTTATTTCCAACCAGAGGTGGCGGTATTCGGACGGGGGGGCAATACTGACATTTACACTTGTTAAAAATTTTTCCACTGATTCACTGTACCTTAAAAAAGTTGAATATCTTCCAATATGGGTATTCAAAGGAGTTACCGAAGCCGGGAGAGAATATATAGTTGTTCCCTCTGAGGCTGCTTTCTCAGACAGTCTTTACGCTTTTCTTTCGAAGGAAGACAGAAAACTAGCCGCACAATCGTTTCACGATACCAAGAACATATTATTAAAATATTCAAATAAGCCTCGCTTACGCACTATTATCAGCGATTTTCTCTTACCTGTTAATTTCATTACGTTTTAGAATTACCCCCGCACCAGCTACTCTATTCCCAGACAAATGGAAAAATTCCGGCTATTCTGCAGGAGATATCGGGGGTAAAAACTATCTAAAAACGTTCTAAAAACGTTCTGAAAACGTTCTGAATACGTTCTGAAAACGTTCTGAATACGTTCTGAAAACGTTCTGAAAGAACGTTCTGAAAACGTTGCATCAGGATTCTATCGGCAATTGATTATTCCTATTTAATATTTTCACGGAGGGTTTCAATTCGAAAGACTAAATTTTCTCGACTTTATATTGAACTACATCGATGGAAAAAATTCCAGAGGTATGTAACCGGGAATACAAAAACAACAATCATTTTAGGAATTATTCATATATTTATAGTTCTAATTTAATTCCACATTAAAAACCGGATAACTGGATTTGACGCATCAAGATATGATGTTTCACGGAGACGGGATAGGACCAAAGTTGTATTGAAAAACAGATCTGCTCTTACTCTGATTTTTGTAACTGTTTTTATCGACCTACTTGGGTTCGGTATTCTCATACCCATTTTACCTACATTTGCCACAAAGGAACTTCATGTAGATGAAACTGCCGTTGGTATTGCCATTGCCGTGTACTCTTTCGTACAGTTTTTTTTCAATTCCTTTTTTGGAGAACTTTCGGATAAACATGGGCGGAAACCCGTCATTGTTTTCTGTCTTCTGCTGAATGCTATTGGGTATGTTATTTTTGCTTTCACACATACTTATTTTGTACTTATTATATCTAGGATTGTCGGCGGTATAGGAGGAAGCAGTATAGGTGTTGCGCAGGCGTACATTGCAGATATAACTACTAAAGAAGATCGTTCCAAAGGGATGGGAATGATAGGTGCAGCCTTCGGACTAGGGTTTGTTTTCGGTCCATTAATCGGCGGGCTCCTTTCAAAATTCGGATATGAAGTAACCGGGTTTGCAAGTGCCGGATTTTCTTTTCTTGCTTTCATTGTGACAATTATTCTGCTCCCGGAATCCAATGTCAATCGTGAAGCGGTTGTGGTACGGAAGAGGAAGCTGTTCGATGTAGACGCTGTAAAAAAGGTTTTCAGGAAAAAGGATCTGGGACTGCTTGTAACCCTGTTTTTTATACTCACCTTTTCTGTCGCAAACATTTACGGAACATTTGCACTTCTGGGGTATGAAGCCTATCATTTCACTGATCTGCAAAACGGATATATGTATGGCATCGTAGGTATCTCAGCCGCGATTGTACAGGGGGGGCTGATACGAGTTGTAACTAAATATCTTAAAGAAACAAAAATTGTAGCAATTGGAGCATTCCTTATGATGGTTGGTCTCGCACTGCTGCCATACGGCGGTAATTTTCTTGGACTTGCTATCATCGTGATTATCATGTCACTTGGAACAGGATTTCTTCAGCCCACGCTTCTGAGTCTTATCTCGGAAGTTACCTCTGACAAAGAGCAGGGAACAGTGCTCGGTCTTAACCAGTCGTTCTCAGCTTTTGCCCGTGTACTTGGTCCTCTATGGGGCGGTTTCGCCTTTGAATTCCTTGGATATCCTTTTCCATTTCTTACAGGTGCCTTTTTTACGTTTTTTATAGTGCTGCTTGCCCTATTCTACCTTCCGAAGGCAATTAAAGCAGACACCGGCGAAGTGCTCTGAATTAAGTAAATCTTTTTCTAATTATTTTTTATGCCATTATTTATATCTTTATGAAGGATAATAACCCGATTATATGTTTAAAGTAGACAAAATAAATATTGATAGAGCGATACTTCTTGCTCCAATGGAGGATGTAACAGATGTATCCTTCAGGCTTATCTGCAAGGAGCTGGGGGCAGATGTTGTATATACAGAATTTGTAAATTCTGAAGGACTGGTTCGTCTTAACGAGAAAACTCACAAGAAACTAGAAATAGTTGAAGAAGAAAGGCCAGTGGGTATTCAGATATACGGGGCGAGTATTGAATCGATGGTTGAAGCGGCAAAATTTGCCGAAAAGAAGAATCCCGATGTAATTGACATTAATGCAGGCTGCTGGGTAAAGAATGTAGTAGGACATGGAGCAGGATCTGCTCTTCTAAAAGATCCTGTTTATATGCAAAAAATGGTAAAGGAAATCGTCAGTAATGTCTCCCTGCCTGTTACCGTTAAAACCCGCCTCGGCTGGGATCACGACAGCATAGAAATCATCGATGTAGCAAAAAGGATAGAGGATGCGGGGGCGCAGGCATTAACAGTTCACTGCAGAACAAGAGCGATGGGACATAAAGGCGAGGCGGAATGGGACTGGATTCCCAGGATAAAACAAGTTGTAAGTATCCCGGTTGTACTAAACGGCAACGTACTGAGTGCGGGAGATGTAAAACGCGCTTTCGAAGAAACCGGGGCCGACGGTGTAATGATAGCAAGAGGCGCTATAGGGAATCCCTGGATATTCAGCGAAGCCAAGGAATTACTAAACGGTGGAACCATAGCAACCAGGACAGATGCAGAGCGAAGAATAAGCATTTGTCTGCGGCATCTGCAGCTTGCCATTCGGTTAAAAGGAGAGCGCCGTGCTGTGATGGAGCACAGGAAGTTCTACAGCGGATATCTTAAAGGATTATACAATGCTTCACAGACAAGGCTGGCTTTAATGCCTGCGACTGATTATACTTATGTTCAGGACATATTGTTTAAATACCTGGAGCAGATAAAAGATTACGAAATTGCCGTATAAATTGAGCCGCAACATCTCTACAAAAGCAGCAAGAATTATATCCACTCTTTTTGTTCCTCCGTCTTTTACCATTATAATTTTTACAATTTTTGCCTTTCAGTTTGAGGATACTGTATTTCATATCGTCATACTTATCTTAACCGCAGCGATATTTGGATTCATATTCCCGGTGGTGATGTTTGCATCTTTCCGGAAAAAAGGATGGATTGCCGATATAGACGCCAGGATAAAAGAAGAGAGAACCTTTCCATTTCTGCTGTCGGTTCTTTTTTATGCAGCCGGTTTAATAATTTTAATCCGTTTCAGCGTAGATATTGTTTCCATAGCATTCTGGTTTTGTTATATTTCGAATACTCTGCTTCTTGTTGTAATAAATAAATACTGGAAAATAAGTGCTCATATGATGGGAGCTTCAGGACCTTTTGCAGCTTTAGTATATGTTTACGGAGTATCAGCTTTACCGTTCATTATACTTCTTTATTTTATAGGAGAGGCACGTGTTAAACTGAAATGTCATACGCTTAACCAGGTCATCGCCGGCGCTTCCCTGGCTTTCATTTCAACCTATACGCAAATTTATTTAATCACAAAGTATTTCGGTTATGCCTGACAGGAAAGATACCATAGCTTTACTTGAAAACATTGCTGATATAATGGATTTCAAAGGGGAAAACAAATTTAAGGTTGGGGCTTACAGAAATGGGGCTATTTCCATCAGAAAGTTTGAAGGAGATTTTGCCAGGGCGGTTGAGCAGAAGGAACTTGAAAAAATAAAGGGAATAGGCAAAGGACTTCAGGCGGTAATTTACGAATACTTTGAGAAAGGCGAATCACCGCTTTACAAACAACTCCGGAAAGAGGTACCTGCAGGAATAGAGCAGCTTCTGGGAATAAAGGGTCTTGGTGCAAAAAAAATAGATCTACTCTATAATGAACTCGGGATATCAAGCATAGGGGAGCTTGAATATGCCTGCCGGGAAAACAGGCTGGCAATGCTCAAAGGTTTTGGAGAAGCAACGCAAAATAAGATTCTCAATGAAATTGAAAGACTTAAATATCATAGCAAATTTGTTCTCCTGAATACAGCTTATGAGTTTGCGGATGAGATCATTGCAAAACTTGAGAAAGTTCCTGAGGTCCTAAAAATCGAAATCTCCGGAGAATTGAGAAGGGGGTTGGAGATTATATCAGCGATTAACCTTGTACTTTTTATCAGCGACAGGAAAAAATTCCTGCAAAAATTAAAAACGCAGCTCGATTATGAAATCGAAGGCGACATCGCTGCGGTAACAGGGTATTTCTCTGTCCCGGTTAACCTTTATGTTACTTATTCCGAAGATGAGTTCAATAAAACTCTGTTTATCACGACAGGATCGGATGCATTCCTCCACAAGCTGGGGGCTAACCCCCTAAAACTGAAGGGAGCTACCGAAGAAGAAATATTCAAATCTCTGAAATCATCTTATGTTATCCCTGAGATGCGCGAAGAAGAATATTTTAAAGTTAATAAGAAAGCATTAACTGCTGCCCCCGATCTGGATGAGAAGGAATTCAAAGGGCTGCTGCACTTTCATACTGTATACTCTGACGGAAGAAACACGCTCGATGAAATGATCGGCGCTGCTGTGGAAAGGGGATTTAAGTATGCAGCGGTCTGCGATCACAGCAAGGCTGCTTTTTATGCCAATGGATTGAGTGAAGAGAGAATACTGAAGCAGAAAGATGAAGCGGCCAAAATATCAGAAGAAAATGATATTTATCTCTTCCAGGGAATTGAATCGGATATATTAGCAGACGGGAATCTCGATTATTCGGATGATTTCTTAAATAATTTTCACTTCGTAACAGCATCCATACATTCAAGGTTCAGCATGGATGAGGCACAGATGACAGCAAGGATCCTGAGAGCGGTGGAGAATCCTCATACCGATCTTCTGGCACATCCTTCCGGGAGGCTTTTACTATCACGGGAGCCATACAAATTTGACGTAAAAAAAGTTATAGATGCATGTGCAGCAAATAATGTTGCGATTGAGATAAATTCGAATCCAAGGAGGCTCGATCTTGACTGGCGATGGATTTATTACGCAAGAGAGAAGGGATGTCTTTTTTCAATCAATCCTGACGCACATTCAATAAAAGAGATTGACCTGATCAAATATGGTGTTATTACGGGCAGAAAAGGGGGGCTTACAAACGGGGAAGTTATCAATTGTTTTGTTCTGGCGGAGTTCAAAAAATTTCTTAAAAGAAAAGTCAACCGTAAATTTTTCAGGGATTAAAAATGATCACTTATAGTGTTAACGACAAAATAGCACTGATTAAAATAAACAGACCGGAAAAACGAAATGCCCTTCATCCTGATCTGGTAAAGCAGTTCAGGGAAAAACTCAGTCAAGCGGCTAATGACGAGAATGTAAGTATTTTAATTATAACAGGGGAAGGCAAAAGCTTTTGTGCAGGAGCTGACCTCGCCTATATGCACGACCTTTCCGATTATTCACCCCTGGAAAATGAGCTTGATTCGAAAACCTTAGCTAACCTTTTCCTCGAAGTTTATAATTTTCCAAAACCAACAATAGCCGCGGTTAACGGAGCCGCTATTGCCGGGGGGTGCGGACTAGCCAGCGTCTGCGACATCATAGCTGCGGACCGGCAGCATGCAAAATTCGGATATTCGGAAGTTAAAATAGGCTTTATTCCGGCTATAGTCTCTGTATTTCTAATTCGTAAAATAGGTGAGGGGAGAGCCAAGCATCTTTTACTGACTGGTGAGATCATAGATGCTGAAAAAGCATTTCAACTTGGTCTGGTAAATTACCTTTCCGATAATGTTCAAGCTTTCTCATTTGATTTAGCAGACGAGCTTCTTAAAAACTCCGACTTCAGTATGCAGTTCACAAAAAAAATGGTTAACAACATTTCGAAACTTTCAATTGATAAAGCTGTAGAGTATTGCATTGAACTAAATGCAATCAGCAGAACATCCGAAGATTTTAAAAAGGGTCTATCATCATTCTTAAATAAAAATTAATACATATGAATACAGACATAAAAAAATATATCAGATCGGTAAAAGATTTTCCCAAACCAGGAATTATGTTCCGAGACATCACAACCCTGCTTAAAGAACCTGAAGGATTAAAAGCTTCTTTTAATGCCCTGGTTAAATTTACTGAAGGACTAAAAATAGATAAGGTTGTAGGTATTGAATCACGCGGTTTTATGCTTGGAGCAATGATTGCAGAAAAACTTAATGCCGGCTTTGTTCCCATAAGGAAGCCCGGAAAGCTTCCGGCCGATACTGTTAAAGAACAGTATGCTCTTGAGTATGGCACGGACGCAATCGAGATTCATAAGGATGCCATAGAGCCCGGAGAATCGGTGCTACTGCATGATGATCTCCTTGCAACCGGAGGTACAGCATGCGCTGCAGTAAATCTGATTGAAAAGCTGGGGGGAAAGGTTGTACAGGCATCATTTATCATTGAACTCAGTTTTCTTCACGGAAGAGAAAGATTAAAAGGATATGATGTCAGATCGCTGGTTACTTATGATGGAGAAGACTAAATAGTATAATTATTCTTCCGGGGGTGCTGCAGGAGAACCTTGAGTCCAATCTGCGGGTGCTATCACTATAGCGAATTCTCCCTTTGTGACCTTATTGGCCAGGGAATCCAGAATATCTTTCGGATAGCCTCTCCATGTTTCTTCGAATTTCTTTGTCATTTCACGACAGACCACAACCCATCTTCCGGGTATATACTCATTAAGTTCATTTATTAGTTTTTCTATCCTGTAAGTTGATTCATAAAGCACAACTGTTCTTCGTTCCAAGGCGAGTTCTTTAAGTTTTTTTTGTCTTCCTTTTTTCTGAGGGATAAAACCTTCAAACACAAATGAATTGGTCGGAAGTCCTGCCAGGGTAAGGGCCGCGGTCACTGCAGAGGGACCCGGCACAGTAACTACGTTGATTCCGCTATTTATCGCAGCAGAAATCAGCCGTATCCCCGGATCTGAAACTGTAGGAGTACCTGCATCAGAAACAAGTGCACAGCTCTCACCGTTTTTTATCCTTTCTAGTATATAATCCAGCTTCTGCGCTTCATTAGCTGCATTTAACGAAACAAGTTCCTTTTTTATTTCATAATGATTTAAGAGGATACCGGTAACCCTGGTATCCTCACATGCTATAAAACCCGCATCTTTCAGAATTTCCAGGGCACGAATAGTTATGTCCTTGAGGTTTCCGATCGGTGTGCTTACGATATAAAGTGAATGTTCCAAAGTATGTTATCTCTGTTAAGAATAACCGAAATATAGGGAATTATTCAGATAATAGAGGAAAGCAGGGAGATGCATCGGGGAACAGAATAAGTTGAATAACGGCTGGTTATGCAGTCGCTAATGATAAGAAAAAAGGGGAAAAGAATAAGGAGACCGGTTTAAAATGATAATCCCGCCACGAGCGGCGGGACATCATGCAAGTAGTTAAATTATTTTAGTTATTTGATGTAAGCAAAAATAGAACTTTTTTAACAATTTTCAAGCCCTCATCCAGGTTCTCTCTTTTTACATTCAAAGGAGGTCTGAACCTGATGGCCTTTTCGCCGCAGCCAAGAATTAATAATTTATTTTTATAACATTCTTCCCTGAATTTATCTCTTATCTGTTTATCAGGCATATCGAAAGAGCACATTAATCCGAGTCCCCGCGGATTAATTACAAGAGAAGGATATTCCTTACTGATTTCTTTAAGATTTTCAAGCAGGTATTCACCAACTTCCGCTGCATTTTGAACAAGATGCTCTTCGTTAATAATTCGCATTATATGTTTGGAACGCACCATATCAGTTAAATTTGCTCCCCATGTAGAGTTTATCCTGCTGGATTTATGGAAGCAGTTTTCTTTTACCTCATCAACCCTGTCGGAAACCATTATTCCGCAAACCTGTGCTTTTTTTCCGAAAGAAATGATATCGGGTTTGACGTAATAGTCAGACGCCCAGAATTTACCAGTGAGTCCGAAACCAGTCTGCACCTCATCAAACATCAGCAGAATTTCATTTTCATCAGCGATATCACGAAGCTTCTCAAAGAACTCTTTCCTAAAGAAATTATCCCCGCCTTCACCCTGGATAGGTTCGAGGATGATTGCCGCGATGTCATCGGGGTTGCTTTTTATAGAGGCGTAGATTTCGTCAATTGCCTGTTTTTCAACCTGCATAATTTCATCCAGATGCTCTTCGATCGGGAATTTAACTTTTGGATTTATTATCCGTGGCCAGTTAAACTTCGGGAAATAATTTATTTTATTCGGTTCGGTGTTTGTAAGAGAAAGCGTATAACCACTTCTTCCATGGAATGCCTGGCGGAAGTGTATAACCTGTTGTCCCTTCTCCTCTTTATAACCTTTCATGAAATTCTTCTGAACCTTCCAGTCGAAAGCAACCTTCAATCCGTTCTCAACAGCAAGCGATCCGCCAGCTATGAAGAACAAGTATTTCATATAATCAGGTTTTGCAATCCGGGCAAAAGTATCCACGAACTCAGCCATCAGAACTGTATAGATGTCGGAATTAGACGGTTTGTTAACAGAAGCATAGGCAAGTTCATCCATAACCTCCTTAGAATGCAGCTTCGGATGATTCAAACCCAGGGGGGATGAAGCAAAGAAGGTAAACAGATCGAGATATGTATCTCCGGTATTTTCGTCTACAAGATGCATTCCCCGGCTTTTCTTTAAGTCGAGTACCAGACCGAATCCGTCGGCAAGCATATTCTTAGCAATTGTTTCGTGAACTTTATCCGGGGTTATATTATTAAAATCTTCCAATATCAATCCTTCAGCTTTATAATCTGAATTATTCATAAATCCTCCTGTAGTAAGAGTAGTGATTAAACTTCAAATTTATTTAGAAATGATGAAACAGGAAGATATTAGAATACGTTCTCGAAGCGGGAGATAAAATAGCTTCTAAGGTTGTTAAAACCAGTAATTTCGCGGTATGTTAAATAAGTAAGCATAATAAATTATACCGATTACATTAGTAAAATTATGTAAAATGATCCCGATACGCAATAAGCCCGGTTACAAATCAGCATAAAAAAGATAAGAAATAATCAGCTTTAACGTTATTGATTTTTATTACGGTATTTGTTACACTTACCGTAACAAATAATAAAATTATGTCTGCATCCACCAAACTTTCTGCTGCCGTTAAAGCACTTACCTTCCTGGCGAAGGATTATCCCTCTGCAAAAAACAGTATAGAAATCTCAGAGCATACAGGACTAAACGCCTCAAAACTCAGGAAACTACTTTCCATGCTGGTTAAAAATGGAATAGTTGAAAGCGCCTACGGTACAGCTGGAGGCTTCAGGTTGAAGAAGGAACCGGCAGATATAGATCTGCAGGAAATATACTGCGCGATTGAGGATAGAAAAGCCTTCCATCTGGATGTCTCTAAAGCTAACGGCAGATCTTCTTCGGATACTTCAAAGCTGAACGTTTATTTCCTCGATCTTTTCAGCACTATACAGGTGGATATAGAAGACAGAATGAAGGAAATAACACTGCAGTCTGTAATTGATAAAATTAATTCAAAACCATAATAGGAGTGTTTATGGATTTTCTAAAAGAATTAGGAATTAAAGATAAAAACTATGCCGCATCAACCGGTACAGAATGGAATAATACCACTGACCAGGGTGAGCTTAAAATTTATTCACCCACCAACGGTGAATTTATAGCTTCAGTTTATCAGGCATCCGAACAGGATTATGAGAAAATAATTAACAAAGCTTCCGAAGCTTTTTTAACGTGGAGAAAAATGCCGGCTCCAAAGAGAGGCGAAATTGTAAGGCAGATAGGACTTAAACTGCGCGAGTTCAAACAGCCTTTAGGAACTCTTGTTTCTTATGAAATGGGTAAGTCATTACAGGAAGGACTTGGTGAGGTACAGGAAATGATCGACATATGCGACTTTGCAGTCGGTCAGTCACGTCAGTTATACGGCTTCACCATGCAGTCTGAACGTCCAGAACACAGGATGTACGATCAGTATCATCCGCTTGGAATTGTGGCAACTATCTCAGCTTTCAATTTTCCGGTTGCTGTTTATTCCTGGAATGCAATGCTTGCCGCAGCCTGCGGAGATGTAAACCTATGGAAGCCCTCTTCCAAAGTACCTCTCTCAGCCATCGCAGTACAAAACATCATTTCTAAGGTTATTAAAGAAAACAATCTTCCGGAAGGAATTTTTTCTCTGATTATTGGAAGAGGTTCTACGATAGGTGAGAGGTTATTAAATGACAATAGGATCCCTTTGATCTCAGTTACCGGATCAACAAGGGTAGGAAGACATGCCGGAGAAGTTATTCAGAAGAGATTCGGAAGATCGATTCTTGAGCTCGGGGGAAACAACGGAATTATTATCACACCTGACGCTGATTTGAAGCTTGCCATTCCAGCAGTGGTATTCGGAGCTGTCGGTACATGTGGTCAGCGATGTACATCTACAAGAAGACTGATAATCCACGAATCTATTTATGACAAGGTAAAAGAATCGCTGCTTAAGGCTTATAAGTCGTTAAAGATTGGCGATCCTCTCGATCAGAATAATCATGTCGGTCCGCTTATAGATAGAGATGCAGTCAAAATGTTTTCAGATGCACTGGGCGAGGTAAAGAAAGAAGGCGGTAAAATAATCTATGGAGGAGAGGTTCTTTCAGGTAAAGGATATGAAGCAGGCACATACGTTGCCCCCGCACTCGTTGAAGCTGAAAATCATTACAAAATTGTTCAGGAAGAAACTTTTGCTCCCATACTTTATCTAATCAGATATTCAGGCGATGTAAATAATGCAATAGAACTGCACAACGGTGTAGTGCAGGGATTGTCATCAGCAATTTTCACGAATAACCTGAAGGAGGCAGAAGCTTTTCTCGCGGCAGGAGGATCGGACTGCGGAATTGCGAATGTCAACATAGGAACGTCGGGTGCGGAAATCGGCGGAGCATTCGGCGGTGAGAAAGAAACCGGCGGAGGGCGCGAGTCAGGCTCAGATTCCTGGAAAGCCTATATGAGAAGACAGACCAATACGATTAACTATGGATCAACTCTTCCACTGGCCCAGGGAATTAAGTTTGATATTTAATTCAGGGGTTAATTGTTCAAATTGAAGTAGTATATAAACAGAACCTGCAACCAAGCCTGCCGATCGGCAGGCTGGTTCAGGATGACAAATTTTATTAGGGCTCTCTACTTTATCCGATTGAGAGCAGTATATAATCTGCAAGAATATGTCCCGTCTCATCCAACAGGGCATCATAATTTTTAGTTTTCTCGGCAGGAGTTTCGCCTTTCTGAATAAGCTTCAATCCCTGTTCCTTACGGATCCGGTTTTCTTCCTCAAATTTTCTTTCTTCCTCAGCTTCTTTTTCCTTTTCCCTTTTGTCGTAATTCAGCGAAACATATTTTTTATCGTGAGATTTCTCGGCCTCTTTAACCGAAGCTACATAATTCTGAAATTCAGGATCATTCTTGATTCTCTCTTTATGCATACTAATAAGCTGAGGAATAAATTTGGAGAAGTCTCCGTACTTTTCATAATCTGTAGGCTCTATCCGGTCCCATGGCAGGGAGCTGGGTTCAGAACTTTCCCCGTATTCTTTTGAATTCCCGAAAGGAGTAGGATACTTAATATCTGGAACGACCCCTTTATGCTGAGTACTGCCTCCGTCAATCCTATAGTACTTGGCAATAGTAAGCTTAACCTGTCCGAATTTATTATCCGAACCCGGCATCAGTCTGTTCAGATCAATCAGGTTCTGCACAGTACCCTTTCCATAGGTCTGTTCACCGATAATTAATCCTCTTCCGTAATCCTGGATAGCAGCCGAGAAAATTTCAGAAGCAGAAGCACTAAAGCGATTCACCAATACGGCAAGCGGACCATCATACTCGATAGACGGATCAGGGTCACGATCGACATCAATCGAGCCGTCGGCATCACGCACCTGAACGACAGGACCTTTTTTGATAAACAAACCTACCATCTGGACAGCCTCCTGCAGTGATCCCCCTCCATTATTCCTTAGATCTACAATTACACCATCAACTTTCTCTTTCTTCAGCTGCTCGAGAAGTTTTTTTACATCCTTAGTTGTACTTTTATAATCCTTGTCACCTCTTTGCTGGGCCTCGTAATCACTGTAGAACGCTGGAACATTTATAATTCCTATCTTAAACTCCTTTTTCTGTTCATCGAGATTCAAGACAGAATCTTTAGCAGCCTGTTCCTCAAGCTTTACTTTGTCCCTGGTAAGCGTAATCTCATGAGGAGTAGCATTAGGGCCGCCGTCGGCTGGAATTATCGAAAGCCTAACCACAGTTCCTTTTTTTCCGCGTATCAGCTGAACCACATCTGTAATTCTCCATCCGATAACATCTTCCATCTCACCAGTATCACCCTGGGCAACACCGACAATTTTATCTTCGGGATGAAGCAGTCCGCTTTTGTAAGCCGGGCCTCCCGGAATTATCTCAACCACCTTAGTATAATCGTCTTCTGTTCTCAGCTGAGCACCTATTCCTTCAAGGGAAAGGCTCATATTAATCTTAAAATTATCCGAAGTAATGGGAGAAAAATAATTTGTATGAGGATCGATTGATTCCGTATAAGCGTTCATAAACTGCTGAAACACATCCTCGCTATTATATTGATCGACCGCCTTGCGGTAATTATCATAGCGCTTCTTTAATGTTTCAGCTATCGATTTCCAATCCTTGCCCGTTAGCTTAAGGCTTAATGCATCACTCTTAACGCGTTTATACCAGATTTCCTCCGCTTCCTTATCGGTTTTAGGGAAAGGCTCATTTTCACGGTTAATTTCCATACTGTCTTTTTTCTCATAATTAAATTCCTTGTTCAGCAGTTGCTCGGCATAATCAAGTCGCTCATGGACCCTGTCTTTAAAGGTATTAAAGATCTCAAAAGCAGGTTCGAGATCCCCATCCTTAATCATATCATCAAGTTCTGTTTTGAACCCGCTGAACTTATCGATATCCGAAGCAAGGAAATAGCTATGGCTGAAATCAAGTGTATTAATATATTTATCGAAAATTGCAGCTGATAATGAATCATTAAGATCCACCTTTTTATAGTGATAGCGGGAAATGATAGCATTTACGAGTTTATCAACCTGCGGCTGGTAGGAGGCTGGTTCTACAGTCCCGGTACTGTCCTTATCCGGGGTATACGAATATTCACTACTTCCCGAATAAGCGAAATAAATATTGGCTGCTGCCAGTACAATTATAACTGCGAGTAATTTTTTCATTTTCTTTGATAGGTTTATTGACATGATAATTCTTTGTTAACATTATAATTTAAGAATAGTTCCCGCCGGAACAAATCATAAAAAAAGGCTATTTAGAAATAAATATAGGGTATTAAGATTAATTAAACTGTTTAGGGATCATACTATTTATATGTTCCTGTTTTTCATTGTGTTTGGAGTCATTTTAACAGACTGCTTAAACTATTATTATAAAAACGGAGCTAAAAAATGCAGACTGTTAAAAAGAAAATACTAATTGTAGAGGATCAAAAGATAATAGCAATTGATTTGAAAAAATCGCTTATAAAAACCGGCTATAAGGTCGTTGGGATATGTGATAACTCAGAAGAAGCATTAGCAGTGACCAGAGAATGTAAGCCTGATCTTATTTTAATGGATATTATTATAAATGGCGAAAAAAACGGAATTGAAACTGCCGAAATGATTAAAGAAGAAAAAAACATACCTATCATTTTTCTCACAGCACTGACTGATGTAGGTACCTACCTGGCAGCCTTAAAAACCGAGCCATATAAATACCTGATGAAACCCGTTGAAACTGAATCCTTGCAAAAGGCAATCGGGGAATTATTTAAATCTTCAGACAGCACCCGAATTAGTTCATAAATTAAAATCTTTTCATTATATATATTTAGTTGTATCATTTAAATTAGAAATTAAATTTCCCCGGAGAGAAGTATGAATAAAGGCAGCGAGATTCTGAAGAAAAAGGCGGAAGAAACAGAACCATTAAGAGAGTTTCTTGATGAAGCTAACATTCCACCCGGAGAGGTTATACAGAAAACTATTGTTGACGAGCAGGGGAAGAAAGTGAGGGTTTTTGAAGATCCTCTTTATTCACGCGAAAAAAGAAGCACCGTAAATTATTCAGTTTTCAGAGGGAAATGGGAGTTCGAAAATATTGACGAAATTGATGGAGTTGAGGAACACTGCGGAGTAAGATTTCACCCTGTGAAAGATGAATCAAGTTTTGTGATAGCTTTTAAATCAGTAAAAGACAGGGTAGAGTTCTTCGATTCAATTTATAGTGATAACGAGATGAAGCAGCGTGGAGGGGGGATGAACCTTGAAAAGCTCGCAAATTCCCGTGTGGCGAAGACTACAGGAGGTATTATCAGCCTTTCAGTACTAGGATACGGACTCTATAAAATTTTAAAAAGAAGTAATTGCTTCATTTCAGGAATAATGAGATTAACTTGTAAGTTAGTGATTACTGCTTGTCTCAAAAAGCCTCTCTTCGAAATTTGAACTGAAGATATGGAGTAACTGGCCGTCTTGAATAATATTAGTTTTTAGTCCTTCTCCACACTCCGTGAAAAAATATAATCCACATTCTTCAGCATTTTATCCGACTCGAAAATATCTTCTATTTCTTCCGCTGATAAATGTTTTTTTATTTCGACAGATTTTTTCAGTTCATCCTTAAGGTTTTTGTTTTCATCAGCCCAAACATCCATTGCAGGGGTCTGAACGAGTTTATAAGCATCCTCACGGGATAGGCCTTTATTAACAAGTTTCAGCATCACTATCTGAGAAAATATCAAACCACGAGTTAAACCCAGGTTCTTTAACATATGTTCAGGATATACAAGCAAATGAGATATCATCTTCGTCATTAAGTCGAGCATATAATCGAGAGCTATGCAGCTATCGGGCACAATTATCCGTTCCACGGAAGAATGAGAGATATCTCTTTCGTGCCAGAGAGCAACATCTTCGAGAGCAGCCATTGCGTTTCCCCGAAGCACCCTTGAAAGACCTGATATCCTTTCAGATATAATCGGATTTCTTTTATGCGGCATTGCGGATGAACCTTTCTGGCCTTTTGAGAAATACTCCTCTGCTTCAAGTACTTCAGTACGCTGAAGGTGACGTATTTCAATCGAAATCTTCTCAAGGGTTGCACCAATAAGGGCCAGGGTAGTAAGAAATTGAGCATGCCTGTCCCGCTGAATTACCTGTGTAGTAACAGGAGCGGGGTTCAATCCCATCTTCTCACATACGTACTCCTCAACTTTTGGAGAAAGGTGTTCGAAAGTACCCACAGCGCCTGATATCTGACCCACGCTGATCTCGTCAACCGCGTTCTCCAATCTTTTTATATCTCTTTTTATTTCTTCGTACCAGAGTGCGAACTTCAAACCCATGGTAGTAGGTTCCGCGTGAATCCCGTGCGAGCGGCCGACACACACCGTATTCTTATGCTCAAGGGCCCTGGTCTTCAAAGCTGACTTCAGATCTTCTAATCTCTCAAGCAGCATTTCTCCAGCAGTTTTCATCTGGAACGAAAGAGTAGTATCGAGTATGTCGGAGGAAGTCATTCCATAGTGGATGTGGCGAGCCTCGGGGCCCACATATTCGGACACATTTGTCAGGAAAGCTATAACGTCGTGTTTTGTTGTCTCCTCAATTTCAAGCACCCGCTTAACATCGAAATCAGCTTTTGCCTTAATAATATCGACATCCTTTTCAGGTATCTCGCCCATTTTGCTCCTTGCCTCACAAGCAAGAATCTCAATTTTCAGCCAGGTGCTGAATTTAAACTTGTCCTCCCAGATTTTCCCCATTTCAGGGAGGGTATAGCGTTCTATCATTTCTTATTCTCCAGTTTCATTTGAACCGTCATTGGTTTATTATCTCTTATAATCTTTAGGGATATAGTCTGGCCTTTTCTGAACTCCTGGAAGACACCTATTATAGTCTGATCATCATTTATACGGTAATTCTCTACCAGAGTGATGATATCTCCTACTTCGATACCGGCCTTCTTAGCAGGTGAACCCGGAAGTACCTGCGTAACAATAACCCCTCGGGTTTCATCAAGGTTATAATAATTTGCTATCTGCTCATCAATTGTCTGAATTCTCATTCCCGGATCGAAATCGCGGTCAATTTTCCCGTTTTGTTTAAGTTCGGATATAATTCTTTTAATTTTATCGATTGGGATCGCGAATCCCAGTCCAATGCTTCCCTGAGAACCATTCCCGCCTGTAAAAATCAGGGTATTCATTCCTATCACCTGGCCTTCACTATTTACCAGGGGACCGCCGCTATTTCCACCGTTTATGGCAGCATCAGTCTGCAGCATATTCACATAGTAGCGGTTATTTATAGGCTCCAAGTTCATGCCTGTAGAACTGATAACCCCAACTGTAACAGTAGGTTTATCATTTATTTCAAACAGGCCGAAGGGATTGCCCAGAGCGATTACCCATTCGCCTATCATAACATCATCAGAGTTCCCAAGAACCTCATATGGGAGGTCGGAAGCATCTACCTTAAGGAGACAAATATCTGTAACAGGATCACTACCGACGACCGAAGCCTTATAATGCTTTCCGTTTGTCATGGTAACGGTTATTTCGGTAGCATTACCTGCCACATGATCGTTAGTTACAATGTAGCCGTCGGGTGAGATTATAAATCCAGAACCAAGTCCTTTTACTTTTTGACTATACGATCTGTTATTAAAAAACTGTTTAAAAAATGGATCGTCAAAAAAAGAACCGAAAGGATCACGATATTGCCTTATCTCTGTTACATTGATACCCACAACAGCAGGACTTACTTTCTTAACAGTCTCTGTAATAATATTATTCCTTGAACTGGTAATACCGGCATTATTCTGATCTTTCTTCTGATACTGTGCAAGAGAATAATTTCCATCCGTTGAAACAAATAAGGGTGCAGGCTTATCGGGTCTTATAATAAAGAAAGCTGCAGCCACTATCACTAATACAGAACCAAATGTTATTAATCTTCTCTGAAAAGATGTCATCGTTTAACCTTCCTGATAAAATTTTTGTTTTTAATTAAATCTTTAAATGGTTCAATATGTCTTACAAATATAATCATGAGCAGGGCTATACTGAAAAGCATTAACTCAGCCCTGGTTCCAGCGCGGGGGAACGAATATTTTACGGCAATATCTGAAGATGTCATTATAATAATAAGAGTCATAATTATCGCCCAGATATTAGCCCATAATATGTCTTTGCGAAAAATGTAGATAACCAGCCAGAGTACTCCCCATACTATCAAAGCAAATGGGAATATCAGCGAAGCGCCGCCTGCTGCAGCCGCAAGTCCTCTCCCTCCTTTAAACTCCAGCCAGGGATTATAGCAATGAGCAAAGACGGTGAAAAGCAATGAGACAGCCGGATAAATAAAATTAACAGGGAAAAGGAGCAGAATAAGGTAAACGCTGAGTAGGCCCTTTAGAGCATCAATAACCAGGACCATTAGTCCTATTATTTTAGAATTTGTAACCTCAAAGGAATTCATCGCCCCTACATTTCCAGAACCCTCTTCCGTTATGTTAATCCCCCTGCTTATTTTCAACAGGATATAGGCAGCGGGGAATGAACCCAGCAGATATCCAATTAAAGCGCTTAGCAGATATTCCATTTTGATGAATTATTAAGAGATAATTTTTAAATTTAATAAAATATGATATATTAAATGAGGATAAAAACGGTAAAAAATTAACTAATCCAGCAAAAATTATTGCAAGATAGAGGTAATCCTTTTATATTTGTCACGCTAAAATTTTAGCCTAACGTTTTGCGGGAATAGCTCAGTTGGTAGAGCGCAACCTTGCCAAGGTTGATGTCGCGGGTTCGAGTCCCGTTTCCCGCTCTATAGAAATCCACTTTGATGTGGATTTCTTTTTTATTGTCTAACTTTATTTATATTTGGGGTATAAAAAAGGGAAAATAAGTTAAACCCGGGGTAGTCCGGAGTTTCAAAAAACAAATTTTGTTCAACTTGCTTTAGTTTCCTGATTAAGGAAATGACTAAGGCATAAGAATTGTATAGAAATCTATATATGGCGCTGTAGCCAAGCGGTCTAAGGCGAAGGTCTGCAAAACCTTTATTCGTCGGTTCGAATCCGACCGGCGCCTCAAGCAAGCCTGAGAATGGAGTATTCTCAGGCTTTTTTTATTCCTCTAGAAGCTTAAACCACCTACCCAAAAACTAATTATAATTGGAAAGTTGTTTTAGTTTGAAACATCCTGAATCCTGGAAAATGGGAAAATATTACATATTACCGCTGGCACCTGAATTGAGTAAGGCAAAACAAGACTGAAGAGGGCGGCAGATAAAACTCATAATTCAGTTAACTTAAATAACGAGGATATCGATGTTAGATTTCGAAAAAGAATATAGTGGTGATATAGTAGTTATTACCGTAAATATATCCCGGGCTACCGTAAAAGAAGCCCATGAGTTCAGAAAATTTATCGATGATGAGATCAAGAAGAAAAAACTTAAGCTTATCATTGACCTTAGTCCCTGCGATTTCATCGATTCAACATTTATCGGGGTTCTTGTTGTTACCCTGAAGAAACTTGCCGATATTGGTGGAGAATTAAGAATCATCGAACCGCCGTCAATAGCTCATACAATCCTGACGGTTACAGGAACATTAAATATTTTCAATACACATAAGTCAAAATCTGAAGCTATAATGAGCCTTATGGATCCTAATCAGATCTACGACTCAATGGCTTCGTAAATTAAGACTGTTTTCTATTTTCATCCATCAACTGAGGGTTTCTCTCTTTAGCAAAGGAGATTACGATGGGTTCACAACAACTCTTATTGATTGCTCTTGGAGCAATCATTGCGGGCATCGCAATTGCCCTAGGGAACGATGCTTTCAGCAGCCAGTCAGAGGAGAGAACAAAAGAATATATAGTGTATGAATGCACAAACCTTGCGACAGATGCTCTGAAATACTACAGGACAAGTTCCGCAATGGGAGGCGGTGGAAATACATTTACAAACTGGAGTATCAGTCCCGTCCTTGACACAACAATAAATGGAACTTATTCCCCGGTACTAGCCGACCATGCATTGATAATATTTGGGAGGCCGCTCAGGCAATCAGGCTACAGGTGGTATATCTCTACACGCATCGAGGATGGTGAAATATTCTCATCTGTTGTTAATAATTAATCTTTTTCATTTTTTACTTCCTCGACCCATGCCGATAGCCCCTATAAGGTAAGGAATGATTCACCGTAATAAATGACTTTGGATCCACGGATTCGATTAGATTTACGATTTTTTTCTGGAATTTTCTGGGGGCGATAAGTACGATGATAGAGACACCTCCCGCACCCCCCTCACCGGGTACAATAGTAACACCGAAGCGTGACTTCCTTAATTCCGCAGCAATCTCATCAGTATGATGGCGGGAAATCACGTTCAGTTGAATGAACCCCAATCCTATTTTCTGTTCGATTGATATTCCAATAATATTTCCAAGGGCAAACCCTGTTGCATAACCAAACAGGTTGGGAATGTGATCAATGTGCTGCATTATGAACCTCATTGCGAAGATCCAGATGAGCACCTCGAAAAAGCCTGCTATCCCTGCAAAATACTTTTTACCCTGTACCACGAAGATTGTCCTCATCGTACCAATACTTACATCACAAATACGCATCACAGCTATCAGCGCAGCTCCGGCCAGGGAGTTAAGTACAACATTTATATCAAACATTACAAAAACTTTTTTAATTGAAACTTCAAAATTAAAGAATTAAAAATAATTATTTTATCTTTGTGTGATATAACTTTTCCGGGTAATATGTACGAATCAGAGAGAAACGATCTAGTAGAAAAATTAAGAAAGCGGGGCATAACCGACGAAGGGGTGCTTCATTCAATATCAGCAGTGGAAAGAGACAAATTTGTTCCCGATGCGCTAAAGATGCATGCGTATAAAGATATCGCGCTGCCTATAGGCTATGGACAGACGATCTCACAGCCTTATACGGTGGCCTATATGACCCAGGCTCTGCAGCTTAATGATGGTGATAAGGTGCTTGAGATCGGTACCGGTTCAGGCTACCAGGCTGCACTACTTGAGAATATGGGCATGAAGGTTTACAGCATCGAACGACAGTTTGATATATATATAAAAACTCAAAAGCTATTCGACAACCTGGGAATACGTGTACATACTAAGTACGGCGACGGTACTATCGGATGGGAGGAATATGCTCCCTACAACGGAATAATAGTTACCGCTGGTTCGCCATCTGTGCCTGCTTCATTGAAGAAACAGCTTGCGTTGGGAGGCCGACTTGTAATTCCCGTGGGGGATAAAAAATCGCAGATCCTTAAAATTATTCAAAAATCAGGCGAAGATGATTTTGACATTAAGGATATTCCCGAGTTTGCATTTGTTCCGTTAATCGGCAGAGAAGGATGGAACAGGTAATAGTTATTGTCGGACCCACCTGTTCCGGAAAAACCCGCATCTCAATTGATCTTGCTGAGAATCTTAAGTCAGAGATAATATCGGCCGACAGCCGACAGGTTTATAAATACCTCGATATCGGTACAGCCAAACCATCTCTTTCGGTATTAAAAAGAGTAAAACATCATTTTATCAGCTCCCTTGAACCGGATGCCGATTTTAATGTAAGTGACTTTGAAACAAAAGCGCTTGCTGTGATCAGTCGGCTTCATTCTGAAAAGAAAATTCCTGTTGTCGCTGGAGGGTCTGGCTTATACATAAAAGCACTTGTGGATGGAATCTTTAATACCGTTGATACCGATGATGAATTCAGATCGCATTTGATAAGCGAGAGAAAAAAATACGGAAATGAGTACCTCTATAAAAAGCTGGCTGATGCCGATCCGGTAAGCGCATCCCGAATGCTTCCGCAGAATTATAAAAGAGTTATCAGGGCGCTGGAGGTAATTTATCTTACAGGCAGACCCATATGGCAGCTTCAGAAGGAATATAAAAGGGATGTTCAGATTGTGTTTTACCAGTACGCACTTGAGTGGGACAGGGATAAACTCTATCAGAATATTGAGAAACGTGTTGATGAGATGCTGGAGGCCGGACTGGTGGATGAAGTCAAATCAGTCCTTGGTAAAGGATATAATAAGGATCTCAACGCATTGAATACCGTCGGCTATAAAGAAATAATTTCCTTTCTTGAAGGAGAGATTACACTTCATAGAGCTTCAGAACTGATAAAGCGCAATACAAGAAGGTTCGCAAAACGTCAACTTACCTGGTTCAAAAAGGATAAGAGAATCCGATGGCTCAGAATAGAATCAGCCTCCGATATAGATCAAGCCGCCGAAAAAATCATCTCAGATATAAAGAAATAAATCCATCTTTTAGATTTACACTTAGATTAAAAGTTGATATATTGACTTTAGAATAAATCGGGGATAGGGGAGGAATTATTTTTAGCGGGAAAATTTCAGATCTAACTTTCTAGTTCCCTTTATAAATAATCCTGACTGAATTTGATAGATAGAGGTTATTCATAATTAACTAATTAATCATCAAATATGCAGGGAGAGTAATATGATTGGAATCGTCGGATTTGGTTCTTATCTCCCACGATACAGGGTTAAAGTAGAAAACATTTCTAAAGAGTGGGGAGCCGATCCAGAAGCAATTAAGCGAGGTTTGTTATTGTACGAGAAGACCGTTCCCGGTCTTGATGAGGATACTATAACAATCTCAGTGCAGGCAGCTAAGTATGCGCTGCAGAGATGCGGTATAAATCCTGCCGAAATAGGTGCGGTTTATATCGGATCTGAATCGCATCCATATGCGGTTAAACCAAGCGGTACAGTAGTGATAGACGCCTTAGGTATTGGTCCTGATGTTCACGTTGCAAGTTATGAGTTTGCATGCAAGGCAGGTACGGAGGCAATGTATGTTGCGTACGGACTGGTAAAAGCTGGTGAAGTTAAATATGCTCTTGCTATAGGCGCCGATACTTCACAGGGAGCTCCGGGTGATGCGCTTGAATACTCGGCATCAGCAGGCGGATCCGCATTTATTATAGGCAAGGAAAATGTCGTTGCCGAATATTTATTTACTCATTCTTATACTTCCGATACCCCCGATTTCTGGCGGAGAGAAGGTGAATATTATCCGCGCCATGCAGGACGTTTTACGGGCGAACCTGCTTATTTCAGGCATGTAGTTAACGCGGGTAAAAGTCTTCTTGAAAAATCAGGTATGAAACCCTCAGACTTCAAGTACGCTGTTTTCCATATGCCTAACGGAAAGTTTCCGCAGATGGCAGGTAAGCAGCTGGGGTTCACGAAAGAGCAGCTTGAAACGGGCTGGATCGTACCGTGGATGGGGAATACATATTCCGGATCATCTCCTACAGGGTTATCTGCTGTGCTTGATGAAGCAGCCCCGGGTGATAAGATCTTTATGGTTTCGTTTGGTTCGGGTGCTGGAAGCGACGGCTTTATTTTTCAGGTTACAGACAAGATAAAGGAGGTTCAGAATAAGGCGCCGAAGGTAAGGGATATGCTTGATAATGATAAGATCTACCTGGATTATGGCGAGTATGCTAAATTCCGTCGTAAAATAATCTTGAATGAATAGAGGGAGGAGATTAAAATGAAAGAAGTTGCTGTAATTGGTGCAGGAATGACAAAATTCGGCGAGCTTTGGGGAATGTCTATTAAAGATATTTTCGTTGAAGCCGCCTTAAAGGCTATAGAAGATGCAGGTGTAGATCATATCGACTCAATGTATGTAGGAAGTATGTCGGGCGGATTGTTCGTAGGCCAGGAGCACCTTGGAGCTGTAATGGCCGATTATCTCGGGGTAACCCCGATCCCTTCAACCCGTGTTGAATCTGCCTGTGCTTCGGGAGGTGCTTCGTTCCGACAGGCTTACCTAGAGGTTGCATCGGGACAAAGTGAAATCGTCCTTGCCGGAGGAGTGGAGAAAATGACTGATGGAGCAGATGTTACTGAAACTCTCGCTACGGCGGCCGATCAGGAATATGAGGTCTATCAGGGCATTACTTTTCCAGGACTTTATGCAATGATTGCAAATGCTCATATGCACCAGTATAAAACCAAAAGAGAACAGCTCGCGGCCGTAGCCGTGAAGAATCACAGGAACGGCTCTAAAAATCCCAATGCCCAATTCCGTTCTGAAATAACGATCGACCAGGTACTTAAATCAACTCTTGTTGCCGATCCGCTGCGTCTGCTCGACTGTTCGCCGGTAAGCGACGGGGGAGCAGCAGTAATTTTATGCTCTATGGATATCGCAAAGAAATTTACTGATTCACCGGTACGAGTAAGAGCTTCGGCACAGGCCTCGGATACTATAGCTCTACACGGCAGAAGGAGCCTTACGACTCTTGATGCTGTAGTAAAGGCCGCCGAAAAAGCTTATAAGCAGAGCAGCCTTAAGCCGGCGAATATCGATTTCGCAGAGGTACATGACTGCTTCAGTATAGCCGAGATCGTGGTTACCGAGGACCTCGGATTCTTTGATAAAGGATGCGGGGGACCTTCAGTTGAAGAAGGACTCACTTCACTCGAAACGGGAAAAATCCCGGTAAATACCAGCGGAGGCCTGAAGTCGAAAGGCCACCCGGTAGGAGCAACCGGGGTAGCACAAATAATTGAACTTTATGAACAGCTGCAGGGCAGAGCTGGTGCACGACAGGTTAAGAATGCTCATATAGGGATGGCTCAGAACATGGGCGGATCGGGTGCAAGCTGTGTAATTCATATATTGGAGGCAATATGATTAGTCCAAGATATTTCCGCGAAATACCCCAGCGCTACAGACTGGAAGCCGCACGCTGTACAAAATGCGGTAAGGTTTATTTCCCGCCAAGGACATACTGCGGCGAGTGTAAATCAAAAGAATTTGAAACAGTGAAGCTTCCGGATACAGGAAAAATACTGACGTACACTGTAATAAGGGTAGGACCTGCGAACTTCTCTCAGGAAACTCCATATGTAGTTGCTATAGTAGAAGTAAGCAAAGGTTTGAGAATGACTATGCAGGTTGCCGATATAGACGTCAACAAGGTAGAGATCGGGCAGAATGTTAAGATCGTCTTTAGAAAGATACAGGATGAAGGGAAGTCGGGGCTTCATTGCTACGGTTACAAGGCGGTTGTAATTTAATTCTGAGTGATCTATATTTCTGAATCATATGAAGGTTTTTAATCATTTGATTTAGAATTTTGAAGAGACAAAGTTTTAGGTCTTATTATTGCTGAAAATTTTGTCTCTTTTTATTTTAAAGGATCTATCCTTCCTGGTTGCCCCTTTTATTGGTTAATCATAAAGGAATTCAAAAAATTACATTATATTATGCAATAATAATTATCGGAGTGATATTAATTGAAAGATAAAATCAGGATAGCCTCAGGCCAGGGTTTTTGGGGAGATCTTATTGATGCTCCCTTTAACCAGGTAACCAAAGGTGAGGTCGACTACCTTGTAATGGATTACCTGGCAGAGGTAACAATGTCCATTCTGCAAAAACAAAAGATGAGAAATCCTAACCTCGGATACGCAAGAGACCTTCCGGATCTTATGAAGCGGATTCTTCCTGTATGTACCGAAAAGGGAATTAAGGTTATAACCAACGGAGGGGGAGTAAATCCCATTGCCTGTGCGGATGCTATACTTGAAATTGCTATGGGACTCAACATTAAAAAACTTGATATCGCGGTGGTACTAGGGGATGATATACGCGATAGAATAGATGAGATCGTTTCCCAGGGGAGTGAACTGAAAAACATGGAAACGGGTGAATCTATTCTGCCGTATAAAGACAAGCTTGTGAGCGCAAATGTGTATTTTGGTGCATTTCCGATCGTTGAGGCTCTTAAACGCGGAGCTGATATAGTTATTACGGGAAGGACAACCGATACGGGTTTAACACTTGCCCCAATGATCTATGAGTTCGGATGGGATAAGGATAATTATGATCTAATGTCTGCCGGTACAGTAGCGGGACATATTCTCGAGTGCGGCGCTCAGTCATCAGGAGGAAATTTTCTTGGAGACTGGAAGTCAATTGAGAATATGGCAGAAATTGGTTTCCCGATTGCGGAGGCTTATCCAAATGGTGATGTTATAATAACTAAGCATCCAGGCACGGGAGGCAGGGTATCATTTGAAACTGTGGCTGAACAGCTTGTTTACGAAATCGGTGATCCGAAATCGTATATTACTCCCGATTGTGTAGCCGATTTTACTTCAATAAAACTTGAAGATCTGGGTAACGATCGTGTACGTGTGTTCGATGTAAAAGGAAAAGAAGCCACCGATTCTTATAAGGTTTCCTGTTCTTATGCGGATGGGTTTTCAGCCGCGGCATCTCTTACTTATTCCTGGCCCGAGGCTCTTACTAAAGCCAGGGCTGCGGACAAAATACTTAGACAGCGTCTGGAGAACCTGGGATTGAAATTCGATGAGATCAGAACTGAATATATCGGATATAATTCCACTCACGGTCCTCTTGTCCCTGTCATCGATGAAGATAAAATCAATGAGGTGATGCTGAGGGTAGCTGTGCGTTCAAAGGACTATGAATCATTGAAAAGATTCGGGATGGAGATTGCTCCCCTGATACTCACAGGACCTCCGAGTGTAACGGGATTTGCAGGCGGCCGTCCCCGGCCTAGCGAAGTAATAGCTTACTGGCCCGCGCTGCTCCCAAAGAAACTTGTTGAACCTCAGGTTAAAATACTTGAGCTGAAATAATATTTTTGTGGTTGCTTTGTAAATATATTTTCAAAAACTTAAGGAGAAGCTGAATAGATTCAGCAAAAGAGGATATGAAAAAAATAAGATTGTTAGATATAGCTCATGGCAGAAGCGGTGACAAGGGAGACGCGGCTAATGTAGGAATTATAGCTTACGATGATAAGGGTTATGATATTATTAAGAAACACCTTACCCGCGAGAGAGTTAAAGAGCATTTCAAGGGTATATGCTACGGTGAAGTTGAACGCTATGAACTCCCTAATATAAGAGCCCTTAATTTTATTTTAAATAAGACGTTAGGCGGCGGAGGCACAGTCTCATTAAAGCATGATGCCCAGGGCAAAACTCTTGCTGCAGCACTGCTTCGCATGGAGATCGAAGAAGATTAGCCCGCATAATCAGCATTATATTGAAAACTAAGTACAGGAGATATAAATGTACCAGGATGAATTAAACCAGCTTGAAGAATACAGAGAACGAATTGAGACATTAAGAGGTTATCTTTGACGTCGATACAAAAGACTCAAAAATAAAAGAACTTCAGAACCAGACCACTCAGCCCGACTTCTGGAACGATCAGATGGGGGCGCAGAAAATCCTCCAGGAAATCAAATCGCTCGAGAGCTGGGTCAACCTGTGGAAGGAAATCGATAAAAAAGCTTCAGCATTGAAAGAATTTATCCAGCTTGCCGAAATAGAAGAAGATGAATCTTTCCGTAATGACATCGAAAGCGAACTGGAATCGGTTAAACAATCCCTCGAGGAAGCCGAATTTAAAAATATGCTCAGCGGTCAGGATGATGATAAAAACTGTATCCTGTCAATCCATTCTGGGGCTGGCGGTACAGAGGCACAGGACTGGGCGGAAATGCTGATGCGGATGTACCTGCGCTGGGGAGAGCAGAACAATTTCAAAATGACAATCCTTGATATGCTTGAAGGTGACGGTGCCGGTATTAAAAGCGTCTCTATAGAGGTTCAGGGTGAATTTGCCTACGGTTATTTAAAAGCTGAAAACGGAGTACACAGGCTTGTGAGAATTTCTCCGTTCGATTCCAATAAGAGAAGACACACTTCCTTTGCATCAGTTTTCGTAATTCCTGAAATAGATGACACAATTGAAATAGAAATTAACCCGGCTGATCTGCGGATAGACACCTACAGGTCCGGCGGTAAAGGGGGGCAGAACGTCAATAAGGTTGAGACAGCCGTACGTATTACGCACTTACCGACAAACACGGTGGCTGCCTGTCAGAGTGAGAGGTCTCAGCTTCAGAACAGAACAAATGCAATGAAACTGCTGAAATCGAAACTCTATCAGATTGAAAAGGAAAAGCAGGAAGCTGAACTGGATGAAGTTGAAAAGAGCAAAATGAAAATCGAGTGGGGAAGCCAGATACGCTCATATGTCTTCCATCCTTATAATATGGTTAAAGACCATCGCACCGACGAGGAAACCTCAGATGTGCAATCGGTAATGGACGGCGATATCAACAGGTTTATTAAAGCCTTCCTGATGAAGTTCAGTCAGAATTAGCATACTTTAAGGCAGACTGAGATCCCATCGGAGAGAGAAATTTATTTTCGATTATGCTTGCGGCAGTAATAAAAAATCGGGAAATTCCCATTAAATCTTAGCTTATGATTTTATGCTGCAAATAGAGTAAAATAAGAGGAAACGGTGTTCAAGGCGATTTTAAGATTCATCCCTGTAATTCTCCTGGCTATAGTGTCTTGCAGTACTTCTTTTGCTCAAATATCTCCAGAGCTTAACCGCAATTTTAACAAATCGTTATTCAGCGGAGAGCCTGACTTAAGAGGTATCCACGAAAGCAGATTGAACTATCCTGCCTTTCTGGATTCAGTTACATCCTTCGATGCTGATTTTGATGGCGGAAAAAAAATCAGCTACACTCGTCTGGGAATCGTCAGCGGAGTGTCCCTGACAATTTTGGGAGGAATCTATTACCGTTGGAAAACAGCCTGGTGGAATGACGGTACCAAAGGCTTCCATATAGATTATAATTATACTTATACGGGGAATGTGGACAAAATAGGTCATCTATATGGCGGAACGTTGTTCACTGAGTGTTTTAGTACCGGACTGCGCTGGGCGGGACTCGACCAAGAAACTTCGCTCCTTTACGGGGGAATTTTCAGTACACTTGTGTATACTGGAGTTGAACTTAAAGATGGCTACGCACCGACCTGGGGATTTGATCCACTGGATCTCGGCAGCAGCATGATCGGGGCCTTTTATCCTTATGCGCAGCAAAAAATTCCCTTCCTTCAGAATTTTAATTTTAAATACAGCTACTTTCCGTCGAACAGCGCGTACTACACTAAAATGAACGAGAAGAATGGAAATAATCAGTTTTTTAATGATGACTATGAGGGAGAAACATTCTGGTTAGCAGCTAATCTGAAGGGGCTTCTTCCTTCTGATATAAATTCATTTATGCCCGATTTCCTGAATCTTGCACTCGGAGTGTCAATAGTAAATCTTGATAATCCGGCTGAACGGCAAAGAGTCTTTATCATCTCTCCGGATATTGACCTTGTTAAATTATTCAAGCCAGAAGATGGATTCCTGAAAGAAGCTTTGAGGCTGCTGAATTATATTCATATCCCTCTACCTGCAATAAGGATCGCCCCGGATTTCAAAGCATATCCTCTTTACCTGAAGCCATAATAATTAGTTTGAAATAAAAAAACCCGCCGAAGGGGGATCCCCGGCGGGCAGATTCATTTGCCATCAAGAGGCAGGGGTAACCTCTTGAAAGAACCTACCTCAATTTGAAAAGAAACTTATTCAATGTAAATAAAAAAAAAGAACAGGTTAAAAAATTTTCCTTTTTTAACCGGAATCATCCTTGCTTTTCTTTGATTTCTGAAAAAGTGTAGTCAGCAGGATCCCTACCGTAGCGAAAGTTGAAGTATAACCTGCAATCTTCTTTATTTTCGATAATCTCTTTTTCGTCTTTTTTGCGCGCATATTGTCCTTCCTTTTTATTTTCAAAGTAATTATTCTTTAATCATTCCGCTGTTAAGCGCGTTGTTATCAGAACAACAAATGATAACTGGCACAGGAAACCTGAAATTTTCCGTGATTTTTGTTATATTTACATATCAAATTTCAAAAAAAAACGTTTGTTGTGCCCATTTTTGATCTGTTTAGTACAGATATCAGAATTTACCAGCAGAGATTACCTGATCTTGCTCCCCGCGGGAATAGGCGGTCTATCGGAAGGTTAAATCCTACTCCGCTGAAATATTCCTTCATTAAGCTATTTGCTTCATTCAGGTATAACTAATACAAATTAATTTTTTTATCTGTTCTGAATTCGGAATGGGTGAGGATTATTATTTAAAAATCAGGAGAAAAAATGCTGCGATTTAAGGAAATAAAAAAAGAAAATGATTTCGACAATGAACTTCCCAGGGAGAAATTTATCGACTTTCTCTATCAGCACCTGGATAAGTTTGGTGATTCGAAAGAAGCCATCGGCAAATCCATCGATTATGCTTTCTCAGATGAAAAAGGCTGCGGAGGATTTCTGCTTGCCGCGTATAATGATAAAGAGCTCATCGGCGCCCTAATAATGAACAATACCGGTATGTCAGGCTACATCCCCGAAAATGTACTTGTGTATGTCGCCGTTGATTCGAGGTTCAGGGGGAAAGGGTACGGCAGGGAGATAGTCGATAAAGCCATTTCTATGGCAGACGGCGATGTGAAGCTGCACGTTGAATATGAGAACCCGGCTAAACGGCTTTACGAGCGTATCGGGTTCACCACGAAGTATGCTGAAATGAGATTTATAAAAGAGAAATAAAATGGCAACTTTAATTGTAAATACTAACCGTATAAGAGAAAATATTATTAAGCTGAGTTCATATCTTGCGGAAAGTAATATTGACTGGTCACTTGTGGTAAAGATCCTCGGAGGCAACAGGCCGGTTCTTGAAAAAATTATTGGCGATGAATCAATAAAGAAAGTGCATTCGGTAGGTGATTCAAGGATCTCCAACCTAAAAACAATAAAGGAAATAAAACCTGATATCGTTACGATGTACATCAAACCTCCGGCCCCTGTTCTGGCTAAAAAGATAGTGCAGTATGCTGATATTTCGCTGAATACATCGTACACTACTATAGAAGCCTTAAACAGGGAGGCTGAACGGCTTGGTAAGACTCACCGCGTTGTTATTATGATAGAACTGGGCGAACTCCGGGAAGGTATACTGCGTGATAATGTCCTTTCGTTTTATGAGAAGTTGTTTGGACTAAAAAACATAAAGATCGAGGGTCTCGGAACTAACCTCGGGTGTATGTACGGAGTGGAGCCAACTTATGATAAAATGGTCCAGCTTAGTCTTTATAAAATGCTGGTAGAGGAAAAGTTCGATAAGAAGCTTAACCTTGTTTCCGCCGGAAGTTCTATTACGCTGCCTCTGGTTATGCGCAACAGACTACCTGATGGAATAAACCATTTCAGAATTGGCGAAACAGCATTTCTCGGGGTTTCAATAATCGACGGTAAAAAATTCAAGAACCTTTCCACTAACGCGTTCGATTTTTCCGCGGAGATACTCGAGCTGGAAGAAAAGGAAATGGTGCCTGACGGCAACCTCACCGATGCCGGTATCGGGATTACCGCGCATGATTTCCAGGGAGAAATTGATCCCGATCTTAACAAAAAATCGTATCGCGCAATAGTCGATTTCGGGGAAATCGATGTCGATCCTTCACACATTACTCCGAAGGATGATAACATTAAGTTTATCGGTACTACTTCGGATATGACCGTATACGATACCGGCGATAAAAAAGGGAAGTTTTCTGTAGGGAAGCAGCTTCACTTCAAACCAAATTATATGGCTGTAGCACGCTTAATGAATACTAAATACGTAACAAAGGAGATTGTGTAAATGCACTGGATAGACGTCAGTATTTTCTCCGTCTATATGATCTCAATGCTGGGTATAGGTTTTTTCTTCCTGAAAAAGAATAAGGATGCCGATGATTATTACGTCGGCGGAAGGAGTATGGGGAGTTTCCACGTGGGGCTCTCTGTAGTAGCTACGGATGTGGGAGGAGGATTCTCGATAGGACTGGGAGGTCTCGGGTTTGTTATGGGTATATCCGGATCCTGGATGCTCTTTACAGGTCTGATCGGTGCATGGCTGAGCGCGGTTCTTCTCATTCCCAAGGTTAATGGTATGAAGAATTTCAAAGAACTTTATACTTTTCCCCAGATCTTTGAAAGTTTTTATAACAGGAAGGTAGCTATAATAGCGGGCTTCATTTCCGCAATAGGATATATAGGTTTCACAAGCTCGCAGATACTCGCGGGCGCAAAGCTCGCTGCAGCCTCCTTTATCTCACTTAACATGGAAACGGCTCTTTTAATAATGGGGGCCATCGTTGTTATTTATACTTTCCTCGGCGGCATAAAAGCAGTAATTTATACAGATACCGTCCAGTGGATAATACTTATGGTGGGACTAATATTCATCGGAATTCCTGTTGCGTATTTTGCTGTAGGAGGATATTCGGAAATCAGCAAAGCATTGCCGCCGGAATTTTTTTCTTTGAGCAACCTGAGCTGGCAGACAATGGTGAACTGGTTTGTTACGATAGTGCCCATATGGTTTGTGGGGATGACGCTCTACCAGAGAATTTATGCATGTAAAAGTGAGAAGGAAGCAAAGAAAGCATGGTTCATAGCGGGACTATTTGAATGGCCTGCGATGGCTTTTATGGGCGTGCTGCTGGGTCTCTTTGCAAGGGTCGCGGCAAATGACGGTATGTTTGAATATCTTGGTTATGCAACAATAGGGAGTATGGACTCAGAAATGGGACTCCCGATGCTGCTCCGTTCTATACTTCCTGTAGGACTAATGGGATTAATGATGTCGGCTTACTTCTCAGCAATTATGTCTACTGCTGACAGCTGCCTTATGGCCGCGTCGGGAAATGTAATGACGGATATCCTCGACAGATTTTTTAACATTAGCTCCGATCAGAAAAAGTTTCTTCGCTATTCTCAGCTCATAACATTTGTCATCGGCGCGCTCGCCTTGTTCCTTGCGTCCTATATGCAGAATGTGCTTCAGCTGATGCTCTACTCATACGCTTTTATGGTATCAGGATTATTTATCCCGGTAATCGGAGCATTCTTCTGGAAACGAAGCAATTCAACTGCCGCTCTATGGTCTATGCTTCTGGGCGGAGGAACAACTATTACCCTGATCGCCTCGGGGATTAGTCTGCCCCTCGGACTTGATGCCAACATTTACGGCATTTCTCTTTCTGCAATTACTTTCGTGGTAATTACTCTCCTTACTTCACCGCAGGAGGTTACAGAATTGGAATTAAGTGAGGAACCTGATTGACAAAAGCAATTTCATCAGACCCTGAAACAAATTAAGCAATACATTGATATGACAGGACACGCTTGAAAAAAAACATCACAGAAGATCTGATAAATCTCCGCAAAAACATCCACTCCGAACCAGAGTTAGCGGGGGATGAAACCAATACCGCTGCGAGGATTGAGAAATTTATTTCCGCATACTCTCCGGATAATACCATAAAGAATTTAGGCGGCAGCGGTATCGCCTTTATCTTTAAAGGTGAGGCTGAGGGACCGGCGGTTCTGTTCAGAGCCGAACTTGACGCTCTACCCATTAAGGAAATAAACGATTTTGAATATAAGTCGAAGTTTAAAGACAAAGGCCACAAGTGCGGACACGACGGTCATATGACGGTTCTTGCCGGTTTCGCACAAAGGATCGCCTCTTCACGAAAATTTAATGGGAAGGTCATTCTGTTATTCCAGCCGGCTGAAGAGACTGGTGAAGGTGCAGAACGTGTGTTGAACGATGAGAAATTTTCTGATCTGAAACCTGACTATGTGTTCGCTTTCCATAATCTCCCGGGCTTTCAGGCAGGTTCCGTAATAATAAGGGACGGCAGTTTTGCCTCAGCCTCAAAAGGAATGATCATTAAGCTTACCGGCAAAACTTCTCATGCGGCAGAACCGGAGAATGGAATCAATCCTTCCATCGCTATATCTGAGATCATCAGGAAACTATCCGCACTATCAAAGGAACTCAAAGGTGCTAAAGAATTTGTTCTTGTAACAATAATTCACGTCCGGATAGGGGAGAAGGCATTCGGTACTTCGCCTGGGTATGGAGAGCTTATGGCAACCCTCAGGGCATACAGAAATGAGGATATGGAACTGCTTATCAGGGAAGCAGAAAATCTGGTTGAATCAGTTGCGTCAGATCATCAACTGAAATTGGAAATTAATTATACTGAAGAATTCCCTGCAACTGTAAACGATGTAAAATGCAATGAAGATGTTAGAAAGGCGGCAGAGGAGAATGGCTGTCCGGTAAAGATCGTCAGCGAACCATTCCGCTGGTCGGAGGATTTCGGTCATTTTACTGAAAGGTTCAGAGGTTCATTATTCGGGATAGGTTCGGGCGAGAACCACCCGCAGCTTCACAATCCCGATTACGACTTTCCGGATGAGATAATACCCGCTGGAATAAATATGTTTTATACTATTTGGCAGAAAATATTAAACAGGAAATAAGATGTTTCATACTTCGGTACTAGAGCTTAGTCAGTCATCCCTTAATACTAACATTTCTTTTTTAAGGAAATTATTCGGAAAGAAAGTCAGAATCTCCTCAGTTGTGAAAGGGAATGCTTACGGACATGGTATCGAGGTATTCGTCCCAATGGCTGAGAAAGCAGGCATTGATCATTTTTCGGTTTTCAGCACTGAGGAAGCCTACCGTGTCAGCTCAACTTTAACGAAGGATTCAGAGATAATGATAATGGGAATGATCGACGATTCCGATCTCGAGTGGGCAATCAGAGAAGAGATTCAATTCTGGGTGTTCGATCTTGCCCGACTTGAATCCGCGCTTAAGACTGCAAAGAAGACAGACATTCCTGCAAGAATACATCTTGAACTTGAGACAGGCTTCAACAGGACAGGATTCCAGGAAAAAGATTTCGTAAGGCTTGTTGATCTTCTTAAAAAGTTTGAGGGGAGTTATGTAGTTGAAGGTATATGTACTCATTATGCAGGCGCTGAAAGCATCGCGAATTATTACAGGATCAATCAGCAGATTAAGAGGTTCAATAATTTTTACAAATGGTTTAATCAGCAGGGGATTCATCCTTTAATACGGCATACTGCATGCAGTGCTGCCGCGGTTTCTTATCCGCAAACAAGGATGGACCTTGTACGAATTGGAATTTTGCATTACGGTTTCTGGCCCAGCAGGGAAACCCTTATTTCTTATCTTAATAAGCAGGAACAAAAAATAGATCCTCTTAAGAGAATCATTTCCTGGAAGAGCAAGATAATGAGTGTAAAGCATGTATCTACCGGTGAGTTTGTCGGTTACGGAACTTCCTACCTTGCCCAGCGAGATATGAAGATAGGGATTGTGCCTGTAGGTTATTCTCAGGGTTTCAGCCGCTCAATGAGCAATCACGGCAGGGCGCTGGTAAACGGTTACAGGGTAGCGGTAATAGGCATAGTAAATATGAATAACATGATAATCGATGTTACAGATGTTCCGGGCATTGAAAGGAATGATGAAGTGGTGCTGATTGGCTGCCAGGGTGATCTCTCTATTTCCGTATCCTCCTTCAGTGAACTAAGCGATCAGCTTAATTATGAATCGCTGAGCCGCCTCCCCCGCAACATCCCCCGCTACGTTATCACTTAGGTTTCTCAATGCTCATTCTGAATATCGTTAATCGTGGGATACTTTTATCTCATTGATCCCTCACAGGGCCTTTTATGTAATGATCAGCTATTTTATTTGCTGAAAATAACTTATCTTCCTTCATATGATTCCCAGATCACCAAGTAGAATGGAAAAGTTTAATACATTTCTTTTACCAGGATCTAAAAAAATATAGGAGAGAGCGAATGATCAAAAGATACTCTTTTCTTTCATTATTTATTTTATTCAGTTTATCAGTTATTAACGCCCAGACGGGGTGGTTTCCACTTAGTTCCGGTACAACTAACAGTCTTAACGGCATTGGTGTTTTTACGAATGACTACGTTATTGCTGTGGGTGACGCAGGAACTATTCTTAGGACAACCGACGGCGGAAGCAGCTGGGAGAACATTCCCTCAGGAACTTCGGAGCGGCTGAACAGCATAAGTGTTTTAAATAACAGCACTGCAGTAATTGTTGGTGATGCAGGCACTCTTCTCAGAACAACCGACAGCGGATCATCGTGGCAGAGTATTTCCTCAAATGTAAGCGATAACCTTCTATCGGTATCTTTCAATGATGTTTACGGCATCGCGGGCGGTACATCCCAGACGATATTATATTCAACAGATGCGGGTGCTAGCTGGACGACCTCCCAGACAGGTTTCTTTGGAGGAGGTTTCTGGGGAGTACAGATGCTTGATGCGGATCATGCTTTCACAGCGGGTGAAAATTCAATTTTTCAACCGATGTTCGGTTGGTCAACTGACGGCGGACAGAACTGGAACTATACAGTTTTTTATCTTAACAGCAACGAAGGACGTTTGTACGACGTTCATTTCTTCGATCTGAATAATGGTGTTGCTGCGGCTTCGGTATGGACAGGTGAAGGCGCTATTGCAGTAACTTCCGATGGAGGTGCAGACTGGAATACGCTTCCTTTTGTTAATGATGCTCTTTATACACTTTATTTTCCTGCTGCCCAGTCGGATATAGGATATGCCGCGGGTACTAATGGTATTATTATTAAAACTACTGATGCAGGCGGCAGCTGGGCTGAACAGACAAGCGGTGTTTCCGCAATTCTTATGGGTATTGCATTTACCGATGAGCTTACAGGCTACGCCGTAGGAGAGAACGGAACTATTCTTAAAACTGTTTCGGGAGGAGTTATCCCTGTAGAGCTTACTTCTTTCAGGGCTCAGCTTGAAGAAAGGGAAGTAAGACTTTCCTGGCAGACGGCTTCTGAGACCAATAACAGCGGATTTTTTGTTCAGCGGAAGATCGGCAATAACTGGGAGAATCTCGATTTTGTTCAGGGTTACGGTACAACTGCAGAGGTTCACAGCTACGACTATGCAGACAACCTTTCGGATGTGAACTACCGCGGAAAGGTTTACTACAGGCTGAAACAGGTTGACTATGACGGCGCGTCCGATTATTCTTCCTCTGTGGAAGTTACTTATGAGCCTAAACCAAATGACTTTGTACTTGACCAGAACTACCCAAACCCGTTCAACCCTGAAACTTCAATCAAGTATTCTATTCCTGAAGGTTCACACGTCAAGGTTACTGTTTATGATCTTCTTGGGAACCAGGTGCAGACACTCGTTGATGAATATAAGCCTGCAGGAACTTATTCGGTCAAATTCAACGGTGCCGAGCTTACAAGCGGAATTTATATCTACAGGCTTCAGGCAGGAGAATTTGTATCTACTAAAAGAATGGCACTAATCAAGTAATTCTTTACTTAAGCGATCTGCTTTATAGCTGACCCCGGGGCTCACGTTCCGGGGTTTTTTTATGCCGATTGGGCAGGAATTTCTATCTGCTGCCGACCATAAACCCGGTGCAGGCGGTACCCAAAAGGGATCTGAAAACGTTCTGAAAACGTTTTGAATACGTTCTGAAAACGTTCTGAAAACGTTCTGAATACGTTCTGAATACGTTGTAAAGGGATTATAGTCCTGTACGTGGGTTAAAGGCTTAAGAATTCCGGCGTGAATAGAAGGGAGAGCAGTTAATGAAATTTGCAAAATCCCGTAATTATTTTATATATAATGAATTACATCACTTTAAATGAAAAGATTCCGGGATAAATTCGGGATAGTCACATATAGCGATCCCGTGAGCGACGGCTTTCAAGAGAACCTGTATTTTGGCCTGAAATCTTAAATTAGAAGGAGTTTAGGAAGTGATATTTTTTAATCGGGACAGTTTCGGAACAGCCGCAATGAAGGCCTCCGGTTTAAACATTTTTATTCATTAACGGAATATCATTATATGGCAGTTATTAAGAATCATGATGATCCACTGTGGTATAAAGACGGAATAATGTACCAGGTTCATATCAAATCTTTCATGGACAGCAACAACGATGGAATTGGAGATATTAAAGGATTAACCAGTAAGCTGGATTATATTCAATCACTTGGAATAAATATTCTCTGGGTGCTGCCGTTTTACCCATCTCCTATGAAAGATGACGGTTATGATATATCAGATTATTTTAATATAAATCCCGATTACGGCACTCTGGACGATTTCAAAGAATTCCTGGATGAAGCGCACAAGAGAAAAATAAGAGTTATCACCGAGCTGGTTATGAACCATACTTCCGACCAGCATGAATGGTTCAGGCGGGCAAGAAAGAGCCCTGCCGGAAGTCCTGAAAGAAATTTTTATGTATGGAGCGAAACCGGCGAGGAGTACGAGGATGCAAGGATTATCTTCAGTGATTTTGAGACTTCAAACTGGACGTGGGATTCTGCCGCGGAAGCGTATTACTGGCACAGGTTTTACTCTCATCAGCCCGATCTTAATTTCGATAATCCCGAGGTTCATAAAGCAATTTTCATGGCGGTCGACTTCTGGTTTGAGATGGGGGTTGACGGAATGCGCCTTGATGCGGTACCTTATTTATATGAGAGGGAGGGAACCAGCTGCGAGAACCTTACTGAAACTCATAATTTCCTGAAAAAATTAAACGCACACCTGCAGGAAAAATTTAAGAATAAAATGTTCCTGGCCGAAGCAAATCAGTGGCCCGAAGATGCGGTAGCGTATTTCGGAACCGGGGATGAATGCCAGATGGCTTTTAATTTCCCCCTGATGCCGAGAATGTATATGGCTGTACAGATGGAAACAAGATATCCCATTATTGATATCCTCGAGCAGACTCCCGAAATTCCTCCTAACTGCCAGTGGGCAATGTTCCTCCGAAATCACGATGAGCTTACTCTCGAGATGGTTACAGATGAGGAACGTGATTACATGTACAGGTATTACGCAAAGGATAAACACGCCAGGTTAAATATGGGAATAAGACGCAGGCTGGCTCCGCTTGTAGAAAATAACAGGCGAAAAATTAAGCTGCTCAACATACTGCTTTTTTCATTTCCCGGAACACCGATAATATATTACGGAGATGAGATCGGGATGGGAGATAATTATTACCTGGGCGATCGTAACGGTGTCCGCACACCTATGCAATGGAGTCCCGACCGCAACGCCGGTTTCTCCCGGGTGAATCCCCAGCAGCTTCTGCTGCCTGTAATTATCGATCCCGAATACCATTTCGAAAGCGTTAACGTTGAGGTTCAGGAAACTACCCCGTCATCTCTCTTAACCTGGATGAAGCGTGCAATAGCGGTAAGAAAAAAGTACCGCGCTTTCGGAAGAGGAGAGATCGAATTTCTTTCACCATCTAACTCAAAAGTGCTTGCTTTTCTTCGCAAATATGAAGGTGAGATTATTCTTGTAGTTGCCAATCTATCCCGTTTCAGCCAGGTAGTTGAGCTTAATCTTTCCGACTGCGCCGGCAGCACCCCCGTGGAATTATTCAGCCGGAATAAATTCCCTCCTATTAAGGACGCCTATTATATGCTTACGATGAATGCATACGATTTTTACTGGTTCCAGCTTGTCCCGGCGGAGGAGTCGCAGCAGAGTGTCGACCTTTACGAGCCGCCTGAGCTCGAGGGGCATTCGGGTGAGTTCTCCATCTTCGGGTATGATGATGAAAGCATACTTAATACTGTGGCTATACCGGATTTTATTAAACGCAACAGATGGATAGACACGCGGGATAAAGATATCGACGAGATAAATGTTTACGATGAGATACCTCTTTCGCAGGGACAGGAATATCAGTCGCTCGTTCTCATCGAAGTAAGTTATGTTGATGATAGTTCTCAGGGCTTGATCATTCCATGTTCCACAGTTTATTATAACAAAGAACAATTAACCGATCCGGAGAGTCTGAGCTCTGTTATCGCCTACCTGGATAAGCAGGGGAATGTATTATGTGAAAGCATAAACGACAACACCTTCAGAGATTCGCTCATCTCTGCTGTTCTCGGCTCACGGCAGATAAGAGGCAAGAGAGGCGACCTAGTTATTGAAAAGGAAAAGGGTTTTGAAGAAGCTGTTGATAATGATCTCGATTCAAAAATATCAGACACAGATGATTCGAATCTGAAGTTCATCGACCTCATCTACGGCGGCGGAATTAAGATACGACTATATCGGAAACTTGAGGAGGCCGGCCATCCGGGGATAGAAATGTTCCGGGCTCTTTCACTTCAATCCGCTTTCTCACATATTCCCGAATATCTCGGAACAATAAAATATAAAACAACCGATGGCAGCCAGTATGTTTTCGGTTTCATCGAGAAAGAATTTCCGAACGAGGGAAATTTCTGGAAGTATATGACTGATGCTTCCATCAATCACTATGAAAAAAGGATACATCTTGAAAAATCTACCATCACAGATTTCAGCATTAAAAGCAGCTCACTTCTTACCGAAAATCTGAAAGATTATGATTTTACCGCAAGCTGCGATGAACTTGAATCACTTAATCTCGACCTCATGGAACTGCTTGGCAGCAGAACGGGTGAACTCCACTCAACGCTTGCCTCACTTCCTGCTGAAGGCTTTGAACCCGAAAACTTTAATTCATTCTACCAGCGTTCTATTTACCAGTCGAACCGCTCACTTGCGAGGAACACATTCCGGCTGATGAAAAGTTATACCGGCAAAGAGACGGAGAATATGGAAGAGATAATAGACAGGGAGGAGATGATCATCAATTACCTGAAACCCCTGCTTGAAGAAAGATTCAACGCAAAGAAGATCCGTATCCACGGCGATCTTAATTTAAAGAGAATCCTGCTTACCGGACGGGATTTCCTTTTTATCAACTTTGAGGGTCAGCCTGCTATTGCATCAAGTACAAAAAGATTAAAACGCTCTCCCTTCAGGGATATAGCCGGTATAATCGGCTCAATTTATTTTGCCGCCCATACTTCGCTGCAGAAATTCGGCCATCTATTATCTGAAGATGTAACTGTATATAATGCCTTCGCGAACCGCTGGTGGTTCTGTATGAGCAATAAGTTTTTGAGAGGCTACCTGGCTGCAGCAGCGGGGAATGACTTTTTCCCGCCCGATGAGAAGCAGGTCGATTTTCTTGTCAACGTATATATGATTGAAAAAATGCTTTCTGAAATTGATAAGGGAATTACGCGCAATGCAAGCTGGCTGAAAATACCGGTGGAAGGATTAAGGGTGGTTACAAATCTGCTGACAAAATAATTTTTTGTGTTTCTGAGTACAGCACATTTATTAATTATGAAAAAAATTATAAATGTGACTGTTAGTATAAACCTACTGTCTTTATTCTGATATAATTGACGGATACTGTAACATTAAGCTAAGGAATAAATGAAAAAGATAGGTGCTGTTTATACACCCGACGAATGTGAGTTTATAGTCTGGGCCCCGTTTGAAAATGCGATTGATCTCTACTTAAGCGATGAGGAGAAAAAGATACGAATGAAAAAGGATAATGAAGATTACTGGAAGGTTTCTGTAAAAGATATTAAACCCGGCCGGAATTATTATTATCTGCTGAACGGTAATAAGCGGGGTGATCCGGCTTCTAATTTCCAGCCTGAAGGAATAAACGGGCCTTCACAGATTGTTGATCATTCCTCATTCGAGTGGCAGGATAAGGACTTTAATCCACTGCCTCTGAAGGACTATATTATGTATGAATTCCATACAGGCACATTCACCCCTGAAGGTACTTTTGAGGCCGCCGCCGGTAAGCTCGATTACCTTAAAGAACTTGGTATTACAGCAATAGAAATTATGCCCGTTGCCCAGTTTCCGGGGGAACGGAACTGGGGATATGACGGAGTATTTCCTTTCGCACCGCAGAACAGTTACGGAGGACCCGGCGGGTTAAAACTACTCGTAAATGAAGCCCATAAAAAAGGAATATCGGTAATTCTTGATGTAGTTTATAATCACCTTGGTCCTGAAGGAAATTATCTACATGAATTCGGTCCCTATTTTACTGATAAATATAAATCGCTCTGGGGCAATTCTATTAACTTCGACCAGGCATATTCAGATCATGTTAGAAATTATTTCATATGGAATGCCGTTTACTGGTTGGCTTATTATCATATCGATGCGCTTCGCCTTGATGCCGTGCATGCTGTAAATGATCTGAGTGCTTATCCTTTTCTGGCAGAACTGTCTGCTGAGGTTGATAAGTTTTCTGAATCCAGCGGAAAGAAACATTACCTTATAGCGGAAAGCGATCTGAATGATATTAAGGTTATAAGACCGCGGGATGATTACGGCTTCGGCTGCGATGCTCAGTGGAGCGATGATTTCCACCATTCGATACATACTCTGCTTACTAAGGAATCGGACGGGTATTACGGCGATTTTGGAAGTACTGAAAACCTGGCGGCTGCGATAAAGAACAATTTTGTTTACGACGGCCGGTATTCTCAGTACAGGAAACGGAAGCATGGCAGGTCCCCGGATGAATTCCCGTTCGACAGGTTTGTGCATTTTATTCAGAATCACGATCAGGTGGGCAACCGCGCGTTCGGCGAAAGGCTTTCGGAATTGATCCCCTTCGAAGGATTAAAGCTGGCTGCCGGAGCGCTGATACTCTCCCCATCGATGCCGATGCTTTTTATGGGTGAAGAATACGCAGAAAATAATTCTTTCCTCTATTTCGTAAGCTTTCTCGATGAAAATCTGAATCAGGCAGTTAAGAAAGGTAGAAGCGAAGAATTCTCATCGTTCAATTGGGAGGGTGAGATCCCCGATCCCCATGCGGAATCGACTTTTACTAAATCGAAGCTCGGCTGGGGGAAAATTAAAACCAATAACCATAAAGCGATGCTGGCATTTTATAAGGATATCATTAAAAAAAGAAAAACAATTCCTGCCCTTAATAATTACGACAGGAGAGATACGCATACGGAGTCTTACGATAAACTTAAATTAGTAACCATGGAACGTAAGAAGAACAGCAGCAGGCTGTTTGCCCTGATGAACTTTAATGATAAGAAAATAACAGCTGAGTTTCGTTTTCCTTCGGGCGTCTGGAAGAAAATACTGGATTCATCCGACGACAAAAAATGGAACGGACCGGGGAGCACAATGCCCGATATGGCTGATGATACGGTACATGAAATATCAGTGCCGGAGTATAATTTTTCCCTCTATGAATCGGAGCTTGGATGATGAACAGGTTTATATGCATACATGGACATTTTTACCAGCCGCCGCGTGAGAATCCCTGGCTTGAGGAAATTGAAGTTCAGGATTCTGCTTACCCTTACAGAGACTGGAACGACAGGATCAACGCCGAGTGCTACAATCCTAATACAGCTTCAAGGATACTCGGCGTCAACAGGAATATAATCGATATTATAAATAATTATTCTAAGATAAGCTTTAATTTCGGTCCTACTTTGCTATCCTGGATGGAGGAGCATGAGCCTGAGGTTTACAATAAAATTCTGGAAGCCGACATTATAAGCAGAAAGCAATTCTCCGGTCACGGTTCAGCGATAGCCCAGGTATATAACCACATTATAATGCCCCTGGCCAATGAAAGAGACAGAAGAACACAGGTGATCTGGGGAATAGAAGATTTTAAGTCAAGATTCAGCCGCGAACCTGAAGGTATGTGGCTGTCAGAAACTGCCGTAGATACACTTACACTCGAGATTCTTGCCGAATACGGAATAAAATTTACAATACTTGCTCCCCGCCAGGCCAAAGCCATTAAACCGCTTAATGAAGAGGAATGGACTGACGTTTCAGAAGGGACGATAGATCCTAAAAGAGCTTATGTTTGCCGTCTCCCTTCAGGAAATTCGATAAACCTGTTCTTTTATGATGGTCCTATTTCCCAGGAAATAGCCTTTGGCGACCTGCTGACAGACGGTTCAAACCTGTTAGAAAGGATGGAGGGCACATACAGGGAAGATGATGAGGTACAGCTTGCGCATATCGCCACCGATGGTGAAACCTACGGTCACCATCAGAAGCATGGAGATATGGCACTTGCATATTTTCTGCACCTCGTTGAAGAAAAAGAAGATCTCGGATTAACAATTTACAGCGAGTTCCTTGAGAAAAATCCTCCTGCGTGGGAAGTGCAGATTATCGATGATACTTCCTGGAGCTGTATACACGGAGTAGAGCGATGGAAATCAGACTGCGGCTGCAATACAGGGATGCACCCGGACTGGAACCAGCAGTGGCGTGGTCCATTGAGGGAAACGCTGGACTGGCTGAGGGACAAGATGATAGCCATATACGAGAAAGAAGCCGGCAGGTACATGAAAGACCCCTGGAAACTAAGAGATTCATACATTAAGATTATCCTTCAAAGAGACCCTGATAACATTAAAAAGGTCTTTGCCGAAAATGACATAAAAAATCTTAATAAAGAGGATACTATTCGTCTTCTGAAACTGCTTGAAATGCAGCGTCACGCTCTTTTAATGTATACAAGCTGCGGATGGTTTTTTGATGAGATATCAGGAATTGAAACCGTACAGGTTATTCAGTATGCCGCAAGAGCAATGCAGTTGGTTAATGACCTTACCGGAGAGAATCCTGAAGAAGAATTTGTTAAAAGGCTGAAAAACGCGCCGAGCAATATTAAGGGAATTGAAAACGGCGGAGACGTTTACCATAAGCATGTTAAACCTGCTGTGATTGACCTGCTGAGAGTTACTGCTCATTATGCTATATCTTCATTATTTGAGGACTATAGTGAAATATCAGGCATATTCTGTTATGAAGTACTTAAAAACGATTATGAACTTATTACTGCAGGCAGGAACAGGCTCGCCCTGGGTCACCCGACAATGCGTTCTAAAATTACCCTTGAAGAGCAGCAGATAAGTTTTGCTGTTCTTTACCTCGGTGATCATCATTTCTACGGAGGGGTAAGGGAATGGCAGAGCCGAGAAGAGTATCACAATATGTGCTATGAAATAAAAAGCGCATTCGACAGGCTGGATATCGCCGAGATGATTCTTTTGATGGACAAGCATTTCGGTACTCACAGCTACAATCTGTGGTATCTGTTTAAGGATAAAAGCAGGGAAGTGTTTGATACCATAATGCACCAGACGCTTGACTCAATAGAAGTTTCATTCAGAAATGTATATAAGAATCATTATGCAACTATGCAGGCGATGAAGCGGACCGGTACGCCTCTTCCAAAGGCCCTGTTTACTGCCATTGAATATGTGATAAATGCCGACCTCAAACAAGTGTTCCAGGTTCCAGGCTCTATCGATCAGGATAAACTTCAGAACCTGCTTCACGAAGTTCAATACTGGTCGGTTGAACTGGATAAATCAACTCTTGGATTCGTAGGAAGCAACCGGCTCAATTCCCTGATGGAGAAATTATGTGAGAATCCCGGTGATATGGAAATTATTGATGAACTTAATGATTCTCTCAGAGTTCTTCAGGAACTGGATATCGACCTTAATCTGTGGAAAGCACAGAATGTTTTGTTTTCTATAATTAAAGAAAACTATGATAGGTTCAGCAGCGAGGCACGTGAAGGCAGGGAAGATAAGAAAAAGTGGATAAACGATATTAACGAATTACAAAAAAAACTGGAGGTGAACATTCGCATTGACAAATTTACCGGAAGCAACCTACAGGCTGCAGTTTAATAAGGACTTTAATTTCGAATCAGCCCGTAAGCTTCTCCCTTACCTGCAGTCGCTCGGAATTACTCATATCTATGCATCCCCTGTATTTAAGGCATCAAAGGGGAGTATGCACGGGTATGATGTGGTTGATCCCACCCAGCTCAATCCTGAACTCGGTACCCCGGACGATTTCGATACACTTATCGAAGAAGCCCACGAAAAAGGAATTTTCTGGCTGCAGGATATCGTGCCGAATCATATGGCCTTCGATTTTGAAAACCGGATGCTGGTGGACCTTCTTGAGAATGGTCCCGACTCCCGGTTCTATAATTTCTTCGACGTAGAATGGAGCTACGTCCATTTCGGCGATAAGCCGCGTATGCTTGCCCCATTTCTCGGGAAATACTACCAGGAAACCCTTGAGGGAAAGGAAATTTCTTTAAGATATGATGCGGACGGTTTCAGCATAAACTATTATGATAATAAATTTCCCGTCAGGCTCAGCTCGTATGCTGAGATACTTTCTTTAAGGTTTGAGAAGCTTCAGAATAAGGTTGGACGAAATTACCCGGCGGTGATCAGGATGCTTGGACTCCTTCACATCATCAAGTTCCTGCCTACAATAGAAGACATGGAAGAAAGGTACAACCAGATCAAGTTTATTAAGGATCTGTTGTGGGAACTCTATTCCGAAGATGAACAGGTTAAAATGTACATAAATGAAACTATGAAAATATATAACGGAAGAAAGGACAATCCTGAAAGTTTTGATCTGCTTGATAAGCTGCTTTCAGAACAATATTTCCGGCTGGCCTTCTGGAAGGTTGCTAATGAAGAAATAAACTACCGGAGATTTTTCAATATCAGCAGCTTGATTTCTCTAAAAATAGAGAACGAAGAAGTATTTAACAGAACCCATTCACTCATTTTCAAGCTTGTTAAAGAGGATAAAATTGATGGATTGAGAGTAGATCATATAGATGGCCTTTACGATCCCGAAGTTTATCTTAACCGGGTAAGGGACCGTATAGATGGAAAATACCTTGTGGTTGAAAAAATCCTTGAGCAGGACGAACAGCTTCCTGAAAGCTGGCCTGTGGAAGGCACAACCGGCTACGATTTTCTGAATTTTGTAAATGGTATTTTCTGCAATACGAAAAATGAAAATAAAATGAACCGTATATATATACAGTTCACACGCAGAGCCTCATCTTTTGATGACATAGTCGCTGATAAAAAAAGGCTTATAATAAACACCAGGATGGCGGGGGAGCTGGAGAGGCTGAGTCTGCTGGTTGAGGAAATAGCGAAGCGCGACAGATACGGTGCCGATATAACTCTAAACGGAATTAAAACAGCCCTGGAGGAAATCCTGGTGCATTTTCCTATTTACAGAACTTATGTGAATGGGACAAAAATTTCAGAGGCCGAAAGGGAATATATAAATCAGACTATCGGCGAGCTTAAATACAACACTCCAAGATTAGAATATGAGATAAATTATATCGGTAGTTTGCTGACAATGGAACATGGCAGCCTGTCGGAAGAACTGTATGAGAAATCAATCGATTTTATAATGAAATTCCAGCAGCTTACAGGTCCTCTTATGGCCAAAGGTTATGAGGATACTGCCTTATATGTGTATAACCGTTTGATCTCACTCAATGAAGTAGGAGCAAATCCTGCGGAATTCGGCATTCCATTAAATGAATTCCATAAAAAAATCAGAAGCAGAGGAATAAAGTGGAGATACAGTTTAAATACTACCTCCACGCATGATACAAAGAGAGGCGAGGATGTAAGGGCCAGGATGAATGTAATTTCGGAAATTCCCGATGAATGGAATGTGAGGGTCAGGAAGTGGTATAACATGAACCTGAGGTACAAAAAGGAACATAACGGCAGGTTTTTTCCCGATAAGAACGATGAATATTTCTTATACCAGACACTTATTGGAACTCTGCCTTTTGAAGGGAAACCTGATGAGGTATTTCTGAAAAGGATTAAAGAATATGCAATTAAGGTTGTCCGTGAAGCAAAAGTTCATACGGCATGGGTAAAGCCGGATGAAATTTATGAAAATGCATTTCTCAGCTTCATAGATAATATTCTTACTGAGTCCGGGTCAAATGTTTTCCTGGATGATTTTCTGGATTTTCACCGGTATAGTTCATTTTACGGGATGTTCAATTCATTATCGCAAACCATAATTAAATTATCTGCCCCCGGCGTCCCCGATTTCTACCAGGGAGCGGAACTCTGGGATTTCAATCTTGTTGATCCCGATAACCGCAGGCCTGTCGATTATTCTCTGAGAAAGGATCTTCTGAAAACAATAAAAGCTAAAGAATCAGAGAGTACCGATAGTCTGTTTGATTACCTGTTTTCCAGTATGCATTCAGGAGCGGTAAAGCTGTTCACGATTAATAAAATACTGAAAGCAAGAAGAGAAAACCGTGAGCTTTTCGAGGCAGGGAGATATTCCAGACTGAAGGCCGGGGGGATTCACAAAAACAGCATTATCTCATTTATGAGGCGATTTGAAGATGAGGCATTAATTATTGCTGTTCCGCGATTTTTAACCGGTATTGTTGAACCTGAAAAACTCCCGCTGGGAAAGAAGATATGGGGTAATACCTGCCTTAAAATTCCGTTTGCTTTTAAAAATGTAAAGAATCTTCTTACTGATGAAAGCATTTCATGGGAAGATGAACCCGAAATAGGCCTATTGATGGATAAATTTCCTGCCGTAATTCTGAGCTGTAAAATAAAAGGGTAAAAATTCCGGGTAAAACCTGTTTACAGAAACATAACAGGCAATTAACAATTACTTAACACTCCACAATATTTCATATTGTAATATTAGACACAACAAAATATCATTTTTATACATATTATATTTTCGAATGAAAAAAAACGAGTGGATGGCAAATATGAAAAGGGATGAAAAAAAATCTCTGGTGAAAGAGAAGGCAGGTTTCAGTGAAAAAGAATTTATAGAATACCTGCAGGAAAGATTCAGGAAACTGAAACTTGATGAACAGAAATTCAGGGAAGAAGTTTTATCGGGACAAACTTATTTCAGCGATAACAGAAATTTCACAAAGGTTAACAGGTAGTTTTGTTAAATAGCGATAATGACCATAATGATTCCGATCCCGATACATATGGATGGATTGTGTCGGGAGCGGAATCTAACTAACCGGTGCACTGTTTAGAGCTATTATGGTTTTATTTTCAGGGAAATATTTTTTCCCGATGAGATCGTAGATTCCGTAAAGCATCTTTCCGAAATAGATCGGGTCAGGCTTAAAACCTATCCTGCCTTCAATTTCCGTAAGGAATAAAAGCAGCTTATCATCAGATTTGGCGTAACCTCCGAAATGGTAATCAAAAAACAATTCATAGTTAAGGGAATCCTCCTTTGCAAATCCTGATAGAAGCCTTAGTGTGTCATTTTCAAGAAAACGGGCGCCTTTAAGTACCGGAAAACCAAGAAACTTAACACCTACTGTCATACCTGCAATCAGCCCCGCAGCAGTGCCCCCTGTACCCATTGCCGAGGCTATATAATCATATCTAACATCTATGGAGGCCGGTATCTCAGAACATCCCTTAACCGCAAAACAATTAGATCCACCCTCAGGAATCAGGTAGAAATCTCCGTAAACCCTGTGAAGCTTTTCAATAAATTCTTTTTCTGTTTTATGCCTGTAATCAGAGCGCGATAAATAATTCAGCATCATTCCATTTTCACGGGCAAAACTTAGAATGGGATTAAGCGGAAGATGCTCCTCCCCCCGGATTAAGCCGATAGTTTTGAACCCGAAATACCTCCCGGCTGCCGCGGCGGCATAAATATGATTGGAATAAGCTCCGCCGAAAGTTAAAAATGTTTTCTGCTTCTGTCTTTCAGCCTCAAGCAGGTTATATTTAAGTTTGTACCATTTATTACCAAAAATATGGGGATGGATCAGATCCTCCCTTTTTATATAAAGGGTGATCTTTTTCTTCTCAAGGAAGGGATCGTCTATTTTTTGAAGGGGGGCCGGTTTCAGGGGGAAGGAAAGTACTTTTTCAGCTACTTTCATAACTTTTCGGGATTTCTCTGAACAATTTCGGTACTGTCTTTCATTCCTACAATCACCATATCTGCAATATTTATAAATAGTCCCGTTTCCACTACTCCCGTAAGCAGTTTAATTTCTCTGTTCATTGCTTCAGGGTCATCTATTTCACCCAGATGCAGATCGATAATGTAATTTCCTGCGTCAGTAATGTAAGGACTGCCGTCTTTCATTCTCAATTCAGGCTTATATTTTCTTTCCTTAAATGTTTTCAGAAGATGGCTGGATCCGTACTTTACAACCTCAACCGGAAGGGGAAATTTACCCAGCTTTTGTACTCTTTTCCCTGAATCAACTACCCAGATAACTTTACGCGATGCTTCCGCTACCAGCTTTTCATAAAGCAGAGCCCCGCCGCCGCCTTTAATTCCGGTTAGAGAAGGATCAAACTCATCAGCGCCGTCTATCGTAAGATCAGTAAGGGTAATGTCTTCAAATGGAAGAATTTCAATTCCCAATGAAGAAGCAAGCTGAGAGGTGGCAGTTGAAGTTGAAACAGCTTTCAGTTTCATCCCTTCTTTTATAAGCTCACCGACTTTTTTTATAGTGTAGAACACCGTGGAGCCGGTTCCGAGTCCCAGCAGCATTCCATCTTCAATAAACTCGACCGCTTTTTCCCCCGCATTCAGTTTTTCAACATTATGATCCGGCATAAAATACTTTGATAGTGATTATTAAATCAAAATTACAAAAAAATTAAAAGAAATGAGTTGAGGGTTAATTTCCTGTTACGAAGGGGTAGTTTCTTATTCTGGATTGGGTAAATACTTCATCATTTAAATTCTGTGAACCCAGCAGCTGATAATAAAACATGTTGTTTGCTCCGAAAAGGACTGATTTCACGTTGTAGCCCAGAACTTTCAGGTAAGCGGCCGCAAAAGCGCTTAGCTGTCCGTCGGTTGAATAAATAACGGTAGTAGCGCCGGAGGGAATTGTCTGCAGGGCAGAAGTACTTCTTAATTCTGAGCCATTGGGAGGAGGATCATATAAAACTGTACCTTCAGGGTGAGAAATACCTGCAATAAAATCTTTATACAGAATAGGATGCCCAAAACAGACTGGGAAATAGCTTCCCAGGTTGTGAATAAATTTTATGTAATTTATAGTACAGATTCCTTCACTGGATGATAGATTGTCTTCAAACTCAATTTGACCGATATCCTTAATCCTGTTTTTTGCTTTCTGAGGAATTGATTCACCCTGAAGCTCAACTGCGGGCAAAGGTGAGATTGATGGTTTGGGAGAAGGGAAGGCTGAATAAAATGCAAACAGACTGTCGTCCTGCTGTAGTGCTTCCAGCCACTCGTCAGCAAAAGCCGGATTCCAAGCAGCCATTCCATAACTCATTGAGTAAGCATTACTGAATCCATATAATCTTAACAGGCATGTATAAAATGCTGAAGACTGACCGTTCTGACTGATTAAGACAATCTTTTCATCGGCTGATACATTTGCTGAATCGAGGAAATCAAAAAGCTTTGTATGGGAAACGTTGACTGCATGATCGATATGACCGGTATTGAATTGATTCCCGGGACGAATATCAACCAGAAGGTAATTATCGGTATTTGAATAGACCTGATCTGCTGTTAGTAAAGAAGGCATCAGATCGGAATTAATATAATTCCCTGTATCTTCAAGATAAAAAAGGAGTTCCGCAGAATTATTAAAGGTAAATGAAGGGGAGGTTGTTAGATTGTCTTTAAGACAGCCATAATAAGAAAACGCAGCGAATGAGAGTAACAAGAATATGATATATTGCTTTTTCATGGCTGTACGGCATCTCCCTTCGTTACTCCTATGAACAATCCAATAACGTCTCTGCCGTATACATTCCATAACACTGATCCGCCTCCGGATATAAAAACATTATCAATACTGCTCCCTTTAGGGCTGGTTATAAAATAATCTTTATAGGCTTTATCGAAAGCGTAAACCCTTATGAAGAAGTCATCACTGTATTGTGGTGTATTATAAGGAGAAGGGATTTTAATTGTTCTGATTGAAAGTTCCGATGGAAATGTTTCTGCTGTTTCAACCGAGAAAAAATTATCAGCACGAGTATAAGCATTTGCGATAATCCACGCAGCGCCATAGGCTTCGCCGGGTTTTGCGTCAATACGGGCAAATAAATACTGGTTATCCGAATTTGACGCTTCTTTTATTACTGGTTTGTCAGGTACAATAGTTTTGCTGTATATGGTTTTATCACCAACCTGTGCGAAAAATTCATACTTGCTGTCGGGCGAAATTATAAAATCTCCGTTCGCAAAATACATTCCGTTTTGAGTGTAATGAAGCGGATAAGTCCTGATATTATTTTCAACTATGTAGGCAAAGGCATCTTTTATCTCTGCTTTGTTTATATCATATGGTTCATCAAGCGGAAGAGTGTGTGTAATTCTAACTCCCTTGAAGGTTTCATATGCGGAAAGCTGAGCCTCAACTACTGTATATTCCTTATAGGGAAGATCAATAGTTACATCGGTACTGTTCTCGCAGGAAGAGGCCAGCATCGCTAAAAGTATTAGTAAAACTAAGTTCCTAAGCATATCAAAATTCCAGTTTAATTCCTACCATGGGAATTACAGGGAAAAGGCTTACCTGTTTTAATTTCGGCACATCATTTCCTTCTGCATTTTTTTCATAAATAACATATCGGGCAAAGGCGTTATTCCTATTATAGACATTATAAATATTCAGGAATGCCTCCCATTTAAGGCCTGCCCAAATGAACTTATAGGAAGTGCTGAGATCAAGTTTATGAAAGGGGGGAAGCTTGTATCCGTTTCTTTCGGTGTAATTATAATTGATGCCCGAGGATTCTTCCAGTCCTGTTCCGTTAAATAAATATTGTCCGATAGGGAGAGTAAAGCCCTGGCCCGAAGCATAAACCCAGGTAGCCCCGAAGGTCCATCTTTCATCAGGTTCATAAGTAAGAACAACGGAGACGTCATGTCTGCGGTCATACCGTGGATAGAAGACTTTTCCGGCATTAAGCTCATCAAATTTTTCACGTGTCCAGGAAAGGGTATATCCTGCCCATCCTGTAAAAGCTCCAAGCGTTCTGTTAATAAAAAATTCAACTCCATAAGCTTCACCTTCGCCCTTTACGAACTGATCATCGATATTATTCTTTCGGGGGTCAAGTGAAGGATTGTTTTTGAATTCATAAAGATTTTTCAGGCTTTTGTAGTAACCCTCGATTGAGAAATAATAATCAGGCAGGGTATAATCGAATCCTCCCACATACTGTATAGATTTCCCGGGTATGATATTTTTGGTTGAAGGATACCAAAGATCAGTGGGCAGCGCAATATCATTTCTTACTATCAGGTGAAGAAACTGATGAGCTATCGCGAAAGCTCCCTTTATCCTGAATTTTGAAAAGAGAGAATAATCGGCCGAAATCCTTGGTTCAAAGCTCAGGGATTTTTGTTTGTCGAAATAATAGACCCTCGCCCCGATATTAGTGAAGAGAGCGCTGGTAATGTGTGATTCATTTTGAAGATATAAAGAACCCTCCAGTGAATTAAGATCGAATCCCGCAAATGGATCGGTTTCGATTATCGGGTCATATAAATCGCTGTATAATAAATGATAATTATGAAATGCGAGATCAAATCCCATCTTCGAGGTGTTGCTCTCATTCCAGTGAATCTCAACGTTTTGTCTAACAGAAAAGTCCTTCAGATCGGAGGTGGAAAAATAGTTTGAAAGGGTGCCGGGGGTGAGACTATCTGTTATGATCGATTTAAAATTATAGTCAACATAGCTTACCAGGCTGTTTGTAAATATTGAATTCGAATTTATTTGTATCCAGTTAAGTCCTGCAGCAAAATTCTTCCAGGAAATATCATAGCTTGTGTTGCTGGAGGCAGGACTATAAACATTATCCTGGCTGTACATACCACTTACAAAAAGCACGCTTTGCTCACTTAAATTCCTGGTTACTTTACCGCTTATATCGTAAAAGTTGTAACGAGGTATTGTGGAATTCTTGTCAAATTTCTTCTGGAACAAATCGTAATACATCTTGCGGCCTGAAATCATATACGTCGCGTTTTCACCCAGAGGACCTTCAAAAGAGGCGTGCGAATTAACCGCGCCAAGACTGATGATCCCTTTGTTAGATTCCTTTGTTCCTGAACGCAGTTTTACATCCAGTACGCTCGACAGCCTTCCGCCATACTCTGCAGGAAAGGCTCCTTTTATAAGCCTGACATCTTTAATTGCATCGGAGTTAAAAGTACTGGCAAAATTCCCAAGATGGGAAGGATTGTAAATAATGATTCCGTCAACCAGGGTAAGCGTCTGGTCAGGCGATCCGCCGCGTACGTAAAGTCCGTTAGACAATTCTGAAACCGTAGCAACTCCTGGCAGCATCTGAAGGGCTCTGAAGAGATCAACTTCACCGCTGAGGGAAGGGAGTTTTTTGAGGAGATCGGGTGAGATATCCACCGTGCTGATTTCAGGAGTACTCTTCTTTTCGCCCTTAACTATAACTTCTTGAAGCTTAATATTCTCTGGTTCAAGCTCAATGTTGAAACTGAAAGTAGGTTTTAAGCCCTCAACCTTCAATTCACGTACAGCAGTTTTATAACCGATGTATCTTGCTATCAGGAAGTAATCTCCAGGCTGAATATCGGGAATAACGTAAAACCCGAATTGATTGGTTACAGCACCGCGCAGGGGTGATGAGCTCAAGGAGAGGGTGTCTTTATAAAGGAGGATATTTGTTCTTATCAGTGCTTCGCCGGTTGAAGCATCTGTTATGAGTCCTGATATCTTAACCTCCTTATTCTGCCCCCGCTCAGGGAAGTTTATGCAGAGAATAAGAATAATGGTTAAGAGAACGAAAGTTTTCACACGGAACTTCCATTAATTTTACTAAAAATAAAAAAGAAATTGCCTTTACTCAATCTATTTATTAAAAAAATGACCTGGCGAAAATTAGCCGGGGGTGGTGATTCTCCGCCAGGCTCCGTCTCTCATTTTCTCAATTAATTGATATTTAGCAATTAAATTTGGTGGCATATTCTTTGGATTCCTGTTCCATTGCGTTCACCATTTCAGATGTACGTGTATAAAAACTATGAAGATCGGCGGAAAAAAGAGGGAGAATTTTGAACCGCGGCAATTCAAATACGATTTATAAGAATGACTCAGAAAATCAGATTTTACAGAGAGATAACTGTGGAATCTCTATTAATCAACTAAATCAAATAAGGAGGTCTTATGTCTGAGACAACTCACGTTGCTGAAACCGCTTCAAAAAAATCCAATGTACTGGAAGATCTGACTTCAGCTACAACACACATTGCCGATCATACGGCAAATCCGGCTCCCCTTGGTCTGCTCGGATTCGGTATGACTACAGTACTACTAAATCTTCATAATGCAGGCTTATTCGGTTTAAGCAGCATGATCCTTGCAATGGGAATATTTTACGGCGGCGCTGCCCAGATTTTTGCCGGCTGGATGGAATGGAAGAAAGGCAATACATTCGGTACTACAGCTTTTACTTCATATGGATTATTCTGGCTTACACTTGTGTATTTGATCTTAATGCCTAACTGGGGCGGTGTGGCAGCGGCCGAAACAGGCGCTATGGTTGCCTATCTGTTTATGTGGGGGTTGTTCACGTTTGTTATGTGGATTGCCACATTAAAACATAACAAAGCTCTGCAGGTTGTATTTTTTACTCTGTTTATATTATTTTGGCTCCTGGCACTAGGTGATGCAACAGGAAGTGCAGCTATTAAAACATTTGCCGGCTGGGAAGGTATATTCTGCGGTTTTTCCGCTATTTATCTTGCCCTCGCTCAGGTACTGAACGAAACTTATGGAAGATCAGTACTGCCTATAGGCTAAGAGTTCATTAAAAAATAAATTACAGGAGTAAACTGATGTCAACAAACATTAATGATGAAGTATCCGAATCTCAGATAGCGGTGCACTGGAAAGAAGAGGGCTATTTCCCTCCAACACAAGAATTTGCTCAGCAGGCGAACGTAAAGGATGAAAAGATCTTTGATAGATTCTCGATGGAAAAATTTCCTGACTGCTTCAAAGAATATGCAGATATGCTCGACTGGTATAAGCCTTACGATAAAGTGCTCGATTCAAACAATCCTCCTTTCTTTAAATGGTTTACAGGAGGGAAGATAAATGCCTCTTATAACTGCATTGACAGGCATCTCGATAAGTATAAAAACAAAACGGCCATCCATTTTGTACCTGAACCCGAAGATGAAGCAATTCAGCATATCACCTACCAGGAACTTTATGTGCGGGTTAATGAATTTGCGGCTCTGCTGAAGGATTTCTGCGGCGTTAAACCAGGTGATACGGTAACTCTCCATATGCCTATGATCCCTGAGATCGCTGTTGCAATGCTCGCCTGTGCCCGAATAGGTGCCATTCACTCCCAGGTATTTTCCGGCTTTTCAGGTAAGGCCTGCGGCGAGAGAGTAGCAGATGCCAAGAGCAAGGTTCTTGTAACTGCCGATTCCTACTACAGAGCAGGAACGTTGATAGATCATAAGGAGAAAGCTGACATAGCCTGCGATGAAGCACAGAAGGAAGGCCAGAAAGTAGAGAAAGTGCTCATATTTGAACGTTATCCCGGAAAATATTCGGCTAAAACCCCACTTGTAGAGGGAAGAGACTTCCTGGTTAACGATGTAATCAAAGATTATTATCATCAGAAAGTGGAACCCGAGCAGCTGCCGTCTGAAGGTACACTGTTTATTATGTATACCTCGGGCTCAACAGGAAAGCCTAAAGGCGCCCAGCATTCTATCGGCGGCTATATGTCATATGTAACAGGAACATCAAAGTATATTCAGGATATTCATCCTGAAGATGTTTACTGGTGTATGGCTGATATCGGGTGGATTACTGGACATTCTTATATCATTTACGGACCCCTTGCACTCGCCGCTTCTTCAGTGATATTTGAAGGCGTGCCTACTCATCCTGACGCAGGAAGACCCTGGCGTGTTGCAGAGGAACTGGATGTAAATATATTCCATACATCACCTACAGCAATTCGTGCACTCCGCCGTGTTGGTCCCGATGAACCTTCAAAATACAATTATCACTTCAAACATATGACTACCGTTGGTGAGCCTATCGAACCGGAAGTATGGAGATGGTATTATAATACCGTAGGCAAAAAAGAGGCCGCTATAGTTGATACATGGTGGCAGACAGAAACGGGCGGTTTCCTGTGCTCAACTATACCGGGCATTCATAAAATGAAACCCGGAAGTGCTGGACCCGGTGTACCTGGAATCTATCCCATCATTTTCGATGAAGAAGGAAAACCTCTTCCTGCAGGAAGCGGTAAAGCGGGTAACATCTGCATCCAGAATCCCTGGCCGGGCAGAATGCTTACGATATGGGGCGATGATGACAGGTTCGTAAGACAATATTATGAGAGATATAATAAGGATCCTGAAAGTAAAAAGTGGCAAGACTGGCCTTATTTTGCAGGTGATGGAGCAGTCGAAGCCCCGGACGGTTACTTCAGAATTCTCGGACGAATTGATGATGTAATCAATGTTGCGGGTCATAGGCTTGGTACTAAGGAACTCGAATCCGCCGCGCTTATGTGTGAGGAAGTCGGTGAGGCTGCGGTTGTTCCTGTTGCTGATCCTATAAAAGGAAAAATTCCTCATATATTTGTTTCCTTAAAACCGGGCATTCAGCCGAGCGCGGAAATTGAAAAGAAGGTTTCTGCAACTCTGGCCAGTGAAATAGGCCCAATCGCTAAACCTGGTAAGGTATGGATTGTTTCTGATATGCCGAAGACAAGGTCGGGCAAAATTATGCGCCGTATCCTTTCGGCAATCGCTAACAAGCAGGATACCGGCGATATTACAACACTGGCTAATCCCCAGGTTGTTGAAGAAATAAAGAATATGTCCTGATTAATTACACGGAGGTTCCTTCACTTGGAACCTCCGTTTTTTTTATATATTATTCCCATGGTTAATAATGGGAAATAATAACCAATGTTCAGAATAATTACAGAAGGTCTCACCTACAAAGAACACGTCTTACTTAAAAACGGACAGGGACTGATATTCAGGCCTGCTTCTCTAAGTGATATTCCTAAAGTTGAATCTTTTATGACCCGGGTTTCCCGCGAAAGTCTTAGAATGCGGTTTATGGCGTCGATTTCCCATGTATCATCGGATGTTATAAAACAGCTCTGCAGCGGCGATCTTAAGTCCAGCGGCTGCCTTCTTGCGATTTCAGGTGATACAAAGGATTCAAAGGTAGTAGGACTCGGTAATTATATCGCTGTAGGTAACGGACATACAGCGGAGGTTGCTTTTCTTATAGAGGATGGCTACCAGGGTAAAGGAATCGGTACTCTGCTTTTAGAGAGACTGGCCGGGATTGCCGCAGCTAACGGATTTATCGAGTTTGAGGCTGAAGTTCTCCCCGATAATCAGCAGATGATAAATGTATTTAAGAGCTCGGGCTTTGAGAGACATCAGGTCTGGAATTCTGATACAGTTCATATTGAGCTTCCTGTAGGAAGTGCGGGCGCGCTGTGGGAGATAGCTGGACTGCGTGAAAGAATTGCTGTGGCAAATTCTCTCCTCCCGCTTCTCAGACCTGAGGTTGTAGCTGTAGTCGGCGCTTCAAGAGATCCTTCATCAATTGGTAATATTATTTTCAGGAATATTCTCTCGGCTCATTTTACAGGAACAATCTATCCTATAAATCCTAATACAAATTCTGTTAACGGTATTAAAGCGTATTCGTCTATAAGTGAACTACCTGAAAAAGCAGATCTCGCCGTGATTGCGGTGAACGCGGAAAGGGTTTACGATGTTGCTTCGGAAGCTATTAAAGCAGGGACGAAAGGACTGGTTGTCGTTTCTGCGGGGTTCGCTGATGCCGGCGTGGAGGGACTCGAGCGTCAGAAGAAACTGGCCGAACTGGTAAGAGCTCACGGTGTTCGTCTTCTCGGCCCCAGCTGCCTCGGTGTTATGAATACGGATCCTAAGGTAAGACTTAATGCCAGTATGGCTCCTCAGATTATGCCCCCCGGACATACAGGATTCTTTTCACACTCCGCTGCTTTAGGTCTCGTAATTCTTGACTATGCTCTTGAAAAAGGTGTCAGTTTCACTACGTTTGTCTCCGCGGGAAACCGTGCGGATGTTTCCGGCAACGATCTCCTTCAATACTGGGAGGAGGATCCTAATACAAAGATGGCTATCCTTTACCTCGAAACATTCGGTAACCCCCGCAAGTTTGTAAGAATTGCCAGGCGGATGACCAGTAAAAAGCCGATCCTGTGTATTAAGAGCGGTAAGAGTATTGCCGGAAGGAAAACTACTGAACTGAAGAGCGGTGCAATCAGAGCTGGTGAAAGGGAGCTGGAGGCATTGTTTCAGCAGACCGGGATTATACTTGCCCCGACTCTCGAGGACCTGTTCGATGTTGCTGTTGTACTTGTTAACCAGCCTCTGCCGAAGGGTAACCGTGTAAGCATTATCGCTAATTCATCGGGAGTAGCTACTTTATTTGCTGATGCCTGTGAAATAAATTACCTGGATGTCAGCGGTCCCGGCGTAATTGACCTTGGCGCTTTTACTTCTCCTGATAAATATGAAGCGGCTGTTAAAGAGGCGCTTTCCAGTGATGATGTGGATGCTCTTCTTGTCGGTTTTGCCTGCGTGGGTAAATGTTCAACCAAACCAATCGAAGCCGCGATAAGAAGAGGTGTAAAGTATGCTGAGGAGAAAACCGGAATTCAAAAGACGGTCCTTCTGTGCTTAATGGGAGCCCAGGGTACCATATCTATTGAAGATGAATCGGGCGACGGCAATAAAACCATTCAGTTTCCGGCCTTCCGTTTTCCTGAATCGGCAGTAAGCGCTCTCGGCCGTATTGTAAAGTATGTTGAATACCGTAAGAAGCCGGGCGGAAAGCTTGTCTGGTTCAAGGACGTCAATCCTGGTGAAGCCCGGGCGCTCATCCAGAAAGAACTTGAGAAGATTGCGGGGCAGCAGACCATAGTGAGAATCGAGAAGGAGAAAGCCTCCAACTTATTGAAGTATTTTGGAATTGCGTCGGCCGCCACCCAGCCCTGGGGAGCACCTGTGCTGGGAATCCGTGTTAAACCCGATCCGTTATTTGGCCCTCTTATCGAGGTCAATATTGGTGCATTAAAATCAGTGCTCAGGATAACTCCGCTCACCGATATCGATCTTGAAGAAACTTTACAGGAGTTAAACCTGCCGGAGAAGAAGGGGATAGGAGAACTGATTGGAAGACTCTCACAGATGATCGAGGAAATTCCCTGGCTGTGGGAATTTGAGGCTAAAGCTGCCGGGGTCGGCGGTCCTTTGCTCATTGGTGAGATCTCACTGAAAATTAAATCAGGCGGCGCGGAGAGGCCGGCATATTAGAACTTTAACATCGAGGAAACCGAAATGTTAATTCGTGAAGTTATGCATCCTGACCCGGTTACTGTTTCACCGGGTACTCAGCTTAAGGAAGCATATAAAATAATGGAAGAAAAAAACATCAGGCATCTGCCTGTAGTTAGTGACGGTAAGATCGTGGGGATTGTAACAGACCGCGACCTTAGGTTAGCTACCAGCCTGCTCTCAACTTATCCTTTTGATACCAGCTCGGCTGTTGAGAAGGTAATGAGTCACCCCGTAAAGACTACCCATCCCTCAGATCCGATTGAGATTGCAACTCGTACCATGCGTGAGCTTAAGATAGGATGTCTTCCTGTGGTGGAGGAAAATGAACTAATTGGAATAGTAACGGGGATGGATCTGCTGGATGCGCTGCTCAGGCTTACAGGAATCCACCAGCCTTCTGGCCGCCTTGATGTGAGGCTTCCCGACAGATCCGGAGAACTGGCAAGGCTCACTGCCCTTATTGCTGAGAGGAAAGTGAACATTCATTCAATATTAACCTATCCTGACAAAAATCATAAAATAAGACTTGTACTCCGTGTCGGAACAATCGAAATGAAATTGCTGGCGGAAGCTCTCTGCAATGCTGGTTTTGATGTGGTATGGCCGGTTCATATAGCATGTGCGAAATAATATATCATCCTGCATATAGTAAATACAACCTTGGCGAGGGACATCCATTTGATCCTCTCAGAATTGAGCTGGCGCTTGATTTATTGAAGGAACTGGGCTTTTTGAAGGATGCCGTAAGACCGGACTCTGTTCCTGCTGAAAAATTGTATGAAATACATGACCTGAGTTATGTTAATGATGTGGAGAGACTTAGCTCCGGTGATAATTCAGTTGATGCTGAATCTTACGGTTTGGGTACTCTCGATAATCCAATCGTTCCGGGTATGGCTGAAGCCGCACGCATTCAGGCAGGGGGCACACTGCTGGGAGCAAAACTGCTTCTTCAGGAGAAGACAGATAAGGTGCTTCAGATGGGAGGGGGATTTCATCATGCACATAGATCGCTTGCCTCGGGTTTCTGTATTTATAATGATCTTGCGCTGGCTCTTAAAGAAATGACAAAAAAAGGCTGGCATGTGGTTTATCTTGATCTTGATGTTCACCATGGCGACGGTGTGCAGGAAATCTTTTATACTGATGAGAATGTAATGACAATTTCCTTCCACGAATCGGGAGAATATTTATTCCCCGGAACCGGATGGCTGTATGAATTGGGACAGGGAATGGGGCGTTCTTTAAAATTGAATGTCCCCCTGGAACCGTTTACTGAAGGAGAATCATACCTTGAAGTAATGAATAGAGTGCTGGAACCCGCGCTCAACTGGTTTAAGCCTGACGCGCTAATCGTTCAGTCCGGAGCCGATGCTCACTTTACCGATCCCCTGGCAGATCTTCTTCTAACTACTCAGGATTACCGCAGAATTTATAAAAGAGTGATAGAACTGGCTGATGAAAAAAGTAAGGGCAGGGTATTGTTCACCCTCGGTGGAGGTTATTCGATCACTGCTGCCTTCAGGATATGGACGATACTTTACCTGACTTTATTTGGAAAGGACTACTCCGGAAAACTGCCTGTCGAATGGAGGAAAAAATGGAGTGAAAAGATAGGTAAAGAAATTCCGGAAACCCTTGATGACATCCTTCCCGCCTTCGATCCGATTCCCAGAAAAAATGAAATAGAAAGACATAACCGCGAAACTACAAGACGCCTTCTCGATGCCGTAGCTCCCGACTGGATATAATTCCTCTGCATAACAGCTAAGATCCTGATCTGAAAGATCTTTCAGACTATGGAATACCCGTGTTTAGGTAGTTTTTATCACGGAGTAAGGACGGTTCTAAGACGGTTCAACGCATATTTTGGGGAAAGTTTGATGAAATATTAAACAGAAATATTGAAAGTAATTATATTAGAAGTTGATTGGCAGCGAAGCGAATCAGACTATTATTTAATAAAATATATTATATGCTTTATTTACTTAAATTTCAATCAAATTATTTTCATTGCGGCCAAATTAATGGTGAAGCAATCTTTAATTCTTATTCCAGACAGGAGGTATTCTTTTGGGTAAATATATTGCATTTCTCAGAACAATAAACGTGGGCGGTCATAATGTTAAGATGGAATACCTTAAATCCTTGTTTGAGCAGATGGGGTTGAAGAACTTCTATTATCCCGATGATAAGACGGAATCGTTTTAACTGGCGATGATCCGGAAGTTAATATGACCGGTGGGTCACATATCATCTGGAATTAAGCCAAAAGTGCTCCTTGATGTTTTTATTTATGTAGAGGCTTCTTTATATTTGAACATCCACTAAACAAAAGTAAGGCAGCCAGATTATGGCGAAAAACTATGAAATTGCAGTTCTTGGAGGGGGGCCTGGCGGTTACGTAGCGGCTATACGTGCCGGTCAGCTTGGATTTAAAACTGTTGTAATCGACTCTCAGAATCTTGGCGGAATCTGCCTCAACTGGGGCTGTATTCCAACAAAATCTCTTCTTAAAAACGCTGAAATTTACGAGCAGATAAAGAATCATAATGAAGATTTCGGAATTAAATATAAAGAACTCTCCTTTGATTTTACCAGGATAATTAAAAGAAGCAGGGAGATATCAGACAGGATAACAAACAACGTAGAGATACTTGTAAAGAAGAATAAAGTCGATAGAATAAGAGGTTATGGGAAATTTGCTAACGAAAGACAGATTGACATATTTGATCCCAATGGAAAGCAGATAGATTCTATAACTGCCGATAGGATTATAATAGCTACAGGCGCCAGGCCCCGGACGGTTCCTTCTATACCTGTTGACCGTAAAGTGATAATAACAAGTACTGAAGCAATGCTGCTTGAAAAGCTTCCTGAGGAATTTGTTGTTATAGGTGCCGGTGCAATAGGCATTGAGTTTGCGTACTTCTATAATGCTTTTGGTTCAAAGGTCACTGTAATAGAGATGCTGGATGAAATTCTTCCTATCGAGGATAAGGAGGTTTCTAAGACGCTGCAGAGAAGTCTTAAGAAAAAAGGGATTGATATCTTTACTAAAGCCACGGTTGAAAAAGCTGAGGTGAAGGGAAAGAAGGCTGAAGTAACTTTCACAGTTAAGGGTGAGAAGAAAACAATAAAGGCTGATAAGGTCTTAAACGCTATCGGCGTTACCGGGAATGTTGAAGGGTTTGGACTCGAGGATCTCGGAATCGAATTGTTTAAGAACCATATCAAGGTCGATAAATCAAATTACAGCACTAACATCCGTGGGATTTATGCCATAGGCGATGTTATCGGTCCTCCCTGGCTGGCGCACGTTGCGTCTGCGGAGGGGATCCACTGCATTGAGACTATCAAAGGCCTCAATCCGCCCGAAATAAATTATCAGAATATTCCAGGTTGTACCTACTGTCAGCCTCAGGTAGCAAGCGTAGGTCTTACAGAAGATAAGGCTAAAGAAGCCGGCTACGATATTAAGATCGGGAAATTTCCTTTTATGGCCAGCGGCAAAGCTTTTGCCATCGGTGAGCGTGAGGGATTTGTGAAGTTTATTTTTGATGCAAAGTATGGAGAGATTCTCGGTGTTCATATAATAGGTTCTGAGGCTACTGAAATGATAGCTGAAGCCGCTCTGGCTAAATCCCTTGAGGCAACCGCGGAATCGATTATTAAGACTGTACACGCACATCCTACATTGAGCGAATCAATAATGGAAGCTGCCGCACAGGCGTATGGTGAATCTATACATATTTAAGATTATGGATGAAGTAAGAAAGTTATATTACTGCGATCTGGGATTCATTGATTATAAGGAAGCATGGGATCTTCAGAGACAAACATTTGAGCTGAGGGTAAAGAATAAAATCCCCGATGTAATATATCTGCTCGAACATCCTAATACCTATACACTTGGAAAGACCGCTGATCATAATAACCTGGTTGGATCGGAGGAATATCTTTCGGCTAATAAGATTTCAGTTTATGATATCGACCGTGGAGGTGATATAACTTATCACGGACCGGGACAGATAGTCGGCTACCCGATTATAAATTTAAATACCTGGAAGCCCGATACACATAAATATCTTCGTGCCCTGGAAGAAACGATTATTCAAACCTGTTCTGGTTACGGCATAACTGGGGGGAGAGAACCAAAATACACAGGTGTTTGGGTGGAAGACAGGAAGATTGCGGCAATAGGCATCAAGGTAAGCCGCTGGATTACGATGCATGGTTTTGCTTTTAACATCAATACTGACCTCTCATTCTTCTCCGGGATCATTCCCTGCGGAATATCAGATAAGGATGTAACTTCAATAAAAAGAGAGATAAAAAGAGAAGTCCCTATAAATGAAGTTAAAACAAAAATAGTAAAGAATTTCACCGGGGTTTTTGGATATAAGGATGTCACCCAGGTAACAAAAGAAGAGATATTTTCTGTTAATTTAACTACAGTTAAGTGAAAGGTTTGTAATGGCTAAGAGAACTTCAAATAAGAATACCTCTGCAACCAGTAAAAGATCAAAAAAGAAAAGTGAAGATAAAGAGAACCGCTCGAATGGCAAGGGTGGAAATGGTGTAGACACGAAATCCGGTAAAAGCCCGCAAATATCTAAGGAAGAAGCACTTAAGGCCCTTAGGTTAATGCAGCTTGGACGTACGATTGATAATAAAGCGATGAACCTTCTGAGACAGGGCAGAACGTTCTTTCATATTGCTGGTTCGGGACACGAGGCCATTCAGGTTGCAACAGGACTTGCTCTTAATCCCCAAAAGGACTGGTTTTTTCCGTATTACCGCGATTTAGCTCTGAGTCTGTCTATTGGCGTTAAACCTTACGATTTTTTTCTTCAGAGCTTTGCCAAGAATGATGATCCTTCCAGCGGAGGAAGACAGCTTCCATGCCACTGGGGGCATCCTGATATAAACCTTCCGGGACAATCGAGTCCTACCGGTACCCAGTTTCTGCAGGCTGTGGGAGCAGCTTTAGCCCAGGTTAGGAAAGGTGAAAGAAATATAGCTTATGTAAGCAGCGGCGAGGGAACATCCAGTCAGGGTGAGTTTCACGAAGCGGTCAACTGGGCAAGCAGGGAAAAACTCCCCGTATTATTTGTAATAGAGAATAATAAATACGCCATTTCAGTTCCCGTATATCTTCAGAGCGGAGGCCGGGGGGCATCTGTATCTGAGATGATGGCAGGATTTGCCAACCTTCACCGTGTTAAGATTGACGGAACCGATTATTTTGAATGCGTTGAAAAAGTTGCCGAGGCAGTTGAATACATTAAAAGCGGAAAAGGTCCTGCCTTGATAGAAGCTGAGGTCGTAAGGCTTTTATCCCACTCCTCATCTGATGATCAGAAGAAATACAGGTCACCTGAAGAACTGGAAAAGGATCTTCAGAAAGACCCTATCCAGCTGTTCGTTAAAAAGCTGACATCTATGAAGCTGATTACAGAGGATGAATACCAGAAGCTGAAGAAGGAAGTTGAAAAGGAAGTTAATGATGCCGCTGATAAAGCACTGAAAGCTCCTGACCCGAAACCCGAAACGGCAACTACCTACATCTTCGATGAGAGTAATCTGAAGGAGGATCTTGAGTATGAGAAGAATACTCCTTCCGGAAACAAAATAGTAATGGTAGATTCACTCAACCATGCCCTTGCGGAGGAGATGGAAAGGGATGATCGGATCTATATGTTCGGCGAGGATATTGCTGATAATAAGGGGGGTGTATTTACTGTTACAAAAGGATTGTCGAATAAATTTGGATTCGACAGGGTTTTCAATTCGCCCCTTGCTGAGGCCAGCATTATGGGAGTTGCTGTCGGGATGGCTGTTACAGGACTAAAGCCAGTGGTGGAAATTCAGTTCGGTGATTATATCTGGCCGGCTTTTATGCAGATGAAGAATGAACTGGCAACGATGAGATACAGGACGCATAATACATGGTCTGCTCCAGTAGTTGTACGGGTAGCCGTCGGCGGTTATATTCACGGGGGATTGTATCATAGTCAGAACATTGAATCGATCTTTGCGCATATACCCGGACTTTACATAGCCTTCCCCTCAAACGCAGCCGACGCAAAAGGATTAATGAAAACAGCAGTAAGATTAAACGATCCTGTGCTTTTCTGTGAGCATAAAGGATTATACCGGCAGAGCTCTGCTATGTCCCCTGAGCCTGACGCTGATTACCTGGTTCCCTTCGGAAAAGCTAAGGTGGTAAGAGAAGGTACAGACGCTACTGTAATTTCTTACGGCGTGTCACTCTGGGATTCAGTGCTTGCTGCAAAGAAGCTTGAAGATGAGGGTTATTCGGTTGAAGTGATCGACCTGCGTACAATCATACCTATAGATGAAGAAACTATATTTAATTCTGTAAAGAAGACGAACAAGGCTATTGTTATTCATGAGGATACCTTCACGGGAGGATTCGGCGCAGAGATTGCTTCGCGGATAGCAAACAACTGCTTCCAGTACCTCGATGGACCTGTAAGGCGGGTCGCGGCTTTAGATTCTCATATCCCGTATTCACCGCTACTTGAAAACGAAATTCTGCCGAACCGTAACAGGGTTTACAGCGGTATTAAAGAATTATTAGAATATTAAAAAGAAAACCAGGAGTTTTAAGATGGAAGTAGTAATGCCTAAAATGGGTGAAAGCGTAAGCGAAGGTACCATAATAAAGTGGCATAAACAGGAAGGCGATAAGGTCGAAAGGGACGAGATAATTTTTGAGATAAGCACCGATAAGGTGGATACCGAAATTCCTTCTCCAGCTGACGGAGTGCTTCAGCAGATCAAAGTAAGTGAGGGTGAAACTGTTGAGGTAGGAACTGTAGTTGCGGTAATTAGTGAGAACGGAGAATCCGCAGAAACCGCTGCTGCCGCAAAAGAGGAAGCACCAAGACAGGTTGAAGTAACCGAAGATAAATCGGAAACTAAAAAAGAGAAAGAAAAAGAGATACGCGAGGAAGCTGAGAAAACGCAGCCCGAGGTTAAGGAAACTCCTGCACCGGCTGCTGAAGGCTCCGGTGAAATTATCGATATCGCAATGCCCAAGATGGGTGAATCGGTAATGGAAGGTACTATACTAAAATGGCATAAGAAGGTTGGTGAGAAGGTAGAGAAAGATGAAACGATTTTTGAAATAAGTACTGATAAAGTGGATACAGAAGTTCCTTCACCAGCAGACGGAACAATGTCTGAGATACTTGTTGCCGAACAGGAAACGGTAGAGGTAGGGACAGTAGTTGCGCGACTCTCAACCGGTGAAGGAGCCCCTGCTGCTCAGCCGAAAAAAGAGGAAAAACCTCAGGTTACGAAAGCGGAAAAGCCTGCGGCCGCCCAGCCCGAAGCTCCTCAGCAGAAGAAGGAAGCTCCTCAGCAGATGCATGAAGCTTTCTCCGGCGGCACCACGCAAAAAGCAGAGTCCGTTGAAGGAGAGAACAGCGGATTTTATTCGCCGCTCGTGCTGAATATTGCAAGGAAAGAAAATGTGAGCTTTGATGAACTGTCAAAAATAAAAGGAACGGGCCTGGAAGGACGTTTGACCAAAAAAGATATTCTTTCTTATATAGAACAAAGAGGTGAGGGCAAATTCGCTCCTGCCGCACAGACTGAAACCCCTGCTCCAAAGGCACAGCCGTCTGAAAAAGAGAAAGCTAAACCGGCAGCACAGGCACAACCGCAGCCGTCTTTCACAGGACAGGTTTCGGGAGATATTGAGCGTATCCCCATGGATAATATTCGTCAGAAGATTATGCAGCACATGGTCAATAGCCGCGATACATCTGTTCATGTTACTACAATGCTTGAAGTAGATATGACGAAGATCCACAACTTTATCCAGAAGAATAAGGAAGAATACCTGAGGAGAGAAGGTGTTAAGCTTACTTATATGGCTTTCATTGCCAATGCCTCCGTTAGAGCATTGAAAGAATTCCCGCTTGTCAATTCAACTATCGACGAAACAACTATTCTGCAGAAGAGATTTATTAACCTGGGAATAGCGGTGGCTGTAGAACCTACGGGACTAATCGTACCTAATATTAAATCAGCAGATGAAAGAAACATTGTCGGTCTGGCTAAGGCTATAAATGATGTTGCGTCCAGGGCAAGGAACCAAAAAACTTACCCCCGATGATATAACCGGAGGAACATTTACTATTACGAATTATGGTGTATTCGGTGCTATATTTGGAACGCCGATTATAAATCAGCCCGAAGTCGCGATCCTTGGTGTCGGCACCGTAGCAAAGAAACCGGTTGTAATAGATGTTGAGGGTGCGGATACAATTGCGATTAAGCCGATAATGGCGTTGACCCTTGCACACGACCACAGGTTAATCGACGGAATGCTCGGCGGAAAATTCCTTAAGTACGTTAAGGATACACTGGAGAGTTTTGATCCGTCAGTAATGTAAAACAGAATAAGAATTATGAGAACAATAAACGCATATCAGAGAGCAGCAAAAGAAAAACTTGAGCAGGAAAAACAGTCGCCCGGAAAGCGCCCGGAATGGCTGAAGGTTAAACTGCCTACAGGTGAGAATTACGCCAACGTTAGAACACTGATGAGAAAACAGCATCTTCATACGGTATGTGAAGAGGCCCGCTGTCCCAATATGGCTGAGTGCTGGAATAACAAGAGCGCAACTTTTATGATTCTGGGGGATACCTGCACCAGGAGCTGCGGATTCTGCAATATAAAAGTCGGTATGCCCAACGAACTGGATTTGAATGAGCCCGGAAGAGTTGCTGACTCAGTTAAAGAACTCGATTTAAGGCATGTCGTAATAACCTCGGTAAACAGAGACGAGCTTAAAGACGGCGGTGCGTTTATTTTCAAAGAGTGCGTAAGGTTAATTAATGAGGAAATGTACGATACAACCGTAGAGATCCTTATCCCCGATTTCCGCGGTGTTACAGAGGCATTTGAAATCATTATGCAGAACCCGCCGGATATACTTAATCACAATCTTGAAACGGTGCCGAGGCTTTACCCTGTTGTAAGGCCGCAGGCTAAATATGAACGAAGCCTTAACCTTATAAAATGGTTCAAAGAAAAAGGATTAAAAACTAAAAGTGGTATTATGGTTGGGATAGGGGAGAAGCCCGAAGAAGTTATCGATTTAATGAAAGACCTGGTTGCGCATGGCTGCGACATCCTTACGATCGGTCAGTACCTGCAGCCTACGAAAAATCATCTACCTGTCGACAGGTTTGTTACTCCTGAAGAATTCAGTATGTACAAAGAAGAGGGCCTTAATATAGGGTTCAGGATTGTGGAATCATCTCCTCTTGTCAGAAGTTCATACCATGCCGATAAGCATGCTCGTGCTCTTTTTTAATTTCATTTTTTAAAATTAAATAGAGATTCGCGGCTTTTATTTATAAGGGGATAAGCCGATTCAGGAGGGGGGGAAATTTTTCCTACCGTTTTTCTGCCATTTAACAATAAAATAATGTAAGAATTCAATTTTGTATTTGTTCCTAACCTTAAACTGGTTATTTTTGGCACGTAATTTTAATAATAGATAGATCCACAAGATTCTTCTTGTTTTATATCCTTAAATAAATTTGTAGATGAAATATAAATTACTGTTTGTTTCGACAATCCTGCTTTTCTGTGCTTTCACATACAACGGGGGAGACGATAAGAGGGTTAAAAAATCTGTAGATGATGACGATTCACATTATACCAATGTTGGCAATATCGGTCTGACTGTTACAAACTATGGTACTTACGGAAACGGCTTCATATACTGGCCTGATCAGCCATCCTGCGAATATCCCCTTGGCAGCGGCATTGAGCATATCTTTGACGGTGGTCTTTGGATTGGCGGCTTCATATCTAATGATTCCCTCGGCAGTGGCAGAACAGGACCCTATGTAACCACCGGAGCTGTTGATGCTGCTTCTGTGTCTTCCAGAGGGGGCGGGTTTGAGTATACCAACTCTCCAGGTAGCCAGGTTGTTGAAAGGTCTTCACTAATTGATTCCCGTTTTTATTCACCGGATGCTGTGTCTCACCAGGATTTTGTAATGGATTATGTTGACACGAACGTAGTTTATTCCAACGGTGAACCTATAGAGAACCATGATCCCCTGGGTCTGAGCATCCATGAAGAAACTTATGCCTGGAATTTTCCCTTTGCTAATTTCTTTGTTATCCTGAATTATACTATTAAAAATGTTACTAACAAATATATTGACAGTGTATATGTCGGACTATGGACTGATGCGGTTGTAAGGAATACGAAAATTACAGGCCGCCATTTTGATGGAGCATTTTTTAATAAGGGCGGTGATGGATATGATGATTCTTTGAAGATAGCTTATGAATTCGATGCTACCGGCGATATTGGTTATACAGATAGTTATGTCGGGGTTCAGCAGCTGGGATCAACACCAGCCCTTCCTGCGAAGTTTAAGGCAGGCAGCGATTCTTTACCAACTGTAAATTTTGTCAGCTGGCAGTTCAGAAACGCAGTTGATCCGAATTTTTTCTCACCCATAGATGATATCCAGCGATACAGAAAGATGCAGGGGTACTTCGGTGGAAATAATAGATATGGAAGTGGAGTAAATCCTGCCGACTTGAAGACACCTTCCAATAGGTCAATACTCATTACTAAAGGTCCTTTTCATAAGATTGCTCCTGGCGACTCTCTTAATGTGGTTTACGCCATAGTATGCGCTAAGAAATACGGCAATGACCCTGCTGCTTATGATACCAGGGAACAGAAAACTAATTTGTTTTCCAATGCTGACTGGGCATTAAGGGCTTACTTCGGTGAGGATAGAAACAGAAATGGCGTTCTCGATCCGGGTGAGGATCTTAACGGTGACGGAAAAATAACAAGGTATGTGCTCCCTTCACCACCGGTTTTGCCACGTGTAAAAGTAATTCCCGGAAATCAGAAAGCGACAATTTACTGGGATAAAAGAGCGGAAAGTTCCGTTGATCCTATATCGGCCAAAAAAGATTTTGAAGGTTATCGTATTTATAGAACGGAATCAGGATTCGATCTCTCCCAAAAACAGGATATTTTGTCTTCTCTTGTTCTGCTAGCCGAATTTGACAGTACGAATAATAACTTTAGTTATAACACTGGTTTTTCAGCAGTCGAATTAGATCAGCCGGTAACTTTTCCTAATGATCCCACGCAGTACTATTATAAATATGAATTAGATAACCTGTTGAACGGCTGGCAGTACCTTTTTGCTGTTACAGCATTTGATAAAGGTGACCCCTCAAATAATCTTGAGAGCCTTGAATCAAGTTCTCTTTCCACACTGAACAGAGTAATACCCGGAACGCCTCCTTCAGAGGAACCATCGGTTGAGGTGGGTGTTTATCCTAATCCTTATTATTCGCATGCTGTCTGGGATGGAAGTTCAGAACGTTTGAGAAAAATTTATTTCTATAACCTTCCATCAGAATGCGAGATAACCATTTATACATTATCAGGTGATGTTGTAAAAAGGATTACTCATAATGAACAGAGTAATGGTTCTGATTTAAGATGGTTTGAAAATTATTCCAGCGGCGGAAATCAGAAAATGTCCGGAGGCGAGCATGCCTGGGATCTGATTACAGACAACGACCAGGCAATAGCAACAGGTATGTATTTGTTTACGGTACGAAATACCCGCAATGGGGATATTAAAACCGGAAAATTTTTAGTTGTAAAATAATAATTTAAGGAGAGTGTACTATGAAAAAAAGTTTACTCTTTCTTGTGCTGACGATAATTTCCGTGACAGCTTTTGCGCAGAATTATCCGCACGTATCCATTAGAGATATTCAATATGTAAATCAGGATACATTAAGCGGTTGTGAAATATCATCCCCCCTGGCTGGTGATACTGTTAATATCACCGGTGTTGTTATGGTTGCGCCTTACAGGGATGCAAATCCTGACAGTGGGACTACATTGATAGCTGGTGCTCCGGCATTGATTCTTCAGGATACTGCCGATACGGAATGGTCGGGAATACTCGTTAGATATCCTGGTATGCCTTCAGGTAATCCATTCGGTCTTATTGATACTGGCTACGTTGTTAATGTGACAGGTGTAGTTGTTCCATATTTTACTACAACAGAGCTTGATTTAATAGAATTTGACGCAGCCGGTGTGGTAGGTTTTATGGAGAGACCCCAGCCGATTCATCTTACAATGGATTCTTTAGCTGAAACAGGGAGCCTTCAGGGTTTATGCAAAGGTGCAAAGTGGGAATCTATGTTCGTTGAAGTAGATTCGGTAACAGCTACCAGCGGCGGTGTTGGTTCCGGTTCTTATGTGATATATGATCAGAATAATACACAAGTTATCGTAGGAAATCAATCATCTTATTTCAGAAATGCTGCCGTCCCGGTTCCAGGCACTATTCTCGGTAAGGTTGTGGGGTATATTCAAAACAGAGATAATATTACGAATACAACGTATGCAAGTCTTATTAGCCCCGCGTATCCGGGAGATGTTACTGTAGCTTCATTTCTCCCTCGATAAGCAGCCTTATGCGAGATCCTGTTGACGTTGGATTTGGTGATGCTGTTACTATCTCAGCAAATATAGTCGATCCGGATGGTTCTGTTTCTTCGGCAAAATTATACTATAGAAAAAATTTCGGTGCAGATGTTGAGCTCACAATGAATAATACAAGCGGAGACACCTGGCAAGCCGTTATACCTGCACAAAACGATTCTTGTGTAATGAGTTATGTTGTCTGGGCGAAAGATAATTCCGGACTTGAGAGCGTTTACCCGGCCGATACCGCCAAAAGCAGATTTTTCTATCTTGTTTTACCGGACAGAGCTTTGAATATTCGGGATGTACAGTACAGTCCTTTCGGAGGAGGATACAGTGGTTTTTCCGGGTATGATGTCACTGTAACCGGAGTGGTTACTTCGGATACTTCCGATATTGATGGAAATGAAACAGGTACACTGACCGGTCCGCAGGTTTATATTCAGGATGGACAGGGAGCATGGAGCGGAATAAGAATTAACGGTACTGAAGTATTAGCTCTTAGCAGAGGAGATAATGTAACAGTAACCGGAACTGTAAGCGAGAGCAACGGGCTGACACAGGTAGGTGGAATAAACAGCAGTTCGAACATTACCGTTAATTCGAGCGGGAACACTTTACCCACTGCTGAAGAACTGGCAACATCTGATATTGATCAAAAAACTAACGGTACGGTTGATGCCGAACAATGGGAAGGTGTGCTCGTGAAGTATTCCAACTTAACCGTTACTGATGAGAATGCTGATGGTAATCCGGGGCCTGAAGAAGGCAGCGGCGGAAACAGGAATTTCGGCGATATCCTGGTTGCCGATGCAAGCGGATCAAATACCCGTATTGATCTTCAGGATGGAAACCACATTTACAATAATTGGTGGTTTGCAGGACAGGATACACTTCCTACCTACGTAAGTACAGGTTCTACATTTGAATCGGTTACCGGTATTGTATACTATGCCTTCAGCAATTATAAACTTGTACCAAGGAAGAATGATGATATCGTAGGATTTGTAACGGATGTTAAGGATGCTGTTGATCCTCAGCCTTCTGCTTATCAGTTAAATCAGAACTATCCAAACCCATTCAACCCCAGTACGGTTATCTCATACTCAATTCCTAGGGGTGGTCTGGTTACAGTTAAGGTTTATAACATGATTGGTCAGGAAGTAGAAACCCTGGTTAATCAGTTCCAATCTTCCGGAAGTCACCAGGTAACTTTCAACGGAAGATCTTTAAGTTCCGGAGTATATTTCTACAGAATAAACTCGGAAAACTTTAATATGGTCAGGAAGATGGTTCTGTTGAAGTAAAATTGTTGTCCCGGTTAGCTGCTTTCTGCAGCTAACCGGAATTTTTTATTGGTGAAAGGTTGCTTATCCCGGGGATCTTTACCTTTAAACATACTTTAATTTGCACCGGGTATTATTTTTTCAAAGTCTGATGATAAATGCACTCAATTCATAAAATAGTTCTCCTTCTTATACTTGGTACTCTGCTATTAAGCTGTAACGAATCGGTGGTTGACAATCCTATTGGTAATAAATCACCCGATACTTTCATATCGCTGTTTCCCGATAGTACAATAGCTCAGCAGCGAAGCCTGTTAAAAGTTAGCTGGTGGGGTGATTACCCGGACGGTCTCATTGTCGGGTATTATTTTAAATGGGATGGCATTGACTCAGCCTGGACCTTTACAACAAAAACGGACAGTGTTTTTAGTTTACCCATAGGAACCTCGGATACAACATATAATTTCCTTGTATCTGCTGTGGATAATTCCGGTAATGGATCTTATGATGCCGGTATAGTTCAGAATAGTGTTAATTACGGACCCGAACCATACGTTGATGCTAATGGTAACGGGGTGTATGACAACGGCGAAAAGTATTATGATATAGGTGTAATAGATTCTTCTCCGGCTAATTTAAAATTCCCTATTAAAAATTCGCCGCCCGAAGTTTCCTGGAACCCATTAACTATTATACCCGATACCTCATTCCCTGTAATGACTTTTGCCTGGAATTCTGACGATCTCGATGGTGTAGAATCTATCGTTAGCATTAAGATTTCATTAAATGACACAACAAATTTTGTTTCCCTTGATGGAAATGTGAATCTGGTGACCCTTCGTCCTGTTGATTTGAATTCTACCAATCCGGAAATGAAAATATTGATAAACGGTTCTGAATCTAACCCTCTAACGGAAAGGCTCCAGGGGCTTGGTTTGAATGATACGAACAGGATATATATACAGGCAAAGGATTTATCGGGGGCATATTCCAAAATTATATCTTTGCCCGATTCCGGTCATACCTGGTATGTAAAACAACCGAAGGGAAATTTATTAATTGTGGACGATTATCCAACAATTAACAGCCAGATAACATCATTCTACAATAATGCATTCAGTACTATTGGAGGAGGAGCACTGGCAAATAAATTTGAGGTATATGATTTTCAGAAAACACCCCTGCCATTTGAGAATGTTACCTTCCCGCAGACCATCAAACTGTTTAAATATTTGTATTGGTATGCTAACTCGACACCCCATCTCTCTTTATTAAGCCTTGTGACAAACAATTTCATCGACCCGAACGGATACGGCGGGAAGATTATGTTCTCTATGACATTTGCTGATTCGTCTGCCGATTTTTCTGTTGATGCACCAACCCTGAAATTATTTTTGCCCATTGATTCACTAGGTCAGAGAAGGAGTCTTTCGTTCATCATTCCTCCGGCTGATATAACACCAGTTGCACAGGCAAATCAATATCCGGCATTACGGACAACGGAAACACTCGCAAACGTAAGAACTTTCTACTCTTCCTCTACAACCCAAACAATATACAATATGATTGGGAATGGACCCCCGGGGGTGCATGTTAATGGACCTATTGCATTTATAAATAATGATAAGCGATTATTTTTTATCGGGGTGCCTCTTCATATTGCTAACGGCGGTAGTATGAATGTTAATCAACTATTAGAAAAAGTATACTTTGATGAATTTGGATTAGTACCATGATATTTTTTTTACAGCTTAAATCTAAATCAATCTTCTTTTTTCTGATGCTTATTTTGTTCGGAAATGCTTTTATTTACGGACAGGGTAAAGGAAATTTGATTGGAAAAGTGACCGATGCAGGTTCAGGTGAAGAACTCCCCGGAGTTAATATTATCTTAAAAGGGACCTATTACGGTGCTGCTACAGATGTAAATGGAAATTTCAAGATAAACGGGATATCCGATGGTGAGTACAATATCCAGGTGTCCCTGATCGGGTATAAAACTGTTGAGTATACCGGGTACGAAATATTGGCTAATAAAACAAAAGAATTAGATGTAAAGCTTGAGGAAACAGTCTTAAGTCTTGGCCAGGATGTTGTTGTGGTTGGAGAAAAACCTCTGATGGACGTTGAAGAAACACAGAGCAAAAAAAGTGTTTCTAAAGAAGAAATCGAAAAATCAATTGTAGAAAATATTACAGATGTTGTTACCCAGCAGGCCGGTGTTGTAGAAACTGATAATACAATACATATAAGAGGCGGAAGATCTTATGAGAATGCTTTTCTCCTTGACGGTGTGAATGTGCAGGATCCGTTGTCAGGAACCGGATTCGGACTGGAACTCAGTGCAAATGCTATTGAAGAAGTTGAAGTAATTACCGGAGGGTTTAATGCTGAATACGGTCAGGCAACTTCGGGCATCGTGAATGTAAAAACGCGGGAAGGCGGTGAAAAATACAGCGGGTATGTTTCATATAAAAGAGACAATCTTGGAAATCCCGAATCAAATCATGTTTTTAATATTAATATAGTAGAGGCAAATCTCAGCGGTCCGGAACCACTTACTTCTGTAATCCTGCCTGCAATAGGTATTAAAATTCCCGGTGAAGTATCCTTCTTCGGAAGCTTTCATACGGGATTCAGTGACGGTATTACGCAGGGATATTATAAACCTACAGCAGATCAGCTTTATTCATCAACATTTGGAGGAACCAGGTTTGCACCGGAGGCTGAGAACAGCTGGTTCTGGCTCGGAAAAATTTCATATAAACCATTCTCCTACTTTAAAATTTGTTTATTCATATAACCAGTCCGTTGATATAAATCAGAATTCGCAGTCATTGCAGACAAATCTTGAATATGTTGAGCCAAGTCCCGGATATCAGTATGACTTCCAGAATATTCTGGACCAGGCAAATACATTTACCCATAACAATGAATATCACTCATTTACGGTGACCCATACGTTGAATGCCAAACATATTATGAATTTAAGTTAAGTCATTTTTATACAAACTTCGGGCCGATGCAAATGGAAGAAACTGGAATGACTATCTCAGAACCTAAAGATATAGTCAATTTCCCGATAGAATATTACAATATGAACCGTGATACCATCGGTGTAATTCCTGGTGATGGTTTCTGGGATGTTGGCAATCCAAATACATGGCGGGACCACTTTTTCAGTGAGTCTTCGATTAGAGGTGATATTACAAGCTTTTTTGATGAAAAGAATAAATTCAAAGCCGGATTTAATCTTCAGTTCCAGGAAATGCAGGTAGTTGAGATTGTATAAACCCTGGGTAGGGACACTGGGACTTAATAATGATATTTATCAGTGTTTTTCCGGCGCAGGGTGCTTTTTATGCGCAGGATAATATAAACTTCAGCGGTATGATACTGAACTTCGGAATGCAGACTTGATTACTGGTTCCCGGGTAAATATGTCGACGATGCTATAAATAATCCCGATGTAATTACTATTCCTGATGAAATCAGAACGGTACAAAGAGGATACTTTCGGATGGTTCGGGGCAGAAGATTTAAAGCCAGATTAAGTCCGAGACTTGGAATCTCACACCCGGTATCCGATAATCAAACCTTATTCTTTTCATATGGTCACTTCAGCAAATGGCCGAATCCACAGTTCGTTTATGCGAAATTAAATCCCCTTAATGCCCAGTCTTCTTTTCAGAAATTCGGAAATCCCGACTTGAATCCCGAAACAACCGTTGCATATGAACTCGGTTTGAAAACCCAGTTTTCTAATGATGATGTTCTTAACAGTTACAGCATATTACAAAGATATATTTGATTACGTAACCACACGCACGGCAAAAATAAGTTCTGCAAGGTTCGCCACACAGAGCTTCATAACATATGTCAATTCAGATTATGCAAGATCCCGCGGATTGGAAGTTGAGTACAAAAAAAGAATTGATAAATGGTTTACAGGTGATGCTTCTGTCTTCTTACGCTATTGTAACTGGTAAAAGTTCATCTCCGGATGAAGGGGTTCTTGTAGCAAGAGGAGACCTTAATGAGACGATAACCGAGGAATTACTGCATGGGATAGACCTGTTACGGTAAATCTTACAACAAATTTCTATGTTGAAAAGGACAATGCTTTGTTCGGATTTGGTAATGGCATACTGGATGATTATAATTTATACTCAGATTTTTTTTCGAATCAGGTAAAAGGTACACACCTGCGGTATTTACCGGAAGCTATACATACAGACGGACAGGGCTGAATATAATACAATTCCAGAACGAGAGAAATACCAAGATCGGCGATAACTGGTTCTGGGTTGATCTGAATTTTGAAAGATATTTTAATTTCAACGATCTGAAGTTCTCCGTTTCTGTTGAGATGAATAATTTGTTGGATACAAAAAATTCTGCAATTATAAATCCGGTCACTGGTAAGGCGTATGAGACGGCGACAATGTTCCGATTATCATGGAACGATCCACGGTATCCGGATCTCCAGTCTCCTCTTTCGCCATATCCATATAATCCTGCAAGATATCTAACAAGAAGAAATGTGAAATTGGGAGTTAGCTTAAGGTTTTAATGATGAAAAAAGTAATACTCATTTAATATTCTTACTTACAGGTATATTCGAAACCAGGGCTCAGCTTTTCCCTGTGCTTGGCGGACAGCGGGCAGGAATTTCAACAGCACAATTTCTTAAAAATAGGTGTTGGCGGCAGAGCACAGGCTCTCGGAGATGCTTTCGTAGCGATAGCGAATGATGCTTCTGCATTGTACTGGAATCCGGCAGGACTTATCGCAGTTTTCAGCACCAATGAGATTTTCTTCTCGCATAATAAATGGGTTGTGGATATAAATCATGATTTTCCTGGGTGCAGTCTATCATATGGATGAAAACAATTCGTTTGGTGTGGCTCTGACATCTTTATCTATGACTGATATGCCGGTAACAACCGAATATTCTCCTTTCGGAACAGGGGAATATTTCGGATTCGGCGATCTTGCGGTTGCGGTAACTTATTCAAGAAAAATGACGGATCAGTTCAGCTTCGGCGGTACTGTGAGGTATATTGAGGAAACCCTCGATAAACTGAAAATGCGCGGGGTGATGATTGACCTTGGTACTTATTACTGGACCGGTTTAGGTTCAACAAGGTTTGCTGTTACCGTTTCAAATTTCGGAAACCAGCTTGCGCCTGACGGTGATGTTGTTCTTGTGGGTAAGAGGAAAGTCTCAGAATGGCAGTCATTTTCTCCCCCGACAATATTCCGTATCGGTTTTGCTTTTGAGCCTTATGAAGATGATTTAAATAAAATTACTACTGCAATTCAGCTCAACCATCCTAATGATAATAGTGAGAATGTTTCAACCGGAATGGAGTATTCGTGGAAAGAAATGTTTTTTATAAGGGGCGGATATAAATTTAATGTGGAGGAACAAAACTATACATTCGGTGCAGGGTAAAAGTGCCGATATCAATCGCTGAATTTACTTTTGATTATGCATATTCCAATTTCTCAAGGCTTGGATCAGCTCATAGATTTTCAATTATACTCGGTTTATAACAATGAAAAGAATTTTACTCATTTTAATATCAATATTTGTACTTCTGCAGGGATGCGACCGTAAGTTCAATACTGAGAGCCTTGTTGCTCCAAATTCGGGCTCGGCGAATATCGGTGGTGATACCGTCTACGTTCAGTTGAATCCTGTATGGGAAGGTTTTAACAATCCGCAGGATATTTATTTTGGCCGGGAACCAGTTCTTGTATGTGGCAGATACTGACAACGATCGTGTCGTAATGATGAACGTAGCTGGGCAGGTGCTCGGTTCTTTACCCCTCCAGAAACCAATTGCCATTGCACAGGATTTTAAGCTTAATCTCTTTGTATGTGCTGAATTTGATACTCTCGGTGAAAACTTTCAGCGCGGTTTACAGGATAGATATGTTTGCAGTGGGAAACCAGATATCTCAGGCGGTTCCTGTCCGATTACTGCCCCGGCCTTCTGATCTTAGTAAACCTGATAGAGAATATACAGCAGTTACTACTTTTTACAATAATATGGTATATGTTGCCAGGACAGGACCCGATAATAGTAGTTACTTTGATCCGGATAATTCAATTCTCATGTTTGATTGCGAAATCCCGGTATGGCGGAGGCGAAGGGGATACTCTCAAAGGAAGGGTCCCTAATATAGAGGCGGTAGGCTGCGGGATTTGTAACTGCCACGGAATTAGTTCACTGGCCTCGTTTGATAAAACGAAACATAGATGTTCTTGTCACATTGACTGGAACTACCAATTTTAAAGCCCAGCAGTGGAATTATGTTGTAACTAAACTTGATGAAAAATATGAGACAAGGTTTAAACCTGAGGACAGCGTTGCTTTCGCCAGGCCAAACAAGTTTGTCCAGCCTGAAGGATGTACGATCGATGCGCTCGGGAAATATTTTTGTGGTTGATGCTGCTAAGGACAGTGTGTATAAATTCAATGCGTTTGGAAATGAACTTCAGTCCTTCGGGGGTCGTGATATTTTTAATAACCCGCATGGGGTTGCTTTCTTTGACAGAACTCTTTACATCGCAGACTCGGGGAATAATAGAATATTAAGATTCATCTTATCAACGGATATACAATGATTAAAAGTTCGGTTACATTTTTCTTACTTCTTTTTACAACTCTGGTTTATTCACAGACTCCTATCGCTGATGTGAGAAGAAACGATGCAAACGGTTCACCCCAGTTGCTGGGGCAGACGGTTACTGTTTCGGGTGTAGTGACATCTTCAAATCAGTTTGGATCTGCTGGACCCGCATCAATACAGGACAACACAGCTGGAATATGTGTTTACGGCAGCGGTTTTCCGGCAGCAGTAAACCTGGGAGATTCAGTGGTGGTTACGGCGGCCATAACTCAGTTTAACGGTCTGACAGAACTGGATTACGACACCACAGCAGGAGCTTCGTTTGAAATAATTTCAACCGGACATCAGGTCGATCCTGAGGTTATTACGATAAGCGATATAAATAATCAGGAATGGAACGGGTTTGAAGAATATGAAGGAAAACTTATTCGTTTAAATAATGTTACAATTTCAGGAAGTGGAAACTTCGCCGGTAATTCAAATTATACTATCACTGACGCCTCAGGTTCTTCATCGATACGTATAGACAACGATGTTAGTTCAATAATCGGTTCTCCTATTCCATCCAGTGAAATTGATATAGTTGGTATACTGCAGCAGTATGATAATTCGCCTCCATACAATACCGGGTATCAGCTGTTTCCTCGTTTTATTGCTGATCTGGTTTATGATGGTGCTCCTTTAATTCTTAATCCTGTTTTTGCTTCTGATATTGATACATCTTCTTTCACGGTATACTTCAATACAGCAAGGAACGGCAACAGCCAGGTTAAGTATGGTTTGTCGCCCGCTCTTGAAATGGATTCTGTTATAATTAATAATGATACTACATTTCACGCTGTTCCCATTAGCGGGCTGCAGCCATACACACGATATTATTTTAAGGCGGTCTCAGACAATGCCGCCGGCCGGAGTGAAAGTTCTCTGCAGAACGTAACCACTGCTTCTAATGATACAAGTATAGGAAGCATGCAGGTTTATTTTAATTTCTCCGTTGATACTACTGTAGCATTACCAGGCAATTCTGCGCATGGAAATAGTGATTTTAAATCTCTCCTTATACATAGGATAAATGAAGCAAACTATTCGATCGATCTTGCCCTGTATAGTTTCTTCGGAATGCAGGATGTTGCCGACGCGATTATACTTGCTAAAAACCGCGGAGTGAAGGTTAGGGTTGTTTACGATAACAGGACTATACAGAACAGTATGCAGGCTCTGCTTGATGCGGGAATTCTGATGAGTCAGCGCCCTGCAAATCTCAGCGGCATTATGCATAATAAGTTTTTTATTTTTGATGCTCGTGATACTATAGCTTCAAATAATTGGCTGTGGACAGGCTCATGGAATGTAACTTCAACAGAACTTAACTGGAAGAATAATATTGTTGAAATAAATGATCCTGCTATTACTGCGGCTTACCAGACAGAGTTTGAGGAAATGTGGGGCAGCAATAATGATATACCAAATCCTGCTAATGCAAGATTTGGCAGCCAGAAAACCGATAATACTCCTCACTTTTTTAACATAGGCGGAAGAGATATACAGCTGTATTTTAGTCCTTCTGATGGAACAACCGGTAAGATTATCAACACCGTGAATTCAGCTGATCAGAGTATTTACATGTCGCTTTATGTATTTACCCGGGATGATATTGAACAGAATATTCATTCCCGCTATCTTAATGGTGTTACAGATATTAAAGGCGTGATCGATCAAATTAATGCTTCGGGATCAGAATTCACTAACCTTTCAGCTTATGCGGATATGTGGCATAATCCTTCTCCTACACTTCATCATAAGTACGGTATAGTGGATGCTTCGGCCCCGCAAAGTTCCCCTTATGTAATTACCGGCTCGCATAACTGGTCATCAGCTGCGGAAAACGACAACGATGAGAACACCCTGATCATCCAGGATCTGGATATAGCTAACCAGTATATGCAGGAATTCAAGCAAAGATATAATGATGCAGGAGGTACAGGAGAGTTTATTGTTCCCGTATCTACTGAGGATAACAGGATAAAGAATTTTAACTTTACCCTTTACCAGAATTATCCGAATCCATTTAACCCTGTTACAACAATCAGATTCGAGGTCCCTGTAACAGAGAAGGTTGAGTTGAAGGTTTATGATATGCTTGGCAGGGAAGTAATGACGCTTTATAATAAGGTAGCCCCTGCCGGCATTGTAGATGTCGATTTTAATGCGGGGAACCTTGCCAGCGGTATTTATATCTATCGGATTAAAGCGGGTGCATTTATAGCAGCCAAAAAGCTGATGCTGCTTAAATAAGTCTGATTTTTATCTAAAAACCCCGGATCTTACCGGGGTTTCTGGTTAATAAGCTGATTTCTGTATACAGTTTTTATTTGTAAAATCTTGGTCAAATCCTTAACTTTGTAGACTAAATTTCTAAGAATAAGGAAATATAATGAGTGAAGCTAAAGGCAAAATCATACAGGTTATTGGTCCTGTAATTGATATTGAATTTGAAAACAATCATCTTCCCAGCATATACAATTCAGTAAGAATACCACGCACCACCACCGAAGGTGAGGAGAATAACCTCATCGCCGAGGTACAGCAGCATCTTGGTGAGGACAGGGTTCGCGCGGTTGCGATGGATTCTACCGATGGACTTGTCCGCGGAATGGATGCTTTCGATACCGGCGAGCCGATTTCTGTACCGGTTGGACCGGCAACGCTGGGCCGACTGATAAATGTTATAGGCAAAGCTATTGATGCCGAGGGTGAGATTAAAGCGGAAATGAAATATCCGATACATCGTCCAGCTCCTCTCTTTAAGAATCTTTCTACCCAGCAGGAAATATTTGAGACGGGTATTAAGGTAATCGACCTTATTGAACCTTATTCTAAAGGCGGCAAGACAGGGTTGTTCGGCGGCGCCGGAGTGGGAAAAACAGTTATTATCCAGGAGCTCATTCATAATATTGCACAGGAACATGGCGGATATTCTGTGTTTGCTGGCGTGGGCGAACGTACCCGTGAAGGAAATGATCTCTGGCGTGAAATGAAAGAATCAGGTGTGCTTGAAAAGACTGCACTTGTTTTTGGACAGATGAATGAACCTCCCGGAGCCAGACTAAGGGTGGCACTCACAGCTTTAACTGTCTCTGAATATTTCAGGGATGAAGAAGGAAGAGATGTTCTTCTTTTTATTGATAATATTTTCCGTTTTACTCAGGCCGGTTCTGAGGTATCTGCTCTTCTTGGACGTATGCCTTCTGCAGTAGGTTATCAGCCTAACCTTGCGACAGAAATGGGAGCTCTCCAGGAAAGAATCACCTCAACAGATAAAGGTTCAATTACATCCGTTCAGGCTATATATGTTCCTGCGGATGACTTAACTGACCCTGCTCCAGCTGCAGCTTTTGCTCACCTTGATGCTACTACTGTATTAAGTCGCCAGATTTCTGAGCTTGGTATTTATCCCGCGGTTGATCCTCTTGATTCTACCTCTAGAATTATGGAACCTGGTATTCTTGGTCAGGATCATTATGATGTTGCTCGTCTCTGTAAAGAGATCCTTCAGCAGTACAAAGACCTTCAGGATATTATTAATATCCTTGGAATGGATGAGCTTAGTGATGAAGATAAGACAACGGTTAGGAGAGCAAGAAGGATCCAGAGATTCTTCAGTCAGCCTTTCCACGTTGCGGAACAGTTTACAGGATTCAAAGGAAAGTATGTTAAGCTTGAAGATACTATCAGAAGCTTCCGTGAAATTATCGACGGAAAACATGATGATCTTCCTGAATCAGCTTTTATGTACGTAGGAACGATTGAAGAAGCTGTTGAAAAAGCTAAGAAGATGAGTTAATTATGGCAGCTTTGACTCTTGAAATAATAACACCCAACAGGATACAATTCAACGGCGAGATTCAGTCGGTTACTGTCCCGGGAACCGACGGGAGTTTCCAGGTATTGAAAAACCATGCACCGCTTATGAGTACATTCGAGATAGGTGAGGTTAAAGTTGTTCTGCCGGATGGTAAAGAGACAAGCTACGCTACAGGGGGAGGGACGGTTGAGGTTCTTGACAATCACGTACTTGTGCTTGCGGATTCTCTCGAGGAGATAAACGATATCGATGTGGAAAGAGCCCGTAGCGCAAAGGAAAGAGCAGAGAACCGGCTCACTCAGAAGACTGATACCACTGATGTTGAAAGAGCGGAAAACGCATTAAAACGTGCGATAAACCGGCTGAGACTGGTTGAAAAATATATTAGGGCAGAAGTCTGAAATTTGAAGATTTAATCTTCAATTGTTTATGTATCCGTCGCTCATAATGATGCTCCGGATGGTACTGGATTCTGAGATTTGTTTCTCAAGGTTTTCATAATGTTCAATCAGGTAGCTCACCCTTTCATTTTCATCCCTGAGAGTTAAAAGAGATTGCTGCTGCTGAAGAGAAAGGCCCGACTTCTCCGCAAGCTTAAATGATTTCAATCCCGTTTCTTCATAGTTTCTCCAGAAAGCTTCTTCTAGTTGAAAGTTAGTCCTTTCGATAATTCTCTCAAAGGATTCCTGAAGTTGTTCAAGCAGAGAGGAACTTACCTCCGAAGTGAAATCCTCATACTCTGATACTTCAGCTACAAGGTATTTGTCGGCGTGAGAGTGAACGCTGTCGATAAAAAAACGTCCCTTGCCTACAACCGAAATATCCATTTCTCCGTTATCAAATTTCTGAAGAATATCTTCTATCTCCACGTAGCTTCCTATCTTAGCCAGTTCGTTATCGATCTTTGTAACTATTCCGAAACCCGTTTTCTCATTGAGACAGCGGTTGATCATCTTTTTGTACCTTTCCTCAAAGATATGAAGAGGGTATTTGGAAGCCGGAAATACTACTATATTTAACGGAAATAAAGAAATTTTGTTTGACATATTCATATATAAAAAAGAGGCGGAATAAATTCCGCCTCAGGGTTATCTATTATTTTGCTTCCTTAAATCTTCTGGTAACTTCATCCCAGTTGATAACGTTCCACCAGTTATCAATATATTCAGGACGGCGGTTCTGATATTTCAAATAGTATGCATGTTCCCATACATCAAGTCCTAGTATAGGAGTGCCTTTAGCATCTGCAACATCCATGATCGGATTATCCTGATTCGGAGTTGATGTAATAGCCAGTTTCCCGTCTTGTACTATAAGCCACGCCCAGCCTGAGCCGAACCTTGTGGCGGCGGCATTGCTGAACTTATTCTTAAATTCCTCAAATGAGCCGAATGAAGAAGTTATAGCGCTCTCCAGGTCGCCCTTAGGAAAACCGCCTCCACCTTTCTTCATAATTGTCCAGAAAAGGGAATGGTTGTAGTGTCCGCCTCCATTGTTTCTGACGCCGGCAGGATGCTTGGATGCGTCTTTCAGAATATCTTCGAGTGATTTATTCTCGAGATCAGTACCTGCAACAGCATCATTAAGTTTTGTAACATAACCATTGTGATGCTTTGTGTAGTGAATTTCCATTGTCGTTTTGTCAATATATGGTTCCAGCGCGTCGTATCCATAAGGTAACTTCGGCAATTCAAATTTTCCCATGTATTTAACCTCCTACTATTTATTTATTGAATATAGAATTATAAAATCTTAGCTAAACCCCGAAAGATTCTCCGCATCCGCAGGTCTTCTTTGCATTCGGATTATTGAATATAAATCCTTTACCATTCAGTCCGTCGGTAAAATCGAGTTCAGTTCCCATGAGGTAAAATAAACTTTTTCCGTCAACGAACAGCTTTATTCCTTTATCTTCAATGACGGTATCTCCTTCTTTTGCCTGAGCATCGAATCCGAGAGTATAGGTTAATCCGGAACAACCTCCTCCTTTAACACCAACCCGTAATCCATAGTCTTCAGGGATGTTGTTCTCAATTCTTATCTGCACAACTTCTTTAGCTGCTTTCTCTGTTATGTTAATATCATTTTCAACTTTGATATCCGGCATTTTCTGTTCCCTTTGTTTTAATTAAAATGAATTTCTAATCAATTATTTAAACTTATGGTACTTATAATGGATCCCCTGGGACAGTCGTCACAAATTCAGGATAATTTACTGTCCATCCCGTATCGTTTACAGGAATGAATACAGCCTGCTTTTCAAGATATGCCCCAAATTCTTTTGCCAGCTGATCTGATTCTGCATATGAAATATCGTGTCCTTTCATCTCAAGGTACTTTCTTATTCCGTACTGAAAGTCTCTGTAAAAAAAGTTCGATTTGTGAAAGAGGGGATACCGGGCTTTCAGAAATACGAGGAACTGTTTCTCTTCAATTTTAAGCAGACTGAAATATTCGTTTAATTTTCCCCGAAGCATAATTTTAATCCTTTTTTAGTGAATAATATTTTCCTGTAAACTGAATGATGAATTACCTCTGAGTTTATTCACCATAGTAATAACTTCTTTGATAACATAATCAATTTCTTCATCAGTGTTAAACCTTCCGAGTCCGAATCTCACGGAGGATTTTGCAAGTTCATCGCTGAGCCCTATGGCGCTCAGAACATGACTGGGCCTGAGTGAAGCTGATGTGCATGCTGATCCGGTTGATACTGCGATATTCCTCAGGTTCATTATGAACTTGTCAGACCTAATACCCTCAAAACATATATTTAAATTATTTGGGAGATGGTTAACCGGATCACCATTCATCCGTATATTAGGGATCTCTTCTGTAAAACTGTCAAGCATCTGTGACCTATATGATGCAATTCTGGTGCGATCCGTTTCAAACTTATCTGCTGCGATTTGGACAGCTTTACCAAATCCGACTATTCCTGGCACGTTTAAAGTTCCTGAACGCAGTCCGCTCTCATGCCCTCCTCCAAAGATTATAGGGCTCAACCTGGTCTTCGGACTCTTCTTCTTGATATAAAGAGCGCCTGTTCCTTTGGGACCATAGATCTTATGAGCAGAAAAGGAAACGAGGTCGGCATTGGACGCTTTGAATGGAATTTTACCCACTGCTTGAGACGCATCCGTATGGAACAATACCTTCCGGTCTCTGCAGATTCTGCCTATAGTTTCTATATCATATACGTTGCCGATTTCATTATTGGCTGTCATTATTGAAACCAGTACTGTATCCTCTCTGATTTCCTTTTCCAGATTAGCCAGGTCAATTCTTCCGAAGCCGTCTACAGGAAGAATTGTGACCTCAAATCCCCGGGCTTCCAGTGCTTTGAGGGAATCAAGTACAGCATTATGTTCAACAGCCGAGGTAATTATGTGTCTTCCCTTAGAACCATAACTTACAGCTAAACCAAAATGAGCAAGGTTTATTGACTCCGTAGCTCCGCTTGTAAATACAATTTCTCCCGGTTCTGCCCCAATAAATTCAGCTATACTTTTTCGTGAAAACTTCACGGCGCTATCAGCTTCCCATCCGTATGAATGCTCCCGGCTCGCAGCGTTTCCGAACTTCTCCGTGAAGTAGGGGAGCATAGCCTCCAGAACCACAGGATCAAGCGGAGTGGTAGCCTGGTTGTCTAAATATATAGGGGATTTCATATAATACTAAGCTTTATAAAATCTGGTGAACCTTCATATTTTGAAATACTTTATCTATTTCTCTCTGAACCTTAATCAAAGGATCTCTTATCATACAGCAATCGAAATGACTGCAGTCTTGCTGCGAGCTTTTTTCGTTCATACAATTTGTTATCTGATAATTGTCCTCGATTGCACTGATTATTTCCATCAATGATATCTGATCAGGAGCTTTAACAAGAGAATATCCGCCTCTTACACCCTGAAAGGATGAAATAACGTTCCTTTTCACAAGCTGCTGAAGAACCTTTGCCACCAGTTCATACGGAATATCATAATGAAGCGAAATATCGCGGGCTGTGGGATAGTTTCCATTAGAATTAATGGCAAGATACCTTACTGCCATCAAGGCATATTCGCTTTTCTTGGATAATTTAAGCATTCTTAAATAAGACTATTATGGTCGGATATAAACCTACACAAATTGGCTGGAAAAATCAAATATTGACTTAGAATCCTACCAGAGAAATAGAATATTTAGCCAGGTTTACCAATGGTGTAAAGTAAATACCAAGAATAAGTATAGGAGCCAGCAAAATAAGCAGCATTACAATATTTGCAAATGAGACGCTAATTGCGGGTTTTTCTATCTCTATTGTTACCAGGTACATATTCTTGAGTACTTTAATGTAGTAGTAAAGTGAGACCACCGAATTCAGCAGGGCAATAACCGCAACAACTATCATCTTGGCATCTACAAGAGCCATAAAAAGATAAAGTTTGCCGATGAATCCGGCTGTGGGAGGAAGTCCCGTTAGGGATACGAGAAAGATCGCGAGGGAAACACCAAGCCAGGGAGAAGCATAGCCCAGGCCTTTATAATCGTCAAGTTCTTCAGAACCGGTTTTATTTGCAATGAGCATTACTACGAAGAATGCGCCGAGGGTCATAAATGCATAAACTCCGAAGTAGATGAGGATTGCGGTCAATCCCTGGTTCGACAAAACGGCCAGACCCAGCAGTAAATAACCGGCGTGAGCTATACTGGAATAAGCCAGTAGTCTTTTCATATTACTCTGCCAGAGTGCCGCGAAATTACCGAGAGTCATAGTTAGGATTGAAATTACTATAATAAACGATTTCCAGTCGATCAGGTTAACCAGGTGCCAGTACCCGTTCTGATCAACGCCCAGTACAAAGGTTATTCTTATGAACCTTATCAGCAGAGCGAAGCCGGCCGCTTTACTCGCTATAGAAAGGTAAGCCGTTATAGTTACAGGTGCGCCTTCGTAAACATCAGGTGTCCAGAAATGGAATGGTGCTGCAGAAATCTTATAGCCGATTCCTGTAAATATCAGTAAGCCTGATATCATCATAGTAAGGGTGTTAAAACTGCCGTTCTGAAGAATGAGATTGATCTCATAAATATTTGTTGAACCTGTCATTCCATAAAGGAATGAGATTCCGAATAGCATAATCCCGCTGGCAACGCTTCCATAGATGATATACTTTAATGAAGCTTCGCTGTTTCTGAGTGAAGTTTTTGTAAAGCCGGCCAGAACATATGAGCATAATGAAACAAGTTCCAGGGAAAGGTAAATCAGGATTAAGTCTGCAGCCGCAACCATGAAGAACATCCCGAGGATCATTCCAAATATAAGAGCGTAATACTCTCCATGCCTGTCCATGCTCAGTTTAACCTCATCTGAATTTAAGGAGAAGTAAACGACAAATAGGGAGGAGAGGATTACAATAAGTTTAAAAAATGCGCCGAAGGAATCTACAGCTATCAGTCCCGATCCGCCTTGCGGTACACTTGCGAAGGTACTCATACCGAATTGGTCTATTACATAGTAGCCAGCAACGAGCAGTCCCGCCAGTGAAATAAAGGGGAGAAGTTTTTTATTCTTATCCATTATCAGGTCGGCTATAACAATTATGACGAGTACAGCCGAAATGACAAGTTCGGGCTTAATCAGGTGAAGACTTTTAGTTATATAGCTGAGATCCATCATTTTTCAAATTCCGTTATAAATATCTTAGAATGATGCAAACTGACTATAAATAGTCTGTGCATGTGCCATAAATTTAACCATAGCATTTACTGATGCGTTCATCAGGTTCAACATAGCTGCAGGGTAAACGCCCAGGAAGATCACAATGATACTCAGAGGAACCAGCATTGCATATTCCCTGAAAGATAGGTCTTTAAGTGATGACCATTTTTCCTTAAGATTGCCGAGGTATACTCTCTGGAATGCCCAGAGCATATAGCCCGCACCGAGCAGAATGCCTAATGTTGATATAATAGTGAGAACCCGGATACTCTCTGTTCCAAACGCACCCAGGAAGACAAAAGCTTCTGAAACAAATCCGCTTAAACCAGGTAATCCGATAGCAGCGAAGAAAGCTATGGTAGTAAAACCTGAATAGATAGGCATCTGATTTGCGAGTCCGCCGAACTCATCAAGACCTCTCGTATGAGCACGGTCGTAAACAACGCCTACTATAAGGAAGAGCATTGCGGTGATGGTACCGTGGTTGAACATCTGGAGGATAGCTCCGGATATGCCTAAAGTATTTAGGGATGCCATACCCAGCATTACGAATCCCATATGCGATACAGAGGAATAAGCAATTAGTTTCTTGAAGTCCTTCTGAGCCATCGCGCAGAGGCCTCCATATAGAATATTAATCATTCCAAAGAGTGCTATATACCATACGAGCTGCTGTGTAATTTCAGGAAATACAGGGAAACAGATTCTCAAAATTCCGTATGTTCCCATTTTAAGAAGAACGCCTGCTAGAATAACGCTGATCGCTGTCGGGGCTTCAACGTGGGCATCTGGCAGCCAGGTGTGGAACGGGAACATAGGAATTTTAATAGCAAAGCCAATAAACAGGGCAATATAAGCTATAAATCTCAGGTTGGAAGGATTTAGCGGTGAAAGAATGCCTCCTGTTGTAAAATTGGAAGGATCCATCATCGCCAGCATGTTGAATGTAAATACTTTTGTTCCGTCGGCCATCGTTTCCATTGTACTGAAGTAAAGCCCGATCATCACTAATAAGATGAAAACACTTCCGAGCAGAGTGTAGAGAAAGAACTTAATAGCTGCATATTCTCTTCTGGGCCCTCCCCAGATACCGATAAGGAAGTACATCGGGAGAAGCATCAATTCCCAGAAAATGTAGAACAGGAAGAAATCGAGAGCTACGAAAACTCCCATCATACCTGTGTCGAGCAGAAGGAATAATGCAAAGTAGCCTTTAACAGACTTATTTATATTCCAGGAAGATAAAGTGGCCACGAAAGTGATTATCGCTGTAAGCAGCACCATCGGGACGCTGAGTCCATCTATTCCCAAAAAGTAGTCTATTTTGATTTTACCTATCCAGGCAAATCCGCTTATATCAATCCATTTGAATCTTTCAATGAATTGGAAAGATGAAGCATCGTTTATTCCTCCTGCGGCGTAGTTGTAATTCGCAAGTATCAGCACTGCGAGTACTAACTGTATACTGGTAATAAGGAGAGTTAAACTCTTTATTACCTGAGATTGCGTTTTGGGCAAAAACATAATTATTAGCATGCCCAGAACAGGGAGGAAGGTTATTAACGAAAGAATAGGGAAGTTTTCCATCATATTACCTGATAAATTTCTACCTTAAAATGACTTAAATAAAAACAATAAAATTACTAACGAGAATATCACCAAAACGATATAGGTCTGAACCTTACCAGTCTGGAAGCGTCTGAAGATTAATCCTACGAATCCTGAAAGGTAGGCCATAAAGTTTACCAGTCCGTCAACCACAACGCTATCGAATCTTCCGCTGAATCTTGACAAACCTTTTGTGACGGAAGCAGTACCATTTACAATTCCGTCAATAAAGAACAAATCAAACCAGGCAAGGAACTTACTCAAACCGATTGTTCCCGCAACAAATGTGGCATAATAGAGTTCATCGAAATACCACTTGTTGAGAGACAGTAGATAAAGAGGTTTCAGTTTCTCGGCGAGTTTATCCGCGCTTATTTTCTGCCACTGGTACATTGTAAATGCCAGCAGTATTCCGAATCCTGCAAGGAATAGAGAAAGGAACATTGCGGGGTAATGAACCTCATGCATCGCTTCAGTATACGCTGAAGAGAAAATTACTTCAGGTTCTTTAACCTCCACTTCCTGTCCTATATCTGCCTTTGCATCCGTTTTCATAAAATCATAGCGTGCGTTATCGGGTACGGAAAGTTCCGGGACTTTAACCCATTTGGACATAAACGCACCGGCTTCGGGATTAAACGGATTCGGGGTATACCATATGAAAATCGAAAGTATTGAAAGAACAACCAGCGGCATTGCCATTGCGAATTTCGATTCATGTGCGTGATCATATTTTTCCTGGTTGCGAGGTTTTCCATGGAAAGTAAGAATCAGCAGTCTGAACATATAGAATGCGGTCAAGGCGGCCACAAAGAAACCTACTACAGGAAAGAACCAGTTTCCTGTCAGCGAAGCAAAAGCGTAAGATCCTGCAAGGATACCGTCTTTACTCAGGAAGCCTGAGGTCAAAGGAATTCCCGAAATAGCCAGTGATGAGATCAGAAAAGAGGCATAGGTTATCGGCATCTTCTTCCTGAGTCCGCCCATCTCCCTTACATCCTGTTCGTGGTGCATAGCGTGTATTACCGAGCCGGAATCTAGGAAGAGGCAGGCTTTGAAAAACGCATGCGTGATCAGATGGAAGAATGCGAACTGATATGCTCCCACTCCTAAAGCCATTATCATATATCCAAGCTGACTTACTGTGGAGTAGGCGAGTACTTTTTTAATATCTGTCTGTGTCAGTGCAATTGTTGCAGGGATTAAAGCACTAAGCGCACCGATGATCGCTATGAACATAAGTGCATCTCCCGTAAGCATCGTAAAAACCCTGGTCACAAAAAATACGCCGGCTGCAACCATCGTAGCAGCATGTATAAGAGCACTGACCGGGGTAGGACCCTCCATAGCGTCGGGAAGCCATACATGAAGAGGGAACTGGGCAGATTTACCAATCGCGCCGCAGAAGATCAGTATTCCTGTTACTGTCAGCCAGAATTCGCTGTTGAACGGGAGTTGGCCTGCTGCTATTGCATGAAAAATCTTATCGAATGTAAAGGTATGATAGGTGGTGTAAATAATCAGGATTCCCGCCAGCATTCCGATATCGCCGATCCTGTTTACAATGAATGCCTTCTTCGCGGCATCTGAAGCGGTTTTCTTCTCATACCAGAAACCGATCAGCAGGTAGGAAGAGATACCTACAAGTTCCCAGAAGATATACATCATAAAGAAGTTGTGGGTAAGAACTATACCGCTCATTGAAAATGTAAATAAACCGAGATAAGCATAATACCTGCTGAATCTCTTATCGCCTTCCATATAAATAAAAGAGAAACTGTGAACAAGTATACTTATCAGGAAGACCACTGAAATCATAATTACCGATATGTTGTCGAGCAGTAAGCCGAGATCTACCCTCAGGTCGCCGATCAATGGAAGGTTCCCCAGGTTAATCCAGGTAAATTCAGCTGTTATAGCTCCGCTTCCGGAAGAAAGTTTAACTGCCGCAATAATAATTGTAAAAACAAATCCAAGCAGTACTGCGCATATCTCGAACCAGTAAGCAGCCTTAAATTTCTTTCCGAAAAACAATGCTACAGTAAAACCCAGCAGCGGAAGAAAAAGAACTGCAGTTGCAAGCTGTATTAAAGTTGATTCTGCCATACTATTCAATCTTTCAGTCTGTCTATTTCATCAACATTAACAGTTGAGAAGGTTTTATAAATATTTAATACTATTGCGAGAGCGATTGCGGCCTCAGCGGCGGCCAGCACAATAATGAACAATGCCATTGCCTGACCATTATAGCCGAAGTTCCCGAATTTGGAAAAAGCTATAAAGTTGATATTCGCTGCATTCAGTATTAGCTCTACGCCCATCAATACCATAACAGCATTTCTCCTGGTAATAATACCGAAGAGCCCCATTGAGAAGAGAAAAATACTGATAACTAAAAAATGATTAAGACCTATGTTTTCCATAATTTACCTGCGAGCTATTGAAGCTGCTCCTAATAATGCTATTAAAAGAATAATTCCCAGAAGTTCGAATACTATAACATATTCCTGCAGAAGCAAAGTCCCTATGGTTCCTGCATCGGGAAGGGGTACAACAGCAGGAAGAACTTTCCATTTAGTGTTGAATGCTGAGGATAACAGGAATCCCGCAAACAACCCGACTCCGATTGCGGCCGGGAGCATCTGCATTGTTCCTGTTTTTATCTGAACATTCGTGATCTTATTTGTAAGCATAACACCGAAGATGAGGAGTATAAGTATGCCGCCTACATAAACAATAAGCTGTACTATTGCTACGAAATCTGCTCCCAGCAGAACATATATTCCCGCCACGCCGAAGAATGTAAACAACAGGAAGAAAGCAGAATGAACTATGTTCCTGGTAGTTACAACGAAGAACGCGGAAATTAGGGTTACTGCTGCGAAGAGATAAAAGATTATGTCGTAAATATTCATCTTAAAATATCTTTATTTAATTAGCGCTTCCGGAATTTTCCGGCGGTTTATTTTCTTTTTTATTTTCGGTTTCAGGGTCTGCTTTTGGTTCTGCTTTAGCAGCGGCAGCCTTTTCCGCTGCGGCCCTGGCAGCTGCTGCTGCTTTTTCGGCTGCGGCCTTTGCTTTCTGTGCAGCTTTTTCAGCCTCCATCTTAGCAAAGTTGTCTTTCTTCTCCTCAATTTCCCGCGGAGTAAGAGTAACAAAGTTGTATATGAGCTTATTCCTGTCGTATTCTGAAAATTCATATACATCAGTCATATAAATACACTCAGTAGGGCAGGGGAATACACAAAGCTGACAGAAGCAGCATTTGGCTATGTCAATATCGAATTTGGTTACCCACAGAGCCTTCTTTTTTCCGTTTGATGTTTTACCGAGATCCTCTTCGGGCAGACTCTTAACAGTTTCGATTTGAATACAGTTAACGGGGCATGCTCTAGCGCACTGGTCGCATCCGATACAGTCATCCATGTTTACATAGAGCCGGTTCCTTTCTCTTTCAGGAAGATCCGGTCTTACATCGGGATACTGAATAGTTACCGCAGGGACAAACAGGTGTTTGAACGTCACTTTCATTCCGATAAGAACAGTAACAACACCAGTCCAGACATTTACAAAATATTGTTTCATAATTTTAGAGTACGGTTATTAAGCCAACGATTAAAAGATTAACAAAAGCTATAGGAATTAGATACTTCCAGCACAATGCCATAAGCTGATCAACGCGCAGCCTTGGAAGTGTCCATCTAAGCCACATCTGTACAAAAACAAAGAATATTCCTTTAGCTGTAAACCAGAAGAACTGTTCAATTGGAATAAGCCAGTGAATACCGAGAGTATTACCGAGATATCCGAAAGGCGACTGATAGCCCCCGAAGAATATTGCAGCTACTATAGCTGAAACAGCAAACATATTTGCATATTCAGCAAGGAAGAACATTGCGAACTTCATACCTGAATACTCTGTGTGGTATCCTGCAACAAGTTCAGATTCGGCTTCGGGAATATCGAAAGGCGTCCTGTTCACCTCCGCCAGTGTAGACAGGTAAATTATTACAAAGGCAACTATCATGAGGGGGATAAATACAAATTTACTTATGCCGAACTCGGGTCCTCCGAATATGATCCAGTTCCAGAAATAACCTGTCTGCATCTCACTTAAAGTATAGAGGTTAAGTGTTCCGGTGATCATTACAATTGTGAGCACAACAAGCATTGTCGGAATTTCATAGCTGATAATCTGGGCGGCCGATCTCATTGCGCCGAGCAGAGAATATTTATTATTCGAGGCCCAGCCTGCCATCAGAATACCTGCAACCACAAGGCCTGATACAGCTACTATGTAAAAAAGTCCAAGGTCAATATTGGCACCCACAAACGCTCCTGAGAAGGGGATAGCTGCGAATACTGCGTAACTTCCAGCAAACACAAGTGCAGGCGCTATATTAAACAGAGGCTTATCCGTATCTTCGGGAACGATATCCTCTTTCTGCATCAGTTTTAATATGTCTGCTACAGTCTGAAGGATTCCATGATATCCTACCCTCATCGGTCCGAGCCTGTCCTGCATATGCGCTGAAACTTTTCTTTCGAGAAGCACAGCAAACAGGGCAAAGGGTAGAATGAAAACGAAAAGCGGCAGGAGGCTCATTATAAAAGCTGATAAAGGAGCGCTTCCTGTCCAGTTATAGAGGTAATCGTAAATCATCTGTCGACCTCTCCTAATACAATATCTATACTTCCTAAAATTGCAATTACATCAGCAATCATATGTCCTTTGCACAATTCATTCATTATGCCGAGGTGTACAAATGAAGGACCCTTTACTTTAACTCTGAAAGGATTTACCGTTCCATTGCTGATAATGAAATAACCAAGCTCTCCGCGGGGGTTCTCAACGCGCGCATAAACCTGACCAACCGGAGGTTTAATTCTTTTCGGTATGGCCGATGAAACATCCCCTTCCGGAATCTGATCGAGTGCCTGTTCAATTATTCTCAGGCTCTGTTCTATCTCAAGCACTCTCATATAATACCTGTCCCAGCAGTCGCCTACGGTTCCCATCTCACCCTGGCCGACAGGGATATCAAAATCGAACCTATCGTAAATCGAGTATGGATCATCTCTTCTCAGATCCCATTTCATTCCGCTGGCTCTGAGGTTGGGACCGGAGATGCCGAAATTAATGGCCGTCTCAACAGGAAGTACTCCTACATTCGCGGTCCTCTCAATAAAAATTCTGTTGCCGGTTAGAAGATCGTTTAGTTCTTTTATCTTCGGTCTGAAATAAGGGATAAATTCTTTAGCGAGTCTTACGAAATCAGGATGAAGGTCATGCGAAACTCCTCCCGGCCATATATAATTGTATAGAAGCCGTGCTCCTGATACCAGTTCAAAAAGGCTAAGAATCTTCTCACGGTCTCTGAAGCAGAAAAGAAAAGGGGTCATGGCGCCAATATCCGCTCCGTAGGTTCCCAGAGCGACAAGGTGAGAAGCTATCCTCTGGAATTCTCCCATTATTACGCGGATATACTCAACTCTTTCAGGAACTTCAATTCCCAGAAGTTTCTCAACAGCAACTGCATAGCCGAATTCATTGTACATCGAAGCGAGGTAGTCCATTCTGTCAGTGTAAGGAACAACCTGTGGATAGGTCATTGCTTCCGCATGTTTTTCAAAACAGCGGTGAAGGTATCCTATGTGGGGACGAACCTCTTTAATTATCTCACCTTCCAGGGTCAGTTCCAGCCTAAGCACTCCATGTGTTGAAGGGTGCTGAGGACCCATATTCAGGACCATCTCTTCAGATCTTAGTCCGTTCGGGTTTATTTCTTTTTGTTCTTCAACAATCATTATTCAGGTTCCAAAAACAATTATTTCTTTATTTATAATTTCCTAGTACGGAACTTTCATTCCCTGGTAGAATTCCGGATTCTTATAATCTTTTCTTAATGGGTGACCGGCTTCCCAATCGTAGGGCATCAGGATTCTCCTCAGGTCAGGATGATTCAGGAAGTTGAACCCAACCAGGTCATATGCTTCTCTCTCATGCCAGTCAGCGCATCTCCAGACTTCGGCTACAGATTCAAGTACCGGATTCTCCCTCGGTACAGATACTTTAATCACAACCTTATGCTTAAGCGATGTTGATTCAAGATGGTAAAATACGCTTAAAGTTCCGCCAGAGATTGTAAATGATCCGTCTTCGGCTGTTTTCTTTTCACCGTTGTCGTCATCAACACCCGAGAGATTCATAATATTATCAAAGAGGAGTTCCTCTGTATCTCTGAGGAAGTAGCATACATTATTGATTTCACCCGGTGTAACTGAAAAATATGATTCAACCGGCTGCCCGGTGACCAGATCGCTGACAGCATCAGGGAATCTGTCTTTCAGAATTTCGAAAATTTCTTCTGTAGATTTCATGCTGATTTCTTTACTATAGATTCATTACGGATTTTTTCCTGGAGCTTTAACAATCCTTCTAATAAAGCTTCAGGACGGGGGGGACAACCCGGAACATAAACGTCAACAGGAATTACTCTGTCGACACCTTTCAATACGTGATAGCCATGTTCCCAGTAAGGACCGCCGCAGTTTGAGCAGCTTCCCATGGAAATAACATATTTCGGATCCGGCATCTGTTCGTACAATCTTTTAACGCGCAGAGCCATTTTAAGTGTGACTGTTCCGGAAATAATGATTACGTCTGACTGACGCGGGGAAGGGCGGGGTATAACGCCGAACCTGTCAAAATCATAATGCGAAGCTGAAGTAGCCATCATTTCGATTGCGCAGCAGGCCAGTCCAAAACCAACCTGCCAGACAGAAGAAAGCCTGGCCCAGTTTAACAGATCTTCAACTTTAGTTACAACTATATTTCCGTCGTTTAATTGTTTGTCTAGTAGTCCCATTTTTCGTTTTCTTTAAATAGTGTTAAACAACTTCCTCAGTTATCATCTCCTGCTTAACCTCAGCCCTCTTTTTAATAACCGGAGGGACGGGTTTAGGACGAGCCCACTCCAGGTCGCCTTTCCGCCATTCATATGCCATTCCAAGACCCAGGAGGAGTAGGAAAATCGCTCCTACCAGGAACCCTCCCATTCCAAAGTTTCTGTAAACCAGAGCCCATGGTACAAGCAATACGACTTCTACGTCGAAGATGAGGAAGATTAAGGCAACAACATAAAACCGTATATTAAATTTAACCCAGGGGGAACCCTCAATATTCTCACCGCACTCATAAGTTAAAAGCTTTTCTTTGGTCGGACGGGCAGGACGGATAAGCTTAGCCGCAAAAACGGCAACGATAACGAAGAGGACTGCTGTGAGTAAAAAAACGAATATCTTACCGAATTCTGTTATCATATAATTAAATTTTTGGTCAAAATTAACACTACGGGTAAGTAATGTCAATAAATTCAACAGTTACAAATTTGCTATCGTAGGCAGCAAATATTTTTAATGCCACAGCATTTTCAATATATATGCCACTTGAAATGAAGGCCTAAAGTATTGAATTGCGTGCAGAATCGGAGGATTTTATCAATATTAAGATGTTTGGATTTTTTTCTTTTCTCAATTGGGAGAAAAATCAATGGAGAGGATCTTGCTCTCTGAACGTTAAAATAATTGAAACTCAGTTTTCAGCTTGCGAAAATAATATTGATTCGGGCAGCAGAGATGAAGATCACGATAATCTGATTCGGGAACTATCTTATTACATTTGACTTATATCGGATTACTATTAATTGATTATAAATCGAATTACCGGTATATTTTCAATCTAATAAATTACAATCTTTATCATCCGGTCTGCTTGAGAAACCTTTTTTAACTGATCAGGAATAAGAAAGAAAAAAGTGAACCAGCTGAATCGGGAAGTTAAAGGGTCTGATGAATTTAATTAAACAATATATTGTGCAATCTATAGGGAGTGCTGCCAACAGTCTCAGGTTAAGTACTCAGAAGATTGAAGTAGTCGGGCTGCTGAAAGAACTCATCTCAAAATCAGAAGACCTGGAGACTGATATTAAAAAGATGAAAAAGATTACCCAGTTCTCAACCCTTGCTATCAGACTCAGTGAGATTTATAATTTTTTAACCCAGACACAAGTCGATATGGGTAAACTCTCTGAAAAATTCAGGGAGCATAGCCAGTACCTTATCAAAGATATTAATAATATGCTTGAGAATGTGGGACCAGTGAACTTCAGGGAGGCGGTTAATGCTCTTTATGAGGAAAACAAATCTGTCAGGGAAGAAGAAATAAAGGTCGATCTTTCCAAACGTGATGCCGGGGATATAACATTTGAGCAGAATGACAGGGAAACCATAAAAGAAAAGATTATTATGGATGAGGAAAAAGAGGATGATGTCTTTTTCCAGAATTATGAGTCTACCGTCCTTAAGCCCATTAAACCCCTCGACACTATGCTGAAAAACCTTGCTGAAGGAGATGCCGACCAGGCAGATATTACAAGCTTTGCCGATACACTTTCTCATAATGCCGAAGTATCCTCAAGGGCAGGTTTTGAAATTATTGCGAACATGCATAAGATTACAGCCAGGGCTTTAAGGTTAATTAATAGTAAAGTCCTGACTCCTGATAAAGAAACTGTTGAATCGATGCGTGCCTGCCTTATAGTTATTGTGGCTGTGGTAAGAGGAAAGGAAGTAGACATAACAAACTACCTCAACCGTGCGGAGGAGTTCGGTGAGAGGATTGAATCATTAACTACAAAGGAAAATACCCAGAAATGAATTTGTACGCAGTAATTATGGCAGGAGGAGTCGGCTCAAGATTCTGGCCGAGAAGTAAGAAGAAAACACCAAAGCAGCTGCTGAATATTTTCGGAACCAATACGATGATTCAGGAAACGGTTAAGCGGCTGAATGGAATAGTTCCTGAAGAAAATATTTTCATTATTACAAATAAGGTGCAGAGAGACGAGATTATAAAACAACTTCCTGATGTTCCTGAAGAAAATGTGATTGAAGAACCTTTCGGAAGGAATACGGCAGCCTGCATCGGACTCGCATCAGTTATTGTGAAATCGAAATGTGCTGATGCTGTAACTCTCATACTGCCTGCCGATCATATTATCAAAGATATAGAGGATTATCATAGAACCCTTAGAGAAGCAGCTGAATTTGCTGAACAGTCTAAAGGACTTGTAACCATCGGCATCAGGCCCACCCGTCCCGAAACAGGTTACGGATATATACAGATGGAAGAAAAGGAGATAGCCGACCATATACACAAAGTTTACACTTTTGCTGAGAAACCAAATTATGCAACTGCCGTAAGGTTTCTTGAGAGCGGCGATTTCTACTGGAACAGTGGTATGTTTATCTGGCACGTTGATGCGATCCTTAATGAAATTGAAAAATATATGCCGGATTTGCACGAAGGACTTGGAGAGCTGAAACCTTCATTAAACACCCCTGCTTTTGATGACACACTGGCGAATGTTTACGGAAAGCTGAGGAATATTTCGATTGATTACGGTATCATGGAAAAATCGCAGAATGTGTACCTGATAAAAGGGGAATTTAACTGGAGTGATGTAGGAAGCTGGGAGGAAGTCTATCAGCTGACAGACAAGGATGAGAACGGAAATGCTGCGATAGGTAATATTTTTACGGAAATGACGGTCGACTCATATATTTACTCGCCCAATAAGTTTACTTCGGTTATCGGAGTGGATAACCTGATAATTATAAATACGGATGATGCTTTGCTTGTGTGCAGAAGAGACAAGAGCCAGGATGTCAAAAAGATCGTGGACCATCTTAAAATTAACAAGCTGACGGAATATTTATAATACATTATCTCTCATTTCCATAAGTCTGCCCGATGAAGAAACTCATAACTGAGAAAGACATATATAACACAGCCAGGGAAAGTGAAATTATCCTGATTGGTAAAGATGATATTCTAACGCCGTCCGCTAAGGATAAGATAAAAGAGCTGGGACTAAAGGTTATTGACAGGGAAGAGGCTGAAAAATTGGGGGATGACCCCCATAAACTCTCCAAAACAACAAGGTTAAACAGGATTGTGCTGGGAAGCGATCATACTGGTTTCAGGGTTAAAAATATACTTGCGGGTGTGCTTACAGAGAAAGGCTTTCAGCTTACGGATGTAGGTACTTATGATGAAAAATCATGTGATTATCCTGATTTCGCATATGCCGCGGCCAAAAAAGTTCAGGATGGTGAAGCTGATTTCGGTATAGTAATCGATGCGACAGGGATTCCTTCAGCTATTACCGCTAATAAACTTAATGGAATCAGGGCAGCTACCTGTTATAATGAGTTCTCTGCCAGAAGTGCAAGAGAGCATAATGACGCAAATCTACTCGTTCTTGGTGCAAAAACCCTGGGCGAGGAAACAATTAAATCGATTCTCGAAGTTTGGCTCAATACCAGATTCGGAGGGGGAAGACATCAGAAAAGACTTGATAAGATAACAGTTATTGAGAAAAAGTACAGGTAGAAGAGAGAGTGATTCAACCCTCGCTTATTTATTGATATTTTTTTAATTTTCCTTTGTAATTATATTTTTAATTTGATTACGGCTAACATCGGCCTTCCATATTTACCATCATTCAACTTTAACTCTTATTTTGATGGAAAACCTTAAGGTAAAAATGTGTTTGTAACTAACGCTCCTGTCGCTGAAACTATCGAGCTGGAAAACCGGATCTTTCTGGTAAAAATTTACTCTCCTGAAATTGCATCTGTAATCAAACCGGGACAATTCCTGAATATTCGTGTTTCAGCATCCTATTACCCACTCTTAAGACGTCCTTTCAGTGTATGCGACGTTGAAAGCGACCACTTTTACATAATGTTTAATATCTACGGTGAGGGAACGAAACTTCTGGCTAAAAAACATCCCGGAGAGTTGATCGATATTCTGGGACCCTTGGGCAACGGGTTCAATCTTACAGATGACTATGATACTGCAGTTATAGCAGCGGGGGGACTCGGTGCCGCACCCTTCCCTTATCTGACTAGGAATCTCCAGAAGGATAAAAAGGTTGTTACTTTTATAGGAGGCAGGTCGCATTCCGATCTTATTAAGTATGGTTTGAAGAATATTAACCTTTCAACTGATGACGGTTCAGAAGGATATAGAGGTACTGTCGTAGAGATGTTATCCGCAAAACTGCCGGAACTAAAAGACAGTAAGATGAAAATCTTCGGCTGCGGACCCAATGCCATGCTCAGATCATTGAAGGAATTAGCTTTAGCGAACAACATTAACTGCGAAGTATCCACCGAATGTGCAATGGCCTGCGGATTCGGCATCTGTCAGGGATGTCCGATTGAATCCACGGCTCAAAAGGACAAATATCTTCTTGTATGCAAGGATGGACCTGTCTTTAATGTAAAGGATGTGGTTATATGAAGAAACCGGATCTAAGTGTTAAAGCGGGACCAATGACATTCAGGAATCCTGTTCTGCTCGCTTCAGGAACAGTGGGATACGGAAATGAAATTTCCGAATTTATTGACCTTAATAAAATTGGCGGGATAGTTACAAAATCATTAAGTTTAAAACCCAGAAAAGGAAATCCTCCGCAGCGTATTGTTGAAACGCCTTCCGGAATGTTAAATGCGATAGGTCTCGCTAATGTAGGCGTCGAAGAATATATTAAAACAAAAATTCCCTTTATTGAGAAGTACGATGTTCCGCTCATATGCAATATAGCTGCAAGTTCCATTGAAGAATATGTTGAATGTACCAGGATACTTACAGAACAGGAAGCGGTTGATGCTTTCGAGATCAATGTATCCTGCCCTAATGTTAAAGAGGGAGGACTCCAGTTCGGGAATGATGTGAGTGCTGTCGCAAAAATCACCGACAGGGTAAAGGCAGTTACTAATAAACCGGTCATAATTAAATTATCTCCCAATGTTTCGTATATATCAGAGTTTGCCAGGGCGGTAAAAGATTCGGGAGGAGATGCTGTATCAGCTATAAATACTCTTGTCGGAACCGCATTCAATATTTTCACAAAAAAACCGAAGATAAAGAATGTTAACGGAGGACTTTCAGGACCAGCTATCAAACCTGTTGCTCTGGCAAAGGTCCTTGAAATAAAACAGAAAGTTGATATCCCCATAATCGGGATTGGCGGAATAATGAACTGGAAGGATGTAATTGAGTTTATGATAGCGGGGGCTTCAGCAATCCAGATAGGGACATTGAATTTTATTGATCCTACAGCCCCGATTCAAATAATTAAGGAACTTGAGGAATACTGTGAGGATGCCGGGATAACCAGTTTATCGGAACTAACGGGATCATATATTTTATAATAAAATGGAAATAAATTCAGCTTTAGCCAGGTTATACTCGCTCCACCAGTTTAATATTAAACTCGGGCTGGATAATATTTCCAGTTTCCTTAAACTTATAGGCAGTCCCCAGAGCAAACTGAAAACTTTCCATATTGCAGGGTCGAACGGGAAGGGAAGCACTGCTGCCTTCATAGCAAGTATACTCCAGGAGATGGGTTGTAAGACAGGTCTCTATACCTCTCCTCATTTTGTCAGGTTCAATGAACGGGTTAAAATCAACGGCAGGGAAATTCCTGACGATTTTATTACGGGTTTTGTTTCTTCTTACGAAAAAGAGATTAATGAAACAGGACTTACCTTTTTTGAAGTTACTACCGCCATTGCTTTCCAATATTTCGCGGAGAATAAAGTTGATTATGCGATTATTGAAACCGGACTGGGCGGAAGGCTTGATGCAACAAACGTTCTCTATCCGCTTGCTGTTATCATTACATCTGTCAGTCTTGAACATACCCAGATCCTGGGCGATACTATAGAAAAGATTGCTTATGAAAAGGCGGGTATAATAAAGAAAAATTCAAAAGTTTTTACTGGTAAGCTTGACGATCGCGCCCTGGAAGTTATACAAAAAAGATGCGGGGAATACAGCAATGAACTGTTTGCTATAACCGATTATATTCTTGAAAAAAGGGATATGCTTGAGCTATATACGGAGGAAATCGAACTTGATGACTGGCGAATGCCCCTTAAAGGGAGTTACCAGAAGTATAATGCCGCGCTTGCTGCACTGGCAGTGATCAAGACATTAGACGTGACAAATTTCCATCCTATTGAACATGGAATTAAACGTGTAATTTCTAACACAGGAATTCAAGGGCGTTATGAGTATTATAGAAACGCGCCGGACGTTATTTTCGATTCGGCACACAATCCCGAAAGTTTCAAAAATTTTATATCCGAATTCCGAAAAGAAAAAAACAGGTACAGTAAAAAAGTATTATTATTTGGAGTAATGAAAGATAAAGCTGTAGATGAAATGCTTGCACTTGCCGCCGACAATTTCGATGAAATTCACCTATGCCGTGCGAGGTATGAAAGGGCGCTGCCTGCAGAAGAATTAGCCTTAATAGCGGAAAAACATAATTTAAAAGGAATAATTGAAAATAATCCTTCAGAGTTTGTGAAGGATTTTGAAGGAAGGGAACAAACTGAATGTCTTGTAGTAACAGGCAGTATGTATCTCCTCGGAGATATAAAATCTGATCTTATTTTATCCGGTACTGCTTGACATTATTTTTAATTAGCACTAATTTTCATATATACCTCTTGTTCCTTTCAAAAAACAATTAAAAAGAGTAAACATATAACCCCTAAACTAACCGATAATTGTATTTAATCACGCAAATAATAACTAAGATATTTATAAAACTAATCTTTTAAGGTCGTATTATGCCAATGGATATTTCCGAACTGAAATCCAAAAAAATCGTTGAACTGAATCAAATAGCAAAGGATTTGAATATTTCCGGCTATTCCGATTTAAGAAAACAGGAACTCATATTTAAGATACTGGAAGGGCAGACTGCCAAAGACGGACTCACTTTTTCCAGAGGTGTTCTTGAGGTTCTTCCTGATGGATATGGATTTCTACGTTCAGCTGACTATAACTATTTACCGTCACCCGACGATATTTATGTTTCACCATCACAAATAAAGAAATTTTCTTTAAGGACAGGTGACTTTGTCAGCGGCCAGGTGAGACCACCTAAAGAAGGCGAAAGATTTTTCGCTCTGCTGAGAGTGGAAGCTGTCAACGGCCAGGATCCTGAAGCTATCAGGGAGCGGACCCTTTTTGATAACCTTACCCCTGTTTATCCTACAAAAAGAATTGCTCTTGAATCTGCTCCGGGTGAATACTCAATGAGAATAATGGACCTTCTTTCACCGATCGGAAAAGGACAGAGAGGGCTTATTGTCTCGCCTCCAAAGAGCGGTAAGACAATTCTTCTGCAGAAGATCGCTAACTCTATTACAAGAAATCATCCCGAAATTAAACTCCTTATACTTTTAATTGATGAGCGTCCTGAAGAAGTAACGGATATGGAGCGTTCTGTTAAAGGTGAGGTTATATCCTCAACCTTTGATGAGCCTGCCGAAAGACACGTCCAGGTTGCTGATATGGTGATCGAGAAAGCGAAGAGACTTGTCGAGGCTAAGGAGGATGTTGTTATCCTTCTCGATAGTATCACCCGTCTTGCCCGTGCTCATAATATAGTAGTTCCTCACTCCGGAAGGATTCTCTCAGGCGGTGTTGACTCAAACGCGCTGCATAAACCCAAAAGATTTTTCGGTGCTGCAAGAAATACAGAGGACGGCGGCAGCCTTACTATACTTGCAACTGCATTAATTGATACTGGAAGCAGGATGGACGATGTAATCTTTGAAGAGTTCAAAGGTACAGGAAACATGGAAATTGTTCTTAACCGCGACTTAAGCGACAGAAGAATATTCCCGGCGATCGATGTTAATCGTTCCGGAACCAGAAGAGAAGATCTGCTCATGAAAGAAGACGAACTGGCGAAGATCTGGATACTCAGAAAACTGCTTAGTGATTTTAGTCCGATTGAAGCAATGGAATTTCTGCTCGATAAGATGAGAGGAACTAAAACTAATAAGGAATTCCTCCATAATATGAACAGCTGATAAGGCTGAAACTATTATCTTTCTTTCCGGCGGGCTGTGTTAGTTTTTTTACTAATGATGCAAAATTATTGTATTGAAAAGAATAACAGGGGGTGTTAGGTTTCAGAAAAAAAAGAGATTCTGTGTCTAAACTTTCCCTTTTTCTATCGCTTTTATTTTTATCCGGACTGATATATGCTCAGTCCGGTATGCCTCAAGTCCTTTATTCAGATTTCATTCAACTTCCTTCCGGTGATTCCGCCGAGGTATATTACTGCTATAAACTTCCGCTTAACAGGCTCGTATTCGAAAAAGGATCGGATCTGTTTCTTGCCCAGTACAGGATATCGGTAGAAGTTTTCGATTCAAGCGGACTTAAATTCGTAACTCGTGGAATCAAAGAAAAAAGTTTACAGGTACCTGACTATGAGCAGACAAGATCTCCCCTTATCTATTCGGAGGGACTTCTCAAGCTAAATCTGATTCCAGGTACATATTCCATCGTTGAAATTCTTTATGATTATAAATCAGGCAGGGAGTTGAAGCTGCCTTCTTCTATCATGAGAATAGAACCCGCGAAGAAGATCCTTGCGCCGCTGGTGGTCAGTGAAGATATGATTGAATGCAGGAGCCAGGCCGTGCTCGCAAATTACGGGGGGAAATTACCATTCGATGAGAATAAGTACTCTTTTTTGATACCTGTAAGAGACACAAAATCCGACTCTCTGTCAGTTGTTGTTACACAAAATAAAGATACTCTTTTTAATAAGATATTAACTAATCCTCTTAAAGAGAAAATCAAACCTGGAGAATGCGGAGGAAAAATTATTTTAGATCAACGTGTCAGCGGTAATATGTATTCTGTTTACAGCATTGAAGGTATAAGTAATTCTATAAAAGAAGGCGGTTTTCAGATTATAGTCTCAGAAAAAGAAAAGTCCGGAGATAATCAGAAGTTTCAGATCGGGTGTGCATGGATTAACAAACCTCTTTCACTCAAAAACCCTGAGATGGCTATCTCAGCACTCAAATTTATTGAGAAAGATTCTGTTATAGACGGACTACTCAAGGGGGATGATGAAAATTATGCCCGGAATCTTGCTGAATACTGGAAAAAAGTTGATCCAACGCCTAATACTGAGTTCAATCCTCTTATGCAGGAATTTTATACTCGTATAGATTATGCGGTTAAAAATTTTAATACAATCTCGGGAGCCAATGGTGCTAATACCGACCGCGGAAAGGTGTATATAAGATTTGGTAAACCTGTAGATATAAACAGAACTTCAGATGACCATGGAAATATTATTGAAACATGGACTTATAATAATCCTCAGCGTAAGTTTGTATTCGTAGATAAAAAAGGAACGGGAGATTTTTCATTAATAAGCGGTTGAACAAAACATTCATTTTTACCTGCGGCGATATAAACGGCATAGGGCCTGAAATTGTATTAAAATCACTCAATCGCATTGCCGGTAAGAAAGGAATACGTTTCATCTTTATCTGTCCCGGAAATGTCCTCAGGGAAATTTCATCAGTGATAAAACCAGGTTTCAATTTCACTTCTGTCACTAATATTGAAGCTGCCGGTGCAGGTAAAGTAATACATTTTGATACCGGAACTTTTAGAAAAAATACAGGCAGACCCACAAAAACATCCGGCAGAGCAGCCTATCTTTCACTTGAAATAGCAGCGGAATTATTAAAGAGAAAATCAGCAGACGCACTTATTACTGCTCCTATTTCTAAAGAAGCCCTAAACGGGGCCGGATATCAATATCCTGGTCATACCGAAATGCTGGCGGAATGGTTCGATACACACAAATTTGTTATGATGTTCCTATCAAAGAAAATAAAAGCTGCGCTGGCAACTATTCATAAACCTCTTTCCAGCGTTCCGTCATTAATCACCCCGGAACTTCTGCGTTCAGTGAGTGATGTGATTATTCAGAGTCTTAAGAAAGATTTTAATATTTCTTCTCCTGCTGTAGGGGTGCTTGGTCTTAATCCTCATGCTGGCGAATCAGGTTTAATTGGCAGTGAAGAGATGGGTATTATAACTCCATTTCTTAAAAAATATAAACAAAGGAAATTTATGGAGGGTCCCTTCTCACCGGATGCCTACTGGGGGAACAGGGTTTATGAAAATTTTGATCTTACGCTCGGTATGTATCATGACCAGGTTTTAATTCCTTTTAAATTACTTAACTTTTCGAAAGGTGTTAATTTTACTGCCGGTCTGCCGGTTGTGAGAACTTCCCCGGATCATGGTACCGGTTTCGATATCGCCGGGAAAAACAAGGCTAATGAAAGCAGCATACTTGAAGCGTTTTATTTTGCTGATATCATTTTAGAGAACCGTAATAATGGAAAATAGTCCCAATAAAATCTACGATAAAGTCGCGGATATATATCCATACCTTATGCGCACCATCCGTTACGACCGATGGGCAAAGTACCTGTATGATGTTGTTAAAACTTCTGTAAAAAAGAATGATTTGATTCTTGAACTTGGCGCCGGCAACGGAAAGCTTGCGGATCATCTTGGTAATTATTTCCGGGATATTATTGTTACTGACTTATCATATCATATGCTCAGGCAGCATGACGGCTGCCCTCTTACGAAAGTATGCTGCGATATGACAAGGATTCCATTTAATCCTGGTTTCAACCTTGTTTATTCAGCATTCGACAGCGTTAATTATATTACGAGCAAGAAAAAGCTGCTGATGTTTTTTAAAGAGGTCAAAAGAATCCTTGCTGAAGAGGGGATATTCACTTTTGATGTGAGTCTGGAAAGGAATAGTCTTAAGCATATAAAAGAACCCTTCAGGAAAGGGAAGTTTAAAGGAATAAATTTTGTGCAGAAGAGCCGATATTGTCCCAGGAGCCGGGTTCACAAGAATACATTTGATATTGAATATAAAAACATGAGATACATTGAAAATCACAAGCAGAAAATCTACCCATTCGAGGTCTATTTTATGCTGATTGAAAAAGCCGGTTTATATGTGTCGGAATGTTTCGATGCCTTTACCTTTAACAATGGTAATGCTGAATGTGAAAGAGTTCAATTTGTAGTGAGGAACTAATGCTTTCTTTTACCAATGTAGTATACCATTATCCTTCACAGCCTGTTTTTGAGGATCTGAACCTTGAGCTTGGAAGCGGGGAATTTATTTTTTTGATAGGCAAGAGCGGATCAGGGAAAAGTACTCTGCTCCAGATGATCTATATGAATATAATACCTCAGGCCGGTACGGTCCAGGTAGCTGAATATGACAGTAAAACAATTAAGTCCAAAATGCTGCCTTACCTGAGGAGAAAAGTAGGAGTAGTATTCCAGGATTTCAAACTTTTAAAGGACAGAAATATATATGAGAATCTGTCATTTGTTCTCACAGTGACAGGCAAAAGCGGAAGAGAAATAAAAAAGAGTGTGAATAACGCGCTATCAGATGTGGGACTCCTTCACAGACGTTACAGCATGCCTAATGAACTTTCGGGAGGTGAGAAACAGAGGGTCGCAATCGCAAGAGCGCTTATAAACGAACCACTTCTGATCCTTGCGGATGAACCGACAGGCAATCTCGATCCGGATACTTCCTCGGAGATACTTGAAATATTTGAAAAAATTAATGCAAGGGGAACAGCAATAATTTTCGCAACGCACAATTACGAAATCGTTAAAAAGTTTAATCATCGGATAATTAAACTTGAAAACGGAAGAGCCTTCAAGGCAGTTATAAAGCAGAAAGTATGATCTTTTTCCCGGCCTTATCTTCCAGTCCTTTCAGGATCTCCGCTGTTACATCTTCAACTCTGCCAATTCCGTCTGCACTTATAACCGAGCCCTTATCTTCATAAAAATCCAGAACCGGCTTGGTGTTTTCTGTATACACATTCAGCCTTTTCCTGATTACTTCCTCTTTATCGTCATCCCTCTGATAGAAACTTTTTTCAGATCCGCATTTAGGACATACAGCTACATCTTTTACTTCGGAATAAGTGAAGATATTATTACACGATTTACAGGCACGGCGGTTTGTAAGCCTGCTTACGATCTCTTCATTATTAGCAAAGATATTAACAAGGTAAACATTTGTTATGCTTAGTTCATCCAGAATCCCGTCGAGAGCCTTTGCCTGGGCAACTGTCCTCGGGAATCCGTCCAGAATAAAACCCTGTTTACATCTCTGCTGTTCGAGCGTATCTCTTATGATACCAACCATGATATCATCAGAGACAAGTTCGCCTGCGTTCATAATTTTCTGCGCTTTCATACCAAGCGGAGTTTTATCGTGAACCGCCTGTCTTAAAATATCACCTGTTGATATATGAGGAATATTTAATTTATCTGAAAGAATTTTTGCTTGTGTGCCTTTTCCAACCCCGGGAGCACCAAATAATATTAAACGCATATTACTTCCCTAATTTTTGTGTACTACAATTTAATTTTATTGATCTTTTTAAGCAAGCTTACTGTTATTATTCTTTAATCTCAGCTTATTGAAAAACCGGGTCATCAATCCCCGGCTTTCTTCAGAATATACTCCGGAAATAACCTCAATCCGGTGATTATATAATCCTTCTTCTGCAAGATTATAGAGTGATCCGCAGGCTCCGAATTTTGGATCAAAAATGGAGAAATAGAGACGTTTAATTCTTGATGAGAGCATTGCCCCGGAGCACATAATACATGGTTCCAGCGTAACATAGAGGTCGCAATCACTTAAGCGCCAATTATTAAGGTGAGATGATGCAGCCGTTAAAGCAATCATTTCAGCGTGAGCTGTTGCGTCTCTGAGTTTCTCGACCTGGTTATAACCCCTGCCGATAATCCTGTTGTCTTTTACAACAACGGCCCCTACAGGAACCTCATTCTCTTCGAGAGCCCTTTCTGCCTCCTGCAGAGCCGCAAACATAAATTTGTATACATCTTCTGAAAACATACAAAACAAAAATAGTAATAATTACGTGAGTATAATTAATTATGGATGTGACGAAAGCCGGCTATTTATTAGTGGTGTCGGGTTTAATTGTTACCTGTGTGGTATCAGGCAGCTTGTTACCAACTTTAACCGAATCCTGGAACTTTTCTCCTGTTTGTTCCGGTGCGGTATTAGTTAGTATAAATAAAAATATTATTAATGGAATAATTATTATCAGGGCTATAACAAGTACAGGGTTCGTTCTCTTTCCCGGTTTCCTGGTCTGCATAAATATCTCCGTCTTATTCTGAAGCTGGGTCTAAAATAATTATTAGACGGCACTTATGAAGTTAAGTACTGCACAACGCTGAATATTACGTATTCTGTTCTTCTGCAGGGAACGGGAAGGTGATTGCCAATAGTCTTGAATACTCCGCTTATATCATGCACTTCCCAATAAAAATTTCTGATGCTTTACATAGGGAATGTTCGGGGTAAGCTAATATTTTGAACGTATTCAGAACGTATTCAGAACGTATTCAGAACGTATTCAGAACGTTTTCAGAACGTATTCAGAACGTTTTCAAATGCTTTTTATCTAGGGTTTTACCCTTACTAAAGCCTTTTTAATTTTCCCGTATTAGAAAGACGATATCGCGCGGGAACGATAAGGCTTATCAGGTTGGAAAAGCGTATGTAAGATGAAATAAGAAGTGATATTTCAGTCGGAACAGGGTATTATAACTTCTGGGAAGAGGGTAGTTCAGTATAGAATTAAATTGAAAAGGTGATCTGCTACAGATATCTATTCAAGCATAAAACGTGCCTTTAAGAAATAAAACATGTTATCCCTGACTATAGCTAATTAACTTAGTTCTTGAAGTTTTTTGGGAATGTTCTAAGATTCATTCCGAAATTTAACTGTTCCTCCATCCTGCAGGACCAAACAAGCTCCCCGTTCCAGACGGTAATATCGGGACAGCCGTCACACATATTCTGCCTTCCATCTTTCAGGAAATCCACAGGCTGGATAATCATTATCGACTGATAGTGAAGTTTTCTGAAAAGATTCAACGGATTTCTCAGGTATTTTGAAGCCGTTTTTCTCAACCCTTTATCGAAAGGACTGAGAAGCAGCATCAATCTTCCTTTTGCTGCGTCTTTCGGTGCAGCGTAGGCAAGGTAACGATTATAGAGCATATGATTGAAGGTTTGAATTATCTCAATTCCTTTGCTTCCCATATACCCGTAAATCTTGTTCTTTCTGCCGAGCCGACCGGTTAAGAGCCATTTAAATGAATCAGGCTTTTCAGAACCATTAAGGTACCCGCAAGGATCAAAATCGGGGTATTCAGTTCTTATAAGTTCAACTATCTCAGGGGCCTGGATATCGGTTCTTTCTGTATTCTCTTCATTATAAACCAGTTGATTCATATCTATTTTTTTCGAGCCCAGATAAAAATCGACTTTATCATTATTGACGGCGCGATACAGAATAAAAACCATAACCTGAACTATGTCGATATGTTTTTCCGCCCACTTCACCATCTCAGGAACATACTGCATCGTATCTTCATATACAGTAGAATTAAAAGAGCAGGAAATATTTCCTGCTTTCGCAAGCATCTGTGCGTATTTAAGCCTTAGTTCATTGAGTTCAAGTTCATTTTTATTTTTCCATCCCGGGCGCCCCTGCTTGCTGTCGATGTGGAAAGTAAACCCAAATACACCTGCGTCTTTAAGCTTGAGAAGAAGCTCTTCAGTAAGAGCGAGTCCGTTCGTGTTAATAATCGGCTTAAGACCCCTTTTCTTAACCTCTCTTACAATTTCAACCACCTCAGGGTGGGTGAGCGGATCACCCCCGGCAATTGAAATACCATCGCTCTTCCTGAGCGAGGTAAATAAATCGAGATCATTACGTATTTGTTCAAGCGATTTATGACTATTTTCATTTTTCCTGTAACAACCGTCGCATGACAGGTTACATTTTGCGGTAGGTTCAAGCCAGGAGATAGAATTATCTGTAAGTGTCCAGGGTAGACGATAATAATTTAGGTGATTCAATTTGAGCATGTGCTCCCCTCCAAAAATTGATTATTATATTAGTTCAATTTAATTCAACGTTCTATTTAATTCAATATATACTTATTCCGGGTATTCTGAATTCAGAAAAGTTATTTTTATGCTGCTCATTTTATCATCAGTCCAGGGAGAAACTTTAATGGTAGCCTTGAGATGCTTACCAGGAAAATCATAATAAAACCACTCTGCTTTCCAATCATCCGGTTGATATAAATCAGGATCGCCGTGTCCCACGGTTAACTTATGAACGATTTCCGAAAATATAGCTCCTAAAGGCCTCCCGTTATTTTTAATGACGAGGTCTGTTTGATCAAGTCCTTTTTCTCCAAAGAAATAAACCCATAAGAAAAGGTCCTGTCCGAAATAGTGTCCTCCCTGGTAGCCTATAGCATCATTCTTCTCATAACCCGGTGTCAAATTGAAATTATCCTTCATATACTCCTTCACCACTTCGCGTGAACTTCCCCAATCGAGATCACTGAATCCAAACAGCTGCTTTTCCTGTGATAAAGACACACTTATCGATGAAGCAAAAAGGAACAAAATCATTAATAAAAGTGTTTTCATAATAATGCCTAAATTTGGGATAAATATATGCAGATCCTGCATAAGTTTCTCCCGCAGGTGCTCTAAAATTATGAGATAAAGCACAGCATTAAAACTTAAATATCAATTAGTTAGCGAAGATTCAATATTAAACTAATATGAAAAAAATACTTGTTGTAGAAGATGAAGGTCTGGTAGCTCTTTACCTTAAAAAAGTACTTATGGAACAGGGCTTTGAAGAAATCCAAGTTGCAAGGAGCGGACAGGAAGCAGTGTTTAAAGCCGGGCAGACCGAACCTGATCTTATGCTTATGGATATCAGACTGGGAAAAGGTATCAATGGCATTGAGGCAGTGAAGCTTATTAATTCAGTCAGAAAAATACCGGTAATTTATATTACAGCATCGACGGATGAACATACCCACCGTGAAGCCCTTGAAACTGATCCGCTGGCAATTCTATCGAAACCAATCGAACCGGAAGAACTTAAAAAAATGATTGATAATCATTTCGAGAACTTAAAAAACTAATATCCTGACCTGCAGGGTAAAATCGTTCAGATAAATTAGTTCGATAGCTCAAAAACTTTTGAATTTAATTACGGAAGAGTTTAATTTTAATCCTTATTAAATAAAATCTGAAATTCATAAATGTTGAAAGGAGGCTTCTTCCGAAAAAAGCATTTCGCTTTCCTACACTAATAAAATAATTCTACAATTGCGGAGGTAATTATGAGATCTCGGTTACACACTGGTTTCTTTCTATTACTGGCAACTCTTGTTTTAACTTTGAATGCCGAAGCTTTCAGCCAGCAGAAAAGTTCAGCCGGCATAAAAATCATTAAAGAGGGGAATAAGACCGCCATTCAAACCATCCCGGAAATAAACACATCAGAAAATAATTATAAACCACACCAACAGATTAAAAGTTCTAATGCAGGAGGTGAAAGGTATGTACTCGGAGGCAGCGAGCTTTGGTCAGCTTTTGACGGAGCTGCTATTGCAAACTTCACTGAACTGAATTCTGATGGAACTATCCCCGTTGTTGGATGGGGGTTAAACAATATGAGGGTGTCTCGTTATACGGAAGCAAACAACACACCCCAGTGGGAATATCCAACCGTGCCAAATGATCCTTCTTTGGATGTAGCGGACAACTTTACCGCTGTAACCCGCGGGACGGAATTTGATATACTGGATAATACGACAGGCGATGTATTATTCCAATACAATATGCCCGATTCATTGTATGCTTCTTATGCTTCAATTTCCCGCGACGGCAGCCAGGCTGTTTTTCTCGCGCAGGCCGCTGGAAACGGAAACACTTCCATTGTTTATTCGGTGGATCTCTCCGGCACACCGGCTGTGAACTGGACAATAGAAGTGCCTGCTTCGGAAATCCCAAACTGGGCGGGAGCAAACATTTCTGCTGATGGTTCTACTATTGTGGTGAATGGCAGATACCATCTTTATGTACTTAACAGTTCTGATGGTTCTATGATATGGGATCACTTTGTGAGCAATACAGAATCGCCTGCAGCAATAAGCGGAGATGGATCTGTCATTGCAACCGCGGATAACAGCGGATTTGTTCAAACATGGATTTATGATTCAGGAAACAGTGAATATTACCTGCTTTGGCAGTACAGGGTTCCTGCGGGGGTATATACCAACTGGGCTTCCTCAATCGCAGTTTCAGCAGACGGCAGCACAATTGCTGCTGGTACTCTAATGTTTCTTAGCTCATCCTCGTATGATGGAACTGTTATCGCGTTCGACACATACGGCAGCGGTACGCCGAAGTGGGTCTACAGCGGACTCGGCGATATGGTAGATGATGTGTCTCTTTCAGATGATGGAAAAGTTGTGGCTGCAGCAACCTGGGGTGATTTTTACAACTCTAATAGAACGAGCCTGGTGGTATTCGATGTCGCAACAGGTGATCCCACCTTTAGCGTTGTCACTCCCGGATCTTTTTTCTCGGTGGATCTTTCTCCCGACGGCAGCAGGGTAATGGCCGGCGGTAAAGCTGTACATGCAAGGGAATTCGGAAGCGGCGGACGTGTATCTTATGCGGAAATAAATCTTGGAGGCGGAGCAATCAGCGGAACAGTTGATCTGACCGATACAAATGACGACAGTGGTGTTACTATCACTGCGGTTGGTTCAGTCAGAAGCGCTGTTACAGACGCCTCAGGAAATTATACTATTGAGAATGTTCCTGCCGGAACGTATACAGTAAAAGCAGAAAAACCCGGCTACAATTTTGGTGAGACCAGCGGAATAGTAGTTACGGAAGGGAATACAACCTCAGGAATTAACTTTACTCTTGATCCATCGGGGATAAACGCCCCCGTACTGAGTGCATCTACAGGTGAGATTGGAGTGATCAACCTTACCTGGTCCCTCTCTGATCTTTATACTCAACACCTTCGTGAAATCGAAAAGGCGAAAGCTGTTGGAGTTGAATATAAAGCTGTAAATGAATCGGAAAATCTCTCTGCAGCAGGAAGTAAGAATAGTAATGGATATCAACCTGCCGGAAAGCAGGGACTGCTGGTCGACAGCGTTTATATTTTCAGAAGTCCTGTTTCAGGCGGACCTTACACTAAAATTGCAAGCGTAGCAGCAGGAGAGCAAGGGTATACTGATACCGATGTATATCCTCTAAAGGATTATTACTATGTTGCCAGCGTTGTAACCTCTGCAGGGCAGAGCAATTATTCCAATGAGGCATTTGGACTGGTTAATGACTCATTATTTACATTTAGTTTTTCCGCTCCTCAGGGAAGTGATCCTGTTGTGGACGGAGTTCTGTCTCCGGGTGAATGGGATGATGCTTTCAAAGTAGACGTATCAGATGTATTGGGTTACTCCGGCAGTCCTGCCATACCTCAGGGCTCGGCCTTCATGTACTTCAAATTTGATGATCAGAATGATATGCTGTATGTGGCAGGAGAAGATTTTCTGAATACAACCCTGGATGATAATGAAGGATTCGGACTTTATTTTGATGACAATCATAATAAAACATTCGAACCCAATAATGCGCTTCCAATTTACCAGGAAGGTAATTTCTGGGCATACTGGCATCCTTCAGGTCCGGATCTCAGGTTCCGTGAAATATTTACAAATGGAGCTGTAGGAAATGTGCTCACCCTTACTGATGGACAGGTAGCTTTCAGCGATGGTTCCGGACATCTTCAGGGCGAAGTTGCTATTCCTATGGGATTTATGGAGGGTTATCAGCTGCAGGTTTACGGTCCTGATAAAATTGTTGGGCTCGGAGCCTTCCTTATAGAAAGAAATGCAGGAGCCGCGGTTTTTCATGGCTGGTGGCCGCAGACGATGAATTCAGTATTTGAACCACACTACTTTGGTGATGTTAATATAAACGTTTCCCTTAATGCTCCTCCGCAGGTGCCTGGTAATATCGCGATCACCAGGCAGGGTCAGAATCTGGTGCTCTCCTGGGTTGATCCGCAGCTCGGACTGAACAATGATCCTCTGCCGGTCCCCCCGCAGATAAGAGTAATGAAAAACGGACAGTTCTTCGCCAATATTGGTCCTGGTGTTGAAAGTATTGTGGATACCAATGTGGGCTGTACACAATGGTATGAATACACACTTCAGGCATCGATTGTTGTAAATACTGATACTCTTACTGGTCCTGTGAGTCAGCCTGTTGGTGCTTTTGCCTGTCAGGATCCTGTTCTCACTGAATTGAAATATGATGATGGATCTTGGGAGTCTTTTTATGTAGTTGACTTTACGTTTGACAATAATAAGTTCGCGGTCAGGTTTACACCCACATACTATCCTGTCAGAGTAATGAGAATGAAAACAATAGGCAACAGCGGAGATGCATTCGATTTTACAATAAATCAGGATAGTTCCGGATTCCCTGGAAGACCGATTGCCGGACCTTATCGTGTAGCAGGTACGGGATCTGGAAATGTGAAGACATTTACAACTACAGTTCCCGGAAGTCAGCCTCCTGAAATCCAATCAGGAGATTTCTGGGTAATTATTAATTATCTGCCTGATAGTCCTGGTGCCCCGGGAATTGGCGTCGATACCGATCCTCCCAATTCGGGCAGAGGTAAATTCTATCTCGGCAGCAGCGGATGGCAGGATTTCTCTTTTGGCAACCTGATGATTTCAGCATTCATTACAGATACAGTTACTGTTGTCCCAGTAGAATTAACTGCTTTCAATGCTGAAGTAGAGGGAAATAATGTGAAACTTGACTGGACGGCAGCGACACAGCTGAACAACCAGGGATTTGAGATACAGAGAAAGGCGGAGGGGTTGGAATTCCGGACAGTCGGTTTCGTTAAAGGTGATGGAACAACTTCTGAGCAAAAGTCATACTCATTTAATGATAAGAATCTGGAAGACGGGAATTATATTTACAGGCTGAAGCAGGTAGACTTCAACGGCGCATATGCTTATTCATCCACACTGAGTGTGTCTGTAACAGTTCCAAGGGTATATAGTCTATCTCAGAATTATCCAAATCCTTTCAACCCTACCACGATGATTAAATACTCTCTCCCCGAAGCTCAGCATGTTACGCTGGAGATCTACAATTCACTTGGTGAGAGGGTGCGGACACTTGTTAATGCAGCCCAGGATGCAGGTAATCACACGAGCCAGTGGGATGGATTAAACAGTTCCGGACATTCTGCGGCAAGCGGGATGTACCTCTATAAAATTACAGCTGGCAAATTCACTTCCACAAAGAAAATGCTGCTGATCAGGTAGTCCTGAATTCAAGGCTAATTAGAAACGGCGCATTAAAAATGCGCCGTTTTTTAGATTAATTTCGGGCGTGCATGCTTTAACCCCAAAAGAATAATTACGGTAAAAGATCACATTATTATGTATTGACGGAGATTGTCGTTTAAAGCACACATGTTTTAAAATAGAAATTTATATTGCGCCTGTATTGATGACAGCAAATATTAAATATTAATCTTTAGATGACTGATTCCAAAATTATTTTAAAATATGTTCCTATTTTCTCCGAACTTGATGATAGTATCCTTGGGAGGATTGAAGAACTCGGGGTAACTCGCAGCTATAAAAAAGACATGCTGATAATGGACGAAAATAATGACAATACTTCGGGTTTGTTCATTATTACTAAAGGTTCAGTTAAAGTTACCAGGAATGACAGCGAAGGAAAAGAAATTATCCTGACTATCCTTGGGGAATATGAATACTTCGGGGAAATGTCGCTTCTCGATGGAGAAAACCCTTCCGCTAATGTATCAGCAATGGAAGATACCGAATTATTTTTCATTGGCAGAGAACAATTCATGCAATTGATTGAATATAATCCAAAAATAACTCACGCACTGCTTGAAGGTCTGATAAGAAGGCTCAGGGCAGCCGACGATAAAATAAAATCACTTTCTCTACTAAAAGCCGAAGGAAAAATAGTAACAGCCATCATCCAGCTTGCTGAATTGTCCGGTATAATGAAACAGGGTCTGGTTGAAGTGGACCTTCCATTTCAACATGATATTGCCAATATTGCCGGAACGTCAAGGGAAACAGTCTCCAGGGTTCTGCATTCATTGGAAAAAAAAGGATTGATCCAGCTTGATGGTTCAAAAATAAGAATACCCAATTATAATAATTTCAAGAAATCATTCGGCTGATCCAATCTCTTTTGTTCAAAAATATCAAACAAATAAATAAACTTAATAAGCAGGCGATATTGCAGCCTTTCATCAATTAGAAGAAGATTTTACAGTGTCGGGTATTCCTTTTTCCAGAAACATTGAAAGATAAATTTGAATGAGAAATATTTTTTCAGGAATATTAGCCGCAGTTCTAGCTGTAATTTCTGTTGTTCTCCTGGCAGCAACTATTTATTCATTATATATAATATTCCGTGAGCCGCTCCCACTATTTGAGATGAACTACAACGGACTTAGTGAATGGGTGAGGTATTTTGAATTTCCGCTGCTTTCATCAGCTGCTTTTCTTTATGTAATTACGTTATTATTCACAGCTCTGAGGATTCAGCAGGTAAATGATTCATTCAGAATTATGAGAACCGAGATTTTAGAAGCAGATAAACCCAGGTTATTTCTTAAACCATTAGATATTATTTTTACCACAGATGCTGGATTGACTAAACTTACTATCCATTTTAACGGAAATCCCTCGTCAGCTATAAAAATTGTAAATGCAGGAAAAGAACCAGCTCTTGAGGTCAGAAGCAAATTCTCTTTTGATATTAAAAGTTCGATAAAATTGATAAAGACAAATGATTTATTCCATTTATTCAATATTGAGCAGGATGAAAACCTTGTGACAATTAAATCTGAAAAGCTCGGTTACTCATCTGCAAGGGAGACCGTCCTTTTAAATAGCTGGCAGACAAATGATTTTATACTTCCATCAGGTCTTAATTCTCTGACAAGCGGTATAGCTGTACCAGCTATCTATCCTGAATTATTTTTCTGGTATAATGAGATAACAAACGGTGATCGGGTTCATGAGTTTCCCGAACTTAAGTGTTATTTCGAATATAAAAGGATTGATAATACGGTGACTAAACAGACTTTCAGTATAAGTCTTGCGGAGGTAGATTATTCCCCGGGATTAAGGGGTGACAGACTTTATGATGCATCTTCCTCATTCATAACTGAGTTGAAATTAATAAGCTGAGATCCTCTTTTCATTTACTCTACCAATCGTCAATAATTTCTGAACTGCTGTCAATACTTCGCTCAGGTTTACAGGTTTTAAAAACACTCCAGCTGGTTTGAGTTTAAACACAGCCTCTTTATGTGCGGGATTGGAAAGAGCGGATATGAATATAAAAGGGATCGACAGTTTCTTTAATTCTTCAGCTATGTTAATTCCCGATACTTCCCCATGTAATATGATATCAAGGATGACCAGGCTGGGTCTTTCTTCTTCAATACCCTTCATCGCATCTTCGCCATTCAGGTAATACCTGGTATTCTTATATCCATTATGTATGAGAAATCTCATAATATCCAGGGCTATTATCGCTTTATCTTCAACAACGATTATTCCAGGATCTTTCATAAAAAGACTTTCCTTTTTACTCTCTGTTAATCAAAGAAAATCTCAATAAAATATATGTGTTCCAGTACAATCCCGTAATCCAGAGTACAAATCTAAGTTTGTTGAACCTTATCCTAAAACACCTGGATATTTACCAAAACCGTAAAAAATGATACAAAGCAATGGTGATTTGCCTCTATTGAAATAGTAGAGGCTGTTGGTTATAGTATATAAATAACAAAAAGAAAGGAGTAAGTTATGTGGCAAGCATGGTTGAATTTAGCAGCAGGTTTATGGCTTATTTTATGCGGATTAGTTCCGTCGTTACAGACTCCTGGTGCTATGATAGTACCCGGTGCAGTAGTTTTTGTTCTGGGATTCTGGACAACAGCCAGGGTTAAAAGCTGGGAAGGAACAATAAACGGAATAGCTGGTATCTGGCTATTTTTATCTGGAATATGGTTCGAACTCTGGGTGCCATGGAACTTCCTTATTTTGGGAGCAATCATAACAATACTATCAATAGTAAATCTGGTTGAACACCCTAGTCCCAGTACTCAAACGCCTCATACCGCAAAATAAACTACTGCTCTTAAAAGAATTAAAAAAGGTCCCTTTACAGGGGCCCTTTTTTATGATTACGCTCATTCTCACATTTCATATGAACCAGAAGTTTTATGTTTAAATCAATAGTCTTACGAAAGGAGATTAGTATGTGGACTGCCTGGATCAACCTTATAATAGCTATCTGGCTGATAATAAGTGGTTTTGTAGACGATTTCAGGAATCCTTCACTAATGATTATCGCAGGGATAGTTGTTCTGTTTTCAGGTTTGTGGGGATTTATTAGTACTAAAAGCTGGGAAGGAATATTAAATTGTTTTGTTGGAATCTGGCTTATCCTGTGCGGAAGCTGGTTTAATTATTTTATGCCCTGGAATTTTTTCGTCACAGGGGGGATTATACTTGTTTTTAGTATCTGGAATTTAAATGAACATCCGATGAAAAAAGTCTCCGCCCGCACCAATAGGTAAGAAAAAACGTGGAAAATGTTACTCTCTAAGGACTTAAACCAGAATGAGCAATTTATCTTTGTACGCCCGGAAGGATTCGAACCCTCAACCTTTTGATCCGTAGTCAAACGCTCTATCCAGTTGAGCTACGGGCGCTTATAATTCAGGCAGCAAATATAATTATTAACGTTTTTATATACAATCATTAAACGATCTTGTTCCTTAGTCACATTTTTATTTACTGAACAATAGTATGAGGGCTACAATGATAATAGACACAGCCAGAAAAGAATAATTTAATATTTTTCGGATTAAGTGAGCGGGCCAGAGAGTTAATATAATTGAGGAGCTGTTACTATGGAAGAGATTTATTTAATCGCAGGCATAATTTTGCTGTACCTTGTGTATAACTTATTTGTACCGCCGCAGTATAAAAGATCACATTTACTTGATAAAAAAGATCTACGATCCTTGTTCAGAAGTTAAGGTAAGATCCGTTTCCCAGAAATGGAATTTCAAAGCGGGGAATTCCCATATTTTCAAATTCAATCCCTTATCGGCTTAATGTAAGTGGAATACAACTACAATAATTTCTGGTATATACTTTGTTAATCGCAGCCTGATAGTTTTAGTTTATTTTTCCATAGGAGGTTGAAATGAGCTGGCTGAAGCTGAAAAACTGGTTTATTGAATATAATACCCTTCTTTTCATTCTTTTTATCGCTCTGGGATGGCTGATTTCATGGGTGGGTGTTATTATTTTTATGGCTCTTTTTCTGAAATAAAGTTTCCGATCAAAAGTTTCCCTGGGGGGACTCGTGGAAATTCTTCTTCTTTCTTTCATATTACAAGCTTTCCGGTTATTTTTATGCTGATATTTTTCCATGTTTTAACTGCAAAGGAATAACCCATGTTTAATGGAACCGGCACTGCGTTAATTACACCCTTTAATGATGACTATAGTGTAGATTATGATTCACTTAAAAAGATAGCCGTCCGGCAGGTTGACGGCGGAGTAGATGCCCTGATCGTACTGGGTACCACCGGTGAATCCCCGGTTATAAATGATGACGAAAGAAAAAAGATAATCACCACAGTTCAGGAAGCTGTTAGCGGAAAAGTTCCGGTTATCGTGGGAACAGGGTCAAATAATACTGAACACGTGGTTGAGCTAAACAGGATGGCAGAGGACCTGTCTGTTGATGGACTGTTAATCGTTAACCCTTATTATAATAAAGGGACTCAGGCAAGTTTAATTGAACATTACAGATATATTTCAGAAAGAACGACCCTCCCTATAATTTTATATAATGTTCCTTCCCGGACAGGGATGAATATACTTCCGGATACTGCCATAAGAATTTTCCAGGTCTGTAAAAACGTTTTGGGTATTAAAGAGGCGAGCGGAAATATAAGTCAGATTGCGGAACTTATCTCTTCAAAGCCTTCAAAGATGCTTGTATATTCCGGAAACGATGACCAGACCCTGCCAATTATTGCTCTGGGCGGTGCCGGGGTTATCTCCGTATTTTCAAATCCATATCCTCATTTGATGAAAAAACTAACCGAGGCTCTCCTTAAGAATGAAATGGACAAGGCCCGTACAATGAATGACAAATACAATGATATGATGAATAAATTATTTATCGAAGCTAGTCCCGCACCCGTAAAATATGTTATGAGCCGTCTTGGATATTGTAAAAACGTACTCCGTCTTCCTTTAAGCAGACTGACTGAAAAGAACAGTCCTTTACTGGATGAAGCAATGAATATACTGGGAGAATAAGTATGAAAGGGAACTTTAACTATGGTTTGATAGGCTACAGAGGGCGGCTGGGCAGCGAAGTTAACAATTTGTTTACGGAGAAGGGACATAAGCTTGTATATGCCTCAGATGTTGACGGAGAGGATCAAAAATCAAAACCCCGGGTAATCATTGACTGTTCTCTGCCTGAAGCCCTTGATAAGAATATTTCCATCGCAAAAAGATACAACTCAGCTTATATTATGGCCGTAACAGGATTATCAGATGGACAAATAGAATCACTAAAGATACTATCGGAAGAGGTTCCTGTTGTACAGAGTTACAACTTTTCTGTAGGGATACAGGTTCTGCTTAATCTTACAAAAGCAGCGGCAACTCTGCTTGGTGACTGGGACGTTGAAATAAGCGAGATACACCACAGGCATAAAAAAGATAGACCTTCCGGAACTGCTAAGATGATCAAAAATCTCTTTGAAGGCCGAGACATTAATGTTTCTTCTTTGCGACTCGGGGGTATTCCTGGTGATCACTCAGTTGAATTCGGGGGGATGGGGGAAACATTATCAATAACTCATCATGCTATTTCAAGGAGAACATTTGCCGAAGGCATCCTTAAGTCTGCAGAATTTGTAATTAATAAGAAAAACGGATTTTATTCTTTTACCGATGTGGTATTCGGTGAAAGCGGTGAAGTTAAAAAACGAGGTTGAAAATTGGATTCATATCAAGTTATAAACTATATCTCTAATGCGGAAAAGAAAACTCCCTCGAAAGTATACCTTCAGGGGAGCCTTGACCGTATCGACTTCGGAAAACTGGATTTTTATGGTTCTGAAATCTCCGGCATTCTCTTTTGTGAATATAAGGACCTGAACGGGTTCCTGGAAAAGAATAAGAGTTACATTACTAAGTATAAGATAGAGGTAGATAGAAGAAATTCTGCAATACCGCTGGCTGATTTAACAAAATACAACTGCCGGATAGAGCCCGGAGCTTTAATCAGGGATCTTGTAGAAATCGGGGATAACTGTGTTATTATGATGGGTGCCGTTCTGAACATAGGGGCGGTAATTGGTAAAAAAACAATGATAGATATGAACGTTGTTATAGGCGGGAGAGCTGTTGTCGGCGAAAACTGTCATATTGGTGCGGGCACTGTTTTAGCCGGTGTAATTGAACCTCCCAGCGCCGATCCTGTAGTAATTGAAGATGATGTGTTGATCGGAGCAAATGTTGTGGTCCTAGAAGGAGTAAGAGTTGGAAAAGGCGCAGTTGTAGCCGCAGGCTCCATAGTTGTTAGAGATGTAGAGCCTCTTACAGTGGTTGCCGGAGTTCCCGCAAAAGTCATCAAAAAAGTAGATGAAAAAACAAAGAGCAAAACCCAACTAATGGAAACCCTGAGGAACCTCTGATGCCTATTATCGTCCAGAAATACGGCGGAAGCAGTGTCGCGGACACGGACAAAATAAAGAAGATAGCCTCTCTGATCGCCACGGTTAAAAAGAACGGGAACGATGTAGTAGCTGTCGTTTCCGCGATGGGTAAAACCACAAACCAGCTTATAGAAATGGCGCAGTCACTATCTCCTGATCCACCGAAAAGAGAGCTTGATATGCTTCTCAGTACGGGCGAGCGTATTACGATGGCTCTCCTCTGCATAGCGTTGAATGACCTGGGGATAAAAGCTATTTCATTAACCGGATCTCAATCAGGAATAATAACCAACGACCGGTATAATGATGCGCGCGTAATCGAAGTAAGACCTTTCCGTGTTCAGGATGAACTGGCAAAGGGACAGGTAGTAGTGATAGGAGGATTCCAGGGAGTCAGCTATAAAAGAGACATTACCACGCTTGGACGCGGGGGATCGGATACTTCTGCAGTAGCTTTAGCTGCCGCGTTGAATGCCGAGAGATGTGAAATATATTCTGATATAGATGGCGTCTATACCGCAGATCCGAATATAGTAAAAGAAGCAAAACACCTTCCGGAAATGTCGTTCCAGCAGCTTCAGGAAATGTCGGAAGCAGGCGCAAAGGTGCTGAATGCACAGGCAGTTCAATTTGCAAAAGAGGCAAAGATTGCAATTTATGCCAGAAGCACTTTTAATCCCGGCCGCGAGACGGTAATCCGCGAGGCCCAGCCTTCAGACAGAACTGATGTTATAGCAGTGGTGCATGAGACTGACATTATAAGGATTATTCTTGAAGCCAGAAGTATGGCAGAAATCCTAGATTTCCTGGATGCGAAAGATATTTCTATGAAGGAATTAAATTACCTTCATCCAGATAAAAATGACAGCTTCAGGACCTCCTTCATCATCTCTAAAAAGAACATACACTCATGGAATAAAACAGAAAAAGAGCTGAGCGGAATTTACGGCAGCAAAATTTTAATTGAAGATACACTCGGCACTGTTTCAATAATAGGTGAGGGATTCAGCCGGGACAATAAGATAGTCACAGGAACTCTTACTGTTTTGGCTGAGAATAAGATCAGGGTTTACGGGGCAACTACCACTTCATTCAGACTTTCAGTTTTAATAAAAAAAGAGATGGTAGAGAAGGCCTCCGGTCTTCTTCACAGGCACTGGATAGAATCGTTTAACTAGTATTAAAGGGACTCACTTTTATGGCAGATTTTGCCTAACTTTGCTTTCTTAAAAATTATATATTTACAGTTCTGATAATATTTTAACCAGATTTAAGACTGAAAAAATGAAAATGAAAAATACTCTTATCCTGTTTTATTTAATTTTAATTCCTTTATGTATAAATGCACAGCCGCAGCGAGGTTATGGAAATAGTGGTGGTGTTATTACGGGAACGGTAATAGACTCTGCTTCAAAAGCTCCAATCGAATATGCAAATATTGTGGTATTGTCGCTAAAAGATACAAGCGTGATTACAGGAACCGTTTCCAACTCTGAAGGAAAATTTAATGTGCAGAAGGTACCTTTCGGCAGGTATTTTCTGGATGTCAGATTTATAGGCTTTAAAGACAGGAGATTTACGATTGGATTATCTTCTCAAAAAAAAGAGATCGACCTCGGCACAATTAAACTTAAATCTACCGCCTTTAACCTTGAGAATGTTGTGGTTGAAGGAGCAAGAAATCCAGTTACATACCAGATTGATAAGAAAGTTATAAATGTTGACCAGCTTGGAACAACAATTTCGGGGAATGCAGCGGAAGTACTGGAAAATGTCCCTTCTGTCAGTGTTGATATTGAGGGAAACGTCAGTCTGCGCGGAAGTACAAATTTTACGGTGCTGATTGACGGAAAACCCTCAGTGATGGACGCCCAGGACATCCTGCAGCAGATCCCCGCAACGTCAATTCAATCTATCGAAATTATCACAAATCCTTCTGCAAAATATGATCCCGAAGGAACTGCCGGTATCATCAATATAATTTTAAAAAGAGACAGAACCTCGGCTTAAGCGGTGTGGTAAATGCCAATGCAGGACTTCATGATAAATATGGAGGTGATTTCCTGTTTGAGTATAAAACAAGTTCAGTTAATTACAATTTCGGACTCAATTACAACCGCAGAATATTTCCTGGTACAAGGAGGCAGGAAAATATTTATATGCGTCCTTCAGGTTCTAGTTACCTTAATTCAGATGGTACAATGGAATGGGGAAGAACTTCTTATGGTTTACGGGGAGGACTGGATTTTAATTTAACTGAAAATGATGTGTTAAGTTTCGGAGGCCGCTATGGCAACGGTGAACATCAGAGGAATTCAAGCCTTTCTTACTCTGAGTGGTCTGACAATTCTCCAGTTATCGACCTGTACCGTGGTTTAATCGACAGCAAGAGACAGGGGCAGTATTTTGCTCTGAATTCGAACTATCAGCACAAATTTGAAAAAGAAGGTCACGAGCTTTCAGGTGAACTCTTTTACGGTCACCATAGCGGAGATGAAAATTCTCTCACTACCAGTATAAATGCCGGGATAATTACGGACGGTACCAAGACCACAGAAACGGGTCCCGAGAATGAATACCGCGGAAAGCTTGATTATGTACTCCCGTTGGGAGAAAAAAATAAGTTTGAAGCCGGATATCAGGGAGAAGCCGAGCTTTCTACAGATATAAACGGACTTTATTCATTTGATTCGACTTCGGGGAATTTTATTTTTGAGCCGTTATTCAGTCATACCAATAAATATAACAGAACAGAGCAAGCGGTATATTCTATCTATTCCGACGAGTTTGGAGATTTCGGCATTCAGGGAGGACTGCGTGGAGAATACACATATCAGACTACAGATATTAAAGAAGAAAACCAATTTTTCAAGATAGACCGGTGGGATTTCTTCCCGACCCTTCACAGTTCCTATACGTTCGGAGGCGGATCACAGCTGATGGCAAGCTACACGCGAAGAATCGACAGACCTCATGGCTGGAATCTGGAACCTTTTATTTCATGGGTAGACGCAAATAATGTGAGGAAAGGTAATCCAGGGCTTGAACCAGAATTCATTGATTCATACGATGCCGGAATTCAGACATTTTTCGGCAAAGTTAATTTTTCAACAGACTTCTACTACCGAATCACCCAGAATAAAATTGAACATATAAGGTCCATATACCCTGATGCTGAAAACGTCACACTAACCACTTTTGAAAATATAGGCAAGGATTTCTCTCTTGGAACTGAATTCATGCTTATCTACGATCCCCTTGAGTTCTGGGATATGAACCTGATGGGCAATCTATATGACTACCGTGTTACCGGCAGCCTGTACAACGAATCATTCGACCGCAAAAGCTTTAACTGGAATTTAAGGATGAATAACGTATTCCGCGTATCGAAATCAACTTCTCTCCAGGTGAACGGAAGGTATAATAGTCCATCTGTTTCGTCGCAGGGACGATCCGAAGGATTTTTCTCTGCCGATCTGGCCGTGAAACAGGAGTTTATGGATAAGATGCTTTCTCTTACACTGCAGGTAAGAGATATCCTGGGTACTGCAAAGTATGAGTTTACATCTGCAACCCCCGATCTTTATTCTTACCAATATTTCAACAGAGAATCACCCGTTGTTATGCTGAATATAAAGTTCAACTTCAATAATTATAAGCAGAAAAATCAGGAAGAACAGCCCAACAATGGCATGGATCAGGGGCCTGAAGAATTTTAAATTCCCGGTCTGTAACAACATCATAAAGGATTGTAAAAGATGAGTATACTTACCCCTGTCGAACTACGGCATAAACTCCATATGAATCCTGAGATTGCATACCGTGAATATAAAACTACTGAAACGATTATCAATTCAGTTAAGGCACTTGAAGGCGCTGATAAGTTGAAGGCTCACACTCCTTTTGAAACCGGAGTGTTATTTGAATACAAGGCTAACGATGGCCCCTGGCTCTTATTCAGGGCAGATATCGACGCTCTTCCTATCAGGGAAGCGAATGATATCGAATTCAAATCAACGAATGATTATATGCATGCCTGCGGTCACGACATTCATACCTCAATACTATATGCTTTAGTAGACGATGTCTTAAAGAAGAAACCCGATCAAAATATTCTTTTTCTCTTTCAGCCGGCTGAAGAAAGCGGCGGCGGGGCTATGAAGTTCTACGATACCGGGATCTTTAAAGGGTATAATATCAGGCATGCGTTTGCACTGCATGTTACTGATGAATATCCGCTCGGTACAGTTGCCTCAACACCGGGAGTTTTATTCGCCTCCGCACTTGAAATAGATATTGAATTCATAGGAGAAAGCTCTCATGTGGCATTCCCATATGAAGGCAGGAATGCTTTTAACGCTCTCAGAACATTTCTCGATTCAGTTGATAAAATGCCGCGTAATGTTACTGAACCTTTCATTTTCGGAGTCGGCAAAATAGAATCAGGGTTTGTCAGAAATATCGCTCCCGGAAGGGCAAGACTGGAGGGATCGATCAGAGGATTGAAAAAGGAACTGGTGCTTGATTTTGCCGATTCGCTTCGAAAGATCCTGGAAGGGATAAAAACAGTTACAGGAGTAAATTATATCATTAAAAACGGAGCACATTATCCGGAAGTTATTGTGAATAAACAACTTTATACGCAGATGGAATCTTTGCTGAAATCTAAGTTCAGCTTTATTGACTGCGGTTATAAAATGACGGGTGAAGACTTCGGATTCTTTTCGGGGAAGTTCCCTTCCTTTATGTTCTGGCTAGGGACATCAGAAGGGGAACGCTATGGACTGCATAATCCAAGGTTCCTTCCTCCTGATAAAACAATAGAACTCGGCAGATCAGTGTTTAGTGAAATACTCAATAACGTTAAGAGCTTTTAGCTTAATTTAAAAACAATCGGTATTACTACTTTAACCTTTACAGGTTTTCCGTCAACTATCCCCGGGGTGAAGCTGGTTTTCCTGATTGCAGCTACAGCCGCATTATCCAATAATTCTCCCGCACTTTTTATTACCATTGTTTTAACCACCTTTCCGGTCTCGTCTATATAAACCTGCAGGAAAACTTTCCCTTCAGTACCGCTCTGCTTTGCCTTTTCGGGGTATACTATATTTTTTGATAATGCCTGAATGCCTCCGATCGGCTGCGGCATAGAGTCAGCAACCATTTTATACTTACTCTCATCAATACTGATCTCATCAGGTATATTAAAATTCCAGGAATACTGGGAATTTACAGCTTTGTGGTTATTCATACCGGGCTCAAATTTCCAGCTGCTTACTTCTTCAGCAATGAGATCTGAATAATCCTTCCCTGGTGTCATTAAAGGCAGTATCTTTTCGACCTTTCCATTCTCATCGAGAAGAAACTTGTATTCAAGGCTGAGTTTATCAATAGAATTTTTATTCATCTCATTCTTAATTTCTGTCTCAAGTTTGTTTTCATCTCCCTCTACGAGACGGGGAGGCTGGTCAATATTGTCCGATGTAAAATAAATGGAATTATAATCAGGGATAATCTCTACGCTGTTTCTTTTTTCACACCCCGTAAATAGTATAATACCAAGGAATAGTATTATCAGCTTTTTCATTTCTTTACCTCATATTTTGGGTTTTACGATAATTTCATTTGAATACCTAGCATGAACTTCCGCGGCAGGATAACTATTGTATAATGCTTCGATCATCTGATTCTGTTCCTCCATTCGATTGAGGGCCGTGTTAATTTCAGTCCTGTAATCGGAAACCTCTCCCAGCAGGAATAGAGAAACAATTAAGAGTATAACTGAAATTCCAGCAGCAAAATATCCGGTGAGCTTTACAGCCGGGGTAACACGGGAAACAGATCTTTGGTCTATATGATTCAGAATATTACGTTCCAGGGATGGAGCGAATTCAACAGATGACATCCTGGATTGACTGTTTACATAATTTACTTTTCTAAGATAATCCCGCGCATCGGGATTCACAGCAAGCTGCTCAAATAAAATATCTTCATCGCTGCGGTTTAATTCGCCGTCGATGTAAGAATCAATCATTATAAAAATATTTTCATCCATAATCTTATCTCAGTTAATAATTTTGGAAATTCTGTTGATCATTTTTCTTCTTACTTTATGTAGTCTGCTTTTAACAAGGTCTATATCGATGTTCATCACTTCTGATATTTCTTTGTAGGATAATCCTCCATATTCCTTCAGAAGGAAAACTTCTTTCTGTTCGGGAGGTATGAACATCAGTTCTTCCTGAAGATGATTACGGATATCTCTAAGTTCAAGCTGAGCAGCCGGCGATTCATCCGAGCTAGGCTCCACCATCTCAATATCTTCCGGATTGAACTTATCTATATGTATCTTCTTTTTCCGGTAATACTGGTATATCTCATTCCTGGCAGTAGTAAAAAGCCAGAATTCGGCTCTTGAGGGGGTATTCAGCTTATCCATAGACTCAAAGAACTTCAAAAAGACGTCCTGCACGATATCTTCAGTCATTAATCTGTCATAAGTCATTTTCAGAACGAAATTATATAGCCTTTTCTTCGTTCTGTGAAAAATGTCCATGAAAAAGTCTGTCTTATTATCCAATCTTTTTTCCTCTCTAAAGGTAAAGATGCTTTAAAGGGTAAAATGTTTCCCTGTATTATAAAATAATATTCATTTTAAATACAAATATTGGAGACCGGATAACGTTCGGAATTTACTTATACTACGTTATAGGATATCTTTCACCTGACGGTCCGGAAGAGATGTGTTGCGGTTTTATTTATGGCTGCAGAAATCCCATCTTTCTGAACAAAAATCTGCCTGATTAATATCGATCAGGGAAGAAGTTCCTGCATGATCTGTCTGATTTTTTTGTATTCAATGATAGGCGAAGTATAGGGAACTGCCGCAATCCTGCCCCCGAATCCCATATACCTGTGAACAAACATATTAAGAGAACCCGTTTGGATATCATGCAGGACCTGTGGATTTATTTCAACGTTATATTTAGACAATAACTCCTTCGTATTGTCTGTAAGTTTTGAAGCCATTTCTTTATAGATAAGTTCCTGGCGGATCCCATCTTTTACTGACTCAAATTTTTTAAGAATGGAATCTGCTGTTTCCTTTTTATCAATGAGCTGAAAGACTTCATATTTATTAAATCTTTTTAAAGGACCGTAAACCTCACCCGGCTTCATTTTATCAGCAATTCTGCCGATTTCATTCGCAGTTACAGGGAAGAAGTCTGTCTCTTTCATTTCTTCATCCGTTCCTTTACTGTTTAAATGGTTGATAATATCCCTGAAATTCCTCCCTTTTGCCATCTCATCGAATATATTTTCAAAAGCAACCAGACTGTCTGTTCTGAACTCCAGTACCTTTACCTGCTTAATACCGCTGTTGCTTTTAAGTGACTTCAGGTAATAATCGTATACATCTTCATCACTTACATTTACTGAATCAAGGAATCTGTTTTTATAAATCTGAGCCAGATAATTACTCCTCCACATCGACAGCTGACTCTTTACTTCAGACGAGTTCTGAAGATTCTGCCTGTATCCTTCAATTGTGATTACTGAAAGCCGGATAAATGTTTTTAGTTCGCGGCTTAATTCCGAATAAACTTTCTGTTTTTCAAGATCGTATACGGTAAAATCATTCAATGTGAAGTAAGCAAGAAAATCAGACAGCGAAAACTCTTTATTATCTATTTTGAATAAAGTCCTTTTCAGTGTTTCAGTACCAAGGCGTTCTTTAATTTTATATACAGCAGTTTCATCCAAATAGTATTTCTCAGGTGTTCCGCCTTCATCTTCAATCTGCTTTTTTTGTTCGGTGAGCGCCGTTAACACAGCGTCAGCAAATTTGTAGAACAGGTCATCTGCAGGTATCACCGTAATACCGGATAGCAAATTCTTTAAATAGATATTGTACTGTCTTTCTATTCTGCGGTTCTTTATTATCTTTTTAACTTCTTCATTAACATCCTGAATATCCTTTTTTGTCTCATTACTCTCTTTATCGTGAAGGTAGAATACAGCATAAGAATTATCAAATAGCAAAGGCTGTGTAATCATTCCAGGAAGCAGACTATAAAGTTTATTCTCAAGATCCTCATCTTTAAGATCTCCGAAAATTATTTTCTGCCTGGTAATGTAAATATTTTTCATGTCCGGTATCAGCGAATCCGGTTCAATTCCCGAGGATAGGAGATCATAAGTGGAGTCAATTGTGTTTTTGTCACCTGATGTAATTACGCTTATATCAAGGGTCGTTGAGTATTTCCTTATTCCGTTTATAATATCTTCGGGAGATACATTGACCTTCGATGAGACTTCTTGTTTAAAAAGTGCGTCACGTACATACATATCTTTTAAGGGGGAAAAGAAAAAATTAAACCTTTCATTATTGGTATAACCAAGATTTTCTGCCTCATCCGACCAGAGCTTTTCCGCGATGATTGAATAAAGGAAATCAAGTTTCATTGAATCGATGTCGGTTTCATCCTCCGGAAAAATATGAGGTGACAGTTCGAACCTGTATTTGAACTCATCCTGTGAGATATAATCATCTCCAACTCTGGCAACCGAAGTGCCCGACTGGGGAAAAGAGAATGGGGAAAGCGTTATAAATAATAATATCAGGGGGATTAGAAATTGAACGTAGTAGATTGAAGATTTATTCAGGCAAGTATCGATATAAATCCTGTCCTCCGGGAAAAACTGAAGAGGGCAGAAGCTGCGAGCTATTGTAACAAAATGTCTCATTTCAGGGAAGTTATTTTTATGATCCGCTAATATAAAAAGCCGGAATTTCTTTAAGAAGGCAATTACAGGTGCTGATCAGGGGCACCTATCTTAATGTGAAAGACCCAATGCCCTCAGGTAGCCATTATTTAATTTACAGTTTTTGAATTGAATATTCTCAAGGTATGTATTTAAGATCGCATCCGACTTATCAAAAGGAAGTCTGTTTTTCCGTATCTCTTCAAATGTATTCCGGGGAAGTTCTGCAAATTCGATTATCTCAGCATAATTTTCAGGCTCAGAAACAGAAAGAATGCTTCTGTCTGTATCCAGACGCTTCAGCGGCCAGAAACACCATCCGATATCATTCTTTTCCATGAGTCTGCGCCATGCAGAGATCCATTCATAAGTATTTTCACCAGATTCTCCCATCCAGACAGGGACATTATTTTTATCTCTAAAGTCGATATACTCCTGAATTTCAGTCTGAGTGGTATCACACCAGTACTTATGAAATTCATAAACAAGGTTGGGATCGAAGGGTTTAGAGAAAATAGAAAAATCGGTATTCCATCTGGCTCCACCGAGGATGATAATATGATTTGGATCAACTTCTCTTATAGCCGCGGTTATTTTTTGATAAAGAGGTTCAAGGTGAACTTTCAGATTTTCGTCCTCAAAATAATGTGCGATCGGTTCATTCATCAGATCGTAACCCAGGATAATCTTATTGTCCTTATATCTTTCGGCTATCTTCCGCCAAATTTGAGTTATCAGATCCTGCGCATAATCGTCAACCATCAGGAATGGATAGCCGAAGCTATCATCTATGTTATCCCCGGTCTGACCCCCGGGAGCGCAATGCATATCAAGTATTACATAAAGATTTTCGGCTTCGCACCACTGAATTACCCTGTCGAGCATTTCAAAGCCGGTATTAATCCATTTGTTTTCCGGTCCTTCCAGCACAAATAACCTGTAGTTAAAAGGAACCCTTATGGAGTTAAAACCGCACTCCTTTATGAATTTTATATCTTCAATGGTATAATAATTATCCCTGAATTCTTTCCAGAAAGACTTTGCCTTTCCGGGACCCACAAGTTCATTGATTACTTTATCGATCAGCAGGGGAGAGTTTGTTTTCTTAAACTTAAACATATACCCCTCGGGCACCAGCCAGTTACCGAGATTTATTCCTTTAAGCTCAATACTTTTTCCGTTTCCGTCAACAATATTCTTTCCATCGGTATGGATAAAAGTCTGCGGAAGTATCTGCGTTGAAAATAGAATCAATGCAGCAATAAGATAAAAAATAACTTTTAGGTTCACTATATTTTTCCAGTTTAAGGTTTCTAAAATTTACTGCCACATCTGCTGGAACATATAATAAGCTCTCCTTGGAGTCCAGTCGTCCATACCATCTCCATTCGCATCCTGGTTAACCCGTATAAGACCCCACCATTCCTCATTTGAATACCCATCCGGATGTGCTCCGGTCTGGTAGCCTCCGAAATCCTTACTATAAGGGTTTCCGGCTTTCCACCATTCATCAGTAAACTCGAAGACAGTACCTCCTAAAACGACATCACTATTATTGACTATCTGTATCCAGTTTAAGCTGTCTTGTTCTGCCTGCACTAATTCATATTCTGTTTTTGTACGGTTATCAAGAGCGTCTATGCCGAATTCTGTAAACACTATCGGTTTCTCTGATTTAGTCCTATAGATATGCAGACTATTCGTAAAATCAATCTCATAAATGTTAGATGCCCAGGCATCGATATATTTAAGCGATGCATCATCAGCATTTTTTGAGGCATTACCAATATTATAGATATTACCATTGCTGATGCAGACAGGATGAAATTTTTCTCCCTCAATATTAAAAGCGATTACCGCAAGTTCCTGGCACAATGAGTACCAGTAAGGGTTATCACCATTCACATAGTTCTGTTCATTTCCCAGGTTCCAGAACAAAATCCCCGGCGTATCCTTAAAGTCAGTTACAAAACGAATAAAATCATTCTTCACAGCGTCCCTGTTCTCTTCAAGCGATAAATCATTGTTATCCACCCAGAATCCCAGTATGGTATAAATACCTTCAGCTGATAATTTCTGAAGCAGAGATTTTGAGGCGCCGCTGTAAGTTCTTATGGTAGTGGCATTAAGGTCTCTCAGATACCCGATGCTCCTGCTTTCCTGTTCTTCTGTTACCGGCTGATTGCCAATCGGTACAGGGGAATATGCAGCACCCTTTACAAAAAAAGGTGTATAGATTCCGTCTCCGTCAGGGTCAACTTCCAGTTTTTTATTGTTTATCCTCACCGGTCCGGTACTCATGGGCTTTACTTCGGGTACATCATAAGTTTTACTCTTTAGAACAGGATTCACCGTCGAGTAACCATTATAAGGCTTCGGCACTTCTGCAGAATAATCCTGGTAACCATACAGCTCAACCTTCAGGGTATGCTTTCCCGGCGGAAAACCTTCCATCTGGAAAATACCTGAGGAGTTCGTGAATACTCCATCGTAGGAAGGAGCAGTAGTGAGAGTAACTTTTGCATTTTCGAGAGGTACACCGCTAGCATTCTTAACTGTACCTGAAATAACTTCCGGACTAACGTACTCTTCATTTGCCGGATCGTTTACGCAGCCTGTAATTGACAGCATCGATAAAAATAAAAGTATAAATAAGCCCTTCATCTTAATTCCCTGAAATCAATTTGTAATGAATTTTGTCAGTTCATTCCATATTAAGGCTCCCGCTCCAAGAACAGCTGAATTGCCTTCCGGCAGGCCGGATGGAATGAGCCTGACTTTATTTTTGAAAATATTAAGGAGGTTTTCCTCCATATATTTCCTTGCAGGTATAAAAATAAGATCGCCTGAAGAAGCCAATCCTCCGAATAATATAATGGCTTCGGGACTCGTATGCGCCACCGAATCAGCCAGTTTCAGCCCCAGTATCTTCGCAGTATAATCAAAAGCTTCCAGCGCAATCTGATCTCCGGCAGAAGCAGCATCACAAATCATTTTTGAAGTGAGGTCATCAAAGCTGATAGAACGGAGTATGCTTTTCCGGGTTGACTGAGCCAATAACTCAAATACGGTCCGTCTTATGCCGGATGCCGAAGCATATGTTTCGAGGCAGCCCCGTCTTCCGCATCCGCACTGTCTCCCATCCGGAAAAACTATGGTATGACCTATCTCTCCGGCAAAACCGTCATGTCCGTAAATAAGTTCTCCATTGGACACTATTCCGCTTCCGAGTCCTGTCCCCAGTGTTATAACAATAAAGTTTTTCATTCCCCTGGCTGCTCCAAACTGAAGCTCACCAATTGCGGCAGCATTTGCATCATTGGTAATTGCCGCGGGCAGATCCGAATACTTTTTAACAATCTCAAGTATGTTTACCGTACCCCACTTCAGGTTGGGAGGTTCTTCCACAGTTCCACGATAATAATTTGCATTCGGAGCTCCGATACCAATACCGGCAAGCGTATATTCAGCGCTGAGATCCTTTAACTTCCATTCAACCTCTTTGAATAATCTTTCAAAAAGATCGAGAGGTCCGGAGTCCGCGCAGGTAGGGATAGATGACTGATAAACTGCTCTGCCGTTCTTATCGACGAAGCCAAAAGCCGTATTAGTTCCTCCAATATCGATCCCGAGAGTAACTTCAGTCTTTTCCATTTTATGCAGCTTCCGCTTTTTTGTATGCAGGAATATGTCCTTTATAACCATAATATGCAATATACAGGTAGCAGAGAACAGGCAGGAAGAAGGCGTAATGGATCCCAAACGAATCTGCAAACATTCCCTGGAGAACAGGAATTATCGCACCTCCGACAATAGCCATACATAAAATCCCCGAGCCTTTACCAGTGTGCTTTCCGAGTCCTGCTACGCCAAGTGTAAAAATTGTAGGGAACATAATAGAATTAAACAAACCTACCAGGAGAATCGCCCACATTGCCACCTGACCGTTTGTCAACATCGTCGTCATAACAAGCAAAGCAGCAACGATTGCATTGAAACCGAGCACAACACCGGGTTTAATTTTTCTCATAACCGCTGAACCTATAAATCTTCCGACCATAGCGCCGCCCCAGTAAAATGATACAAACTTACCTGCTTCAGCTATGGATAAATTTCCGATATTTCCTTCGCCGAGATAGTTTACAAGAAAGCTGCCGATCGCTACCTCAGCACCTACATAAACGAAAATAGCCACTGCGCCAAGCATCAGGTGGGGGTATTTCCATGCGCTGTTATGAATATTTTCATAATTCTCTTTGTATTCAAGGTTATCACCGTCATCTGAAGTAACGGTAGGAAGTTTAAAGAAAAATATTATGGCGGCAAGTATAAAAAGTGCTGCAGCTAATCCCAGGTACGGAACCTGTACGGTCGATGCCTCAGTAAGCTGATAGGCAGTTAATTCTGCAGGATTAAGCTTGCTTATTTCTTCAGTACTTTTGATAGCAACAGACAGAATAAGTATCGAACCGAAAAAAGGAGCTACAGTTGTACCAAGCGAATTAAATGCCTGAGTCAGATTTAAACGGCTGGAAGCAGTTTCAGGTTTCCCGAGGATAGTTACATAGGGATTCGCAGCAACCTGGAGAAGGGTGATTCCCGAAGCAAGAATAAAGAAAGCAGCCAGAAAAAGAGGATATGACCTTAAACCAGCCGCAGGGTAAAAAGCGAGGCATGCGATAGCGGAGGTCACCAGACCGATAACTATTCCCTTTTTGTACCCGATTTTTTCCACTATGGTACCTGATGGGAGAGAAACGATGAAATATGCGGCGAAAAAAACGAACTGTACAAGCATTGCTTCAGTATAATTCAGGGTAAAGATCGCTTTTAAATGGGGAATCAGGATATCATTCAGAGCCGTTAAAAATCCCCACATAAAAAAGAGGGAAGTTAATACAGTCAATGGAAGTGTGTAGTTAGGACCAGTTTTTGCAGCCGCGGGCCCTTTTTCAATAGCACCGTTCAGTACACTCATCAGTTTCTCCTTGAATTCAAAGTTTCAAAATTGATAAATACCAGATATTTTAAGCCACTGATTCAATTATTATGCCCCGCTAATTCCACTATTAAACTGACTCTATAAAAGGGTTAGCCTTTTTGGTGTAGTGCAAAAGGACAACTTTTTATTATTTTAATAATTGATAATTATTAAAATGATAATTATTTCAGGTTAGATTCCGGAGCATTATTATGGAGACACTTTATTGAAATTTGGTAAGGTTTTTTATTCAATCATCGGGGCTATTCTTGTTATTGTCTTATTAATTCTCAGTCAGCTATTCCTCTCAATTGATCTTGATAAAACTGCTGTCCCGGTTGAAAAGAAAGTATATTTTGCTGACAATATAAGTAAAGCACATCTTAAGGTGATCGAGAAGTTCAACGAAAGGTATAAAGGACTGATCAGGGTAGTTCCTATTAACCTGCCGTTCGAGAAGTTCAGCACGAATGAAAGAAAAGAGCTTTTTGCAAGATACTTCAGGAGCAAAAGCGACCGTATTGATATTTTCGCAGTCGACCAGATATGGGTGCCAAGATTTGCCAAGATGGGAATCAATCTGGAGAAATATATAGATCCCGAACTCAAAGGAGAACTCCTTCCGCAGGCACTTAAATCATGTTCATATCATGACAGCCTTGTCGCACTCCCGCTCTACATCGATATTTCATTAATGTATTACAGGAATGACCTTCTTAAAAAGTATCCCAACTATCAGGAGATCATTAAAAAACTGAATAACTCGATAACCTGGGAAGATTTTATATACCTTAACAAAGAGGGAGGAAATTCCACTAATCCATTTTTCATCTTCCAGGCTGATTCATATGAAGGTCTGCTCTGCATCTATACAGAAATGGTTGAAGGACAGAAGGGTAACTTCATGGATGGCGACAAAATTAATTTGAATACTCCTGAGGCAGAAAGAAGTCTTCGGCTTTTAGTAGATCTTGTTAATAAATATGAGGTTTCTCCTCCGGAAGTTACCCTTTTCAAGGAGAATCAGAGTTACGATTATTTCCTTAAAAAAAACGGAATCTTTTTAAGGGGGTGGCCCGGTTTACGGGATAATTACCAGAATATTCCTGAGTACAAGAACATTCTTGACGAGATCAAAATGGTTCCGAATCCTCACTTCGACGGATTCAGGCCAGTATCTGTTTACGGAGGGTGGAATCTAATGATTTCAAAATTTTCCACGAAAATTCCTGAAGCAGTAAGGTTTCTCAAATTTGTGGAAAGCGAAGAAGCGCAGAAAATAATGTTCGGAGACGGAGGATATCTTCCGGTAAATAAAAAGGTATATTCAGACAGCCTCTATCTTCTTGCACATCCCAACCTGAATTTCTATAAATCAATGCTTCAGAGAGGTATTTACAGGCCATTCACAGAGAGATATACTAATATCTCCGATATACTTTCGTTTTATCTGAATCGGGCCATAAGAAAAGAAATATCCGTCAAAGATGCGCTAAAAAAAGCGTCAGAAAAAATAAATTCAGAAACATTTTTATTAAAGTAACCGGAATATCATTATGGCCAGGAAATCGATACTTGATAAATTCAGGAAATATCATTTTGAATTTAAACACATAACCATAATATTCATTATCCTGCTCTCCTTCCAGGTCATTGTATCATTGATCAATAATTCCGCTATTAAAAACTTGCTGGGACAGACCCAGGAATGGTACCAGAAGGATTCAGCCGAGAAAATGGCCAATCTTACTACAACTTCACTTGAACTGATCCTGGAAACGCTGGACAGGCAGGCACAGCTGACAGAAGAAGAGGCGAACCGGCTTATTGAATCATTTAATATCATCTTCAGTCAGCAGCTTCTCCAGCACAACATCCAGGAAATGTGCCTCCTTGTTGACGGAAGCGGACAAATCACTGCTATCGATGACGGAAGGCAGCTTTATAATTATTTATTTACACGTTCGAGCTCAGTTCAGAATTCAGATTCCTACCATACTGCGGCAATTAAATATTACCAGGATTACCGGGAAAATATCATAAATTCAGAGCAGATTTTGAGCGTTAAAGCAGATGAAAACACTTTTTATACTTTTGTTCCATTTATATTGAGAGGTGAATACAAGGGAGCTGTTTATATTAAAAATACCGCAGATTTTTCCTTCATTACCTCACAGATTATCTCCAGCTTCGATGAAACTTTTATGATCTATCTATCACTTATTTCACTGGGACTTTTATCGATGTACTTTGTGTCTACTTACACCGTCAGGGAACGGGATGAAGCCCAGAAACTATACCTGATAGAGCAGGAAAGTAATCTTAAAAAACAAATAAATTATGAAAAGGAGCTGGTTTTTACAAAACGTATTTACCATACACATCATAAAGCCGAAAAGGTTATGGGATTTATTAAGGGCGACCTTGCCACACTGTCACCCGACAATATCAAAAATGTTAAATACAGAGTAACAAAATATGCTAATTTTATAAGCCGGATCATCTATGATATGAAATGGTTCGACCCGCCGATACAGACAATCAGGAACCAGATATTCAGGACAAATATTAATGACGTGATCAGGTTTATTGTTGATCATATATTCTTAAGATCATACGTTAAGAGCATAAGCTATCATATTACACTTGATCTCGACGAAAAAGTACCGCTGCTAGGAATTAATGAGTTTGTTATCTGGGAAATAATAGAACCCCTAATACAAAACAGCATCGATCATGCAAATAAAACGGATACACAAATCGTCATTTCCACCCGGTATGACGCTGATCTGAAAAAAATAAAATTAACAATAAAAGATAATGGCGAAGGAATTCTCCCGGACCTTCTTATCGAAAATCAACAAGGTGTTAAGAAAATATTTGAAGAAAATATAAGCACAAAGAAGGAAACGCTAAAAAATACGGGATATGGATGTTATATAGCAAACGAAATATCAAGGCGGTGCGATTGGAAACTCGACGCCGCGAATCTGCCTGAGGGCGGTTGCGAATTTATAATAAATATTGAACTATAGGAAAATCAAATGCTTATTAATGATACAATTACTGCGCTTCTGATAGAAGACGAGGATTACGACGTAAACAGAGTTAAAAATACAATAGCTCCATTCGAGGATAAGATAAAGATCAAAGATATCGTGTCCGACGGCAACGCTGCCCTGGAACTTTTCCACAGCCGTGAGAATAGTTATGATGTAGTTATAATGGATTATCACCTGACCGGGGGTGTTATGGGGGAAGAACTGATCAGAAAGATCAAGGAGATCGATTCTTCTATCCAGATCATAGTCATCACCAAAATGACCATAAATATTACTGATTATGACTTTGCAAATAAGCTGATAAAAGCCGGTGCCTTCTGGTATTGTACAAAGTATCCCGGGGATATAGATGAGTTTATCTACCAGCCCACTGATTTTATAATGGCGATTATAAACGCTAAACAAAAATGCATACTTGAACGAGAATGGAAAAAATCGAATAAGAAACTGGTTAAGAATGTTGAAACTATACTTGGATCCAAAAGAATTATCGGGGAATCGGAACCCATGGATGGATTAAAGAATGAGATAGAAAAATACTCACAAAGCGATTTTAATATATTAATCCATGGCGCGTCCGGTACAGGTAAAGAACTCGTTGCATATAATATACATTACAACAGTGCAAGAAAGTTTGAAAATTTCGTTCCTATAAACTGCGGTAGTCTTCCGCATGATCTCGTGGAGAGTGAATTATTCGGTTACGAAAAGGGTGCATTCACAGGGGCTGAAAAAAAGAAACAGGGACTATTCGAAACGGCCGACAAAGGCACTATCTTTCTGGATGAGGTAACCGAGCTGCCTTTGAATATGCAGGTTAAACTTCTCAGGGTGATTCAGGAGGGTGAGCTCGATAAGATAGGGAGAACTAATAAGGTAAGAGTAGACGTGAGAATTATAGCCGCATCAAACAAAAATATCGAAGAAGAGGTTAAGGCCGGAAGATTCAGGGAGGATTTTTATTACAGGCTTAACGTAATAAGGATAGAAGTTCCGGAATTAAAATTCCGTAGAAATGATATTCCCATTTTAATGGAGCACTTTCTTACACAATACAGCAACCAAATGGGGCGGGAGAAGCCAGCGATCGATGAAGAGGCAATGAATATTTTTAGAGAATATGACTGGCCAGGCAACGTCAGAGAATTAAAAAATGCGGCTCAGAGGCTGCTGTTTATAGAAGGTCCTCTAACAAAAAATTCTGTTAAGCAGGCTCTGGGTACTCTGTACCAGGGTAATGCAAAAAATCTGAATCTCTTCGAAACACTTTTTGAATCAAATCCTCTGCCTCTTTCTCAGTTTGAAAAAATGATGCGTGAGAAATACCTGGTGTACGTAAGGGAAAAATCCTCGTCAGACACGGAGGCCGCAAAAAAACTCGGACTAGCTCCTTCCAACTATTACCGCATGGCTAAAAGTCTTGGTTTAAAGTTTTAAGGGAGTTATAGCAGCACAAATTATTAAATTGATAAAAACATTTTTATCAGTTGGATAAATCTGCCAGGATTATTCTTTCAGAATCGCTCCATTAACTTCTTCTATTCGATCATAAATTCTGGTTTAATAATTGTTTGGATTAAGCGAACCTTAAAAATATGGGAGACCCAAATGAAATATTTCTTCTTTTTAACAACGCTTCTCTTAGTTTCATTTGCTGCAAAAGCACAGATCATGATTGATAATTTTGATATCTCTGCTTCCGGCAATGTTTATGATTTAATATCTGAAGGAGCGGCTATCAATATAGCTGATAATAACGTAGATTTTGTCGAAGGGACCGGATCTATGGATTTTGAAGCCGTTATTCCATCACTGCATAACTGGGGAAGTTTTGCAAATCTTAATTACAGAGTAGGTTATGAAGACAGAATGGACTGGTCTGACAGCGATACTCTGTCGATTTGGATCAAAGTCCATAACGCACCCGCAAATCCTGAAAATATAGTATTCCGTGTGCACGTGGCAGATATGCCTGCGCCGACATCTGCAGTTGAAGAATTTATTTATGAAAATACAATAGCTATTGATGCGTCTACTGACTGGTATGAGCTGAAAATTCCGTTTGTTGAAAGACCTACAGACGGTAATACACCCCCTAATAATGAAGGGTTTGTGATTTCTCCTTATGGCTGGGGTGGTCCGAGAAATAACAGCGCGCTGGATAAAAATGCAATCGTTGGTTATAATATTGCGGGAGTTACCACAACAATAGCGGCGGACTCATTTAAAATTTCTCTCGATAATTTTACCCGCAATACAGGAGCAGCTGTAACAGAACCAATTACCCTTGACGGTATCGTTGACGACGCAAACTATCAGACGCTCGCGGTTTGGGGCGGTGCCGATAGCTGGAGTTCCGATAATGATCTGGGAGAATTGAAATTTTACGGTAACGGGCAGAAGGTATATATCGGTCTATCAGGGAAAATTCAGGAAAACTGGAATAAAATGGTAATCTTTGCTGATTTTGATAGTTACGATGGTATTCCAGCAGGAACAGCTCTCCCTTCAGGTGGAAATACCGCATTCTTCCAGGACGGAGGTATTGCAGGTACTAAACTTAATATGGAAACAGATTATGCGTTCTCTTTTACGGCTGATCAGAATAACCCTCTTTACTGCGATGCTGCTCATTATGATGCAGTATCTATGGTTGCCGGTGATGGTTTAGGCTACAGCGGCAAAGACGGTTCCTATGCAAGGTTTAACCCGCTTCAGGTAATAAGCATTCTTGGTGGTACGACAGGCATGGTTAAGCAGGCTTACCTGAATGATTTCGATAGGACTACTAATCCTGATCACGGCCTCGAGCTTTCATTCGATCTCACAGCTTTTGAAGGTGGAGATTCCAGCCAGGCTGTCAGGTTCTTTGTAGCTATAGTTAATCAGGATGGAAACTACTGGTCCAATGAATTTTTACCTGATTACTATGACTCAACAGGCGGGAACAGTGGTCCTTTCGCCAATGATTTTCAGAATGATCCAGATCTTAATACTGTTGCAGTAAATGCAAATGTTGATCTGTATACAGGACTGAGTCCGGTTCCAGTTGAACTGACTTCCTTTGCTGCTTCTGTAAAAAACAATTCAGTTACTTTAAGCTGGAAAACAGAATCGGAACTGAATAACAAAGAATTCCAGCTTGAGCGTTCATCAGATTCTGAAGGCTGGAAAACAATAGGAAGTGTAAAAGGTTCAGGAACCACTTCTGAAACAAATTCATATTCATTTATTGACAGGAATATTACTGTTTCGGGCAGTTATTCGTACAGGATCAAACAAATCGATTTCAGCGGAAAATTTGAATATTCAAATATTGTCAATGCGATAGTTAAACTTCCTTCTGAGTTCGGACTCAGTCAGAACTATCCGAATCCATTTAACCCGGACACCAGGATAGCTTATTCAATACCAGCCTCAGGGAACGTGAAACTTGCAGTATATAATGTACTCGGTCAAAAAGTAGCTGATCTGGTAAACGGTTTTGTAGAAGCCGGAAGGCACTCTGTTATTTTTAGGGCAGGAAATCTGACCAGCGGTATTTATTTCTACAAAATTGAGACAGACAAATTTGTCTCAGTTAAAAAAATGATGCTGATCAAGTAATTTATTCTTTATTATTCAGGACTGTCTCTAATACTAATCAACTTTCCTGGTTAAATTAGGGACAGTCTCCTTTTATTTTATGGAGCAGCCGTGAGATTTTTTCCTAAAAGTATACTGACCGTCATCTTCTTCTTATTATCTTCTTCTGTTTTTGCCCAGGGATTTCTCCATACTTCCGGAAGAAAAATAGTTAATGGAAATGGAGAGGATATCTACCTGGAGGGGATAGGACTGGGAGGCTGGATACTGCAGGAAGGCTACATGCTCCAGATGTCTAATTTCGCCAATGCCGCTCATGAGATCCGGGCGAAAATCGTAGACCTTGCCGGTGAAACAAATGCCGACATTTTTTATGAGGCGTACAGGGCAAATTATGTTAAAAGAGCAGATATAAATGCCATTGGCAGCTGGGGTTTTAATTCTATCAGGCTGCCCCTTCACTATAATCTTCTTACTCCTCCTGACCAGCCTGGAGTTTATCTAGAGGAAGGATTTGCTGTTATAGATTCGCTTCTGCAATGGTGTGAAGAGAACCAGATTTACCTCATAATTGACCTCCATGCGGCGCCCGGGGGGCAGAGCGATGAGCCGATAAGCGATTACGATCCGAATGTACCCTCACTATGGGAAGATCCCGCTAAACAGGACCGCACGGTTGAAATTTGGCGGAAGATTGCTGAAAGATATCATGACAAGGAATGGATCGGCGGATATGATCTGCTGAATGAACCTAAATGGAATCTGCCTCCGAATAACCAGCCTTTAAGGAATTTATACGAGAGGATTACGGATACTATCAGGACGGTAGACAACAACCACATCCTTTTTATTGAAGGGAACTGGTTTGCTACTGATTTTTCAGGACTCACACCTCCATGGGATAATAATATGGCTTACAGTTTTCATAAGTACTGGAACGGCAACAACCAGGATGCCATACAGTATCTGGTTGATATAAAGAACCAGTACAACGTTCCTTTATGGCTGGGTGAATCCGGAGAGAATTCTAATGTATGGTATACTGATTGCATCAACCTGATGAAATTTAATGATATCGGCTACTGCTGGTGGCCTCATAAGAAGGTGAGTTCTATATCGGGACCATTATCCGTGCTTATACCCAATGGATACCAGGCGTGTCTAAATTACTGGAACGGTAATGGGCCGCGACCTACACAGCAGCAGGCATTCGACGGACTTATGAGTCTTGCTGAAAACCTTAAAATTGAAAACTGTATATTCCATAAAGATGTTATAGATGCTATTTTCAGGCAGACCACAACTTCAGCAACCATTCCTTTTGCCCAGAATAATGTTCCGGGAATTGTCTATGCCCCCGATTATGATATGGGTCAGATAACCCAGGCATACAATGATAACGATTACCAGAATACAGGGGGCACCAACTGGAACAACGGCTGGGCATATCGTAATGACGGAGTTGATATTGAAACCTGTTCGGATTTCTTTTCCAACGGCTACAATGTAGGATGGATTGAGAATGGGGAATGGCTGGGGTATACGATAAATGCGGTGCAGGGGGGCATCTTTAATTTGTATATGGGCTTCGCTTCTCCCGGTGGGGGAGGACAGGTCCTTCTTAAGATGGATGGCCACAATATTACATCTATGCTTGGTGTTCCTAATTCAGGCGGATGGCAAAGCTGGGGAACACTGGAAATAGACAGCATATCTCTATCAACAGGACCTCATTTTCTTCAGGTTAAATTTTTCGGCGGTGAATTTAACTTCAGTGCCATGGAGTTTACTCTTGAAGCATCTGCTGTTCAGAATGAAAACATGGGGATCAAGGCCTTTGATTTATCCCAAAATTACCCGAATCCTTTTAATCCTGTTACAAAGGTAAGGTACGAGGTTCCGCAGGAGGGAAATGTATCTATAAAACTTTATGATGCCACCGGGCAGGAGATTGCTATCCTGATAAATGAAGATAAACAATACGGCACTTATTATGCGGAAGTGAACGCGGGAAAACTCAAATTAGCAAGCGGAATATATTATCTCAGGGCAGAATACGAGGGTAATATAGTACTAACGAAAAAAATAGTTCTTATAAAGTAGAATATTAGTTTCTTATTCCAAAGAATTGTTAAAAGATAACTAATCAGCTACGATAAATTATGTTTTCAATCAGCAGAATGATGTTTTTGCAGATCTGATTATTTAATGTCCCCTCCGGTCTTAAAAGAAGTCTTTTTTTTCCTTTTTTTAATTTATCCGGGAACTGATAAGGTTTTATTTAATTGATAAAACTCTTTTTATCAATTTAATAAATCATATGCGCGGCATACTGTTTTTTATTGCCAGGAAGTTCGTTTTTCGAATCGCGGAATACGATTTAACTGGCATTGTTTATGACTTTAGATATAAAATTATTGCAAGGATGGCGTGGTACCAGGTTTTACTTTTATTGATGGTGTGGTAATAATAATTTTTCTCGCAGCTGTTACGGGGCTGGGATTTTACTATGCAGGAAGGGGAGAAAAGAATTTTTCCGAATACTTCCTTTCCGGAAGAAATGTAGGCTGGGCAGCTGTAGGATTTTCAATTTTTGCAACAAATATTTCCAGTGAACATTTTATTGGTCTCGCCGGCTCAGGAGCTTCACGCGGTTTGGCAGGAGGCCAGTTTGAACTTATCGCAGTATTCATTCTTATTATCCTCGGCTGGCTGATAGCTCCTATCTATCTGAAATCCGGTGCAGTAACAATGCCGGAATTTCTTGAAAAACGGTATGACAGAACCAACCGGAAATTGTTTGCATACTTCTCCATAATCATTTACATCTTTACCAAGATCTCCTTTTCCCTGATTGCCGGAGGACTGCTCTTCTATAAAATATTCGGGATGGGTGTTTATACTTCGGCTATTTTAATTGTGCTGCTGACAGGCATTTACAGCGTTATAGGAGGCGCCGCCTCGGTAATAAGGACGAACGTTTTCAACGCAGTTATTCTTATTATCGGCGCCCTGACTTTAACATTGTTCGGATTACACGCTGTGGGAGGCTTCAGCGGTCTTGAAGCAAAACTTCCGGCCAGTTATTTCAGCATGTTTAAAGGGATCTCAGATCCCGATTTCCCCTGGACAGGCATACTTATCGGAGCTCCTATTCTTGCTTTCTGGTACTGGTGCACAGATCAATATATTATTCAGAACATTATGAGTGCAAGGAGTATCGGTGATGCAAGACGAGGAACGCTGCTGGCCGCACTTCTGAAAGTAACCCCTTTGTTTATACTTGTGCTGCCGGGACTTATAGCCGCGGCTCTCTTTCCTGAAATTAACGGCGACGAAGCTTTCCCGGTCTTAATAACAAGCAGCATACTGCCTACCGGCTTCAAAGGATTGGTAATAGCCGGACTGCTGGCGGCAATAATGTCTTCTCTTGCCAGCGTTTTCAATGTGACCGCAACATTATTTACAAATGATTTTTACAAAATCAGTCATCCGGATGCCTCTGAAAGAGAACTTGTACTGGTTGGGAGACTTGCAACAGCTGTAATCGTATTTACTGCTATCCTTTCAATACCTATGATAAAGATAATGAGTTCTCAGATATACATATACCTGCAGGGACTCCAGGCATTTATAAGTCCTCCTATTGTTGTAATATTTCTGATGGGACTGTTGTTAAAAAAAGCCTCTCCAAAAGCAGCATTATGGACATTCATAATTGGTGAAGCAATAGGCATATCACGCCTGGGCCTGGAGATGCTGGTGAATAACGGGATCTTAACTGCTCCGTTCTTCCTGCAGGTCTCTCACTTTAATTTTCTGCACTTCGCTATTATCCTTTTCGGTTTCAGCATGTTAGTATTCACTGTGGTGAACGCTCTGGCGGGAGTTGAAACATTGAAAACAGCGGAACTTAAGTATTCCTTCGCAGAAAGTTACCAGGAACTAAAATTAGATTTTCTAAACGTAAGAAATTTAGCCAGCCACAAATTCAACCTTTTATTTTCAGCTTTTATATTCCTCATAATAATAGGGTTGTGGAGTCTGTGGTACTAAGTATAATTAATTAACTAAACAGTAATAAGGAGACAGAGGAATGAGAAACATAACAATTACAGTTATCCTTTTCCTTTTAGCTGGCCTTACAGTCAGCAAAGCCCAGATGATCGATAATTTCGATTCATCTGTTGCAGATTCCGTTTATGGTGTTAACAGTGAAGGTTTCCCTACAGTGGTGAACCTCGCTGATAACCCTACAGACAAAGTAGAGGGTGCAGGCTCAATGGATTTTAATGCAGTCATCGGTGCTTTCCATGATTGGGGAAGCTTTGCAGAATTAGTACACCAGGCTCCGGAAGGCACATTCCTGGACTGGAGTGTTAATGACACCTTAAGTCTCTGGATTAAAGTCCGTCAGGCTGCGGCTCATCCTGAATCCATGGATTTCAGGCTCCAGATTACAGATCAGCCTAATCCATCAGGCGAGATTGAAATCTATGTCTACCAGAACGCCGCGACTCTTGATGCAGTAACTGACTGGTATGAATTAAAAATTCCACTACATCAGATACCGTCAGACGGAAGCGTTAATCCCAGTGATTCAGGTTTTACGGTTATGCCCTTTTCATGGGGTCAGCCGCACAATGATTTAGTATTGAACCTTGATAAAATAGTTGCTTACAGCATTGTAGCTGTTACTGCTCAGAACGTGGCTGATTCAGTAAAAGTAGGTTTCGATGCTTACACCAGAACAGGTTCAAGGGCAGTTCCTTTTGTATTCTTCAATGGAAAAACCTGGTCAAGTGATTATTCAGTTTTTACCTGGGGACAGTCAGCGATTGAAATTGAACAAGGTACTGGTGCGACACAGGGCACAAACTCAGTTAAATGGACCCAGGGCGATGAATGGAGCAACGGCTGGACAGGCTGGGGTGGCGACATTGCAGGCGGCTATAATATGTCTGCGGCATGGCTTACTGACAGTCTTAAATTTAAGATGAAAGCTCCTGCCGGTACCGGTCCTATAAGGGCTCAGTTTGAATCTCCCGCTGTTCCTGATACCAACGCTAAAGTAGGGACTGTATTTCAGCCTATCGATGACGGGCAATGGCATCAATATGCTCTGCCGCTCAGAGAGATGGTACAACAGGATAATAACCACATATTTGATTCTTCGCAGGTTATAGCCTTTGGTATAATGGCCGAAGCTTCAGCTCAAGCCGGAAGAGTAATCTATATGGATGATATATGGACAGGCAATCCGGTGATCGACGTAGTTGCTCCATCAGCTCCTACAGATGTTGCCGCCGGACCCGCAGGTGATTATTTAAATACAATCACCTGGTCAGACGTTCCCGGTGAACAAAATGAATCTTACAATGTTTATTACAGCAGGCAGCCGATCACAGATGTAGGGGCAGGAAGTGTAGAAGTAGTGGCAACAGGTATAGGTGAAGGTTCTGAAACTGTCGATCATTTACTGCGTGCTCCTGTGGCAGACCAGAACGTAACCTATTATTATGCAGTTACCTGTATGGATGAAGCCGGAAACATAAGTGAAGTAAGTGCGAACACTGCAGCTATAACCAACCTTGCAAAAGGCGTTGTAACGATCAGCCCGACCGCTCCTGTTAACTTTGCTGCTGACGGTGATCTGAGTGAATGGGCTTCTATTACCCCAATCAGGTTATTCCCCTCGGAAGGTGCCCATATAGTTACAAATACAGTTGTTGACGATGATGCAGATCTCTCAGTACTTGCTTACATAGCAATGGATGCTCAGAATTTATATATAGCATTTGATGTAACTGATGACCAGGTTACTGTTGATACGACCCGGAACTCTTACCTGAACGACTGTCCCGATATCTTTATCGGTCTTTATGACTGGCATGGGCCCTCACATACCTCATACAAAAGAGGAAGTGAACCTGATTACCAGTTCAGATTTGCACAGAATAAGGCTATGGTTGCCAGCGCAGGTGAAGCAGCACTATTGTGGGCCGAAAACCCTGATTATTACTGGGGAGAAAAATTTCTACCCGGTTATATAGTAGAAGCAAAAATTCCATTTACAGCTATTGCCGCAATTTCAGGAGATGATGTATTCACTCCTGTAATAGGTACAAGAGTTCCTTTCGATATGGCTGTAAATGATGCTGATGGCGGTGAGAGAGAAGGCATTATGACATATTCGCCGTTCAATGAAGATAACTCTTACCAGAATGTTTCGAAATGGCTTTATACCTGGATCGGAAACGAATGGTATGTGGGTGTTGAAGACGCTGATGTACCTGTGGTTAAGGAATATGCTCTTATGCAGAATTACCCGAACCCGTTCAACCCCAGTACTATGATTAAATACAACCTTAAAGAAACAGGTCTTGTAACTGTTAAAGTTTATGATGTTTTAGGGCGTGAAGCTGCAACCCTGGTTAACGAAGTTCAGAATGCAGGACTTCATTCATTCAACTTCAATGCTTCACATTTATCAAGCGGTGTTTACCTGTACCAGATTCATTCAGGTGATTTCACGGCTGTTAAAAAAATGATGTTAGTTAAATAACGATCTCCTGGAGGGTACGGTTTAATCAGCCGTACCTTCCCCTATATCAGATGGAAATATTTTCATGTTAAATCGGGAAATGATTATGAGTAATTACTACGGACTGAAAAAGATGATTATGAAGAATAAACTAAAGGTATCTTTATTATTCTTTTTGATCCTCATTTCCTTTTCATCAGCCTCTTTTGCGGGAACAACCGGAAAGCTAACCGGATATGTTAAGGACAAAGATTCGGGTGAGCCTCTCTTCGGCGCCAACGTGGTTATCGAAGGAACCTACCTGGGTGCGGCAACCGATGCCGACGGTTATTTCTACATAAATAATATACCGCCGGGGAAATATAATGTTATCACAAGTTCTATCGGCTACCAGAGGGTTGTATATAAGGATGTTTCAATAAGAATTGACCTGACAACTCACCTTGAGATTGAACTCAGCAGCACTGCGATCAGTCTCGGCGAGGAAGTAGTGGTAACTTCAGAAAGACCTCTGGTGCAGAAAGACCTTACCTCTACTTCTGTGACTGTTTCAGCAGAAGATATTAAGATGATGCCTGTTGAGAGTGTGGGACAGATAATTAATTTACAGGCCGGTGTCATCGGGGGGCATTTCAGAGGAGGCAGATCAAACGATGTTGCCTACCTGGTTGATGGTGTATCCGTTACCGACGCATTTAACGGCGGGCTCAGTCTTTCTGTTGAAAATTCCACCATCAGACAGATGGAAGTTGTCAGCGGTACATTTAACGCTGAATACGGGCAGGCGCTTTCGGGTGTTGTGAACATAGTAACACAGAGCGGAAGCGATAAATATGAAGGGAACGTTTCTGCTTACGGCGGCGGTTTTTTCACAACGCATAATGATATTTTCAGAAATCTCGATAAAGTCAGTGATCTCAATTCAAAGGATGTCCAGCTCTCACTGAGCGGTCCCGTAAAAGTAATAAAGGACCTTACCTTTTTCCTTACAGGAAGATACTTCGAGACAAATGGTCATTTATACGGGCAGCGGATCTACAACGTTACGGATGATATTATCTTCCCGATACCGAATAATAATAAAATATGGCTTCCCGGAAATACCGGCGACGGCTCATATGCAGCGATGGATCCATCGAGGAAATACTCTTTCAACGGCAAGCTTACTTACTCGCTTCCATCATTCAAGATTTCATACAGTGCTTTCTGGGACGATAACTGGAATAAATATTACGATCACAACTTTTCATGGACACCTGATGGTATTATGAACCATTACAGGATAAACCAGGTTCACAGCTTCCAGGTATCCAATGTACTATCACAAAGCACATTCCAGAGTTTAAAGCTCTCTGCTAACTTTTATAATTATAAAGGCTACCTTTACGAGAATCCTTTTGATCCAAGATATGTTGATCCAAGACAGGGTATTGCACGAAGCGATTATACGTTCAGGACAGGGGGAAATCAGGGCGGCAGGTACGACAGGCATACTTATACATATATAGCTCAATATACTTTATCCTCGCAGGTATCCAAAGAACATAAATTAGGTTTCGGTTTAGAAGCAAGGATGAACGAAATATACAACAGCAGTACCGACCTTATAAACCTTACTCCGGATCCCAATCCTGAAACAAATGTTATTACGTTTACACCGGGATACCCAAATATAGGCACTATAACCGATATCGGTTCAAGTATAATGTATACACGTCATCCCTATGAAGGATCCGCATACATACAGGATAAGATGGAATATGATATAATGATAATCAATGCCGGGGTTCGTTTTGATTATTTTAATCCAAATGCCAGTCTTCCGGTCGATCTAAAGAATCCTAACGGGCTTTCATCATTTCCGGGAGCAGGTAAATTCAGGAAAGCCGATGCCAAATACCAGATCAGTCCAAGGCTTGGCGCATCTTTCCCTATCACGGACCAGGGTATTATAAGGTTTTCATACGGGCACTTTTTCAAAATTCCTAATTATGAAAACCTGTACACTAATCCTGATTTTATCGTAAGGCCGGGTTCCGGGTCTTCTCTGAATTCAGTAACCGGAAATCCTGACCTTGGGGCCGAGAAAACCGTTATGTATGAAATAGGACTTCAGCAGGTATTATTCCCGAACGTAGCTCTTGACGTAACTGTTTACTACAGGGACATAAGGAACTGGCTGGGAATGGAGATTATAAATACTTACAACGGGTTCAAGTATGCAAGGTTCATAAACAGGGATTATGCTAATGTCAGAGGTTTTATCGTAACACTCGACAAACGTTTTGCCAACTATTTTTCAGCTAAAATTGACTACACATTCCAGATCGCTGAAGGTAATGCTTCTGATCCCTATGCAGTTTATAACAATAACCAGACAGACCCGCCGGTGGAAGAGACAAAGGCAGTTGTTCCACTTGACTGGGATCAGAGACACACGCTGAACGCTTCTGTGAACTTCGGGCAGCCGGGCGACTGGACTGTCGGATTCATATTCCAGTATGGTTCGGGCTGGCCTTACACTGAAGATGTTAAATCCTCGAGAGGTGTAAGATTTGAAAACGGAGGTATTAAACCTTCAACTTACAGTCTTGATCTCCGGGCAGAAAAAACTTTCAGCATCGGCAGGATAAATGTAAACGCATACATGCTGGTATATAACCTGCTTGATATTAAAAATGAGTACGGGGTTTATTCAACAACCGGCCGAGCAAATTCAGACCTCAACACTCAGTATGCCGGCGATATTGTGGGTATAAATACAATCGAACAATATATTAACAATCCTTCTATGTATTCAGCTCCGAGAGAAATCCGGGTTGGATTCGGATTCGGATTATAGTGATTCTTTTAGGAGGAAAACAAATGATTATGAAATTAAAGATTCTATTATTGATCATTCTTTTTACTGCCGCTGCCTTTCCGCAGAGTCAGACTGAAAGATACAGGAATGATCAGCAAGGCGATATTCAGAACCGCAGAGAAGGGACAATGGACGGCAACCTGGTCCGTACGCTTTTCTATAATAACGGCGAAGTAGGCCAATGGCCTTTCCAGCCTTCCGGAGAATGGCCAAAAGGTTCGGGGCATACATACCTTGACGGTGTTGCGCTTTTGATTGCTTCAGAGGTTACTGCACCAGGCAACACACAGGTAATTCATCCGCTTGAAACCTCATACAGGGAATGGATGGACAAGGACCCTGTAACAGGATTGATCTGGGGGCTTGAACCACTTCCGGGATACTTTAACCCGTCCGCGGATAAGCCTGCATTTAATACCGACCCCGATTCCTGGCCCGAACACTGGCCTCTCGCCCTTGGTCTTACCCCAGAATGGGACGGCTACTGGTTCGGATATTTCGGAAGAGGTGTAACGAACTCAGATTTTGAAACATTTTTTGTTATGGATGATTCAAAAGATGGTGAATGGAAAAAACCTCCCTACAGATATTTTCCTATTGAAAGCGATCACTCAAGAGGGGGGCTCGGATTAAGAGTTGAGATACGCGGGTTCCAATGGTCGCACGTGCTGGCTGAAGATATAATATTCTGGCACTATGATATAGTGAACATCTCTGATTATAATTATCCAACCACTCTTTTCGGTTTTTATACGGACTGCGGTGTAGGCGGACCTGATGATTCTGAAGATGATAATGCTTCATATGATACAAAACTTGACCTTGCTTACTGCTATGACAATGACGGAATAGGGCTGCCTTCAGGATGGAAAACAGGTTATTACGGATACGCCTACCTTGAAAGTCCCGGAAATGCCACAAACAATATTGATGATGATGAAGATGGAATGGTAGACGAAAGAAGAGATGACGGAATAGATAATGATGGCGACTGGCTGACATATACCGACTTAAACGGGAACGGCAAATGGGACGCTGATGAGAACGAACCGTTAAATAATGATGTTGGAAAAGACGGTGTCGGTCCATTCGACAGGCAGTATACTGGTCCTGATGAAGGTGAAGGCGACGGTATTCCTACGGCGGGTGAGCCAAATTTTGATCAGACGGATAAAGACGAATCAGATCAGATCGGTTTAACTGCAGTTTCCATCTACAGGCTCGGCCAGGGAGGAACCGGCGGAGGATGGCCGAAGGATGATGAGAATATGTGGCTTAAAATGAATTATGCCAATTTTGATACTTCACTTCAGAACGCCAACATAAGTATGGTATTCGCGTCAGGTCCCTTCCCGTTAAACGCCGGACTAAGAGAGCGTTTTTCTATGGCGCTTGTATTCGGCAATGATCTTGAAGATATCTCATTCAATAAAGAAACAGTACAGCAGATCTATAATGCCAATTATAATTTCTCCAAACCCCCGCTTAAACCAAAAGTTACTACTGTGGCAGGAGATAAAACCGTAACTCTTTACTGGGATACCATTGCAGAGGAATCGAGGGACCCATTCCTTGGTTTTGAAAACAATGATCCTACACAGGGTTATAAAAAAGACTTCGAAGGCTACATGGTTTACCGCAGCACCGAAGCTGAGTTTAATGATATAAAGTTAATAACTGATTCCAGAGGCGAAGCGAAGTACTGGAAACCAATTGCCCAGTTTGATTACGTTGATTCGATTAAGGGTCCTGATCCGATAGGAATAAACGGCGCAAGCTTCTGGAGAGGCTCAAATACCGGTCTTCAGCATTCATATGTTGATCACGATGTAGTTAATGGACAGAAGTATTACTATGCTGTAGTTTCCTATGATATGGGTGATCCTCAATTTGGAACGGCAGGACTCCAGCCATCCGAATGTACCAAGATAATTTCAGAGGATTACGCCGGTACACTCAAGTTTGTAGATATCAACTGTGCGGTAGTTACGCCCAATGCTCCGGTTGCAGGTTATATCCCTCCTCAGATAGAGGGAAATCTTTCCAGAGTCAGCGAAGGACTCGGTACGGGTTCGATGAAGGTTAATCTTCTTAACGCAGATGAGATTAAAAACAATGCTGTATACAAGATTGCACTGCATTCTGCGGGAGATTATCCAAGGTACAGAACATCGTCATTCGACATAATAAGGACCTACAACGGAACAACAGACACCCTTAGTATGAATAACGACAGTTCGAGCATCGGGGAAGACAGGTTCAGCCTTCCATTCGATGGTCTTAATATTTCTATCCGCAATGATACAATGGTAACGGTAATTGACACCGCTACAGGATGGCTGACAGGCTACAGCAACCTGCTCACAAATGTTGAAGCGAACTCAAATGATATTGCAAGAGATATAGCCTGGCCTGCAGATTATACAATAACTTTTTCCGATTCGCCCCAGGATACAACATACAACAATCATATTCCGGTAAACTTCAAAGTTTATAACGAAACTTTACAGAAGTATTCCAAAATTGCTGTTTATGATAATGACAATTCACATACTCTTTCAGTCGGCGATCTTCTCCAGATCATCGAATTTGAAGGTGCCCCGATAACAGCGAATTTCCGTAAGACCTGGAACATGACATACGCACCTTTCGATTCGACCGCAGCGCCGATTGAACCTCAGGCAGGGGATAAGTTTGTAATAAGAACCAAAAAGCCTTTCAGAAACGGAGATTACTTTACATTCTCGACCAAACAGCTCAAAGTAGATAACTCACTTGCAAAAGATGAACTATCGAAAATAGGCGTGGTTCCTAATCCATACCTGGGAGCTGCTTCATGGGAAAGAAGAAACCTTAATTCAACCGGAAGAGGAGAAAGAAAGATTGATTTCATTCACCTTCCGGCAAACTGTACGATAAGGATTTATACAATAACGGGCGCCCTGGTTAAGACCCTCAGCAAAGACGGGGGTCCCTCTGACGGTACGATGTCCTGGAACCTTGTTACAGAGGATGGTATGGATGCCGCGTATGGATTGTACATATACCATATTGACGCACCGGGAATTGGTGAACATATCGGCAAATTTGCATTAATTAAATAGCGGAGAGAATAAAAATGAAAATATCAGGATTAATTATAACAATATTGATTTCATTTGCCGTGAATTCTTTCGCACAGGGATTTGTATCTGATGTATCAAAGAAGGGGACAACTGCTGCTCCATTCCTCACGATAGGACAAGGAGCAAGGGCCGCTGCTATGGGCAGTGCATATGTGGGAGCAGTGGAAGATGCCAGTGCAATTTACTGGAATCCGGCAGGACTAGCTAAGATCCAGGGGGTCAGTGTGATGTTTGATCATACGAACTGGCTCGCAGATATTAAATATAATTTTGTCGGAGCGGCATACAGTCTTGGTGACCTCGGAACAGTAGGAGTAAGCTTCACTGCATCCGATATAGGTGATATGAAAGTTACTACAATTGAGAAACCTGAAGGAACCGGTGAAACATTTACGGCAAAGGATGTGGTATTCAGTCTAGCTTACGCCATTAACCTCACTGAAAATTTTGCCATCGGTTTTAATCCCAAGATGGTTTACCAGAGTATCTGGCAAATGGATGCTACCGCATTCGCCTTAGATATGGGAGTTCAGTACAAAACTCCTTTTGACGGGATGATTCTTGCAATGTCGATATCCAATTTTGGAACAAAAATGCAGCTGTCAGGGAACTCAAACCTGGTACTGTACGATTCAGATCCCGCGAACTCGGGTAATAATGGAAAAATTCCAGCTTACCTGGAAACAAATGCATGGACGCTTCCCCTGTATTTCAGAGTTGGAGTTGCTTATCACCCGGTTTATACAGAAATCCACAAAATCACACTGGCTGTTGATGCTCTGCATCCCAATGATAATTATGAGAGTCTTAACGCCGGCGCAGAATACACTTATAATGATTTCATATCGATCAGGGGCGGATATAAGTCATTGTTTCTCCAGGATTCCGAAGAAACCTTCAGTCTCGGGTTCGGAGTTCAGCAGAGGCTGCTTGATAACCTGGCAATCAGAGTTGATTATGCCTATCAGGACTTTGGAAGGCTGAACAACATACAGAAATTCACAGTCGGAATTTCTTTTTAACTAAATAATAATTAACCGAATATATACCGGGCAAAATGAATAAAATATACAGTTTGTTAATAGTCATTACTATCGCATTCTTATCTTTTGGATGGCACTCCGGTGAACCCATCAAAAAAGATAAAGCCGAAATAACCAAAAAGGTTGAGTCGCTTCTTTCTGAGATGACGCTTGAAGAAAAAGTAGGACAGATGACAGAGGTTACGCTGCAGGTTGTCTCAGCAAAACAGGGAACAAGGGATCAAAAACATGAGCTGGATGAAGAAAAGCTTAAGGAAGCGGTGCTCAAATACAAAGTGGGATCGATCCTTAATGTTTATGATGCGGCTCATGATGCTGACTACTGGCATACAATTATAACGAAGATCCAGGATCTCGCCACAAAAGAAACGAGGATGAAAATTCCCGTCATCTACGGCATCGATGCCATCCACGGTGCAACGTACACAAGAGGAGCTACATTATTCCCGCAGGCACTTGGAATGGCCTCAACCTGGAATTCTGAGCTGGCCAAAGAGGAAGGCGCGATAACAGCCCTGGAGGTAAGAGCTTCAGGTATTCCCTGGAATTATTATCCTGTTATGGACATTGGAAGACAGCCTCTCTGGCCCAGGCTCTGGGAAACATATGGTGAAGACGTGTACCTGGCCGTAACAATGGGCAGAAATTACATTGAAGGCGCTCAGGGGAATGATATAAGCAGTAAAGATAAAGTTGCGACATGTCTTAAGCACTATGTAGGGTACAGCTATCCCTTCAACGGAAGGGACAGGACTCCAGCCTGGATATCCGAAAGAATGCTGCGCGAATATTTCCTTCCCACATTTGAGGCAGGCATTAAAGCAGGTGCTCCTACTGTAATGGTTAATTCATCAGAAGTGGATGGAATACCCGGTCACGCTAATTATCACCTGTTGACAGAGGTGTTGAGAGGCGAACTAAAATTCGAAGGATTTACCGTATCTGACTGGGAAGATATTAAGAGGCTGTATACAAGGGACAGAGTTGCTGACTCTCCCAAAGAAGCAGTAAGAATGGCGGTGATGGCCGGCATTGATATGAGTATGGTTCCTCTCGATTACAGCTTCTACAATTATCTGCTTGAACTTGTTAACGAAGGGAAAGTACCCATGTCACGTATTGATGAGGCAGTGGGAAGAATCTTAAAAGTTAAAATGGAGTTAGGACTATTCGATAATCCTTATCCTGATAAATCCCTTGAAGGAATGATCGCTACAAAAGAAGCCTCAGCGACAAACCTCCAGGCAGCCCGCGAATCCATTGTAATGACAAAAAATGAAAAGAGCCTTCTGCCGTTGAAGAAGGGAACCAAAGTATTTGTAACAGGACCAACAGCGAATATGCTGTCAGCTCTTAACGGAGGGTGGACCATCACCTGGCAGGGGAATGAAGAAAGTCTTTACCCGCAGGAAAAGAAAACCATCCTAGAAGCAATAGAAGATAAAAACGGAAAAGAGAATACAGGATATACCGAAGGAACAGATTTTAATTCTGAGAAGAATGTAAATGAGGCAGTTGATAAAGCAAAAGAAAGTGACATAATTGTACTTTGCCTCGGTGAGCCTGCCTATTGTGAATCACCCGGAAACATTGATAACCTGGAGCTGAATGAAGCACAGGTTAATTATGCATCCAGGCTCGCGGCAACAGGCAAACCTGTCGTTCTGCTGATGATAGAAGGAAGACCAAGGCTGATAAATAAGATTGAACCAAAAGTAAGTTCTATTCTCATCGGTTTTCTTCCCGGTATGGAAGGAGGCAAGGCGATAGCTGATATACTATTCGGAGATGCTAATCCAAGCGGTAAACTTCCGGTCACATATCCGAAAGCTCCAAACGGCAACACTACCTATGACTACAAACCGCTGGAGAATTTCGATGTGAACAACTACGATCCGCAATGGCCTTTCGGTTACGGGCTGAGCTATACCAGCTATGAATATTCAAACCTGAAGGTCGATAAACAGCAGATTAAGAATGGTGAAAATATAAATGTAACTGTTGATGTAAAGAATGGCGGTAAAGTTGAGGGAAAAGAAGTGGTTCAGCTTTATCTCTGTGATGAATACGGTTCCGTATCAAGGCCTGACAGACAAATCAAAGGGTTTGACAAAGTGAACCTGAAACCGGGAGAGAAAAAAACAATAGCATTTACAATTACTCCCGACGAACTCTCTTTTATAGGCCGGGACAATGAAAGAATCATCGAACCCGGTAAGTTTAAGGTAATGGTTAAAAATTTATCAGCCGAATTTGAGCTGGAATAATGTTAATTTAATTTCATAAGATCCTGACACAAGCTCAGGGTGACAATCCGGTGAGACTCTGACACAAGTTCAGACCCTGAAACGAGTTCTGGATATCAGGGTCTCAAAGTTATTTTCAGAACATAATAGGTTATATCATGTTTTTCAGATTTTCTCAATATCTCTGTTTATCAATAATTCTTTTAAGCACAGCTTCATTTGCACAGACCTGGAATATGGTGTGGGATGATGAATTCAACGGAACAGAAATCGATCAGACAAAGTGGCAACATGAGGTCAATGGTCAGGGCGGCGGCAACAATGAGCTGCAGTATTACACCGCCAGAGATACAAACTCTTTTATCCAGGACGGTAAGCTTGTTATACGGGCATTAAAAGAAACGTACACAGGTCCTGACGGCACCCGGCAGTATACTTCTGCAAGATTAAGAACCCTGCATAAAGGAGATTGGAAGTTCGGCAGATTCAGAATTAAAGCAAAGCTTCCATTCGGGCAGGGATTATGGCCGGCAATCTGGATGCTACCCAGTGACTGGGTATACGGCGGATGGGCAGCGAGCGGAGAAATCGACATAATGGAATTGCTTGGACAAGATAACACAAAGGTCTACGGAACTCTCCATTACGGGGGAACATGGCCGAATAATACACATACTGGAAGTTATTATGTTCTTCCCTCGGGAAATTTCAGCGACGACTTTCATGTTTTCGAACTAACCTGGCTGCCGACAGCAAACGGCGATTCAGTAGAAATGAAATGGTATGTTGATGATGTACTTTACCTGACCCAGAGAGACTGGTGGAGCAGCGGCGGCTCATACCCGGCACCATTTGACAAGATATTCCATATGCTCTTAAACGTGGCGGTCGGCGGCAACTGGCCCGGGTCCCCTGACAGCACGACAACCTTTCCCCAGACGATGGAAGTAGATTACGTAAGAGTGTATGAGCTTGTACCTACCGGGACAAAAGAGGATAAGTCTGAAATCCCTGAAAATTTTGAATTAAAGCAGAACTATCCTAATCCTTTTAATCCTGCAACAAAAATAACATACGGACTCCCGACACCAAGTAATGTTAAATTAAACATATACAATATGCTCGGGCAGATGGTGAAGGAATATACTTTTAATTCGATGAGTGCAGGCGCCCATACAGTTAATTTTAACGCGTCAGGATTAAGCTCAGGGGTTTACGTCTACGAGCTCCAGGCTAATTCTGTAGAAAATTACACACAGTATTATTCTTCAAAGAAGATGATCTATCTGCAGTGACGGTTAGCTCAGGAAGATGCTGAAACAAGTTCGGCATGACACGCAAGATGCTGAAACAAGCTCAGCATCACAGGAAAATCCGAGGATAAAGTGGGAAAATTAAAAATTCATTCGTTTATCATATCTTTCTTTATAATTATCAGCCCGATAGCATCACCATTCTCATTTACTCAGACGTTAGATGATAAGGTGGACTCGATTTTATCTCAAATGACACTCCAGGAAAAAATCCTTCAGCTCCATGAAGAAGGCAGTTTTAATACAGCTGATAACACAAGGCTGGGAATAACAGGTTTTTATATGGCTGACGGACCTCATGGAGTAAGGGACGGAGGACCAGCTACCAGTTTTCCTGTAGGGATTGGTATGGCAGCCACATGGAATCCTGATATGATCATACAGGTTGGGGAGGCTATGGGGAAGGAATTCCTTGCGAAAGCTCATAATCAGGCTCTTGGTCCATGTATGGACATAAACCGTGATCCGCGGAACGGGAGGTCAGCAGAAAGCGGAGGGGAGGATCCATTTCTAATTTCAAAAATAACCTCAGCCTTAATTAAAGGAATCCAGGAGACGGGTGTCATCGCCACAGCGAAACATTTTAACGGCGTAAACAGGCAGGAGAATCGGACAAACAATAATGTAACCATTACCCAGAGATTTCTAATGGAGCATTATGGTTTGAATTTCAGAACCGCTGTGCAGGAAGGCGGCGCAATGTGTGTAATGAATGCATACAATCTGATAAACAATCAGAAATGCGCGGAAAACCCGAACCTTCTTACCGGAATACTTCGCGATTACTGGGGATTTCCTTTTTATGTAGTATCGGACTGGAATTCGATCTGGAACAGTGAAAACGCCATTGAAGCAGGATGCAATATATGTATGGGCTCTGATATGTATGAGAATGACCTGCTAAACCTGGTACAGTCGGGTGCAGTTTCAGAAGAAACGATTGATGATGCAGTAAGGAGGGTGCTTAAGACCAAGATGCTTGCCGGTTTGATGGACAATTATCCACAAGGTAATCCCGATGATTTAAACAGCACACACAGCCAGCAGATCGCCTTTGAAGCAGGAAAACAGAGTCTTGTTCTGCTTAAAAATGCCGATAATATTCTGCCTCTAAATAAATACAATATAACGAACATTGCTCTGATAGGTCCAAGCGCCGATGTTTGCCAGCTTGACGGCTGCGGAAGCAGTTATGTTACTCCTTACTATTCAATAACTCCGAAACAGGGAATTGAAAATATAACCGGACCCGGTGTGGTACATTATACAAAAGGCTGCGACATCAACAGCGGGGATCTGTCCGATCTTCAGAACGCACTGAATCTTGCAGCGGCAGCGGATGTAGTTATATACGTCGGAGGACTCGATCAGACACAGGAGGGCGAAGGATTAGACCGAGTCGGGAATTCAGTGATGCTTCCAGGGAAACAAATTGATGTAATAAATGCTCTGGGGGGAGTAAACCAGAACCTGATAGTTATACTTGAAAGCGGCGGAATCGTCGCTGTGAGTCCTGCGATTGACACCATTAAGGGACTGCTGTATGGATTCTACCCGGGACAGGAAGGAGGCAATGCGATCGCTGATATTCTTTTCGGGAATTACAATCCCGGCGGAAAGCTGCCTGTTACCATGCCCATGGCCAACTACCAGCTTCCAATAAGGAATGATGATTTCACAGACGATTATCTTTGCGGCTACCGCTGGTTTGATGAACAGAATTATATACCCCAGTTCGCGTTCGGATACGGTTTAAGCTACACAACCTTTGAGTACAGCAACCTGGTGGTACCCCCAAGTATGCCTGCCGGTCAAATCATTCCCGTTTCAGTGGATGTTAAAAACACCGGATCACTAAAGGGAGATGAAGTAGTTCAATTGTACCTGTCTGATGACGAATCTTCAGTATGGATGCCGGAAAAGCAGCTGAAAGGATTCAAACGTATCACTCTCGAACCCGGGGAGCAAAAAACAGTAACCTTAGATCTTACAGCTGAAGAATTTTACTATTTTGATGAGACAGAAAACAGCTATAAGATCGAGCCGGGAACATTTACAATCAAAGCAGGGGGATCTTCGGATAACCTGCCTCTCTCTTCATCAATCGATATTACGGCCTCCGCATCTGAACCGGATCTAATGCTTGCGAACATTTCTTCATTTCCAAGATATCCGGCAGAAGGGGACAGTGTAGTATTTCTGGCAACAATTCTGAACAGAGGAACCGGAGAAAGCACCAGCGGAACAATTCATAAAGTTGTTTTTAAGATGAACGGCATTGAGGTCAGCCGTTCTATGGAATTTTCAGGTTCCATAAAGCCCGGCGGTATGATGCAGGTATGTGCAACAATGTATAACGGATCGAACTGGTGGAAAGCCGGAGAGCCGGGGTCGTACGAGGTCGAAGCAATAGTAGACCCTGATAACAGCATCAGCGAGTGTATTGAGAACAATAACAGCCTTACAAAATCATTCACTGTGGTTCTTCCTCCTCCTGAGAACATTGCGCAGAATAAACCAGTTACAGTTTCTTCAATAGAAGCCCCGCAGTACGCCGGCGAATATGCTGTTGACGGAAACAGGGGAACACGCTGGTCGTCGCAGTTCAGTGATCCCCAGTTTATCTATGTGGACCTGGGTTCCATTCAGCATGTCGAGCAGGTCAATCTTATCTGGGAATATGCTTATGGTAAAGAATACAGTGTAGAAATTTCCAACGATGCGGTTAACTGGGAAACTGTTTTCTATGAAACCAACGGCGACGGAGCGGTAGACCGAATCTATTTTACAGCGGACTGCAAGTATGTAAGAATGTACGGGCTCCGGCGGGGTACAGTGTATGGTTACTCCTTATATGAGTTTGAAATTTTCCCTGTCGCCGATAATACGGATGTTGAGGATATAACCAATGACAATCAGCCGTCCAGCTATAACTTATATCAAAATTATCCTAATCCTTTTAATCCTGTAACGTCCATACGGTTTTCGGTACCGGAAGCGGGTAACGTTGAACTGAGCATATTTAACTCACTCGGTGAACTTATCGAGCGGCTGGTCAACCGGTTTCTGCCTCCCGGAACTTATGAGAGTAAATGGAACGCAGCTGACTTTGCCACCGGTGTTTATTTATACCGCCTTGAATCGGGAAAATTCAACCTGACAAAAAAAATGATCCTCCTGAAATAAATCCTCCTCCCTTAAACCTTTCAATTCATCTACAGAGGACTGATGCTTCCATGGAAATATTTCTACCGACATAACCTTGACCTAAAACACCACAATTTAACGGAGATTTACCTTTTTTTGCTGAAAATAATATTTGCTCATATACAGCATGGGAGCTATTGCCTATTACATTTTGACATTACAATTTTTCATCAGTAATTTTTCTCGACTCCGAGAGGGTTGGATGTCAGAGTTATTTTACAAACCATTCCAGAGCATAATTCCTAATACTCTCCCGAAGCAAAAAATGTAATTTATTATTTTATGCTTTCTTTGCTGCATCTAAAAAGATAAGGAGGAGGCCCATGGGAAAGGGAGATGCTTTTCTAACAGGTTCGGCAAACATTTTATGGAATTCATTTCAATCAATTAATACTCATTTAAAATCAGGAAAGAGTCTGCAGCCCGCCTGGGCGCCCTCACCTCTACAGAAGAGTACCGAACGTTCAATGCCGGAACTGGGTTATCCGCGGGAAACTGATTCTCTCTGTCCAAAATGCGTTTTCGAGGTAAGGGAAAAGGTTATCTCCGGGGAAATCAGCATTGAGGAACTCACAAAAGGGCATTATGCAGAAATAAAAGCGAGGCTGATTGAAGAAGACGGGAAAATAATAGTTAGAAAAGAATGTCCTGTTCACGGGACTTTTGAGGATATTCTTTCCATTGATTCCGAATTCAGCAGACTTCAGGAAGAGAGGTTTTACGGGCGGGACTTCAGGGCTTCCTGTGATGAACATATTCACAATCATGGAACTTCAAATATTAAGTACGGCCGCGGGTCGGTGCTCAATATTGATCTCACCAACAGGTGCAATATGATGTGCAATCCATGCTTTGCCGACGCCAACCAGGTAGGCTACGTGCACGAACTCTCGCTTGATGACATTAAAAAAATCCTTGATGATTCTCTTACATTTCTCCCAAAACGATTAGCGCAGGTACAATTTTCCGGCGGGGAGCCTACCATTTCTCCTCATTTCCTGGAAGCCTGCCGCTATGCCCGCGAGACAGGGTATACGGGAGTACAGGCAGCTACGAACGGGGTAAGGTTCGCCCTTGAACCGGAGTTTGCCTATAAAGCTAGAGAGGCCGGGTTAAACATTGTATATTTTCAGCTGGACGGGGTTACGAATGAGGCGAACAGACACAGGCATATTCCAAACCTGTTTGACTTAAAACTCCAGGCTATGGAGAATATGGCGGCAGCAGATATCTGGATTACACCGGTTACAACTGTAGTAAACGGGCTTAATGACGACCAGGTTGGACCACTTATGCAGTTCGTAATAGACAACTGTGATAAGATGGATGCGATATCCTTCCAGCCAGTATCATTCACAGGCCGCGATGAGGAAATCAGTGATGAACAGAGACTCAGTCAGAGGTACACAACTTCTCATCTGGCCAAAGAACTCAGCCGCTGGTCAAAAGGAGAAATTGATATGTACCGCGACTGGTATCCTCTGGGTGCCGGTGCACCGCTAACCATGTTAGCGGATCATATCGCTGATCCCAATGACCGCTGGGGCGGAATGTGCGTTTCCTGTCATCCCGACTGCGGATCCTGTATTTATATAGTAGCAAATAAGAAGACAAAACAATGGGCTACACTAACTAAATTCTTTCAACTCGACAGGTTCATTAAGGACGTAGATATAATCACCGATTCCGCAAGAGGCAAAAAACTCACTATGTCACAGCTGGCTCTTTCACTGGCGAGAAATTTTAATGGAAGTAAAGCCCCCGAAGGCTTTGATCTTAAAGAACTTGTACGTCTCGTTCAGCACCAGTTTCATGGGTCGATCACCGAAGGGGAGAGGCCGCCTCAAAAGGACTGGACACTTATCTGGGCCGGTGGTATGTGGTTCCAGGATCTATGGACGTACGACTTCCGCAGAACGGAGATGTGCTGCGTACCCTATGGAACGCAGGACGGTGAAATATCCTTCTGTGCATACAATACCGGCATAGGGTGGCGCCAGATAATAGAACAAAGGCATATGAATGCCAAGACCAGTGACTGGTATAAAGAAAATGGACGTCATCATATTTACGCAGGGGAAAAACCTGTTCCGATTAATTTGGATGCTCCTTCAATCCAGGTTCCGGAAGTGACAAGCCGCGGTTATTGTGATATGTGCAGGCATCGGGGTGTTAAAAACGTATTAAATTCTGAACTGGCAGGAATAGATAATGAAGAAAAAAGAGTAGTATAATAAATGATTGATACCGATAAATCATCTTCGGGAAAAGGCCGGGTGTTAAGAGAACTATCATCGGTGGTTTTAATTGTTTTTTTCAGTGTCGTGCTCGTAAATGCCCTGAACCTTGAAGCAATTCAGAAAAGTCTGGAGTTTGTAAGCAGCCATTACGGGATGTGGTCTATATTCGTCATACTGGTTATTATTGCTCTGTGTTATTCCGCAGCTATTCCGTCCACGGTGCTGGGAGCAGCCTCAGGAGCGGCATTGGGATTTACGGAAGGACTGATATTATACACTGCCGCCTCCCTTACAGGTTCATTATTAGTATACGTTATTTCCCGTTCAGTGCTTAAAGACACTCTCCTTAAGAGGGTAAGAAAAAATAAATATCTCGGACAGCTGGAAAAAGCAATAGACAAAGAGGGTTTATCTTTCCTCTTTTTTATACGTTTTATACCGGTACATGCATCCTTTGTAAATGCATTCTTCGGAGCTGCGGGGGTAAGTCCCCGCAGGTTTTTTATCAGCTGTTTATTTCTTATTCCCGAGCTGCTTCTACATGTTTACACAGGGTATTGTGCCGTATCGATAGCTGCAGTGCAGAGTAAGGGATGGGATGCCGCAGATGCCGCGAGGATTGTGTCACTAGTACTGGCGATCGGAGCATTCATTTATATCGGATGCCTTGCCGGAAAGATGAAGGAGGCTGTTCAGGAAGCAAGGGGAGCTGAAGGGGAGATCGAGTAAATTTTTCTTGCAAATATTTCCATGATATCCTAAATTTAAATATCAATAATGGGAGAGACCTCAATCCGAGGGGAAACGCATGATAAAGCACAGCCGTATAATCATTATATCCTGATTGTATTGATACAGAGACCATCTGAAAAGTCAGGTGCCTCTAATGATCAATAAGTAAGCATATATCCATTAAACAGGGAGTTACCATGTCCAGATCGTTAATTACACTTCTGATTTTATTAACTATGTTCGGGATTGCGAAGGCCCAGGAGCCTCCAATAGAATGGGGAGAAGTTCCGATGGAAGATCTTTTAATGACTACATTTCCCGGCGACTCAAATGCTTCAGCTGTTATCCTATGCGATTACGGCGTGTCAAAGCTCGACAATGATATCAATATTGAATATACAAGGCTTCTCAGAATCAAGATATTGAACGAGAAGGGTTATGAATACGGCACGCACTCCATCAGTCTGTACACAGAAGATGACGATGAATATCTTGATGATCTTGAAGCAGTAACATATAAACTTGATCAGGACGGTGAAATCACAGAATATGAACTGGATGATGATAATATTTTTGAGGAAGAGATTTCCGAAACAAGGACGAATTATAAATTTACGATGCCGGCGTTATCCCCGGGATGCATCATTGATATTAAATATTCTATTATTGAAAACAATCTTACTTTCCTCCGCGACTGGACGTTCCAGTGGGAGGAACCTGTAGTCTGGAGTGAGTACCGGGTTATTATACCTCAGATCATATCCTATGCGTTCGTTTCCATGGGTTATGAACCGTGGGCGATTAAGGAAAATACAGAAGTCACCCAGGCCTTTATGGGAAATGCCGCAGCATACCTCGGGGGAAATATCGTAAAATGCAGTCAGTACAGATGGGTTGTAAAGAATATTCCTGCCCTCAGAGATGTTCCATACATTACTACATTAAGCGACTATCAAAACAAAGTGCAGGCCCAGCTGGCAGGGTATGCAGTAAGAGGGGTGGGAATCAAAAAGGTGCTTCAGGACTGGAGTACGGTTGTTAAAGAACTTCTTGATAATAAATATTTCGGTCATGCGATTGATGTTACAGGAGATGTGGAGGATCTTACCAAAGAAATTACAAAGGGGCTTACAAACCCAAGAGAAAAGCTAGAGGCTATTTATAACTGGATAACCAGGTCAATCGTCTGGGACGGCAGGCAGAGAGTTTTTTCCGATAATGATGTTGACGACGTACTGGAGTATAAAAAAGGAAATTCCGCCGACATAACTTTCCTGCTGCTTTCTATGTTAAAAAGTGCAGGTATTGAGGGAGACCCGATGATTCTGAGTACAAGGGGCAACGGCAAAATACAGGATCTATATCCGATTATTTCCCAGTTCAACCTAACCATAGCCCGCGTTAAAATCGGGTCTGAGACATTTTTAATTGATGCCACCGATCCATTAAGACCGCCTGGACAGGTTCCCCAAAAAATTCTTAATGTAAGAGCACTTGCTGTTAAAAAGGGTCCTCTTCAATGGCAGGATATCCTCACGGATGTAACTGACGATAGAAAGGGGATTGTAAACGTTTTTATTTATGAGGATGGAACTTTAACTGCTGATGCTGAAGTCAGATATGGTGTGTATCAAAGCCTATCACTCAGGAATGACCTTAAAGATGAGAACGAAACAGATCTTGCTAAAAGTCTTTTTGATACAGAGTCCTCCGGACTTAATATAGATTCAGTGCAGATAAGCAATAAGGAGGAGATCAACTCACCTCTTGTAGTAAAAGCCTGGTTTTCATCCTCCGGATATATTCAGCATGGGGGAGATATGATGTATTTTAATCCAATCCTGGTAAACAGGACGAAGGATAATCCCTTCAAATCTGAAAAAAGGGAATTCCCTATCGATTATAGTTACCCGAGAAATGAAACCTTAGTGACCAATATTCATTTTCCAGCTTCGCTGGAATTGAAAGATAAATTTGAATTCAAAAATTTCGGAACCGGCGATTTTCATTACAAACGGGATTCGGATGAAACAGATGATGGTATCCAAATAGTATCGTATTTCAGTATTAAAAAACCGCAGATAGTTTCCCTTCATTACAAAAGACTAAAGGAATTTTATTCACACAAAATTTCTTCAGACAGTGAAATGATGGTGCTGGGACCCAAAGCTGCTGACAATGAAATCAAGGCTGCAGGACTAAAAGAGTCGGGGAACCAATGAAGTCAGGATTAATAGCCGGTTATCTTGTTTTTTTCCTTGTCTGTTCTGCAGCTCCTTCGGTTCACGCTCAGGAGATCAACGAGTATGACATACGTAACATTCCCGCTTCAATACTGCCCGGGGCTAAAGCCATTGTAAGGGATCATTCTGTAAGATTTGAAGTAGTGAATCCTCAAGAAGGAATATTGAAGGTGAAGAAAGCAGTTACGATTTTCAGCAAAGAAGAGCAGGGATACGGGGTTCTCACTCTCAATTATAATAAGTTTGTTGAGATATCTGATCTTGAAGGGACATTATATGACAAAACAGGGGAAGAGATAAGAGATCTTGAGAGCAGGGATATAAGTGACTACAGCGACTTCAGCAGTTATTCTCTGCTGGAAGATAACAGGGTAAAATATTCAGAACTATATCATGACAAATATCCATATACGGTAGTATTTCAATATGAAATAAATTATGACAGCTATCTGAACTGGCCTTCATGGTATTCACGTGAATCTTCAGATCCCGTACAGCATTCTGAATTTAAAGTTACCACACCCTCAGATTACAAATTGAGGTGGTGGTGCAATAAAGACGATGCGAAACCAGAAATAAGCAGCCAAAGCAGCCAAATTAATTATTTATGGCAAGCGGAGAATTTGACAAAACTGCCGGATGACCAGGAAAATGAGGATTTGGAGGATTATGCTGTTATCGTAAAAACGGCCCCTTCTGAATTTAATATAGAGGGTCACCACGGAAGCATGACGAGCTGGGTAGATTTCGGAAGATGGTACTCTAAACTAGCAGAGGGGAGAGACAATCTTCCAGCAAATGCCCTCCGGGAGATAGAAGAGATTACAAAAGACTGTAACAGTCGTGATGAGAAAATTAAAAGGCTTTACAACTATATGCAGTCTCATACGCGATACGTCAGTATTCAACTTGGAATTGGAGGCTGGCAGCCTTTCGAAGCCTCTTTTGTGCATAATAACGGCTACGGTGATTGCAAAGCACTGTCGAACTACATGATCTCAATATTAAAAGCCGCGGGTATAAAAGCATGTCCGGTTTTAATTGAATCCGGTAAACAGGATATCTCTATGATCACAGACTTTCCGAGCAATCAATTCAACCATGTGATTGTTTTTATTCCCGGTAAAAAGGACACTGTATGGCTCGAATGCACCAGTCAGGATCTTCCGGCAGGCAGCCTGTCATCGAACTGCGAGAACAGGAAAGCTCTCCTGATCACCAAAGGCGGAGGCGCTATCGTAAACACTCCCGTCACAAAAGCAGACCAGAATATACAGTTAAGAACAGCGGACATTGTTTTACATAATACCGGCAGCGCGGAAGCAAAGATACATACCGAATGGACCGGGGATCAGCATCATTACGCTTTATCTTTATCAAAAAACACTACTTTCAATGAGCAGGAAAAATGGATTAAGAGAAACTTTAAGGTGCCCGATATAAATCTCGATAAATTTTCTTTTACAATTAAAGACAGGAACAGTGAAGTAATCAGCCTTGATATATCAGCCATACTACCGCGGTACGGATCAGCCGCAGGGCGCAGGATATTCTTTACTCCCAATCTGACAGACCGGCGTACAAATGTTCCCAATAAAATATCGGAGAAGCTTTCTCCAGTGAAATATGATTATCCATATCTCGACATCGATTCCATCCGGTTTACAATTCCTCCAAAATACATGATTGAGGCGGTACCTGCTGAAGTGAGTTTAGAAACGACTTTCGGTAGTTTTATCTCAACAACGCAGGTAAATGAGGATAATTCGCTGACTTTTAAACGAAGACTTGAGATTAAGGATTATTCAATTCCTCCTGAGGATTATCCGGAATACAGCAAATTCTTCTCTGAGATTGTTAAAGCCGACAGAGCACAGGTTGTACTCTCCGCAAAGAAATAAATTCTGAAACAAACTGTGGTAAAATTATAGTAGGAGTGAATAGTTGAAAGTTGAAAATGCTCAGCATTCAGATTGTTTTATGATTGAATGATCTAAAAAGTTTAATGAAAGGCCGCATTTTGTGTTCAGTCTGGAGGTATATTGTGTCAAATGATAACGAAGGAAATAATGAAGTTATATGCGGTTACTGCGAGACTACTGTAAACGAAGATGATGATTTTTGTCCCGAATGCGGTACATTATTCACCGAAGATGCAAATTGTATGAACCATCCTGAAATTCCCGCCGAAGGCGTCTGCATCATCTGCGGATCACCATATTGCAAAGAATGCGGTTACCGCATAAACAAACTTTTTCTATGCGCTCTTCACAGTGACTATGAAATTTATGAGGGTATGGCAAAGGTGTTCGGCACACCTGAGGAATCAACCGCAGAATTCATACGGTTTATTCTAATCCAGGGAGGATTTCACCCGATATTATTTTCCAGGGAAGGTCCTTATGGAGGGCTGAAACATATGTTCTCTTTTTCTAAAACCAATGAAAGCACGGCAAGAAATTTAATTACTGAAGTGAAGGTATTAGTGCCGTGTGCAGAGGTGACAGATGCTGAGGAATTATTAAGGGATCAGAGAGGGGGAGGTTAGGAGGAGACCGGAATTAGTTTGTCTGCTCTTCCGTCGGTTAAAACATCCGTCGGTTAAAACCGACGGCAATATAACGCCGGCAAAATGGAGATGGCGGGATGTGAAACCGACGGCAATTTAGAACTGATGGCAACGTGAAACGGGGGCAAATCTTGTCTGAAATCCTTATCTTCCAGATAATTATAACAAAAAGGAAAAGATATGCCGAAGGATAAAAGGATCGATGAATACATCAACAGAGCACAGCCTTTTGCAAAACCGGTATTGAATAAACTGAGGGGATTAATCCACAAAACTATTCCGGAGGTTGAAGAAACAATAAAGTGGGGAATGCCTTTTTTCGAGTATAAAGGTCCCGTGTGTAATTTTGCTGCCTTTAAGCAGCACGCAGTATTCGGATTCTGGAAGCATCAGCTTATGGATGATCCGGAAGGGCGGCTTAAAGAGAACTCTGCAAAGGGAGGAGAGGCAATGGGAAACCTTGGGCGGATAACCGGGATAAAAGACCTCCCCGCGGATAAAGTGATCACCGGTTTTCTCAAGCAGGCAAAGACACTGAACGCTGAAGGAATTAAACCGCCCCCTAAGAAGAAGACCCCGGTAAAAGAGACTGAAATTCCAGGGTACTTTTCCGAAGCTTTGAAGAACAACAAAGCCGCGGAAAAAGAATTTAACAAGTTTCCGCCTTCGCACAAAAAAGAATATGTGGAGTGGATTACGGAAGCAAAAGCCGAAGCCACCAGACTAAGAAGGCTTAAAACCGCAATGGAATGGATTGGGGAGGGGAAACCGAGAAACTGGAAATACATTAGCAAGAAAAAAGGAAAAAGTAAAAAGGGGAAGTGAAGGGACTGCTTCGGTCGGGAACTTGTTCACAATGAGGGGGGAAGGGGAAGGGTGGAGACCGGAATTAGTTTATCTTCTCTTCCGTCGGTTAAAACCGACGGCAATATATAATCGAAGGCAATGTTCAGTAAGGAGAGAAGGGGGCTATTGGATTTTGGCTTTTGATGTTTTTGTTACTTTTTGCAAAGTAATTTCTATTTCAGTCTTACCATTCGATTTAATTTCGAGTGTACCCCGATGCTGTTCTACAAGGGAATCAACAAGTTCCAGTCCCAGTGAATTAGTTTTCTTGATATCAAAGTTTTCGGGCAGACCTACACCATTATCGGTTATGCATAAATGGATCTGGCCATTTTCTTCCCTGAGGGTGATCCCAAGTCTTCCGGGCTTATTATTAGGGAAAGCGTGTTTTAAGGCATTCGTGATAAGTTCATTAAGGATAAGGCCAAGACTGATTGAAAGATTGATGTCGAGTTTTACATCACATAGATCCAGATCCAGACGAAGGTTACCTATTCTACTTCGGTAGGCATTGAACAGGTAAGTTGTGAAATCCCTAATATACTCACCAAAATTAATATTAGATAATTCTTTTGTCTTATAGAGTTTTTCGTGAATCATGGCCATCGAGCGTATTCTCGACTGACTGGATTTAAGCATTTCAATGATCTCTTCATTATCAAGGTAATTCAGCTGAAGATTGAGCAGACTGGAAATTATCTGCAGGTTATTTTTTATTCTATGATGAATTTCTTTCAGGAGAATTTCTTTTTCTTTCAAAGAACCCTCGAGTTCCATTCTTGATTTAACTCTTTCTGTTATATCCATTTCCGTTCCGATAAAACCAATCATTCTTCCATTCTTAAGTATCCTGGGCGTGGCAGAGATCACCACCCATCTTTGTTCATCTTTACAATCAACGCGAACTTCGTCGGAAAAACTCCCTTCCTCTTCATAAGCTTTATGAATCACTTCAAAAAATTTCTGCCTGTCTTCAGGATGAATTGTTTCCACCCAGCCTTTATCCTTTATTTCATCAAATGACCTCTTAAGGAATTTAAGTTTAGTTTTATTGGCGTAGATAATATTCGATTCCATATCGCTCATCCAGATCATCATGGGGGAGGATTCGGCCATTATACGGAACCGTTCTTCACTTTCAATCAGCTTATTTTCAATTTTCTTTTCAGCTGTGATATCGGTTAATGATACGCGGAAGTTTTGTTCCTTGCTTTGATAATTCCTCACTGGTGTTAGAATAACATGAGCAGTGATCGGAGGTTTATTTTTAGAGACTAAACCAAGCTCCAAAACGTGCTGGTGATTATCCTGACGGCAGTTTCTCAGTCCTGTTAAAAATTTCTGAAAATGATCCTTTAGGAGGAAATGAACGAATGGGAAATCAATCAGGTTACTTTTGTCCAATCCAAGCATCCGGGCCGCAGTATAATTTGTCTCCGTGATAATTCCATGCATATCAAGAGTAAGATAACCATTGGGAGCAAAATCGTACAAGTCGGCAAAACGATCGCGTGATTCTTCCAGCTCAACCTGCTTTTCAAGCAGCTCAGACTTTTGAAGTTCAACCTGGATCTCTCTCTCATGAAGCTCTTTTTTTAAAATTTCTATATTTTCTTCTTTTTTTGTTTTACCCATAATTGAAACCATTCCAATACTTTCAATTTACTCTTCTTTTATCATAAGAAGTATATATTGTTTTTCCTTACCAGGCATCCGAAAAACCTGTGAATTCATTATTAGATTCAACGGTCTCTTATTTTTTCTATTAATTGTATATCGAAAATCCAGGAGTTCATTATTGCCCGGGACAATATTTTCAACCGAATCCTTCAGCGAATCCTGATCCCATCCAATTCCTATTTTAAATAGCTTTTGTCCAAAAGCTCTGCCAGCGTTTATGCCGAACATTTTGTAAAATGTTTTGGTTGCATCGACAATCCGAAACTCCTCATCGAGGATAAGAATTGCTCCTTCAATGTTGCTGAACACCTCCTCTGCAAATTTTCTTCCATCCACAGCGATATCATGTTCTCTTTTTAAGCTGTCAACATCGTAAAGAGAAATAACCACCCCGTCAATTTTATTATCCGCAGTCCGATATGGACGAATCATAACAGAATACCAATTATTTTCCTTATCCATTATCTGAAATTCCCTTGATTCAAGGGTATCCAGAACTTCCAGAATATGCTTTTTAATTTCGGGTATTTCAATGTTCGGATTTATATTTCCAATAGGTCTACCGATGTCGCTGGCAATCAGGTTCCAGATATTTTCAGCCCTGGGAGTATACCGTCTGATCTTCAGGTTTCGGTCGAGCATTATTACCGGTATATGCAGACTGGAAATTAAATTCTGAAGGTCATTATTGACAACATTAAGCTGCTCATTTCTGTTTGCAAGTTCATCATTTACCGTTTCAAGTTCCTCATTGGTTGATTGAAGCTCCTCACGGGCCGTCTCCATTTCCTCATTAGTACTCTGCAGTTCCTCATTACTTGACTGCAGCTCTTCAAGGGCAGACCTCAGTTCTTCATTTGCAGCATCACGCTCTTCAATGATCGACTGAAGGTGTTCTTTTGTGAGAATCAGTTCCTTTTTTAATCTATCCGTTTCTGCTTCTGAAATTGGAGAAATCACGTTACTCTGAGCCTTTTTGCTCTTTCTACCGTCTGAATATTTAGCTTTCCCATCTTCCTTCTCGTTGAAAAGAATGAGGTAGGATACATCAGAGCCTGAGTTTGCATTAACCGGAACCACCTCAATATCGAGCATTCGATAGGAACCGTTGATATCCAACCGAACATTTTCTATTGTTACAAGTTCAGCAGTCTGTTTTGCTCTTCTGATCGCGGTTCTGAGGTCGAGGTTAAGTATTTCCTTCAGCATTTTAAAAACATTAAGACTGGCGTCTCCTATACTTGGATCGAGAAAGCGAGTTATATTCCCCCTGAATTGTATGATATCCATTGAGGAGTTAATAAGAATTCCCGGAGGTGAATACTTTTCGATGATCAGCCTGTCAGCTTCTTTTTGCAGATCCAACTTATCAGAATGAAAATTTGAAAAATTACTCGATTCCGTTTTATCCGGATAGTTATAAGAGAAATTGATACCGACCCGGTGTTCGACCTCTTTTTTATTATAGAGCTTAAATTTTCGGTCAGCCAGGTAAAACAGGTCTCCGAATCCGCCGACTGACTCAGAGGTTCCGAGGAGTAAAAAACCATCTGGTTTCAAAGCATAATGAAAAATTGGTATCACTTTTTTCTGAAGTTCCTGAGAAAAATAGATAAGCAGATTTCGGCAGCTTATAAAATCCAGTCGGGAGAAGGGAGGATCCTTTGAGATATCCTGTCTGGCGAAGATACAGACGTCTCTTACCGGTTTAATTATCTGATACGCACTATTATGTTTCACAAAATATTTTCTGCGCATATCTTCAGAAATATCTTTTATCTCCGTTTCGAGATAGAAGCCTGACCGCGCTTTGTCGATAGCAGCATCGCTGATATCTGTAGCAAAAATCTGTATGCTTCCCGTCTCGTACCTGTTTTTAAGATATTCAAAAAGTGAAATGACTAAAGAATAGACTTCTTCACCGGTGGAGCAGCCGGGGATCCATATTCTGAGCGGTTTTTCAAACGATAGTTTTTTTGATATTTCAGGATATACTTTGTTTTTCAACATATCAAAAACCTCGGGATCCCTGAAAAAACTGGTGACATTTATCAGCAAGTCTTTGTATAAATCATAAACTTCGCTATCCGATTTATTAATAATTTTAACATAATCGTTAAGATCATCGATTTTGTTCAACACCATTCTCCTGGTTATACGTCTTTTAATAGTGTTTAACTTATAGTTCGAAAAATCGACGCCTGTGGTTGAGCGAAGTTTTCTGAATATTCCGGCATAACTATCACTGGATTCAGCCTTTTCATCCTCCGGTTTTTCTTTATGTTGTGTGAAAGCGATGTAAGGATGAGTTCCTATACGCACTAATTCCTTCGCAATCTGAGCAGGCGGTAATACAATATCGACATTACCTGAATCGATTGCACTAGCAGGCATACCGGGATATTTTGCAGAATGTTCATCCTGGGCGAAAGTAACCCCCCCCTCACCTTTGATCACCCTCAATCCCTCTGTTCCGTCCGATGCTGTTCCTGAGAGAACAACACCGATAGCTTTATTTTTTTCTTCTTTGGCAAGCGATTTGAAAAAATAATCGATTGGAAGATAGAGTCCATCTGATTTAGTTCTTTCGGATAGCTTTAGTTTTCCATTTTCAATAGATATATATTTATTGGGAGGTATAGCGTATATATGGTTACTTTTAATAATTGTTGGGTTTTTTACCTGGAGCACAGGCATGCTAGTATGTTTTGAAAAAATCTCCGACAGTTTACTTTCGTGATTTGGTTCAAGGTGCATGATAAAGACAAATGTCATTCCCGTATCACCAGGTAATGATTTAAGTAATTCAGTGAATGCTTCCAGTCCTCCCGCGGAGGCGCCTATTCCGACCACCGCAACCGGATCATCATTCTTATACCTACGGGAACTTGAAGATTTTTCACCCTGTGTTTTTTTTACAGACATTTAACCCTCTATGAAAAATGGGAATATACTCTTGGTTTAAGAGAAAAATAAAATATAATCCCATTTTGAGCCAAAGTAAACCAAAATCTTAAATCAGATGAGGAAAAAAATACCCTTCTATTTTTTTGTGATTATGAACAATCATAAGTGACTGATAATCACATAAACACTTTTTACCGATTGGAGAAATTGTACTTTAATATAAAAATAATAATAACTATGAAGATAATTGTAATAGGAGCATCGGCAGGAGGGTGGGAATCTATAAGTAAGTTATGCCGCAGTTTTCCTGAAGGGCTGCGAGCAGCTGTATTAATAGTCTGGCATATCTCAATGAGGAGTGAAAATAATTTTCCGCTGATGCTGGCGAAAGAAACGAAACTTCCGGTGGAGAGTGCGGTTAATAATAAGACTATTATGGAGGGCCGAATTTATACTGCTCCTCCGAATAATCATCTGATAATTGAAGATCACAAAATGCGTGTAGTTTACGGTCCAAAAGAAAACCGTTTCAGACCTGCAATTGACCCATTATTCAGATCGGCAGCATATAATTTCGGCAGCAATGTGATAGGTATACTCCTCTCCGGAATGCTGAGCGATGGAACCGCTGGCTTATGGACAATTAAGGACAGGGGGGGGATATCGCTAGTACAGGATCCTGATGAAGCCCAATTCCCGGATATGCCTTCGAATGCCCTGAAGAACATGGACGTGGATTATAAACTTTCTGTGGATGAAATGGCTCCCCTTCTTATTAAACTTACCGAGGCCCCCTCTGCAGAAAAAAAGTTGAATCCTGATATTGCTAAAGATGGAATTGAGATAAGAATGGCATCTGATGATTATGTATCTGATGAAGATATCAAGAAAATTGGTGAAGTAACTGAATTTACTTGTCCTGAATGTCATGGATCATTATGGAGAATAGAGCAGGGAAGCATCATAAGATTCAGGTGCAGGACCGGGCATGCATTTTCCGTTCCCGCCCTGCTGGAAGAACTTTCTGAATCCATAGAAAGACAAATATGGGCTGCAATAAGAGGACTTGAGGAAAATACCTCCTTAATAAAATATCTTACACAACATTTACACAGCGAGGAAGATAGAGAACGACTGGATATCTACATGCTGCGCGCAGATCAGTCTCAGCAGTCTGCTAATATTCTGAGGAAATTACTAACTAAAAAAATTGTAGAGCAGACGTCGGCCGGCTAAATGATATGTATTCACTTTACGGTCATCTCTTCGATAAGTTTTAACAGCTGCTCTGCCTCAAAGGGCTTTGTAATATATTTACAAGGAGATAAATTTTTTGTGATATTTTCTAATAAATCTTTTGATGAACCCGAAATTATAATGATGGGAGTGCTGTCAATCTTATTGATTTTCCTGAGGGCTTCTTCATTAGATGTTTTTCCAAGGAACAAATCCGCGATAATAAGGTCAGGCTTATCTTTTTGGTAGCGTTCGAGAAGACCTTTAGATGACCTCACTATTTCTGACTTATAATTATTGCTTTTAAGCAAAGATTTGATATCAAGAGATATAATCCCGTCATTCTCGGCTATCAGCACGGTTTTTTTTGACATATTTATTTTCCCTCAATAATTAAAAAAACCGAACTCATGAAAATCAATGAATGGAAATTATATCTAAGGAAGAAAAAAGTCAATGGCTTTTTATCTATAAAAAACCAATTAATCCGATTCTAAGAGCTTCTAAAGTAAGCAGTTACACCGACGGCAGTTCAGGTCTTCTTCCGCCTGATTCTCCCAGATCTGCCAGATGCTTAATATCTAACCATCAGTCTGCAGGGGGCGGATTTAACTGCTTTGTGATACTGAAACTTGTATCTCAATATTCTAAAGAGTACGTTCACCTCAAAAAGGCCAGGTAATGCTAGGGATTCTTATAGCAGAAGATGAAGGAATTGTAGCTTTTGATCTTAAAAGAACACTCAGAAGTTTCGGCTTTGAGAACATCATCCTCGCACGAAACGGCAGGGAGGCTATCGAGAAAAACAAATCAGGGAACCCGGATTTAATAATTATGGATATAATGATGGATCATGGACTGGATGGAATTGAAGCCGCAAAATTGATAAATAGTGAGGGGGGGATACAAAAACCAATAATTTTCGTTACCGCCTCTACCGATGAGAAAACCTTCAATGAAGCTAAGAAGATAAATCCTATTGAGATCATCCGAAAACCGTTTTCAGAATTTCAGCTGAAATCAGCGATACTAAAGGCTGTTACAAAGTTCTATAGGGGAAGATTCAAAAATTCGGGGTAAATGGAGAGGAAGCGATTCCTTTTTAATTACAATCAGAACAAAACCGAGGCGAGGATAATGACATCAGTGAGCTTAACTTAGCTCTGTGCCTGGCATCATTGAAGTGAATATTTCTCTGTTAAATCTGACACAAAAAGAAATATTTTAATTCATAAATTTATCTTCAAAAAAAACCGGGTGATTATCATGATAGATTCCAACGTGATCATAAAGTACGTTCCTATCTTTTCCGAACTAAACGAAGAATATCTCAGCAAAATAGAGCAGATGGGAATCATGAGAGATTACAAAAAAGACGCTGTAATTTTAAGCAGATCCTATGAAGGAACAGGTCTTTATGTAATAACGAAAGGCAGCGTTAAAGTTACAGAGAATAATTCTGAAGGCGGGGAGATTATTTTAGAAATGCTGGGAGAGCACGATTATTTTGGCGAGATGTCGCTTATTGACAACAAAAAGCCTTCCGCAAATGTTACGGCTATGGAGGACACAGAGCTTTTTTTTCTAGCGCGGGAGGAATTTATAAAGCTGCTCAAAGAAAACCCAAATATAGGCATAGCCCTGCTGGAAGAGATGACAAGACGCCTTCGCATGACGGATACAAAAATTAAGTCGCTCTCAATCTCCAACGCAGAAGGAAGAATAGCTTCCGCCCTACTGCAGATAGCAGAAAATACCGGGAGAATTCACCAAGGTTCTGTTCAGGTTACACTACCTTATCAGCATGACATTGCAAACCTTGCAGGGACTTCAAGGGAAACCGTCTCAAGGGTTCTTCATGCACTTGAGAAAAAAGGGTTAATTGAATTTGACGGATCCAGGATAAGGATACCTGATTACAACAATTTCCGTAAAAGCTACAGTTGATTTTATAATACCTCTACTAAAAGCAAACACCGGGCTTTTCTAACCCGGTGTTAGCTACCTGCGTTCAGGCGATATATAATCTGCTTAACTTATTATGCAACCCGCCGTCCCGAGAATAAATTTATCAGCAAAATTATTACAGCCGCAACAAGCAGGATATGAATAAAACCTCCTAAAGTAAAAGAGGTAATTAATCCTACCAGCCATAAGACAAGCAGGATAACGAAGATAGTCCACAACATATAGAACTCCTGTTTATTATTTTAATTGAGTTTCGTTTTGAAGATATCGTGAACTTATCCGATTACAAATAATTACAGTCACACAAGTTATTCACCGCAATCCACCGGAGCAGAACACACCTGGTTGAGGCAGACGCAGGAAATATTGTTATCTTGCTGTATATCATTTGATTAGAAATCATGTATGGTACTTTGGTTAATAGTAATTATGTGAGAGACTATATGAAACAGGCAAAGAAGATACTTGTGGTAGAAGATCAGCTACTAGTAGCACTTGATATTGAGAATCAGCTGGAATCCTTCGGATATGCTTCAGTTAATAATGCGACCAACTACCTTCAGGCCGTACAAAGGATAAATGAAAATCCCCCCGACCTTATACTACTCGACATTATTCTAAAAGATGGTCCGACAGGGTTCAACATTGCTAAAGTTGCGAACGAAAAAAAAATCCCTGTAGTTTTTGTTACAGCATCCACCCATAAATCATATCTGGAGAGAGCAAAAAAATTACATCCGAAAGCTATCCTTAATAAACCATTGAACGAATCTAAACTCAGAGAGACTGTAGAGAGAATAATGGGATGAGTAAATGGGGTTATCTGAACTTATTTTATACCGTGTAAAAAATAAGTACTGTGATAATTAATCGGTGCAGACATCAGCAGCACTGATATCACCAACCCTGTCGCTCTTTTTTACTTAATTGCATGTGCAAAAGTCCGGGAGGATTCCGGCCGGAGAGGGTTCAACAGCCTTAAGATATGACAACTATTTGATAAAAGAGAGACAAAGTGACAGGCAAAAAAATTTTTATTACGGTTTCGATGTTTTCGCTGCTGATCTTATTCCCGACATTCAGCTGGTACCTGGTTCTTGCGAACCTGATATTTCTGTGCGTTTTTATGGGGCTTCAGCTGGTTATAACTTTCTTTCCTTTAAATTATCCTATACGGCTGAAGGAATCTGATAACTTAAAGTTTGTTTCAATTCATGTAGCTATTCATAACGAGCCTCCCGGTCTGGTTATAAAAACCTTAAAAGCTTTATCAAAGATAAATTACCCTGCATACGAGGTGCTTGTACTTGATAACAATACGGCTGACAGCAAAGTATGGGAGCCGGTTAAGGACTTCTGCGAGGCACAGCGAAGCCGGTTCAGGTTCTGGCATGAAGACAATGTAAAAGGCTATAAGGCGGGCGCCCTGAATCTGCTGATGGACAGAACTTCGGCAGAAGCAGAGTATATAGCTGTTGTTGATGCGGATTACATTGTTGAAGCTGGATTTATCAGACATGCTCTACAATATTTCGATGGAGACCAGGTAGGGCTTGTGCAATTCCCCCAGGCATACTATAACGTTTCAGCTAAAAACAAAGGGATGGACCTGGAATACAATTACTTTTTTTCTCTTTTTATGAACAGCGGCAACCGGTTCAACTCAGTCACCTCAACAGGCACAATGAGTATTTACAGAAAAAAAGCCCTTAACGAGGCCGGCAGATGGAATGGTGAGTGTATAACCGAAGACAGCGAACTTGGGGTAAGAATAATCCTTAAAGGATATAGGACGAAATATGCTGACGAAGTAATGGGAAGAGGACTTCTGCCGCTGGATTTTAGATCATATATAAGGCAGCGTGAACGATGGATAATTGGAAATACATACATACTCAAAAATTATTTCGGTAAAATTTTAACCTCTCCATTAAGTTTTATACGTAAGATTAATATTTTACTGCAGGTCAGCGCCTGGCATAACTTTATTCTTCTACCGTTCCTGATTATGGGAGCTTACCCATTTACCCTGCTTGCCGGAAATCCAGCAACGGAAGCTCTCAGGCTTTCATCACTAAACATATTCGTGTTCTTTGTTTTGAAAGCTCTAATATTTTTCAGCGGCTTCCTGCGCAAGAAGGAGAAGAATAAAAATATTCTAAAAGCGCTCTTCACTCATTTCGGTTTTATATGGGAAAGTACGGCTGCCTGGCTTCTATCGCTGCCGGGCTGCAAAATTCCATTTAACCGGACAAACAAAAACATCAGCCAAGGAGATGAGACGTATACGATGCGACTTCCCGCAATAATCGCGGTATTTTTATTCATCATCTTTGTTTCGGTAAATGAGATAATTCCCGCGGCAGTATTTCTCATATTCTCCGCGGTAACGTTTATGTCAAGAAAATACAACTTAAAACAGGTGGGTTTTACGGCCCTCATCTCGGGTTCATCTTTATCTAATTTGCAATAATGAAAATAACAATTGTGATACCGACATATAACCGGGCGGATAATATCAGACGGATAATAGATAATTCGCTCTCACAATATTCAGGGAATGTAGACGTCTTTGTAATAGATGACGGTTCAGCAGATAATACTTACAACAGGGTTAAGCCTTACTTTGATGAGGATAGTTTTACTTATATAAAACTTGCAGACAACAAAGGGACAGCCAGCGCAAAGAACCTAGGAATTATGCTGGCCGACTACGAGGCAATAACCTTTCATGATTCTGATGACCTGTACGATCCAAATAAAATTGAACTTCAGAAAAGAGCGCTAATGGGGGATACCGGAATAAGGGACCCGGATACTATCTGGGACGGGAAGCGGAGCGGTGAACATGATGTAGTATATGTTCAGCATAAATTTATCAGGCTTGACGGTAAGATATTTACTGTAGGCTGGCCTGTTAGTCTTGTTGATGATTTTTTCCCGAACATACAGGATACCACATTCTGCGGCGGGAAATTCCTGCTGCCGAACCCAGGTTTATTCAGGAAAAGAGTTTTCGAGGAAACAGGAGGTTTTATGAATGTGATTGAAGAAGACAGAGAATTAAGAGACAGGCTGATAGCAGCAGGGTACAGGCATAGTTTTATAAATGAACCTTTGATCACGAAATATGAAGAGACTGATTCCCTAACGATGAGTGACAACTCTGGTTTCAGATCAGAGATGAGAATAAAGAACAGGAATGATATTAAGCAAAGAGCTAAAGAAATGATGAAGAATGAACCTGAGGATGTGAAAAGGTTGTTCAGGGTTCCGATTAACCTTGAAGAGGCAGAGATAGAGTTTATAAGCAGAGCTCAAAATATAACCCTTAATAAAACGATACCTATGACGGAGAAAACGATGAAACGACTTGAAGATCAATTATCGAAGGTGACTGTATGAAGATACTTATGGTAAGTCCTGCAGACATCCCCATACCGCCTTATTCCGGCTATGGAGGAGTTGAGCGGGTAGTTTTCGACCTTGCGATGGGTCTTGCCGGGAAAGGACATAAAATAGACCTGATAGCGAACTGTAAATCAAAAATAAAACATCCAGGAATTACCTTAGAAGGAACCGAAGAAGAGATAAAAAACGGTCTCAAGGACTTTATTCTCTGCAATGCTATGGAGAAAGATTACGACATAATTAACCTTCATCTGGTAGATTTCGATCTTTTTAATGAGTTGTTAAAGAAAGGGCTGAACAAGAAATGCATTGTGAACCTTCATTACACACCGAATAAGGAAGAACAGGAAGCTATACTTTCAAATTTTACAGGGATTGCTCAGTCAAAATCGCACCGGGATCAATTTATTGACAATGAAAACCTGCATTACATTCTGCAGGGAATAAGAATAGACCATATCACGTTCTACAAGAAACCTCTGAGCGAAAATAATACAAAAATTGATATTGAAATATTAAGATCACTCAGGCAGGAGAGCAGAGATTACCTGGTGATGCTCTCACGCATCGATAAAAGGAAGGGACAGCTGACGGCCATAAAAATTGCAAAAAAAGCCGGAATGCCCCTTATACTAGCGGGGGAACCTTACGTAGATCATTCGAATGCTGAAAGCAGCTCGCTGAAGTATTTTTATGAGAATATTAAACCCCTTATCGATAATAAAACGATATTTTACTTCGGCAACGCCGATGAAACAGTAAAATACAAGCTCCTCGGGAATGCCGCGGCATCTGTATTTCCTTCAGGATTTGAAGATGAGAGATGGTCAGAACCTTTCGGCAGGGTAATAGCTGAAAGTCTTGCAGCTGGAACTCCTGTTATAGGATTTGCACGCGGAGCTGTTAAGGAGCAGATAGTGCATGGTAAAAACGGTTTTATATTCAGGTCGGTTGACGAGGCAGCGGGGTATGTAAAACGACTAGACTCCATATACCGCGAGTTCTGTTCGATGGATGCAAGGGAGAGACTTAACGCGGAGAGGTTCATCGACGATATGGAAAAGTTTTTCTTCGACTTTATAAACGGGACTATAATTTGCAACACCAACGGAAAGCTTAATGCATGATAAGAACCAAGTAAAAGAAAATGAACCCGCATTCTTTGAAAACGAGGCTGATGAAAGCGTATTTGTATTAAACGACTCAGACACTTTCGGCATCTTCAACGGGCGGGGAAGTATCACTCCTGAATTCGACAGCAAGAACGGTATCTACCATAATGATACCCGTTTTGTCTCACGCTATGAGCTAAAAATAAACAATAAAAAGCCGCTTCTGCTGGGGGCTTCCATGAATGAAGATATGGAGATCCTGGGAATCGATATGACCAATCCCGATATTTCCGCCGGAGATGATATAATAAAAGAGGGTTCGATTTATCTGCACAGCAGGAGATTCGTTTACCGTGACACATTTTATGAAGTACTGAGGTTACACAGCTACAGCAGCAGGAGGCATAAATTAGAGATTACGTTCTTCTTTAATTCAGACTTCAGGGACATTTTTGAGGTGAAGAAATTTGTAAGGCTGAACCGGAAGAGAGAAACAACCGTTGATGTTACGAAAGAAGGGGTGAGGTACAGCTACAAAGGCATCGATTCAAAAGAACGTACCGCCGAGTACAAATTCTCCGGATCACCGGGTTCTCTGGAAAAGAACAGGTGCGTGTATGAAATTTCACCGGAACCGGATGAGGAGATCGTACTTAACCTGAGTATAGTGATGCGTACAGGGAACGGGGAGAACAAACAATATGACAATACCTCAGCCCTTAAAAAGCTGAACAAGGAAAGAAACAGGAAGCAGGATTACGCTGCTTCCATTAAATCATCGGATACAGAATTCAACCACTGGCTAAACCGTTCAACTACAGATTTAGTATCATTATGTGCAGATACAAAGAGCGGGATGTATCCCTATGCGGGCATACCATGGTTTGCCTCACCTTTCGGACGCGACGCTATCATTACCTCCCTGGAAACACTCTGGGCTTTCCCCGAAATGGCAAAGGATGTACTAAAATATCTTGCCGCAAATCAGGCAAAGGAAGTAAACAACTTCAATGAAGCCGAACCGGGAAAGATCTTTCATGAAATGAGACGCGGGGAGATTGTATCTGCCGGAGAACTTCCGTTCGGCAAGTATTTCGGTTCAATAGATGTTACCCCTTTGTTCATAATTCTTGCCTGCAAATATTTTAAAAGAACCGCTGATCAGCCGACAATTTCAGGTATATGGGAAAACATAAAGCTTTCATTAAAATGGATTGATGATTACGGGGACATTGACGGCGACGGGTTTATTGAATACAAATATAAAAACGAAAAGGGGTTATACAACCAGGGATGGAAGGATTCTCCTGATGCAGTTTTTCACAGCAATGGAAAAATTGCAGAATCACCGATCGCTCTATGTGAAGTTCAATCGTATGTATACGACGCAAAGATATCGGGGGCATACCTTGCTGAAATATTTAAGGAAGAGGATCTTGCGCGAAGTCTGTATGGGAGCGCGGGGAAACTAAAGAAAAAATTTAACAAAAAGTTCTGGGACAGCAGGCTGAACAATTATGTTATAGCGCTGGATGCCGCTAAAAAACCATGCAGAATAAATTCATCGAACGGAGGGCACTGTCTGCTGTCGGGAATCGTTTCTGATAATCATATTAATAACCTGATTGAAAACCTTACCTCGGATGAGTTCTTTTCCGGGTGGGGGATAAGGACCATCGCAAGCGACTCCGTGTGCTATAATCCGCTATCATACCATAACGGTTCAATCTGGCCGCACGACACAACTCTTATAACCTATGGTATTTCACAATATGGGGAAAAAGAAAAAGTTACAGAACTTTTCTCAGGGATGTATGAGGCGGCGAGGCATTCAAACTTTTACAGGCTGCCTGAATTATTCTGCGGATTTAAGAGAAGGAGTAATGAGGGACCTGTAACCTATCCTGTAGCATGTTCACCACAGGCTTGGGCTGCGGGTGCTGTTTATATGCTGCTGCAATCGTCGTTAGGACTGGAAATAAACGCGGTGGAGAAAAAGATATACTTCAATAATCCTGTATTACCACCCTGGATAACTGAACTAACCATTTCAAATCTTAATTTAGGAGGCGGAACAGCTGAGATAAGGTTTGAAACTTTTCAGAATCACGTGGGAATAAATGTCCTGAAGCGTGAGAATGGATGGGAAGTTATCAGCATCAAATAAAATATCTGACATCGGGTTCATCGAGAGCCGGAGTATTGATCCTTTCCCCAAAATGATTAATCTATAATTTTAAACCTGCGATGAAGATTACCTATACTAACAAGGAATTCACCCGGCTCGGCAGTCCTCTGCAAATCCCTCCCAATAAAAGAAAGGTCGTCGGCTGTAATTCTAAACGATACAGTGTTAAATTCGCCCGGAGCAAGTTCAACTTTGCTAAAACCTTTAAGCTGTTTTACAGGCCGTGAAACAGAGCCGTAAAGGTCAGTAATGAATAATAAAACGCTTTCCTTACCTTTAAGTTTTCCTGAATTGGTTACTTTCACTGAGATATCTATTGAATCAATAGTCTTTATAGAATATGAGGACAGTTTGAGATCGGTGTATTCAAAATCAGTATAACTTAGTCCGTAACCGAACGACCACTGCGGGTTGACATAATTAAGGTCATAAACTTCCATTGATTTATGATCATAATGAGAAACCTCACCAGGATTTCGGGGGTAGGTGAAGGGGAGTTTTCCGGAGGGGACGGCATCACCGAAAATAAGATCGGCCAGCGCTCTGCCTCCTTCCATTCCCGGCAGCATACCTATCAGGACGGCATCAACTTTATTTTCTATACTGCTGATCGTTCTGGGTCTACCCTGGAGCATGATAAGAACTACAGGTTTCTTAGTTTTATAGAGTTCGTCGACAAGTTTCAGCTGCATTTCAAATAAGGCAAGGCCGGAAGTATTGCCGGCGGTTTCACAGTAAGCCGGTTCTCCGAGGCATGCTAAAATTACATCGACATTCTCAGCGGCTTCAACGGTTCTACTAATGTTATAATCCCTGTTGAAGTTAGTTCCCTTAAAATAAACAACATTTTTCTCACCGATCTTCTCTTTTACAGCATCAAGAACCGTCAGCTTATTTTCAGGGTAGAGTGATTCCTCATTACCCTGCCAGGTTATCGTCCATCCTCCGTTCAGAGAAGAGAGGAGATCCGCGGTCGGACCCGTAACAAGGATTTTCTTATCCTTCTGAAGGGGCAGGATATTATTCCTATTCTTCACAAGAACAATCGACTCGACAGCCGCTTCATAATTCAGCCGGCAGGAGGTCTCACTTCCAACCGTAATATCATGTCCTTTACTCATATAGGGATCATCAAAGAGACCAAGGTCAAACTTTAATGTCAGAATTCTTTTAACCGCCTCATCAATTCTGCTTAAGGGTACTTCATCTTCTTTAACCAGCTGGAGAAGCAGATCGGAAAAGCTAAAGTCCCAAGGCACCATACTCATATCGACACCTGCCATAACGGCCATCTTAACCGCTTCTTTCGGTGTCTCAGCAACCCTGTCCCTCGAGTGGAGTCTGATAATATCCTCCCAATCGGAAACAGCGACACCGGTAAAGCCAAGTTCTCCTCTAAGGACATCCGTCAGTAAATATTTATCGGAATGAGTAGGGATGCCGTCGATCTCACCTGAGCTTATCATTACAGTTTTTACTCCTGTTTTTACTGCCTCACTGAAACCCGGCAGGAAATACTCACGCAGTGTTCTCTCACCGATCCAGGCCGGAGTACGGTCGCGTCCATTAAGAGGGTAGCTATAACCGACATAGTGCTTCATACAGAGTGCAGGATTAAGCTGCGCAGCATCAGGGTCATTCTGTCCCCCCAGAATATAGTTTCTGCCCATTTCTTTCAGCAGATAGACATCCTCACCGAACGTTTCCCAGAAGCGGGGCCAGAGAGGCTGTCTTCCAATATCGAGCACGGGATTAAAATTCCAGGGTATATGAGCAGCGATCATTTCTTCTGATGTAACACGTGCAGCCTTTCTGACGAGATCACGGTTAAACGAGGCGGCCATATTTATACTTTGGGGGAAAAGAGTAGCGCCAAGGACATAGCTTGCCCCATGAATAGCGTCGATACCGAATATTACAGGAATTTTGTTAGGGGTAGTTAAGGCAAGATCCTGTATTTGTTTTATGATATAATGCCAGTAGCGGACACTATGAGCGACTTCAAAGATATTTAATATTGATCCCGTAAAATGATTTGTGACAGCATCGCTGAGCTTAACAAGGTCGATTTCGTGATCCACATCGCGGGTACTTTTTCTTAAAGAAACGGCCTCAAGAGTAATCTGAGTCATCTGACCGATTTTTTCTTCAAGCGTCATTTTAGAAAGAAGTTCATCTACTCTATTTGTTGCCTGGTCTTCTTTATTCATTATTCCGAAGAATCATTCTGAAGAGTTATGCCTCACGCAGCGTGTAAAAGAAGAATACTTTTGAGGGTGCGGGTCACCTTTTGTTCAGAAAGCGGTTTAAAAAGAACCAGATCCGCCCCGAACTTCTTATATATGTCGGTACTGAAGAAGGGGGAGTCATCTGTTATAAGGATGACAGGGATTCTTGAAAACCGCGAATCATCTTTCATATCACGAAGAATCTGTATACCGTTATCCTTTGTGTGCAGCATCGCGTCGATCATTACCGCGCTGAAAGATTCATCCAGCCTTTCCCTGAACTCATTAGCGTCAGAGCAGAAAACGAAATTGTTTAACCTGTTATTCCCGGCGATAACGCCGCAGCACTTATCATCGTTTTCCAGGACGAGTATCTTATAACTATCCATGCGTTTTCCCAGCCTGTCCATCCATTCCTCCGGTTAATAGTTCATCTTTTACATTGTGAATATCAGTAAAATCTCCGACTTCCGCTGTGACAATGGCAGGCAAATACAGTTACTTAATTTATCTCCTTTTTCTGCAGAGGAGTGCTTGATCTGGTTAAACCTCTGTTTTTGTGGTGAATAAAAGCTTATGTGATAAGGATATGAAGATGAAAAAGTAAATGTTAATATATTATAACAGCTATAGTTATGATAATAATTTACTTCCCATTATTAAGCTTCCTGTTGAAGCCGTTCTGTCTGGAGTATTAATTTATTGCTTTGGCAGGGGAAAGTATCCGGGGTTTAACCAGGAGATCATGGTAATGTTTGTTGACGAACCAGTTTTAGATATAATACTAAGAGGTCTGATTCTCGCTATAATAGCCATGTCCTGGGTTGTGGTTATGGTACGCGTTAACGGACTGAGATCATTTTCAAAAATGACCAATTTTGATTTTGTGAGTACGGTAGCAGTTGGATCACTCCTTGCCGGGGCGGTCCAGACATCGAGCTGGGACGCATTCCTGCAATCACTTACCGCGATGACAGGACTGTTTATTCTACAGTATTTAACAGCCCGATTCCGCAAAGCGTCAAACAAGTTCGAAAGAATTGTGCAGAGCAAGCCGGTGATACTTATGAGAGACGGCAAAATACTGGAAAAGGCACTCAGGGAAACGCGAGTTGCCAGGAGTGACCTGATAGCTAAACTTCGTGAGGCCAATGTTCTTGAGTTTTCTGAAGTGAGGGCGGTTATACTTGAAACGACGGGGGATATATCAGTACTTCATGGGGACAAGTGTTCAGAGGAACTCCTGCGGGGAACAAAACACATCAACAACTAATGCCTGACCCGAAACGATTCTATTCCTTTAATTCTGCAGACTACAGCATGAAGCATGGACATTTTTGCCAGGAGCCTGCTTATAATAGCGGCAGCCCGGGTACTAATAGTTACAAATTATATAAGGCAGATAAATACTCTCTGAAAACGTTCTGAAAACGTTCTGAAAACGTTCTGAATACGTTCTGAATACGTTCTGAAAACGTTGAATAAGGGGGTAAAAAGCTGTAAATTAGAATGTAAATTTTTAAGGAGGATTTATGGCTTTAGTAAACAATGCTATTTTAGGAGAAGTTTCGGGTAAAATGGGGAACAAAGTTTTCCGGAGAATGAATGGAAAAACATTCGTTTCTGAGCGTCCGCAAAATTACAAACCCGCAAAAACACCTGAAGCAAGGAAAGTCAGGAGCAGTTTCGGGATGAGTGTTTTACTTGCAAAGAAACTCATAACCGAGTCTGAGCTTAAAGAAATATGGTCAGCCGCCAGAATAGAAGGAAGCAATTCTTATCACAGGATAATTATTCATAATAGTAAACAGATTTACGATGGTTCATTAACCGCCCGAAGTAAGATAACTCCTGATGGTTTATTTCTGAGCATAGATTCTGCAGCGCTTGAAAATGAAGTACTTCATTTAGTGTTGAATTGTCCCGCTGAGAATAATCTCGATTTCCCGGCCAGTTTGTTTTTACTTTATTATTCAGGGAAGACAAACACACCGCTGGTAATAACCAGAACAGAGATACAGGAAAGTAACTCCGGTGGAATTTACGAACTGGATATAAATCCGGCTAAGTCTACTGTCAAAGCCCTAAATGAAGACCCTGATGCTATGCTGTTTACCACAATTGTGAGTGAAACCGTACGTAAGAAAAAGCCATACTGGACAAGTACAGCATCATCAAAGATTGGTTAGAATATTTTAAAAGCCGGGTTTACCATAAGTGCTCTTTCAGCTGTTTCGATCGACAAGCTTAAAGAACCTGCTCTCCTCTCCGCTGCTTAAATTTTCCTGGTAGAGGAAGGCGAGATTTTCCTTATCGAACTTCGCGAAGAATTCCTCCCAGGAAATATGTTTAAGTGAATCTTCACCTGAATAGCCGGGAAAGTTGATGCGTAAGATTCCCGTTTCATCTTTGGTGTTAGTCGCTTTAACCGCGGCAGGACTTCCATTTCTTTCCTCCACCCATTTTTTTATTGTGTTATGGTCAGTTGTTTTTTTCGATTGATCGCTCATTGTAATTTCCTTTGATTTTATGTTTTCATCAATAATATAATTTGTAAAAATAATGTCAGTGACAAATTTCATTCAAAGGAAACAATGAAGTGATGGGTGACTAAAGACAAGGAAAACATGGCGGCAAATAAAAAACACAAAACCTTACGACCGCAGAGATTATTTTTCGACCCGATACTAATATTAAAACGAAAGGACAACTATGCCGGGTACAAAGACACAAGAAAAGGAATTCCCCCAGCAGCAGCAGAAGCAGCCGGGCAGAGAATATAAAATGAATCCTCAGCCTGAAGTTATAAGGAGCAGCTACAAAGGGAGCGACAAGCTAAAGGATAAGGCAGCGATAATTACAGGAGGGGATTCGGGTATAGGTAGATCAGTTGCAGTTCATTTTGCGCGGGAAGGCGCTGATGTGGCGATTATATACCTTGAGGAGGATAAGGATGCACAGACTACGAAGGAAATGGTTGAAAAAGAAGGCCGAAAGTGTCTGCTTATAAAAGGAGATGCGGGCGATGAGGAATTCTGCGAAGAGGCTGTTGAGAAGGTGCATGATGAATTCAAGAAAATTAATATACTGGTAAATAACGCGGGGGAACAGCATCCTCATAACGGACTGGAGGAAATTGATCTGAAGCTAATGGAACGAACTTTCAGGACGAACATATTCGCTATGTTTTATATATCGAAAGCAGCTCTCAGATATATGAAGGACGGCGATTCAATAATAAATTCGACAAGCGTAACAAGTTACAGGGGAAGCGATCACCTTATTGATTATTCTTCAACCAAAGGAGCAATTACCTCCTTTACAAGGTCGCTAGGTAAAAATTTATCTTCAAAAAATATAAGAGTTAATGCAGTAGCGCCGGGTCCCATCTGGACACCGCTTATTCCCGCAACTTTTGATGATGTAACAGAATTTGGTGCTGATACGCCGCTTGGAAGGGCAGGACAGCCGAGCGAAGTTGCACCAGCTTATGTATTTCTGGCCTCGCAGGATGCCTCATACATTACGAGTCAGATCATACATGTTAACGGCGGCGACTTCACAAGTTCATAGTGCATAAATGCAGCCGAGCGCTATGGTTCCAGGGTACTAAAGTATCAGATCAGATTTAAAGCGAAAACAGAGGCTATTACCGTTATTCCAAAAAGGAGCCAGGTTATATAATCTCCAACAAAACCGCTGTGCAAGGATTTTAATTGAAGGATAACGGGTGTAATAGTTATAGCTGTTGTTTTCCTGAGAAATCGGGGAACAATGTTTTTAAAAAGCGAGATCAAACTTACTGCCAGTACCCCCAGGAAGGTTAGTATACCTGAAGTCCAGCTGAAAGAAAAAGGCTTACTCACAGAAGGAACATCGGGTAATGCTGTGTTAAATACAAGCGACTGATAATAATCCCTGCTTTGAAATTCATTTATTGATAAATCGATTCTATTATTTAATTGTAAATAAATACCTATGCCCACCGAAAAGACCAGTAATAATATTGCCGGGGCCAACATTACCGGAGGTGTAATGTCCTGGCCCTGTCTGGTTTCATTTTCATTGCCTTCATCCTCCTGTGTTGATACAGATTTGCCGGTTCTTTTTATTCCCCATCCCAGGAATATTTTTCCGGCAGCTCTTAACATTGCTCCTCCCGTAAGAAAAGATTCATAAAGAAAAAGAAGGATAATCCATGATACGCCAATGCTCTTGACGGACTCTTCTATCATGTCTTTGGCAGTTAAGGTACCGAAGAAAGGCAGCCCTGCCAATCCTAATGCAGAGATTGTAAAAATAATTCCGGTGACAGGTGTACGTTTTCCTTTCCCTGCTAATTCTGTTTCATCGATGCTACCGAACCTGTGAAACAGAACCCCTGTGCAGATGAATAACGATGATTTCAGTGCTCCATGAATGAGAATATAGAATACAACAGCTTTAAGGCCATCAGGATTTAATGCCGCTATACCGATAATAAAAATTCCCATATTGCTTATAGTTGAAAATGCCAGCATCCTCTTAAGTGAACTTTCGTTGAAACACATTATGCTTCCAATTATAACTGTAAGGACACCCAGGCTGAAAAGAATGTAGATGAAAGTATTTATATACGGGAGTGATATATCAGAATAGACATTCCAATAAACTCTTGCAATACCGTAAAGCGCCAGAGGTGACATAATGCCAGAGAAAAGAAGTAAAATAGGAGTTGGTCCAACAGTATGAGCGTCTGCACTTGCAAAGTGAAATGGAACCAATGCTGCTTTGACAAAAAATCCTGAGGCTATCAAAATAAATGACGCTGCAATTAAAGCATCCATTTTCTGACCTGACAGGAAGTTACCTGCCTGGGCTAAATTTAGAGCGCCCGTTCTTGAATAGATAAAGGCGATGCCAAGTAAAATTAAAGAACCTCCGATACTGTTGGTGACCGCGAAATTCAAAGCCCCCTGAAGGGGGGCAGGACCCTCATTTCTGTATCCTGTTAGTGAGTAAGCGGCCACACTCATCAACTCAAAAAAAATAAAAAGATTAAAAAGGTCTCCTGTTAAACAAAATCCTGTCATCCCTGCCAGGAAGAGGAGCATCAAAGTATGAAATAAATTCTTTACTGCGTCAAAATATTTCCAGGAAAAGATAAAAGCCGATGTTGTAAGTAATGCTGCAAACGAGGCAAGTAAAGCGCCAGTTTTATCAATAACAAATGAAATTCCTAAGGAGATATTTCCCTTGGGCATATGATTTCCGAACCAGTAAACAACAGGTGCATGGAGGAATAAAAGCAAGCAGACAACAATTACGGCAGAGGAAGTCAGAATTGCGGTCAGGTCAACAACCCTTCTGGGAATTAGCGTCCCTGTACCTGTTAAAATTGCAGCCACTAACAGCGGAAGTATGACAGGAATAGGGGGCAGAAAATTCATTCTAACCTCTCATGGCTTTCAATTTGTCAGGATCCAATGTATTAAACTTTTTATGAGCCTGAATGGCTATTGCTAGCAGGAGTGCCGTTACAACAGCGCTTACAACAATATCCGTCAATGTTAATGCCTGTACTAAAGGATCTACTGCTCTTGAGCCTTCGGGAATATTTTTGAAAACCGGCGACGATGCGTTTATTCTATATCCGATCATTATTAGCAGCAGGTAAGTGGAAGACTGGATAACGATCAAACAGTTTACAAGGTGTATTAAATTTCTGCTGGTTGCAATTCCGTATAAGCCTATTATAAACAGCCATATAACAGTAAGGTAGGGGAGCGTACTCATTATTTTCCCTTCTTTCTTCTGTAGACCGCACGTTTTTCTCGTAAAAGAATTGTCTGTTCTAAAAATTCATTCACTAACAGGATTATTCCACCTGCCACAGCCATTCCCACAAAAAAGTTAAGTACAAGTATTGTCCCCCCCGAAAGGTATTCTCCTTGTTTCCCATAGGGTATAAAATTATACAGGTAATTATTGTTTTGAAATACTGGAAAGAGTCCTATTAATAAGAATCCTGCAAGACCAGCGGCCTCAATAATTTCTAATTTCTTAAAGGAAACTATATGACTAAATTGTTCATAACCTGATGACAGGTAAATAAGGAGAATAGCAGAGGCAAGAACCACTCCTCCCTGAAATCCTCCTCCCGGGGTCAGGTTTGCGTGAAGGACGATATATAAACCAAACAAAAACAGAAATCCGGTCATCATGAGGCCGAATACTTTTAAAGCATCGCTGGTATCAGGAGCTTCTCTGCCCGGAAGATCTTCATCAGGAACTTCTTTGACCTCTTCAGCCTTCCTTCTCAATAATAATGAAACTCCCGCAACGGCCGCAAATAACATAAATTCTTCGCAAAGCGTGTCAATGGCTCTGTAATCAAACGCTACAGTTGAAACAATGTTCACAGCTTTTCTTTCAGAAACCGCGGTTTTATTTAAAGTGAGACCGTATAAGCCATTGTACTTTCCGAAAGGGTTCAATCCCTTTACCGCCTGGAAAGCTAATACAGATAACCACACCGCCGTGATTATAAAAAACCACTTTCTGAAACCTCGTCTCATTTATCATTTTTCCTATGTTCTATTGAGTATGATTTTACTTTTGCTAATGCAAGAAGAATCATCAAAGGAACGATCACAGCTCCAACTACGATTTCGGAGAGAGCAGCCTCGGGAGCTTTAAGAGCCAGGAACAGGATGGCAAGAAGTGTTCCGAAAAGACTCAGTATAATAGATTGCCGGAGGGGGTCCTTTATAAACACAACAGAGCCGCCAAAAAATGCTATCATTAACAACAGGATGATCTGAAAAATATTAATCATTTTTTTCTCCTTCTTTTTATCTGCTGCCAAACCCCATACGTTCTTATCCTTTTTGCTCTTGAAGTTGAGTGGGTTAATACCGGCGCAGAGATAATAATAAATGACGCAAGGATAATGGATTTTATACCTACACTGTTAAATCCCTCCTGGATTAATACTGCGAGCGTGATTAGAATAATACCCACCGTTGATGCAGGACCCAGGTAATGCAGTCTTGCAAACGTTGAAGGTAAAAATACAATCGCTGATATGCTAAGAAAGACGATCAGGATACCAGCACTCAGCAATAAAAGAGATATAATATTCATCACAGCCATTTTTCTAAAAAACGCAGAAAGGTTATAGTTCCTGCAAATGAAATAACCGCAAGACAAAGAACTGTATCAAAATAAATATCATCATGAAATCCCTCGGCAAGAGACAGCATAATTATTACTGCAAGTACATTGCTCAACTGGAATGCTGCCATCCTGTTCATAAGATTTCTTCTCATACACATTACTCCGCAGATAAATAACCCAGCTAATAAAACAACAGATGATGCAGTCCACAGGTTCATAACGGCAGCTTCTCTTCATCAGGATGAGTTATAAGTTCATGAATCAGAGCTGATTTCTTTTCCCTATCGATTCCAATTACATAGGTATTCGGTAATAGAGAGACTGCATATGTGTACGCCGCACGTTTTATTTCTGAATAAGCTGAATCATCTAATATATCGAACTGAATATTCTTAAAATTTCCCCTTATCTTCCTGTTGTGAATAAAGCATTCAATTATTAATGCTTTCAGGATGATATAATTATCTTCTATCAATTTGAAGGGCACTTCGAGGAATGCTTTTTTAATTCTGAATAACTTCGGGCTAAAGAACAACAGTCCTTTTGCCTGAATTAAAAATTGAATGGTTGAGGCAATAAAAGCGGAAAATAACCCGAATAACAACTCGCTAATATCATTTATGCCTGTTAACAGAATCCAAAACAAGTAGAGCGTAATCCACCAGGCAAAAAAAAAGATTCGCGTATTTGCGTTATTAGAAAAAACTTTACTGCCGGTCTTCTTTTTTCCTGCCATAATACAGTTTTTTGAATATGTATTTAACCAATGGAAGTTTAATTACCTATGATGCTGATAACAAAGGAAATATATTTCAGCTAAGTTCTTCCCGCTGAATATTTTTTCAGGATTTTAATTACCGCAAGTTCAGTTTTATTAAGTCCCGTACTATTATAAGCAGAATTCTGACCGGCGATAATTTTAGAAAGACCGCCATCTTGCCAGGCTTTAATTATATCGGGATGGATATAATAATCGCGGCAGACGGCGGGAGTGTTATTTAACTCTTCTGCCGTCTTTTTTATAATTCCTGAGATTATTCTTTTATTCTTCCTATCGTTTTCTTCAGGAGAAACCTCACTAAAGTTTTCAGCTGCCAGGACAGTAGCGCCCCAGGTGCGGAAGACTTTGGCTGTGAAGTCCTTATTTACTATGTCGTTCAGATACTGGTTGACATCGGACGAATCTACCGGCTGCCGTTTGCCTTCTTCATCTATATACTGAAAGAGATGCTGACCGGGAAGATCCTGACACTGAGAAACCACACGGGCTAGTGTTCTGTCTTTCATATCCAATTCAAACGACTTTCCGCTTTTTCCGTTGAAATGGAAAAAGATATTTATTCCTTTGATATCGACGTGTTTATCCTTCAGGGTAGTAAGTCCGTACGAGTTATTTTCCTCCGCATAGATTTCATTGCCGACGCGGATAAGAGTTTCCTCAAGAAGTCTTACGATAACAGCGAGAACCTTCTCACGTATCAGGCTTCTTTTTCTCAGATCTTTTTTTACCTGTTTTCTTATAGCCGGGAGCGACCGGCCGAACTCTATCAGTCTATCGAACTTTTTATTATTGCTGAATTCCTCCCACTTTTCATGATAAATATACTGCTTCCTGCCTTTGCTATCCCTTCCCACAGCCTGTATGTGGCCTTTGTTGTCACCGCAGATCAAGACATCCGTCCAGGCTGGAGGAATAACAAGAGATTTAATTCTTTGGAGGATCTTCTCATCATGAATGGTTTCATCCTGTCCATCGAGGTACTGGAAACCTTTACCGCGTCTTCTCCGGCGTATACATAGATCATTATCTAAGGTATAACGAAGGCTGTAATCCTTCAACATTTTTTTATTTTCAGCTGTCACTATTCTTTTCGGATGATTGTAAAATTATCGGAAAGGTAATACAAGATATGACAGGCAGGAACTTAATTACCACACTTTTTTTGCATAAGAATGTTCATCCTCAGTCTTTCTGCCATACCTGTCGGCTATCTCTTTTAAACGATGAGGGAAATCTGACTGAATGCCATCGACGCCAAGCTTAACGAGGCAATCGAGTTCTTCATATTTATTCACCGTGGCAGCGATAACCCGTTCAACCTTTCTTTCGGGGTGACGCCTATTAAAGACTGATTTAAGCCGCGCGTCATATTTCATTATCCTTCTGAAAGTTGTCCAGTTGGCGATAGTGACCTTTCGGGGCCGGAGGCCTACAGCGACTTTATTTCCGTATTTGATAGCTTTCTTAACCGGGCTATACTGACGCGGGACGAGGATTAGTCCCGGACGAGGCTCTATATCAAAGCTTATTGACATATCCGGGTACTTAGTTCTCAGCATTTTGAAGACCTTTTTCTGGTTGGTTTCCAGCACTATTTTGAAGGGAGGAGCAAACTTATCTATCAATCTTCTTATTTCCTCAACTATAGGTATGGCAGAACCTTTTTCCTCATCCGGCGTTTTAATATCCAGGAAAATATATGCAATCCTGGTCTGCTCTATGCACCACTCGAAGAACTCACTAAGCTTCGGCTTCACAGGATAAACGATCGCAGACTGTCCATGTCTTTCTTTATAAGTAAAATGTTCCCGGAATTCAGGAAGCGTTAATTCGCTTATTTTTTTCCTGTACTTACTGCCCAATGATGGAGGATGAGGTTTATATTTAACGAAAGGTTCAAATCCGCCTTCTCTAAGGATTGCCTTTGTGGAATCAGGATCCCAATCGTGCCATATCACCACTTCCAGATCTTTTGTGATACAAACATCAACTTCAAGTGAATTAGCACCGTCATTAACGGCCCTTTCAAAAGAAGAAAAAGTATTTTCCGGTTCAAAGACAGGGGAGCCGCGGTGACCCGCTACAAGGAACAATTCGTCATTGTTTTCGTAAGTTCGTTTAAGATTGCATTTTTTGAAATATTCTGTAAACCAGCTCTTTATTAAGTTTAATTTACCCGGCAAGTTATGGCCTCATTTTTATTGAGAATTTAGTTAAATTAATATTTGAAGGACGTGAGGAAGAAACACATTCATATGAACAAGACGACATCCATGAGACGCAAATCAAATGAGGATTTTTTTGACAGGGTTTATGCTGTAGTAGAGAAAATTCCTTTCGGAAAAGTTACTACATATGGACACATTGCAGAGGTTTGCGGAATCAGGTCGGCCGCAAGGACCGTAGGCTGGGCCCTTAACGGAGCGAAGGAAACAGGACTTCCGTGCCACAGGGTAGTGAACAGATACGGCGCGCTCACAGGAAAAATGCACTTCGGTTCGCCGGACATAATGGAGGACCTGCTTCGTTCTGAAGGAGTTGAATTTAACGATGACGGATGCGTTAAGCTGGATAAATATTTATGGATTCCCCCGAAAAAACCAAATAGATAGCAAGCTTTTTAATCCTTCTTATATCTCCAGACATTCTTTTTACCTGTTTATGACATTTCTATGACAAAACCGCACCCTCCGATGTCTAATTTAGCAACAAAAAATAAGAGCGAGGAGGCCCCGGATGAACAGAATATTATTAGCAGCTGTTTTAATATTCATTTCGGTCAGCGTTGAGGCACAGGTAAGAAAGCTATCACAGAGGGAGAGTTACGGGGCGGGCAGTTTTGAAGCAAGGCTGAACACAGGCATCGGTTTAAGCTCCATTAAGGAAAACAGGCCCTTCAACAACTATATATATACTGGCAGTAACAGGGAGATATATTTTAATCTGAATACATCGATAGGATATTATATCATTGACGGGCTTTCAGTTGAGCCTGAACTGGGATTCAACCTTAATTTTGACGGCGTTACAGCTATGGTAATTGGAAACCTCTGTTATACTTTCAATAACGATTCGAGATCCACATACCCTTTTGCAAAAGCCAGCTACGGTTTTACTGATATACTTAATTACGCCAATTCTAATGCAGGAATATTTGAATCGCTAAATTATAAGGTAATTGGTGTCGGCGCCGGACTTAAGTTCCTTCAAACTTCCAGCAGAGCCTTCCTCTTAGAAATAACATACATGTACATCTCAGGTACTGACGGATATCCAGCGTACTATTATGTAGAAGATATACAGAAATACGAGGAAGTGGAAACAATTATGTCAATAATTTCCATCTCTTTTGGTTATTCCTTTTCTTTTTAGGAGGGTAAAAAAATGCGAGAACCCAAAAAAAATCATCTAGTCAATCTATCTCTAATAGCGGTTATAAGTCTTTTAGTCATCCTTGCCTGTTGTTCCGGCAACAGGATTCAGAGACAGACCAGAGAATCTGAAGCATTAAGCTCCACCCGGAACCAGGATAGCATTTCTTCAACCAAGTTCCATATGAGGAACGGGGATGTTTACCTAATACAGGCGTGGAATTCAGATTCCACCAGGATATACGGTCATGGTTCCTTATTTGATTATAACCGTACTTTGGTGAAAGCCGGTGGTTTTGAAATACCACTGAAGGATATTGTTCTTGCAGAGACGAATTCAGTTGAAGCCTCAGCCAGTACATCCCTTATGCTGCTGCCGACAATTGTTACGGGCATTGCGGCAGGGATTTGTGCCGCCAATCCGAAAGCGTGCTTCGGTTCCTGTCCCACCTTTTATACAAGCAGCGGAAAAGATTTCACAATCCAGGCAGAGGGATTCTCAGCATCAGTTTCAAGGTGTCTTGAAGAAGAGGATGTAGATGCTTTATACAACTATGAAGCTGAAACACAGGACCTTGAACTTCTTTTAAGAAACGAAGCATATGAAACTCATTTTATACGTAAAGCTGAAGTACTAGCCGTTCCACGAAAAGAGGGAAACAGAGTATTCACGACAGGGAAGGGAAAATTCTTCGAAGTTAACCAGCTGATGAGTCCGGTTAGTATAGAAGGACCTGAAGGTGATTGTTCGGAACAGCTATGCAGTTATGACGGAAATGAGAGGCTATCTGCAGCAGATTCAAATGATCTTGCTCAAAAGGAAATAATTGAAATAGCATTTGATGAAGTGACAGCAGGGAAGAAAGGAATTGTGATTGCATCAAGACAATCATTATTGATGACTTACATATTCTACCAGGGGCTTTCCTTTATGGGGCACACGGCCGCAAATTATTTTGCGCAGCTTGAAAGGGATACTACCTCCTGGAAAAACATAATGAGAAATATACGCCGCAGCCTGGGGGGAATTGAGGTGTTTGTTAGTTCGGGCGAAAAAAGCTGGGAGAGGATAGGTGAGATGGGTGAATTTGGTCCTATAGCGAGCGACATAACAATATTACCGTTCGAATTAGTTTCAAGGTCAGGCGAGATGAAGGTAAAACTTATAATGACAAAGGGATTCTGGCGTGTGGACTACCTAGTTCTTGCAGACATAGAAAATGAAGTATTACCAGTACGTATAGCCCCAGATGAATCTTACCCTAAAACAGATAGAAAGGGATCTGATATAATTGATCTTCTGCAGAATAATGATTCTATGCTGGTAACTTTTCCGGGCGACAAATATTTCCTTCATTACAAGCTTCCTGAAAATCCTGATTCATTTGAATACTTTTTATCGTCCGGCGGCTATTACATCGAATGGATGAGAGAAGAATGGCTTAAAGACGAAGACCCATTAATGGTTTATGAAATGTTCTTTAACCATCAAAAATATTTTAAAGATCTTGCACCCAGGTACAAAATGATTGAACCTGAGATGGAAGAATCTTTCCGGAGCAGTAAATATGTTACGCCATAAATCAACTTACCTTTTACTGGCTGCGGCATTCCTTATATGCGGATGCAGCAGGTCATTTGCCCCGGACGGCTGGCTGCCTGAAACAGAAGTTTATACGACGAATCTGTATGGGGGATGGATGACACTTCTGGTGATCTCAGACTCCATTCCAGAAAAAAAAGAAGCCTATGAATACAAGGGGGAATTTCTTGCGGTTGATTCTCTGAATGTTTATCTGCTGGCCGATTCCGCTTATACTGTGAAAAAAGATGAGGTAAAGGATGCGCTGCTTGAACTTGATGAAAAGAACTCCGGAAAATATGCCTTATGGGGAGCTGCTTTTCTTCTGACTCCCGTTGTGAATGGGATAATATCGATTATTACAGCACCTATAGGAATAATCTCGGGTTTTGGAGCAGCTTCAATAGAATCGGGAAGAGACAGATACCAGGTTTCGTACCCTGATGAAAGATATTGGAATGAGGTCAGTAAATTTTCAAGATTCCCTCAGGGAATTCCTGAGGGAATAGAATTAAACAGGGTAAGGCCGAAAGCACTAACTATTTCTGATTGAAAATCACCATTCGCTGGTATAACGATTGACTTCGAGCGACGACACTCCCGAGTCGATCTTTATATAGATTTTGTTAGACGATGAATCAAAATTATCTGTGCGGTAAAGGTCGGAATTTATTTTAGTAAAACCTCTGAACTTTTCTGAGTTCAGACCCCCGTCCGTTCTTATTTCACAGCCCGAACCTTCGGGTATATTTATATCTACATCTGAAGCGCCCGTTTCTATATCTACATCAGTACGCCGCGTATTGCTTCCAAGCTTCACTTTAAAGGATGCCGCGCCCATGCTGATATCCAGGTTCCTTACTTTAACAGGGGAGAGGTCGAGGTTAAGGGCTGAAGCGCCCACATCAAAATTCATATCCCATTCAGGCTGAGGATTGAAATACATTTCAACACGGTTCCTGATAGAGTGCAGTCCTACCCTTATTTTGGTCTTTTTCATCTTCATTTCAAGGGATGCCTTATCACCAGCAACCAGATTATTCAGCTCATAATTATTTTTTACCCCTTCAGTATGCGCATAAAAAAGATCAGCAGCACTATCAGAAAAAGAAGTAAAAGTTCCTGCACCGGCTTTGAAATAAAAAACCGCAGTCTTTATAGAATCTGAATAAGGCTCGGTATAATCCGTAAATTCATATTTGTAATCTGACTCAGGACCGTTGTCGAAGACGATATCGAAATCGCCGGTTGTAAGGTGGACCACTGTTTTGAACGAGGCATAAAGACTAACCGCGAGCACTATGCCGGCAAGACCAGCAACAAAGACCCTGGCCGTATTATTCTTAACCATAATTGCGATACCCCAAAGGATAAACACAAGCGGCCATAGTTTCCACAAGCCTTCCCAATCCCAATAGAGACCGGAGAAATTGTTAACCAGTATTAAAATACCGAGAGTTACAAATAAGAGTCCCCAGAACAAATGTTTTGCTTTCATTATAATTTCCTATTGATTATTTCCTGGCATTAAGAAGCAGGCCGACACCGACCGCAACAAGCAACAGCGGCCAGAAATCACCGAAATGTATACGTGGTACAAAATTATCGAGCAAAAAGAGCAATCCCACCCCAACCAAAACAACACCAAAAATGGACGATCTTTTATGCTTCTGTTCTGCCATAGCCTGGTAGTACTTCTGGTAGTCGGGTTGTGCTGATTCCTCTCCCTGCGAACCTGATTCTGTTCCTGCTGTTTCAGGGTTACCTTCAGTACCGGGTTTACTTTCGGTACCAGGGATACCGCCTGATCCTGCATTCGGAGATGCAAAAGCGTACGGCTCTTCAGGGACCACTATCCAGAGAATAATATAAGCCAGCACTCCCGCGCCTCCGGCGAACAAGCTGACGACGAATATAATACGTACGAGTGTAGGGTCTATTGCGAAGTATTCTGCAAGGCCTCCAGCAACACCACCCAGCATTTTATCTCTATTCGAGCGATATAATTTTTTGTTCATTCTGAACCTCCAGGAAAATCTATTTTATTAACCACTCAAATAATAAAAAAATAAAGACTTATATGTTGAAGTATATTATTAACGGCTCTATTTAATTAGAACCGGTGAATATATAGTATAACAGAAAGTGCGGTATAACAGGATGGAACAATGGACAAACGGCAGGGTACTATGGAACTAATCGATTAACATTGTTTAATGGCTGCCGCTTTTTTATTTTTGTTTTTAATTTGTTTTGAGATATGAAAATAGCTGTCTGTCAATCGAATAATATTATAGGCGATATCCAGGGGAATAAAGCGAGGATCCTTGCCGGATACGGCCGGGGAGTAGATGACGGTGCTGAGCTGGTTATCTTTCCTGAGTTAACGCTTACCGGATACCCTCCTCTTGATCTTGTTGAAAAAAAGGAATTCAGGCAGGCTGTAATTAAAGCCGCTGAAGAAATAGCTGAACAGACCGGCAGGACTGGTCTCCTATTCGGTTCCATAACCGAAGATGACGACAATATAGGGACAGATATTCACAACTCAGCCGTATTATGCCACGACGGGAAGATACAGTTTGTACAGCATAAGTCGCTCATTCCCAATTATGATGTATTCGATGAAATGAGGTATTTCGATGCCGCAAAGGAAAATCATATTTATGAGTTTAGAGGGGAGAAGCTGGGAATATCTATTTGTGAGGATATATGGAACGATGCGGACTACTGGCACATAAGGAGATACAATGTTGATCCAGTTGAAAATCTTATAAAAGAAGGAGCAAGTATTCTACTGAATATTTCTGCCAGTCCTTACGCTTATGGAAAAAGAGAAGACCGGAAAAAGATGCTATCTGTGCTAACCCGCCAGAATAAAATCCCACTTATTTATACCTGTTTCGTAGGCGCCCAGACAGAGCTTATCTTTGACGGAGCCAGTATGTGTATGGATAAAGACGGGGAACTAGTACTAATGGGGGAAGCATTCAGTGAAGATTATTTTATTTATGAAACAAAAGAGCCGCTTGAACCGATACATAACGCGGAAAGGAGTTTTGAAGAAGAAATTCATGACGCGCTGATATTCGGTCTGAGGGAATATTGTACGAAGCTTGGCTTCAAAAAAGTTGTGCTTGGACTAAGCGGCGGAATAGATTCTGCTTTAGTTGCATACATAGCGGTGAAGGCGCTCGGCAGGGATAATGTTCACGTTCTTTTCATGCCTTCGAAATACTCCTCCTCCGGGAGCCTAACCGATGCGAAGAAACTTGCCGTGAATCTGGGCATCTCATCTACAAAGATCACTATTCATTCTGTAATCAGCAAGATGGAAGAGAAACTGACGCATGCCTTTCAGCTTGATATTGCTGGAATAACTGAAGAAAACCTGCAGGCAAGAATACGTGGAATGTACCTGATGGCTTACTCAAACAAGTTTGGAAATTTACTTTTAACGACGGGAAATAAATCTGAGATTGCAGTCGGTTATGCTACATTATATGGAGATATGGCTGGAGGACTGGCAGTGATTGGCGATCTGTACAAAACGGAAGTTTATAAAATTGCGGAATTTATTAACCGTAAAGAGGAAATTATTCCTACGGAGATTATTAAAAAAGCACCATCCGCCGAATTAAAAGAAGGCCAGAAAGATCAGGATACTCTTCCTGAATATGGACTACTTGATAAGATATTAAGAATGTACCTTGAAGAAAACAAGGAATACAACGAAATTAGCAGTATTGTTGGTGATAAAGATACGGTTATGAAAGTATTAAGGATGGTCGATCATAATGAATTTAAAAGAAAGCAGTCGGCCCCCGTATTAAGAGTTTCCAAAAAAGCATTCGGTTACGGAAGAAGATATCCGATTGTGCAGGGGTGGAGAAAATAATTATTATTAACCAGTAGGAAAGTATTCAATGAAAAGACGCAGCATTTTCCTGGCAGTATTATTCTTTATCTTTGTTGCAGGTTATTCCGTGTCATTCGGGCAGCCGGGCGGAGCCGCAAAGCCCGTACACCTTCTGACGTATCAGTCATTTGATAAAGTCTACCCCGGCTCTGAGTTTAAGGTAGCGGTAAAGGTAATGGTTGACAGCGGATGGCATATAAACTCCGATAAACCGCATGAAGATTTTTTGATACCATCCCAGTTCTCAGTGGATACCTCTGTATTTCATCTGGTAAAGGTGGCTTACCCTCAGGCACAGGACATAAAACTGGAAATTTCAGAAACACCGCTTTCCGTATGGGAGAGCGAAGTATATGTAGCTGCGCTGGTAAAGGCTCCTGACAGTCTTACCCCGGGAAAGTATACACTGCCTGTATACCTTGATTACCAGGCGTGTAACAATATGACCTGTATGCCACCCAATACGGCAAAGAATTCCATTGTAGTTGAGATTGCTGATAAACAGTCGGTAGTAAACCAGATAAATCAGGACGTATTTGACAAAGTAAACCTGGAAGCCAGCTCTCAAGCAGCGGCACCTGATAAATCAGACGACACGATCTCATCAATGCTGGAAGGAAACGGACTGATAATAGGATTATTTTTCGTCTTCCTGGGGGGCCTCGCATTAAACCTTACTCCATGTGTTTATCCTCTGATTCCGATTACGATTGGATTTTTCGGAGGTCAGAGTGAAGGGAAGACAAGCAGACTGGTGGGGATGGGACTCCTTTTCGTTGTAGGAATGGCGGTTACATACTCGGTTATCGGGGTGATAACGGCATTAACCGGATCTGTATTCGGGGCGCTGCTTCAAAACCCGATTGTAATAATCCTTATCGCATTAATTTTTGTAGTGCTTTCACTGAGCATGTTCGGTGTATACGAGTTCAAACTTCCCGATTCATGGGTTGCTAAAGCAGGCGGAGCAAAAGGGGGGTTATACGGAGCTTTCTTTATGGGACTGACTATGGGTATTGTTGCGGCACCATGCATCGGCCCTTTCGTACTTGGACTTGTTACTTATACAGCGGCCAAGGCAGATCCATTCTTCGGTTTCCTATTATTCTTCGTACTGGCTGTTGGTCTGGGAACTCCTTATCTATTCCTGGCAATTTTCTCAGGAAAGATCAAAAAGCTTCCGCGTGCAGGCGAATGGATGGATGCCGTTAAGCATATATTCGGATTAATTCTTATAGGTATGGCGATCTATTTCCTTCTTCCGCTTCTCCCTAAATCAATAACACCGTTCCTGCTTCCGGCATTTATGATAATATCTGCAGTATACCTGTTTTTCTTCGATAAGAATGCAAACAGCGTTAAGGGATTCAGAATATTTAAGATAGTGTTTTCAATTGTTCTCGTTGTTACAGCCATATACTGGTTAATACCTTCCGAGAAACAGTCGATTAAATGGCAGCCCTATACTTCAAATGTGAGCGCAGCATCAAATAAGGCCAAGATAATTGATTTTTATGCGGACTGGTGTATTCCATGTAAGGAACTTGATGCTATGACCTTCTCGGACCCCAAAGTTATAACTGAAGCTAAAAGATTTGAAGCATATAAAGCAGATATGACGAAATCTCTTTCTGACGAAGTTTCAACCTTGAGGAACAAGTATAAAATAGTCGGTGTACCCACGGTACTAATTATTAATTCCAAAGGAGAGGAAGTGGAGAGGATTACAGGATTTGTAAGCTCAAATGAATTCCTGAAGATAATTGAGAACGTAGATTAGACCTGAACCCCGAGCGAAATTGCGGGTAAGATATGAACAGCAGCGAACCTACGACGTGCGCTGAAAGTTTAGAATATGGGTCCGGAATACGTTATTCTATTAACTGATTGGCTTGAAGCCCGAGAGGCATAATAGATAAGTTCAGAATGACATATTGTCGCCGGAGTAACGCCGCGGCAGCAGCTAGAATTTCATATTGATATTATGGCGATAAAGGGCCGTTCGGGCTGTCCAGACGACTCGAGGTTAAAATTTATCTGCGTACAGCGGCGTGGAAGGAACGGTCCGTTCAAGAAGGCAAAACCGCTTTTGGAACGGCCTCATAGAACAAATAAACACAAAAACCTTCAAATTCTTTCTTATAACTAAAAAATTTTTTCCATAATTGAGAATTATAAATATAGTTCTTATGTATCTCTTTGCGGGTTCTTTATCTATATAAAGTCTATTTATTCAAAAATAAAGATTTCACGGCCACCCGCCTCTTCACCTGCATGGCACGGATTATGGATAACCAGATACATTAAAAAATAATTACATATCATCAAAAAATTTAAGATGAGAAGATGTTAAAAGAAAAAGAAGTCCAGAACTTAACCGAGGTGACTGTAAGGTTCGCAGGTGATTCCGGTGACGGAATGCAGCTTACCGGCAGCCAATTCAGCGATACTACAGCTATTGTAGGAAACGATTTAAGCACCCTGCCGGATTATCCTGCTGAAATTCGTGCACCGCAGGGAACAGTATACGGAGTGAGCGGTTTTCAGCTTCATTTCGGAAGCACAGATATTTACACTCCCGGCGACAGGCCCGATGTGCTGGTTGCTATGAACCCCGCTGCAATAAAAAAGAATATTGAAGAACTTAAGCCGGGCGCAATTATTATAGCAAACACAGATTCCTTTGATAAAAAGAATCTTCAGCTAGCCAAATATGAAGAAAACCCGCTGGAAGACAACAGTCTTCAAGGTTACCAGGTATTTCCTGTTCCTATTGCGACCTTAACCACGAAAGCTCTGGAAGGAACTTCTCTTACTCAGAAGGAAATTTCCCGGTGCAAGAACTTCTTTGCACTCGGTTTAATGTACTGGTTATACAACAGGCCGATTGACCCTACGGTTGATTGGATCAAGGGAAAGTTTAAGAAAGCCCCGCAGTTTATTGATGCAAACGAAAAGGCATTAAAAGCCGGATACAACTTCGGTGAAATGACCGAATTATTCACAACACGGTACAGCGTTGAACCGGCAAAGCTCCCTAAAGGCACATACAGAAGTATTTCCGGAAATGAAGCTACCGCCCTTGGATTTCTTGCCGCATCAGTTAAAGCTAAACTGCCGTTATTCCTTGGTTCATATCCTATAACCCCTGCCTCAGAAATTCTTCAATACCTGAGTACATATAAGAATTTTGGAGTTAAAACTTTCCAGGCAGAGGACGAGATTGCAGGAATTACCTCTGCAATTGGTGCTTCATTTGCAGGTTATCTTGCACTTACCACCACAAGCGGACCCGGACTTGCATTAAAGACAGAAGCAATAGGTCTGGCGATTATGACTGAGCTTCCGCTGGTAATTGTAGATGTACAGCGCGGAGGTCCGAGTACCGGTCTGCCTACAAAAACTGAACAAGCCGATTTACTGCAGGCAGTATACGGAAGAAACGGTGAAGCTCCGGTAGCAGTACTAGCTGCCCAGAGTCCCAGCGACTGTTTTACAATGGCCCTTGAAGCATCAAGGCTGGCCGTAAAATATATGACCCCTGTAATTCTGCTTACCGACGGATACATAGCAAACGGTACAGAACCGTGGAGAGTACCAAAATCAAGTGAACTTCCTTCATTCGAAGTTAAGTTCAGGACAGAAAAAGAAGGTTTTGCTCCCTACCTTAGAGATTCAAATCTCTCGCGGCCATGGGTAAGACCAGGTACCCCCGGACTGGAACACAGGATAGGCGGACTAGAGAAAGCAAACATATCCGGAAACGTTAGTTATGATCCAGACAACCACGACCGTATGGTTAAACTCCGCGAACAAAAAGTTAAGAATATTGTAAACGACATCCCTGACCTTGTTGTTGATGGTGATGAGAGCGGTGAGCTACTTGTGCTAGGATGGGGCGGAACATACGGCGCTATTACTGAAGCTGTAATTAAGGCAAGACGGAAAGGCTACAAAGTTTCGCAGGCTCATCTGAAGTACATCTTTCCTTTCCCGAAGAATACAGGCCAGGTGCTGAGTAATTTCAAGAATGTATTGATTCCTGAAATCAACCTTGGTCAACTCGCAAAAATAATCAGAAGTGAGTTCCTGCTACCCGTTACTCAGTTTAACGTGGTGAGAGGATTACCTTTCAGAACATCTGATATTGAAGACGAAATAATTGAAATGCTCGGAGGAAAAGAATAATGGCTGACAAAATAGAAACCAAAGAAATAAAATTAACTGCAAAGGATTTTTCAAGCGGGCAGGACGTAAGATGGTGTCCCGGCTGCGGAGACTATTCGATCTTAGCGCAGGTTCAGAGATCTTTTCCGGAAATAGTGGGTGATAAAAAAGAAAACATTGTATGGATTTCAGGGATCGGATGTTCATCGCGTTTCCCATACTATATGGAAACTTACGGAATGCACGGCATCCATGGAAGGGCTCCTGCAATCGCTTCAGGAGTTAAGATAGCCAGGCCGGACCTTTCTGTTTGGGTAGCTACAGGCGACGGAGATCTTCTTAGCATCGGCGGAAATCACTTCATTCATGCCTGCAGAAAGAATATTGATCTGAAAGTCCTTTTATTTAATAACAGGATCTATGGATTAACCAAGGGACAGTATTCACCTACTTCAGAGAAAGGTAAAGTAACCAAGACGACTCCTTTCGGCAGTGTTGATTATCCCTTTAACCCAATTTCCCTCGCGATAGGTTCCGACGCAACATTTGTAGCCCGCGCAATGGACAGAGACGCCAAACATCTACAGCAAATGATTAAACGTGCTGCAGACCATAAGGGTATGGCTTTTATTGAAATTTTCCAGAACTGTGTTATATATAATGACGGCGCCTTTGATACCCTTTCCAAAAAAGATACTAAAGATGATAATGTGCTGGTGCTAGAGCATGGAAAACCTATGATATTCGGTAAAAACAAGGACAAGGGAATAAAAATGGAAAATTATAAACCTGTCATTGTAGACCTTAATGAAAACGGAAACAGTATAAACGATGTATTAGTACATGATGAGTTTGACGAAAGTCCTTTAAGGTCGATCTTCCTTGCTCATCTTACAGATTACGATGGTTTCCCAACGCCGGTGGGTGTATTCCGGCAGATCAAAAAAGATACGTATGATAATGGTATAGAAGAGCAGATCTCGGGTATAATAAAGGCAAAAGGGGAAGGTGATCTGGATAAAATCCTCTTTACCGGGAATACCTGGGAAGTTAATTGATTTAGAACCTCCATTAACTTTCAATATTAAAATAGCTCTTACTTACCTCGCCGCGGACTCATCATTGATGAGTCCGTTTTTTTTTAACCAAATACCATTCTATCCTGAATATTTGACAATCAACAACAGCTTTTTTAAGTTAAAGAAAAGATTATTTGGATTGGAAATAATTCTCAATTGAGACCTTACAAAAAGCCGGACCCGACTCAGCCTGTTCCTCCCGGATCTGTTCCATTATTATACTCTCTTATTAAAGAAAACAAAGCTATTTGTGCGAATAAGCCGGGAACAATCTGTGTGATGACGGTGTAAATCAGTTAGCGGGCGTATTGATAGATTTTGGTGATTTGATTTATTAAATATTTCATTATCTTTTTTACCAGATACAATCGAGTTTAAATATTCATTATTCACAAACCTTGGTGCAAGATGCAAAAAGGCGTATTAGATCTCTCTGACGTTACCGTCAGATTTGCAGGAGATTCAGGGGATGGAATGCAGTTAACGGGCAGTCAGTTTACAAATACTACCGCGCTGGTAGGCAATGATCTCAGCACGCTGCCGGATTATCCTGCTGAAATCCGTGCCCCCGCCGGTACTACTTACGGAGTAAGCGGCTTTCAGCTTCATTTCAGTAGTGACGATATTCATACACCCGGTGACGCGCCGGATGTTCTGGTGGCAATGAACCCTGCCGCTTTAAAAACAAACATAAAAGATTTAAAGCCAGGCGGGACGATAATAGTTAATAGTAATTCCTTCGATCAGAGAAACTTCAGGCTGGCGGGTTACGATACCAGTCCGCTTGAAGACGGCACCGTTGACGGGTACAATGTTGTACAGGTTCCGCTGAGTCAGCTTACAAAAACCGCCCTTGAGGAGAGCGGTCTTTCGGCAAAGGAAGTTGAAAGATGTAAAAACTTCTTTGCACTCGGGATGATGTACTGGCTTTACAGCAGACCTATTGAACCGACGATAGAATGGATTCATACAAAGTTTAAATCAAGAGAAGACCTTGCCGCAGCTAATGAGAAAGCTCTTAAGTCGGGCTACTACTTCGGCGAAAACACTGAATTGTTTACTACCCGTTACAATGTACAGCCAGCAAAGTTAATTAAGGGAAGGTACAGGAATATTTCGGGCAACGAGGCACTGGCCATAGGGTTCGTAACCGCATCGGTTAAAGCAGGACTCCCATTGTTTCTCGGTTCCTATCCGATTACGCCAGCCTCAGATATTCTTCACGAACTAAGCAAACACAAAAATTTCGGTGTAAGAACCTTCCAGGCTGAAGATGAAATAGCAGCAATCAGTGCCGCCATAGGAGCATCTTTCTCGGGCGCTTTGGGAATAACGACAACCAGCGGTCCCGGTGTTGCGTTAAAAACTGAAGCAATAGGATTGGCGGTAATGACCGAACTTCCTCTGGTTATAATCGATATACAGAGAGGAGGTCCAAGTACAGGATTGCCTACCAAGACAGAACAGGCTGATCTGATGCAGGCAATGTACGGAAGGAACAGCGAGGCACCTGTTGTAGTTGTTGCCCCTTCTACTCCCGCCGACTGCTTTGCTATGGCGCTTGAAGCAGCCAGGATAGCAACCAAATATATGGTACCTGTAATGTACCTATCGGACGGCTACCTCGCCAATGGATCGGAGCCATGGAAGATACCCGATCCGGATAAGATACCCGACATTGAGATAAAGCTCAGAACCATTCCTGAAAACTTCCAGCCGTATAAACGGGACGAAAACCTGGCAAGACCATGGGCTGTTCCGGGAACTCCGGGATTAGAGCACCGGATAGGCGGTCTGGAAAAGGCCAACGTTACAGGAGATGTCAGCTACGATCCCGAGAACCATGAATTTATGGTAAGGCTCCGGGCGCAGAAGGTGAGGAATATTGAAAATGATATACCGGACCTGGAAGTTGAGGGTGATAGAGATGCCGATCTGCTTATTGCAGGGTGGGGAAGCACTTATGGTTCCATAACAGAAGCAGTTAACCGTATCCGGAGTAAAGGAATGAAAGTAGGTCATGCTCATTTCAGGTACCTGAATCCTTTTCCGAAAAACACAGGAGATGTGCTGAAGAAATATAAACATGTTATATGTCCGGAGATAAACCTCGGACAGCTGTCTAAGCTGTTGAGAGAAGAATTCCTTATCGATGTAGAGCCTTTCAATAAGGTACAGGGATTACCTTTCAAATCATCTGAAATTGAATCGAAGATTGAATCCATATTAGGAGGAAATGAAAATGGAAAATAAAGATATGCCGCAGGAAACAAAATATACAGCGAAGGATTTTGCTTCGTCACAGGATGTAAGATGGTGTCCCGGCTGCGGTGATTACTCTATACTGGCGCAGATGCAGAGGATATCTCCTGATCTGAATATTAAAAAAGAGAAATTTGTTTGGGTATCGGGCATTGGATGCGCAGCACGCTTTCCTTATTATATGGATACATATGGAATCCATGGAATTCATGGGAGAGCCTCGGCAATTGCCTCCGGTATAAAAATCAACCGACCCGATCTTTCAGTATGGGTTGCATCAGGGGACGGAGACCTATTAAGTATAGGCGGCAATCATTTTATACATGCCTGCAGGAGAAATATTGATATAAAAATTCTTCTTTTTAACAACAGGATATACGGACTTACAAAGGGACAGTATTCACCGACTTCCGAGAGAGGGAAAAAAACAAAGAGCTCACCCTTCGGAAGCATTGATTATCCTTTTAATCCCTTGAGCCTTGCGGTGGGTTCAGGAGCCACTTTTATAGCAAGGAGTCTAGACAGGGATCCGAAGCATCTTAAAGAAATGCTGACCAGGGCCGGAAAACATAAAGGCACAGCATTCATAGAGGTGTTTCAGAACTGCAACATCTTTAATGACGGAGCATACGCGCTTTATACAGACAAGGATACAAAACCTGATAATGTTCTTTTCCTTGAACATGGCGAACCAATGATCTATGGAAAAGAGAACAATAAAGGAATAAGGCTTAACGGACTCACCCCAGAGATCATCGATATAAACGAAGGATCAAATTCAATTAATGATGTCTGGATTCACGATGAATTTGATAATGCTTCGGCAAGAGCTCATATCCTTTCGCAATTTGCAGAGACTGAAGGAATGCCCGTCCCTATTGGTGTAATAAGACAGGAGGAAAAAGAAACCTATGAAGATTCCCTGCATGCTCAGATCGAAGCCTTAACCGCAGCCAGAGGGAAAGGGGACCTGAAGAAACTACTGTTCAGCGGAAATATGTGGGATGTTAATTAAGACTTATTGAATTAACGTATATTTTTTCTATTTTAACTGATTAAATTTTCACGGGCTTGAGCGATCGAGCCCTTTTATATTTATTGATAGGCTATATGATCGACTTTAATCAGTTAAAAAATATTCTTCTTGAAAATAATTCATTTCTTATCACTACCCATGTAAATCCCGATGCCGATGCTATCGGTTCAGAGATTGCTCTTTATAACATTCTGAAGGAGAAGGGTAAGAGTGCGAGGATAGTTAATCACAGCATTACCCCTTACAATCTTTCATTCCTAGACAAAGAAAATGTTATAGAACACTATTCAGCTGAAAAACATAAAGATATATTTGAAGAAGTTGATGTACTGACAGCGGTCGACTTTAACCGATCGGACAGGATCGTCAGGATGGAATCCGGATTCAGGATGTCGCAGAAGCTGAAGATCTGTATAGATCACCACCAGGATCATGAAGAAATATTTAATTACACTTTTATTGATACCGAATACAGTGCAACAGGTCAGATTATTTATGATTTCATAAAAGAAACAGGAATAGTTGAACTGAGTTATGAAACTGCCGAGCCTATATATGCTGCTATAATGACAGATACAGGTTCTTTCAGATTTGAAAGAACCACCCCGGAGATTCATAAAATATCCGCGGAACTGCTTGAAACCGGTGTTGTGCCCGGTGATGTATATGATAAGATCTATGATCAGAGCAAATTCAGTAAAATAAAGCTGCTCGGCAGGGCAGTTAACTCTATGAAATTATACGGGGAGCGGCAGGAAGTAAGTTATATGACGCTGAAAAGGAAAGACTTTGTAGATACCGGAGCTTTAGAATCTGATACTGATGGTTTTGTAAATGTTTCCCTTTCTGTGGAAAATGTAAAACTCGGGCTCCTTTTCCTTGAACTGAAGGAAGGATTTAAGGTCAGTTTTCGTTCAAAAGGACTTATCCCTGTCAATAAGCTTGCTTCGGAGTATGGAGGCGGGGGTCATGTTAATGCAGCCGGACTACGTATAAGAGATGAAAAAATAGAAGAATACATTCCTAAAATTTTAAATCGTGCAGTAGAATACGTCAAACAATTCGGGAGCTAAAATGTTTAATCTGAACATCAAATCAGGCGGTAAGAAAATTGCTTATAGTCCTCTTTCTATCAGCCTGAAATATATGGTTGATGAGAAGAAACTTGAAACGAGTCTGTTAAACCTTGAAACTATTTTCAACTTCAAATTTTCTCAGCTTCAGAAAAAGAATTTTCTTTCTGCTGAAGGGAGCCAGATCCGTGTTTCCAAAAAAGAAGGCAAGCCTGATTCGGTAATAATCTCGAAAGTAAAGCTGGATGATCATTTTTCTGCTGATTATTTCAGGAATCACCTGGCTGGATTTCTACCTTCTCTAGCTTCCGAAAAGCTTAAAGGGCTTCACATTTTCATACCCAAATATGAAATATTCAAGAAGCACTTTGAAAGCGAGCTTTATTACTACCAGACATTTGTAGAGGGGATACTTCTGGGCAATTATTCTTTTGACAAATATAAGGCGGATAAAAAGAAACCTACAAACCTCTCCGTGTTTTTCTACGCTGACAACCAGAAAAAACTTAACCAGGCCATCTCGCTGGGTGCCACAGTAATGGAGGGGGTCAATTTCACGAAAGAGCTACAGAATGAACCGGGATCTGTACTTATACCCAACGAGCTTGCAAAAAGGATTAAGAATACTTTGCCCGAAGCCGGAGTGAAGGTAACAGTATTTAATGAAAATGAGATTAAGAAGAGGAAGATGGGAGGACTTCTTGCAGTTGGGATGGGAAGCGCTAATCCTCCCCGCTTTATCATAATGGAGTATAAAGGAGGCAGTAAAAATAAAAAGGCAAAGACTATCGCACTGGTAGGAAAGGGAGTAACTTTCGATTCGGGGGGTATTTCTATAAAGCCCGCAAGCAATATGGGTGAGATGAAAGCTGATATGTCGGGAGCAGCAGTAGTTGCAGGTACAGTACTGGCGGCGGCAAAAGCGAAGCTGCCTGTTAACGTAATTGGTATAATTCCGTCTGCTGAAAATATGCCTTCAGGATCTTCTATGCGTCCCGGCGATATTGTTATTACTTCTTCAGGAAAAAGTATAGAAGTAGATAATACGGATGCGGAAGGACGGATGATCCTGTCTGACGCACTTAATTATGCCTCACAGCTAAAACCTGACGTCATAATAGATCTTGCAACCCTGACAGGCGCCTGTGTTGTAGCGCTGGGTGAGTTCGTTGCCGGATTGTTTACGAAGGATGATAAACTGGCGGAAGATCTCTATCTAAAGGGATTAAAGACATTTGACCGGCTATGGAGATTACCGATGTGGGACGATTACAATGAGCTTATTTCCAGTGATGTTGCCGATGTGAAGAATGTAGGAGGAAGATGGGGGGGAGCCATTACAGCGGCAAAGTTCCTTGAGAAATTTGTAGATCCGAAAATATCATGGGCACATCTGGATATAGCAGGACCGGCGATGGCAAATAATTATAATAATTATACCCGGAAGTATATGACCGGTTTTGGAGTAAGGCTGCTGTTTGATTACCTGGCTAATCCTTCAGATAAGAATAGTTAGTAATAACCTTTCCGTCTTTCATTTGAAAGACTTTATCAGCCAGGTTTACGAGTCCCGGATTGTGGGTTACAATCACGAATGTCTTACCCATTTTATCCCTTAAATCAATTAATATACGGTGTACCGCCTCACTGTTTTCAGAATCGAGGTTTCCGGTAGGTTCATCAGCCAGGATGATATCGGGATCATTTGCCAATGCCCTGGCAACCGCAACCCGCTGCTGTTCTCCACCCGATAATTCCGCAGGTTTATGGTTCATACGTTCCATCATCCCGACAGCTTCCAGAAGTTCAGCAGCTTTTTTCGAAGCATCCGTGAGAGATTTGCCGGTGATCATTTGGGGGATGGAAACATTTTCAATAGCTGTAAATTCAGGGAGCAGGTGATGAAATTGAAAGACGAAACCCATATTTTTATTCCTAAATCTTGCTAGCTTATCATCCGACAATTCGAAGATATTCTGATCATTAAAGAATACTTCACCTGAATCAGGTCTGTCCAGACCTCCCATAATATGCAAAAGAGTACTTTTGCCTGCTCCTGATGCTCCTACAATCACAGAGATCTTATTACGTTCAATTTCTACATCAACTGATCTTAGAACTTCCAGTTTTACCTTTTTAGTATTCTGATAGCTCTTTATTATATTTTTAGTATGAAGAATCACGTTATCACTATAAGTTAGTTTTATTGATAATTATAATTATTTAGCATAAATACACTTAGCACAAATGTTTAATCCTATTTATTCCCATTTTATTGCTTCAATTGTATTTATTTTAGCTGCTCTTTTAGCAGGGTAGAGAGAAGCAAGGAAAGTGAGAAGCAAAGACGCACCGCTTATGTAGAAAAAATCGCCTAATCTCAGCTGCAAAGGGAGAGAATCTATTTTATACTGTGTCGGATCAAGCGGATAAATATTATACTTCAGCTGAAGAAAACAGATGAAATAGCCAAGGAGCAAGCCCGCTAAAGTACCTATGATACCTATAAGGATTCCCTCATACATAAATATTTTCAGTATAGACCGGGGTTGTGCTCCCATAGAATTGAGGACCCCGATATCGCGTCTTTTTTCAATAACCGACATTGAGAGTGACCCGAGTATATTAAAAGAGGCAACAGCGATTATCAGGCACAATATGATATAGGCAGTCCATCTTTCAATCTGCATTACGGAATACAGGTCACGGTGAAAATCATACCAGGTTTCAATCCTGTAGTCTTTAGCTGAAAGATGCTTTTGAAGTTCCGCCTTAACATCAAAAGATTCATCAATATCATTAAGTCTTATATCATATCCCTGAATATGATTCTGATATCCCAGGAGATGCTGCGCAAATTTCAGTGAAGTAAAAATATAGGAATCATCATATTCATTATTAGTGGTACTATAAATACCTGAGAGCACAAAACTTTCTGTTTGAGGAGAAGAAAACTGAGTAACTGCCTTCTGGATTCCTGCAGGAGAGAGCAAGGTAAGAGTATCACCTATGAGCGCCTGAAGCTTATCAGCGAGATGGAGTCCCAGCACCATCTCAGGATAATTACCCTTCTTTCCGAGAGAATATTTTCCATACAGCATGCTTTTTTCAATATCATAAATACTTTCACCCGAACTTACATCTATACCTTTCAGACTTACAACCTGAAACAATCCTGCCCGGTATACAAGCACTTTACCGCTTACATAAGGCGAATATTTCACAACTTCAGGATTTTCCTGCAGCACAGAATCGAGTACTGCAGCCGCGCGGCTATTATCGGGATTCAGGATCTCTACCCTGACGTGCGGATCAAAATTTATGAGGAATGAGGTAACGAGGCTGCCGAATCCGTTGAACACAGAAAGGACGACAATAAGAGCTGCTACACCAATGGTAATACCACAGATAGAAAGAACTGAGATAATCGTAATAAAATTGACCTTATGCTTGGAAATCAGGTAACGGCGTGCTATAAAATTCTCAAATTTCATTTATCCGAACCTCAGGCTGTTAACCGGCTGGATGCGTGAAGCAATGAATCCAGGAATTAATGATGCAGTTATACAGAGCAGAAATGTGAGAACTGATACTCCGGCGAACGTATACCATTTCAATAAAACAGGGACCGTAGAAACAAAATAAACAGAAGAAGGAAGAGAAATAATATTAAACTCCAGCTGTATTCCCATTAATAACAAAGCAAGCAGGTTTCCAAGGATTATGCCTATAATGGCCAGAAAGATTCCCTGATAAATGAACACCGACGTAATCTGTCTGCTTGTTGCTCCAAGGGATTTCAGCATACCCACATCCCGTGTTTTTTCCAGCACTATCATGAGCAACGTTCCGATAATATTAAAAACAGCAACTATAATAATTAATCCAAGCACTATAGGGATAGGTTTTTTCTGAAGATCAATCCAGGTAAAAATATTCCTATGTGTTTGATAAATAGAAGCAACTTTATGCGGGTAATGTAAATTCTCAGAAAGGTATTTTGTAAGGCTGTCGATCCGGGAAATATTATTAAGCTTGATGTCATAGCCATTAACATTGTCGCCAAGTGAAAACAGGTTCTGAGCTGCTTTAAGGTTCACATAAGCAAAAAGGTCATCATATTCAGCCATTCCGCTCTCGAATATACCCGTAATCCTGAACTGTTCAATATTAGGAAGCGTTCCAGGTCCAGGTATCTTATCATTTTTAAGGGCAAAGACAGTAACCTTATCTCCCAGCCCCACAAGCAGTTTATCCGCCAGTTTTCTGCCGATAACCATGGAAGATGTATCAGCGAGGTCAAAATTTCCCGCAACTATGCTATTTCTAACTCTGAGGGCCTTATTCCCGGGGGTAATACCTTTAATATTCACACCCTCTTTCTGTTTTCTACTGCTGATAATAGCCAGTTTCGATATAAAAGGATTCACCTCTTTACCATAGGGTGCTATCATCTGCTTTATTTTAGGAAGCATCTGCTTATAATCAGGGACAATAGTCCTGTAAGACGAAATAGTTATATGGGAATCAAAATCTACAATTTTATTAGTAAGAGTATTTGCGAATCCTGTTAAAATACTCAATGCGATAATTAGTGTAGCGACCCCAAGCGCTATCCCGGTAATTGAGATTGAAGATATGAATGTAATAAACTTCGAACCTTTTTTAGAAAGGATAAATTTTTTCGAGACAAAAAAGGGGAATGACATCAAACAAATTCCGATATTACTTTTACAATTTAATCAAGATTCAGAAGAGTTGAAAATGGCCGGAATTTCAACAGAACCCCTACTTTGCAATAGCAGTGACGGTTCGGACAAACCAGAGTAGGGAGGATGGAAAGGCCTGTATAATGCCGTAAAATGAAATATTAAAATTTATCCGGCAAATACATTGTTTTTTTACAAGATATGGAATATATTTGATACTCTTTTTTAAAAGAGATTGATTCGATTTAGTTCTTTACCATCCCGATTTTCATCGGGATTCAATTTGAAAAGCAATTCGGGGCGTAGCGTAGCCCGGTTCATCGCGCCTGCTTTGGGAGCAGGAGGTCGCAGGTTCGAATCCTGCCGCCCCGACTATTGCAATTAACAATGTTCATTGATATTGAACTGCGCCCGTAGCTCAATGGATAGAGCATCAGCCTTCTAAGCTGAGGGTTAGTGGTTCGAATCCACTCGGGCGTACCAAATGGTGAGCGTAGCTCAGTTGGTTAGAGCACCAGGTTGTGGCCCTGGGGGTCGTGGGTTCAAGTCCCATCGCTCACCCGAACAGTTCTTAAAATATTGTGATTTTCAAGGCCCCATCGTCTAGTGGTTAGGACATCGCCCTTTCACGGCGGTAACAGGGGTTCAAATCCCCTTGGGGTCACTTTAGCTCCGGCAAACACCGGAGCTTTTTCTTTTAAACGTAAAATCAGGGGATTGCAAGAATAAAATCTTAGATTCAGAATCCTGCATTTAAGTCTTTGTACCTATCATCAGGTCCGATCCATAGGAAGTATTATTTCTCTCGACTTCATTTATTCCAGCCGCCGCAAACCATTCTCTCATCTCTTCTTCAGTATAGGTATCACCTTTTTCTGTTCCGACAAGCATATTAAGAGCGAATAAAGCTCCGTGAGCCGGTTTAGTTCTGTCTGTGCTCATAATGAAATCATTTATAATAATCCGTCCGTTATTATTGAGAGCATTTGAGCATTTCTTAATAAGCGATTTATTCTCATCATAGCTATTGATGTGCACTATAGCTGACAGAAGAATTAAGTCGTACCCGCTCCCGAAATCATCGGAGAGATAATTTCCTTCAATGTAGCTGAACTTTTCATCCAGGTTTTCTTCATTTACATATTTTTTTGTAAGGGGTATAACATGAGGCAAATCGAAAACCACCGCATTAACGGACGGATCCTTTTTAGCAATTTCCATGGAAAATGCAGCTGATCCTCCGCCGACATCGAGCATCTTTTTTACTCCATTCAGATCAATCATCATAGCAAGAATTTTTCCCTGCTTAACACCCCGATGATGCATAGCTCTGATAAAAGCTTCCACCCACTCGGTTTTCTCACTCTTATTCTGATCACCTTTGAATGAGCTTCCCTTAATTACAGATTCAGTGAGGCAGCTCCATGTACTCCAGAGATGATTTGTATGATACAGATTTCCCATAAAATCCGGTTTCCCCTCGACAAGGTATTTCGAAGCTGCATCACTGTTATAAAACTTGCCCTTTACTTTTTTAAGCAGTCCCATTCCGCAGAGCGCATTCAGGAGCCTGTCCGCAGCGCGGGGATCAGCTTTCATTTCCTGGGCAGCATCGGAAGAGGACATCATATGATGGTCGAGTATTGAAAACAACCGAAGCTCAAAAGCTGTTAATAAAATGCGGCTTATCTGGAAAGCACCGGCCATATGCCGGATATCTTCAGAAGAAGTAATTTCATCCATCTTCAACCCTCTTAAAGTTGTAATTTCTCCCAAACTTATTAAAAAAAACAATTAATTGGTGCAGTCCTTTGATAGAATTTTGGAAAACAAAGACAAAGATGACCGACAAAAAGAGAAAGTTTCATTCAAGAATCCCGAGACAGAGCAGCTTTTTCTTAAAATATTAAACCTAATCCGGATTTCTGATGTTGAAATTCCTGGTACGTGTTTTGTCATATAGCCTATCATCATTTGAAGGAATTAAAATGTCCAGTTATAAAATAAAATTCTTTGCAGGTTCACTTTTGACAGCAATCCTGTTGTTAACCAGTCTTAACTGCGGCGATAAAGGTGTTGCGACTCCTCCACCTACAGCAGTTAAAGTATTAGTTAAGTCTGCCATCGATACTTCCCGTGTAAGCGGCGCAAACGTGGTACTGTATGAGGCAAACAGCGGGGAGGCGATTATGCGTGCTGAATCGGGAACCGACGGTACCGTATTGTTTGATAACCTTACAGCCGGCGGATATTATGTGAGAATAGCAGCGCAAGGATATAAAGAATTACCGATTGGAAGTGTAAGTCCGGTTCCATTCCAGGTCTCAAAATACAATACCACGCAGCAGACATTTTTCCTGGATACACTGCAAGGGATTTTCGGTATGATCGACGGTCAGGTTGATCCTGCACAAGCAGGATATCTGATTGTTGCATCTTCAGCTTTAAATAATGAATTACATACCTATTCCGGTCCTGACGGATACTTCGCAATATTTAATGTTCCTTTTGCTGAATATATGGTATACGCAGTTAAATCAGGATTCAATGCAGCGGATACATCTGTGATAATTCTTAGGCCGGGCAATCCCGAAGCCAATGTCCGGATTATAATGAACCAGGCGTCCGGTTCAACACTTACAGGAATGGTTACCTTCCTGGCGGTGGAAAACGGGATAGTAGACGTTTCTCTGCTTGATAAAAATTCACTCTCGGTAGTGAGCGGATTAACAACCACCATTAATACTGATAGAAACTACGAGTTGAATAACATCCCCCAAGGAGAATATACAGCCTGGGCTTCATACAAAAATGACGGCTATGTGATGGATCCTGACTGGATATTTAAAAATCCCGGAGCACTAAATGTATCATTCAGCTCAGAGGCTAACTTAGAGCTCAATTTCAGTGTAACCGGTGCAATCAGTATTGTATCGCCAACCAATCCTGATGCTGAGGTTATCCCTGTTCCAGCAGATTCTATTGAACCATTATTTATCTGGAACCCTTATCCCCAAGCCAAAGAATATATAATCGAGGTAAAAGATATGAACGGGATCGTGGTATGGGGAGGGTTTGACGAGAATGGTTTTATACGGCATTCTCAAATTCCGAGGACTTTTTCCAGTATAAGATATAATTTTGACGGCTCTGCAACTACTGCACTTCAACATGGACAAATATATCAATGGAAGATTTATGCGGATAATGATATTGCTCCGGGAATACAAACGCTTCTTTCAAGCAGTGAAGATCTCAAAGGTCTATTCATAACACCTTAGAATAGACTCAGATATTTTGATTTACGAAGGGAATAAGGTAAAACGGCGGTGGATATGACGATGTTGAATCTGATCTTAGCAGACAGATAATATTAAGTACGTTCCTCAGAGAAAGGATAGATCTTAAAAATACGGTCGACAGCATCAGTGATCTCCTCAGTTGTAAAAGGGATCGGCTGAAACAGACACCTCTTTTGAAGTCTGTTTTTTTCAAAGGAATCGTGTGGAGCCGTGGTAAAGAAGATGATGGGGATATTAAACTCATCGCATATTTTCTCGGCCTCATCAAGGAGGTTTTTTGTTTTATCGAGTTTTAAATCCATCAAAACCAGGTCGGGATTCAATTTATTTATCTTCCGGAGGTATCCTCATTATACGCGGAAGAATAACAATTGTGGCCAAGATCTTTGCAGATCATTTTCAAATCCATCGCAATCAAACTATTATTTTCAACTACAAGTATAAGTCTTTGTTTCATCGTTCCGACCTCAGCTAATAAGAATTATATTAATAAGCAAACCATGTAGAGTTGAAATAAAAGCAACATCAATAAAAAGTTAAGGATGCAGGAGATTCTATTATTGGAAAACAGAGTTTTTTTCCAGAAGATAAATCAACTTACCATACGATAATCGGATTCCATCTTTGTCTTTAGGGGTAAACTTTCTCATACAGAAAGCGCAATAAAATGTACCTGCATCCGATTCAAAATTATGGCAGTAAATACATATTTTTTTACAATCGGGACAGTAGGCATTAAAATTTTGGTCCCAGAGGAGGGCAAATGCTTTCCTGAGTTTATTGCTATAATGAGAACGGAGGAGCAGGAGGAGTGAGATTATTACAGCGGAAAATATTATGGTTATCATGATCATTAAGATGAATATACTATATTTTTATTAAAGGGTACACAAAAAAATAAAATAACCCTGCTTTTGCCTCTGAAAGTAGTAATCCTATCTTGTGGAGGGGGACATTCTACCGACCGACTATTTCTTTCCTTACAGGACCTGCATCACCCAATAAATTTTATGTGTGAGGCTTAACAAATCCCTAAAGGTAAAATTAGCAAATTGTTAAAAATAATAGATTAAAATGTTCAAAAAACTAACTATCAAAGTAGGGAAGTCGACTATTTCTTTCTTCAGTTCTATTGGAGATCTCGCTTTAATGAGTTTTAAAACAGCTTCGGCATTAAAAAAAGCGCCTACATACATGGAACAGGTAGTAAAGAGTTTCAATTATGTAGGAATAAATTCATTACCTCTTTTATTAACAAGTGCCGTGTTTATGGGTCTGGTTGTAGGATTGCAGGTTGGAATGGGATCGGGACCGCTCACTCCTCCATGGGTTGAAGGAGGAATTATAATTAAGCTCGTATTACTTGAGATGGGTCCCATTGTGTTCGGTCTGCTCCTTGCGGGAAGAATAAGTGCTGGTATTGCAGCCGAAACAGGTGAAATGAATGTTACAGAACAGATAGACGCACTGCGGACTTCGGCAATTGATCCGGTGGAATATATTGTCATGCCAAGGTTACTAGCGGGTATAATAGCGATTCCACTTCTTATTGTATGGGGTGACCTTATTTCTATTTTTTTTGGATTTGTTTCAACTCATTTTATTACAGGATTGTCGTGGCCGGGTTATGTGAAAGGTATGAGAGGCGGATTCCATTCCACGGATATGTATACCTCAATTATCAAGGGTTTTGTCTTTGGCATAATTATAACTCAATTTGGCTGTTACTTCGGTATAAATGCAAGGCATGGCGCTAAGGGAGTAGGCCGGGCAACAACCAATGCTGTCATCTGGGCATCGATAATTCTTATAATCGTCGACTACCTTTTATCAGGAATATTATCGCTGATATGGTAGAACTAAAAGACATATCAAAATCATTCGGGAGTAACAAGGTGCTCGACGAACTGAACCTGAAGATCCGTGATAAAGAAGTACATACCGTAATAGGGCAGAGCGGAGTTGGAAAGTCTGTTCTAATGAAAATCCTTATCGGACTTATCAGACCAGACAGCGGAAAGATACTGGTAGATGATCAGGACATAAGTGATTATACTGAAGATGAACTGAATGAAAAAATAAGAATTAAAATAGGTGTAGTTTATCAAAATGGTGCGCTCTGGGATTCGTTGACAATAGGAGAAAATCTTAAGCTCGTCCTTAAAATAAAAAAGAACATTGAAGAAGAGGAGATGGAATCGATGGTGAAGGAGAGCCTGGAGATGGTTGATCTACCTGACTTAGAGGATAAATATCCAGAGGAATTAAGCGGCGGAATGAAAAAAAGGATTTCTATAGCAAGAGCAATGATCTTGAAGCCGAAGTATATTATTTATGATGAACCAGGGACAGGTTTAGACCCTGTCCTTACAAATATGGTAGATGATATGATAATAAAACTCAATGAAGAACATGAAATAACATCGCTTGTTATAAGTCATGACATTAAAAGCGCTGAAAAAATTTCTGACAAAATTAGTATGCTATATAAAGGAAAGATAATTAATACCTGCACAGCGGATGAATTATGGGACCAGGAAAATGAAAAATTTAATAAATTTATCAATGGGGACGAGGACTTCCAATGAGCAAAAAACCCAACGAATTCTATATCGGTTTATCTGTTATAGTGACAGTATTAGTAGTAATTGCAGTTATATTCTACCTGGAAAAGGACAATTTCCTTCAGGGAGGAATGACCATAAACATGATGGTTGAGGATGCTGCCGGAATAAGTTCGGGAGCCAATATATATTATAAAGGTCTAAAAGTAGGATCAGTAGGAGATACCAGGGTTACATCAAAAGGCATTCTCCTCAAACTCCAGATATCCAAGCTTGATTCGATACCCGAAGATTCCAAGTTTGTAATTTCCTCCTCAAGTATTATAGGGGGAAAATCGGTTCAAATTAAGCCGGGCAATTCGAATTCATACCTTGAGGATGGGAGTACAGTAAAAGGTCAACCAGGCGAAACACTTTCGGATATCATGCAAACAGCCGACAGCACAACAAGTGCGATAAAGCAGGCCGCGGGAAATATCGATACACTCACGAATGAAGATACACAAAGAAAAGTAAACAGAATATTAAACGGAGTGGAAGAATCTGTAAGGCTTATCAACCAGACTTTGAAAAGCAGTCTTGATGATATAAATAAATCAGTAAAAAATATCAGAGAAATTACCAGCGAAAGCAAAGCGCCTATCGATACTATATTCCAGCGCCTCTCAATCTATACCGCCAAAATAAATACTTCATTAAGCAATATTGAAAAGGCAACCGATGACATAAAGGGGGCGGCATCCGGTTTAAATTCCGGAAAAGGCACTGCTGGAAAACTATTAACCGATGATGAACTTTATAATAAAATTAATAAAACTGTAGAGAACCTGAATAGTCTTATTGATGATATAAAAAATCATCCGGCGAAGTATGTTCATGTAAGTCTTTTCTAAAAAAGAATGGTGTATTATACAAATTGATGTCAGACACAAATTTTAAGCCCATATCCTGTTAGTATTGTAAAAAAAGGGACTGGAATGATAATGGTTTGATAATACATTACTCGGAGATTTTCAAAATAAATAAAATGATTCATCGTAAATAAATAAAGGAGAAATAAGATGTCGGAATTTCACGAGCCGCCTGAAGATCTGAGTCCTCAAACAAGAGATTTCAGAAGGGCACTGAACTCATTAAAAGAGGAGATAGAAGCTATTGACTGGTATCAGCAGCGGATCGATTCAACACAGGATGATCAACTTAAAAGAATAATTGAGCATAACAAACTTGAGGAAATGGAGCATGCAATGATGGCTCTCGAATGGCTCCGTAGAAATATGACCGGATGGGATGAAAAAATGAAGCAATATTTATTTAAAGAAAATGATATTGTGGAGCTTGAAGAAGACAAAGCTCCTGCTGAACAGGAAGACCTGGGAATTGGAAAAATAAAATAGAGGAGAATAAATGGATATTCTAAGAAAATCACTTGCTCCTATTTCGGCCGAAGCGTGGGAGGAGATAAATAAACAGGCAAAAAAAGTATTTAACTCTGTTCTTTCAGGGCGGAAATTCGTTGATATAGACGGTCCGAAAGGATGGGATTTTGAAGCTGTATCCCTTGGAAGGCTGGATGTGGGTCCGGATAAGAAAGGGGCAGTAAGATACGGTATCAACAAAGTTCTTCCACTTATAGAAACACGTGCTCAATTCGAGCTAGATATGTGGGAACTTGATAACGCAGCCCGCGGAGCAGAGGATCTTGACCTTGATTCGATGGAAGAAGCAGCAAAAATGATTGCAGAGTTTGAGGAAAATGTAATTTACAAAGGATTTAATAAATCAGGAGTAAGAGGCCTGAAGGAATCGAGCGGTCACAAGGCACATAAATTTCCTGAGAAGGTTGAAGATCTGCCGAAAGTAATAACTGAAATGATAAGCCAGTTTGTGAAATCATCTGTTGAGGGTCCCTACACACTTATTCTGAGTACAGAAAAATGGGAAGCCATATCAAGTCACATCAACGGATACCCTTTAAAGAAGGTTGTTAGAAGCCTTCTAGAAGGCAAAATAATTTTAAATCCTTCATCGAAAGATTCTTTCCTTGTTTCTGAAAGAGGAGGCGACTTCAGGCTTACACTGGGACAGGATTTGTCAATCGGTTATCAGTCGCATAATACAAAAAATGTTCAGCTTTATTTCACCGAATCTTTTACTTTCCAGGTAATTGATCCTGCGGCGGTAATGACTTTTAATGAGTGAATTCCGTCCGGATATTTGATATTAAAATCAGAATCCCGTACTTTTTAGCTGAGATGACATATAGCCGGCTATCAAACAGGTTTGACAGCCGGCAGGAATTTCAGAACCTGTACACACCATATTTATAATAAAAACAGGAGTAAAAAATGAAGAGGTTTTCATTCTCTCTTTCTATTCTTATCACTGTTTCATTATTGATTGTATCCTGCAGTAAGGAACCGGACAAGGATGTAGTTAATGTGACCGCAAAGGATTTTTCTTTTCACTCGGTAGATACTATTCCTTCGGGATGGATAACCTTCAAATTTAATAATGAAGGGCATGCACATCACTTCTTTTTTCTTACACATCTGCCCGAAAATACTGATATCCACGATTACATTAATGATGTATCCCCCGCGTTCGGTACTGCCTGGGACTCGCTCCAAAGCGGTATGGACAAGGCACAAGCAGGAGCGCTACTGGGAAGTTTACTTCCCGCCTGGTACGCAAACGCTAAAACTATGGGTGGAGCGGGAATCATTGCTCCGGGCAGAAGCGAGGAGACAACCATTAAACTTGAACCGGGAAATTATGTGATGGAATGTTATGTCAAGACAGAAGACGGGAAATTTCACAGTGAGCTGGGTATGTTAAAACCCATTTATGCAACAAAAGAAAGTTCCAAAAACCAGGAACCCTCAGATGCGAATTATGACATAACTCTTTCAAATAACAACATAGAGACTAAAGGCGAAATAAACCCCGGGAAAAATACCTTTGCAGTTCATTTTAAGGAACACCCCCAATACGGACTTGGCAATGATGTTCATATAGTAAGATTGATGGATAATACCGAATTGGACAGTGTTATTAACTGGATGGACTGGATGAATATACAGGGTTTACGTACACCCGCGCCAGCCGTTTTTTACGGAGGTACTCAGGAAATGCCAGTTGGTTATACCTCATATTTTACAACAGACCTTGATCCCGGAAGATATGCATTTATTTCAGAGACTGCCCATGATACAAATATGGTTAAGGAATTTACTGTGCAGTAACTTATTCTTTTTTCAATATTAAATATGAAAATATTAATTCTTGCAGTCCTTTTCCAGGCCGCAGCCTGCTCACAAGTTTTAGCCGAAAGACATTACCTGACAGGGAACTGGTGGGGCTGCAGGGATTCTCTTAATTCAAAAGGCATATCTTTTGAATTTGATTATACAGCTGATTTTTTTTCCAACATCAAAGGAGGGTTGAATAAATCTTCTGTATATCTTGATGATTTCGATATGATACTTACCCTTGATTTAGAAAAGCTACTGGCTGTTAGCGGTACTAATTTATTTATATATGGACTCGGGAATGACGGAGGAAATCCCGATCAAAGTATTGGAGATGTACAGGGGGTAAGCAGTATAACAGCCCCGAACAGCTGGAAACTATACGAAGCCTGGATTCAAACCAATTTATTTGATCATCATTTGTCGATACTTGCAGGGTTGTACGATCTGAATTCAGAGTTTGAAAATCTTGCAACTTCAAATTTATTTATTAACGCTTCTCATGGAATTGGAATTGGGTTTGCGCAGACAGGGGAGATGGGGCCATCCATTTTTCCCTGGACCTCAGCCGGGGTGCGGATAAAATCAAAGTTATCTGAAAAATTCTACCTTCAGGCTGCCATACTTGACGGTATACCCGGAGACCCGAATGATTTATACGGAACTCATATCATTTTCAGCAAGAATGACGGACTACTGATAACTTTTGAGACGGGAACAACCGAGTACTCAAAACAAAATGAGAAACCCCCAAGCAGTTCCAGGATTGGAAGGTTTGCTTCTGAAAAATACGATTATAAATATTCCTTAGGGTTCTGGAAATACACCTCAGAATTTAAACGAATTGATTCTCCCCTGAAAAGCAGGAATAATATCGGAGCTTATATATCAGGAGAGCAGAACCTATATGAGCAAAAAGGCAGCGGAAGGATTCTCTCAGCATTCATCAGATTTGAAGCGGCCAACGCCGAAATAAACAGATTTGCCTATTATGCCGGCTGCGGATTCGTATATAGTAGTCCTTTCAATGGCAGACCTGACGATGAAGCAGGAATTGCTCTAGCAGCAGCGATTAATGGAAATCCTTATGAACGTGCTCTGCAAGGAAATAATATGGAGGACGCCGAATATAATATTGAGCTTACATACTTTGCACAACTTCTCCCATGGTTTACCTTACAGCCGGATCTTCAATACATCATTTATCCGGATACCAACCCAGAAATACCTAACGCTCTGGTGTTTGGCCTAAGATTGGGTATTCAAATCTGAAACTTTTTGAAGCTTTCTTCGCGGCAATGCTATAACAGAATTACCTGTAGTTTATATCTATCCTGTAATTTCTTCCCGGGATATCTTCTTGCAGAAAAAAAATACGCTGTAAATTGATACAATTCGTACTCTTGCGGTGGTATTTATTTTGACGATTGACTGGTTCAATATAAATTTATTATAAGTCGTATGAAGAAAAACAAGATCATCGAAATCAGGTATATGTACAGCTTGAAAAGACCTGTAACCACCTCAAATAACTGGTTCTTATTTAAGTATTTAATCGTTGCAGCTTAAGTAAGAAATCATAGCCAAATACTCTCAGTAGTGAGCAATTCTCCGCCTTATTTAATAAGCCTGCAATTCTGACAGCCTGTATTCTTATATTTATTCTTTAAGGGAATTTTATATTCAAATTTGTATATTAATTCCGGGATACGGAGAATTTCCGTTCCGCAAAATCAACTTACAGGTAATTCCAGATAAATATTCCTTTCCGTTAAAATCCTGGCAGGATTTGAGGGAATTATATACCCGTTTTGTGAAATAAGATGGAGGAAGTTTAAATGAAGGCAGCGGTGTTTTACAGATATGGTTCACCCGATGTAATTCAGCTTGAAGAGATTGAAAAACCTATTCCAGCAGGCAAAGAAATCCTGATAAGAAATTTTGCGACTACAGTGACAGCTGTAGACTCTATTTTCAGGAAAGGAGATAGTTTTTTTGCCAGGATGGCTACCGGTATATCGAAACCCAAAAACAAAATACTCGGGAGCGAGTTTGCAGGGGAAGTTGAGTCTGTGGGAAAAAATGTTTTGCGGTTTAAAGCGGGTGATAAACTCTTTGGGGACAGCAGCTCAAAAAGCAGTACACATGCTGAATATTTGTGCCTTCAAGAAGATGATCCTATTGAAATTCTGCCTGAAGGTATTACATATGAGGAGGCAGCCTCAGTGCCGTACGGCACGCTGACAGCATTACCATTTTTAAGAGATCATGGAAACATCAAGAAAGGGGATGAAGTATTGATTATAGGAGCATCTGGTTCTGTTGGTATCTATGCAGTACAGATTGCGAAAATATATGGAGCAGAGATAACAGGGGTATGCAGTACAGAGAACGTCAATTTGGTAAAGTCATTAGGCGCCGATAATGTAATTGATTATAAAAAAGGAGACTTTACTAAAAATGGTAAAACCTATGATATTATTTTCGATACGGTTGGTAAAAGTACTTTCGGCAGTTGTAAAAATCTGCTTAAAAAAGAAGGGATTTATTTAACGACCGTAATTGGAATACCAATTCTGTTTAATATGATCCGGACTTCCAAATCCGGCAAGAAAGCAGTTATAGCATTTACCGGTCTGAGGAAAAACGAAGAAAAAATGAAAGACCTTTCTTATATAAAGGAACTTCTACGAAAAGGACAGATAAAAACTTTTATCGATAAAAAATACCCTTTAGAAAAGATCGCAGAGGCTCATACGTATGTTGACAGCGGTCATAAGAGAGGAAATGTTGTAATAACTATAGGTCGTACTGAGTGAAAAAAATCTTCATAGTTTGAATGAGTTGTGATATAGGACCCTTATTTTATCTTTTAAAAGTTTTTCATCATCAGAATGAAAAAATAACCTGCGGGAAACCCTCTATTCTAAAAAACACAATTCGAAAGTCTGCGAATCCTGAAAGATTATTCTTCTTAATAAATATTTGAACCTCCCTTAAAACTTTCATAATTTAGAACTTAACAGCAGGTGGAGAAATTCCTAACATTCCGATCGATACCCCTGTCAATTTCAAAGTATCATTCAGGAGGAGATGATATGCGGATATTATTATTGGGAGGAACAGGCAGAACAGGGAAACTAATTTTAGGGAAAGCTATTAATGACGGACATTATATCACCACCATTGCAAGAGATCCCTCAAAGCTAGACGGTTCGAGAGCAATAATAATTAAAGGAACTCCTTACGATCCGGAAAATGTAAAACGAGCAGTGTGCGATTGTGATGTAGTGATAAGTACTCTTAATGTTTCGAGAGTTTCAGATAGTCCCTGGTCAAGGCTAAGGTCACCCAAAGATATGATCTCGCAGAGTATACGAAATACTATTAATATTATGCCCGAACAGGGCATAAAGAGAATTATCGTCATGAGTACTATAGGAGCCGGAGATTCCTGGAATAAAATGCCTTTCATATTCAAACTTGTTATCTCTTCCAGCAATCTCAGGCATGCATTTAAAGATCATACACGGCAGGAAGAGATCCTGGCGGAGTCAGGTACTAACTGGACTATCGTTCGGCTGCCTGTATTAACTGATGAGAAGGGTGAAAAAGAAGTCAGGATAAAGCTCGATAACGAAACGAAACTGAACAGAAATATCAATCGTGAATCAGCGGCGAGGTTTATTCTAACTATTATCAATGATGAAAAGTACTTCAAAAAGATAGCAGCGATTTCGAACTAAAAAATGAATAACAAAACTTGATAAAAGTTAAAAAAACTTTCGGGTAATCATTGAAGAAAAAAAAAGGTTTCCACAGAGAAAAGTTAAGCATGGGACGGAGAGCTGTTATTGCTTCAACCTCAGTCACAAGCGAGAAAAATACAATACACGCCTTTTCAGGGATTGATGTATCGGAACCCCGCAGGTTACTGAAAGAATACTTTGATACAACTAAACAAAAACTTTCCTTTACCGCCTATATAACAGCCTGTCTGGCTCAAGCTGTTAGGGAGAATCCCTATGTTAATTCCTTCCTCAAGGGGAACAAACATATCTTCCTGGATGAAATAAACATCAGTTTGCTGGTTGAAAAAGAGATCGCAGGAGAAAACATTCCGGAACCTATTACAATAAAGAATGCTGAAACTAAATCAGTCAGTCAAATAAGTCAGGAAATAAAAGCTGCAAAGGATTCCCGGAACGATAAAATCGGGGAGATGACCGGAATCAGCTGGATCCGGTTCATCCCGAAGATCCTGCTTAAGGTTTTCGTCAGGATTGCAGATCAAAATATCTCTATGGCTAAAAAATATGGAAAGATAGGAGTTACAGCTATTGGTATGCACAGCAAAGAGGGGATATGGTTTATACCGCATGGCAGCGGAACTGTTCTTATAACTGTCGGCAGCATCAGTGATAAAGTGGTAGAGAATAATGGTAAATTTGAAAACAAAGAACATCTCTCACTGACAGCATCTTTTGATCATGATATTGTGGACGGAGCTCCTGCAACACGTTTCCTTAACAGGTTAATCGAAATAATTAAAGAAGGAAACATTATTACCTCACTTCCGGGGCAGGTTAAATAACTTCAACTTTTTCTGTATTTAGATTTATTAATTAAGTATTTTATTACCAGAGTTCAGATCCAACACAAATTTCAAAATCTATTTGAGGGATAAATATTTATGCCGCAGTATATCGTTGTATACCTGGGTGGTAACCAGCCTTCAAGCAAGGAGGAAGGACAAAAACATTTTGCTAAATACAAAGAATGGTTATCTTCATTGGGTGATTCTGCCATCAGTCCTGCCAACCCTTTCAGATATACCCATACTATAACCTCTGAAGGGAAGGTGCTGGATAGAAGCAGTACAGCTATGTCGGGATATACTATCCTAAAGGCTGATTCAATAGAAGATGCCATAAATACAGCAAAAGCCTGCCCTTTTCTTGAAACAGGTGGTTCACTTGAAGTATCCGAACTTGTACAGATGAGAGGTTTATAAAATATATTTTAACGTTACCCGCATCATACCAGTAACTGACCCATTGTATGGTATCAGACCTTGTGGGATCAGCAGTTAAAACAGCTGGATCGGGTTCTGGATGTGCCATATGCAAGCTTGCATCAACCGGCAGGAACCTCCCGGGCAGGTAATCGTTTCGCCACTCGATAAAATTTTTTTATTTTTCCTAGCAACTATATATAGTATTTAAAAGACAATATAATAATTGTGACTTTAGAAATGTGATAGAATGTATATCAACAAATGTTTTAATCTAATACAAAAGATTATATAAGCATGATATAATATAAACATAAAAGTACTGACGGCTGAGGGGGAAAATTATGATGCCGGTTAATTGATATTTGCTCCAAATGATTTAATTTTAATGGAAATATTATTTGAAATTTGACAGTTGCAATGCGAAACCATAAAAACCACTCTCCTGAAGTAAACCTTAATTTAAATGTCCGCGGTATCCCTCAGTCAGCAACCCTTGCAATAAATGAAGAAAGCAACAATCTTAAAGGAGCCGGCAGAAGAATTTATAAACTAGGACTAGGTCAATCGCCCTTCCCGGTACCGCAATCTGTTGTTGACGCACTGAAGGCAAATGCATTTCAGAAAGATTATCTTCCGGTTAAGGGGTTGTATCCATTAAGGGAAGCCGTAGCCCAATATTACTGCAGAAAACAGAATATCTGTCATAATGCCGAAGATGTTCTTATCGGGCCCGGCTCGAAAGAACTGATGTTCCTGCTTCAATTTGTTTATTACGGTGACCTGGTGATTCCAACACCCAGCTGGGTTTCTTATGCGCCGCAGGCACAACTGATTGGACGGCATGTAAGATGGATACCAACATCAGGGAAAAACGGCTGGAAGCTTATGTCTGATGATCTCAAGGCTCTTTGCAAGGATGATCCTTTGCGTCCCAGGATCGTTATTCTTAATTATCCTGCTAATCCAAGCGGAGTTTCCTACACAAAAGAAGAGCTGAAGGAAATCGCGAAAGTTGCAGAAAAGCACAGGATAATTTTGCTTTCTGATGAGATATACGGGGAACTTCATTTTAAAGGAAAGCATACATCCATCGCGAAATATTATCCTGAAGGCACAATAATAAGCGGAGGATTAAGCAAGTGGTGCGGAGCAGGGGGATGGAGGCTTGGAACTTTCACTTTTCCTCCGTCACTAAGATGGCTTCTTGATGCAATGGCCGCAGTAGCGAGTGAAACATTTACCGCTACAAGTGCTCCCATACAGTATGCGGCTATAAGGGCATTCCAGGGAGGATTAAAAATTGAAAGATATCTATGGAACAGCAGGTGGATCCTTGAGAGACTCTGCAGCAGGATAATATTCAAAACTCAGGGAGGCCGGACTTGAAATAGCTCTGCCCGACGGAGCATTTCTATCTTTTCCCTGATTTTTCGAGCTATAAAGAGAAACTTGCATCGGAAGGTATAAAAACTAGCAAGGCACTCTGTGAAAAAATTCTTAAGGAAACCGGAGTAGCAATGCTTCCGGGATCCGCTTTCGGGAGACCTCCGGAAGAATTGACCACCAGAATTGCATACGTAAACTTTGACGGTACAAGTGCAATAGCTGCAGTTGAACAATTAAAATCAGAAAATGAAATAAACGGTGAATTTCTCGATACATATTGCGACAGCACTTTAGAGGCAATTGATCTAATATGTGACTGGCTGGGAACTAAAAAATGATGAATTATCTCATTGTTTCACTAGGGGCAGCACTTGGCGGCGGTCTGCGTTACTGGGTTAGTGATTTAACTTACAAATTTCTGCCCACCACTTTTCCCTATGGTACTCTCGCAGTAAATATCCTCGGTAGTTTCATATTGGGAGTTATAATCTTTATGTTCGATGACAAAGAGCTTATTACACCTGGTGTAAGACTGTTCCTGGCTGTGGGATTCTGCGGAGGGTTTACGACATTCTCAACTTTTTCACTTGAGACAATTAATCTGCTTAAAGATTCCCAGATTATCCCCGGTCTTCTAAACATTCTGTCGAACCTTTTTCTTTGCCTGGCCGGCGTAACACTGGCATATTTTATTTCAAAAATCTGGAGTTAAGAATGCATATTAATGGCGATGCAAAACTGCTCAGAATTTTTGTGGGAGAGAGTGACAAATCAGGGAACATATCTGTTTATGAAAAAATAGTTCTGGAGGCGAGAAAAGCCGGGCTAGCTGGAGCTACTGTATTGAAGGGGATAATGGGATTCGGCGGAAGCAGCAGGATACATACCTCTAAGATACTTCGTCTATCCGAGGACATGCCATTGATTATTGAGATTGTTGATGAAGTAACAAAAATAGAACAATTTCTACCTGTATTGGATGGCATTTTTGAAGAAGCAGGGAGCGGGGGACTTATAACCATTGAAAAAATCCAGATAATAAAGTACACTGCAAATAAAAAATAGTTCCCCTATATATTTCCCTGCCGGGCACATCAAATTAATATTAATTTAATCCTCAGTTAACCTTTTCTTAACATTCAAATCATATGTTAGGCAGTGAAAAAAGCCGGAAAGGAAATAAAGGTATGTATGAACGAATAATGAGAGAAAGAAAAAATGAAAAGTTCTTTGCCCTGCTGGAAGCAGTCTTCCCTGAAAGCTCCACAAGTTCAAGATCTTCAATAGAATCTGGATACAGTGCGGAAACAGACATTTCTGATGAAAATGAATGGATGCAGGAATATCATATAATATATAATTCTTATATAGAAGACGGGCATCTGACCGATTAAATATTATTCACTTGAAATGTACTCGCAATTCCGGGGTATTTCCGGTTTTACAAGGAGTACTTCTTCCCTTAAGAGAGCAACTTTTCCAGGCTCCATTCCCTTTTTCTTTGTAACGTATTTTTTGAAAGTATATGAAACCGGAGCAAGACCGCTTGTCTTCGCTTTACTATGGTAAGCCGCTATCGATGCTGTATTTTTCAAAATATTCTTCGGGACAGGTTCTTTTGTATTTACGACCCTGAGAACAACGTGAGATCCCGGAACACTTCTAGCATGAAACCAGTAATCATTCTGTTTTGCAAACTTCATGGTGAGGAGATCGTTGCTGGCGCTATCCTTTCCAACGAACACATCATATTTACCATCTACGATATAATGTTTGAATTTCGATTTTATGTCATCCACCGAAGCCTTTTGTTCACCCGTTTTGATATTAAGCTTTTTCATAATATTATTTATTTCTTCAAGAGATTCTGTGCCGCGAAACTTTTCCTGAATACGCAGCAGTTTATTATAATTATCTGAAATGTCTTTGAAAAGTTCCTTTGACTTTTTATACGCTGTCTTTTCATTTCCTGCTTTGTCAAAATAGTATTCAGCATTCTTTTGAGGCGATAATTTAGGATCGAGTTTAACTTTTAAAGGTCTATTGTTATTATAAATGTCCTCTATTTCAGTTGAACTGCTTTTATGAGGTACTTTATTCATATTTATGAGCAGCAGATTCCCGATCTTATTGTATTCATCCTCGCGGCTTCCACGGTCTATTCTTCCTTTCAGATCATTCAATTTAGATGATAATTTTGATAATTCTCTGTCGATAAACTTTTCGACTATTTTCCTTCCGGATGAAAAAGCTTCCAGATAATATTTTTTACCCAGGAAATAATTGAGTGCTTCTATAACGGTAATAAACCTTTTTATTTCACCGGCAGGGAAGATATGAAAAGTAACGACCGCGAGGAACACATCACCTGTTTTCGGAGATAAGTATACAACAGGAACAGCGTTTAACAATTCATGAATTATTTCTGATAAATAGTCAGCGTTCTTTTTATTTAGCTTTTCATTAAAACGATATTTTGCCTCCGCAATTATCTCTTTTCCAAGGAAAGGATATTTCTTTCTATAATCATCAAATCCGAGGTCATAGTTACTAAAATCAATTTTCTTCTGTATGTGAGAAAAGGAGTGTGTACTTATTTCTTCACGAAATTCTTTAAGGTAAGCATCATCCTCACTTTTAAAAGAGGAAACGCTCCCACCGGAATCCTGTATGATAACATTTGTATGTTTTCCCCTGACGGCAAAGAGCAGGTTAACACTGGCTCCATTGATTCTGACAAGTCTGTCGTGATCAGAAATTTCAAAATTATTTATCATAACCGGCAGGTAATCACTGAAGAAGTCGATACTATTTTTCCTTGCCCGGTGAAATTCATCTTTTAAAGTAATATAAGGATCACCCGGGTTCACCGAGATCTCAATATACTTTTCGCTATCCTTAACACATTTGAGTACAAGCCTATCTTTCTCCTGGGAGAATATTTCCGTAATTACAGAATCACGCAAAGAAGCATTAAGTTCAAGGATAATACGGTTCAGTATGAAATAATTTTTATACATGCTCATCAAAAATAATCCCCCGCATCCTTAATAGAAAACGGGGGATCAATAAATAACAAATATTGTTATGTCAGGTTACGCCATGCATCAGCTTTAGAAGCAGTTTATAAATCAGGAATAAGATGAGAGAAGCAGCCGCCGCCATTATAACGAATATTAAGAAGAAGTCGGCGAGGTTGTGAATTGCGAAACCGAATAAATATGTTGTTTGTCCTGCCTCAGGGTATAAAGTGCTCAACTTACCCGCAAGGAGATTGGCCGCGGCATTCGCCAGAAACCATACACCCATGAGGAGGGAAGAGAATTTTAACGGAGAAAGCTTTGTTACCATTGACAATCCGATAGGGGAGAGACTCAACTCACCGAATGTATGCAGCGTATATGCCCCAACCAGCCAGAGAGGACTAACCTTCACCCCGGTATCAGCTATATTTGCACCGATTACGAGAAGAACGAAACCAAGCGCAAGCAGCATTAAACCTATAGCCATTTTTAGAGGCGATGATGGTTCTTTCCCTTTATCACCAAGCTTTGTCCATATTCCGGCAAAAATAGGAGCGAAGATCATTATCGCAAGGGGATTAACCGATTGGAAGAAACTTGCCGGTATAACAAAGTCATTCAGCCAGGTGATCACCCTGTTTGTCTGCTCCTCGGCAAAGAACGTCAACGAAACACCCGCCTGTTCAAAAGCCGACCAGAAAAAAATGACAAAGAAAGAGAGGATATAAATAACGGCAATTCTCTGCTTTTCAACTTTAGTTAAAGATTTATCGATGATTATGAGAGTTGGTACAGCAATCATTGAAGAGAAAATAAATGAACTGATTACATCGGCATTGAACGCGAAAAGAATTATAAAGAAAAGACCAAGAAAAAGACCGATAGCAAAGATAATCTGACCTGTTGTGAAATCAGGAGTTTCTGCTTTTTTCTGTTCCTTCGTTTTCTTAACGGGAGGCAGCCCAATCTGTTCACCGTCAGGAGTCACAAGGTATTTATTTTTTCCCCAATAGAAAGTAACTAATCCTATCGCCATTCCAACACCGGCCGATAAGAAACCCCATTTAAAATCGGCTGGATTTCCGGTATCTCCCAATCCTCCTGCAACCAGCGGGGAGAACAATGCTCCAAGGTTGATACCCATATAAAAGATTGTAAATGCAGAATCTCTCAGCCTGATTGAATCAGCAGGATAAAGCTGACCCACCATAGTGGATATATTTGGTTTAAAGAAGCCGTTTCCTATAATCAGCAGCGTTAAGCCTACAACGAACACTATCTGCTGAAGGTTAAATGTAAGAGTTGAATAAGTAATACCCGGATCAACAGGGGGATGGTATAAAAAACCGCTGAAAGAAAGCGCGAACTGACCCAAAGCCATTACGATTCCACCCCATATTATGGATCGCCTGTTCCCCCAGTATTTGTCAGCGACGTATCCGCCGAGCAGGGGAGTAAGGTAAACGAGACCAGTATAATATCCATAAATAGAAGAAGTGAAGGCTTTGTCGTACATCAAAGCGTTGATCATGTAAAGGGATAGAATTGCCCGCATACCGTAGTAGCTGAATCTTTCCCACATCTCGGTAAAGAATAGTACGTACAAACCTTTGGGGTGCTGCTTAAACATTAGTACCTCATAAGATTATTTGAATAATAAAGTAGAATGCTTTTTATGGTAAGGAAAATACCAAAAGTAACAGATTCACTGTTCATTCTTAATTGCGCCAAATATATAGTAATTTTATTTTTATTCATAGTTAAAAACCCGGTTTATCATCGTTATTTTAAGTACAAGTTTAATAGTTTGTTTAAAATAGCCTCATTTAATATATTTCGGACGATGAAAAAATTTCTCCAAAAACCTGTTGTAAAGAAAATCCTCTGGACTCTTTTTGCTTTTTTTGCCATTGTTCTGCTGCTCGATAATGTTATCCTCCCCTGGTATGTCAGTTCTCCTAAAGAGAAAGTACCCGATGTTGTGGGTAAAACTGAAGTTGATGCGGTAAAACTGCTGGAATCGCAGGACCTTGATCCCATAATAGGTGATACAACATTTGATGAAAAATTTCCTGAAGGTTCAATTATTTTTCAGAGACCCAGGGCAGGGGAAACCGTTAAAGAAGGAAGAAGAGTTTACCTGTTTGTAAGCGGCGGGGAACCTGTTGTGCACGTACCTCAACTAACCGGTAAATCGGTAAGAGACGCAAAGTTTTCACTGGAAAGACTGGGGTTAAAACTTGGTGATGTAGACCAGGAGCCTTCCGGTTATCCCAAAGACATGATATACGATCAGCAATTTGCAGAAGGAACACCAATCAAAAAAGGTGAAAGCGTGAATGTCACCGTTAGTCTGGGCCAGGTACAGACAGGAAGTATTGAGATACCTGATCTTATAGGGAAATCTCTCACCGAAGCAGAGAAAATTCTTGCTGACAGTTCATTGAAAGTTGGTAAAATTAATTACCAGCCATCTTTCTCCCTTCTCCCGAATACCATACTTGATCAATATCCGAGCAAGGGGAACAAAGTTAATCCCGGAGACAAAGTAGACCTTTTTGTAACCAAGAACGCAAATGAAAACGAGATAAAGGAGGAATAAATGGCACTAATTGCTCCTTCAATATTATCTGCCGATATGACCAGACTTGAGCAGCAAATAAGGCTTGTTGAGATGGGCGGCGCCGATTGGATTCACTGCGATATAATGGATGGACATTTTGTGCCTAACATAACCTTCGGACCTATCCTTGTTAAAGCAGTCAGGAAGGCAACGAAGCTCCCTGTTGACGTCCACCTGATGATTGAAGATCCTGATAAATACCTGGAGGATTTCAAGGACGCAGGTGCAGATCATCTTCTGGTTCACCAGGAAGAGGTGATCCATTTAAACAGAACGATCAACAGGATAAAAGAGCTGGGAATGAAAGCGGGGGTTGTAATTAACCCGGCAACTCCGGTACATACTCTCAGAGATATTGCTGAATTCATGGATATCCTTTTGATAATGTCTGTTAATCCGGGCTTCGGCGGCCAATCATTTATTCCTAATTCAATCAGAAAAATTAAAGAGGCTGTGCAGTTAAGGGAAGAGCTTAACGCTGATTTTAAGATAGAAATAGACGGCGGCATCGACACCGAGACCATATTACCCGCATTTAAAGCAGGAGTAGATATTTTTGTATCCGGTTCATCTATTTTTAAAACGGATAATCCCACAGCAGCCTGTACCGAACTAAAAAATCTTGTGCAAGGCTAGCATAAGGAATGAGGCGGGATCCGGGTGGCTTCCATGTCACCTTTTTTTATTTTAAATCCTTAATATGATTTTGCAAAGACTTAAAAGAGAGATTATATTTAGTAATAATTTTAAGATAAATTCCTTTTCACCAATGATATAATTTTCGGATGCGGCCTGATAAACATTTCAACATGAACAAAACCACGGATTCAAAAGGAAACGGTTCATATATTCTCGCCGGAAAAAAATTTTCGTTCGACAGGGTTTATGTAATGGGGATCCTGAATGTTACTCCCGATTCATTCTCAGACGGAGGCCGGTACTTCGCCCGAAATGACGCAATCAGTTATGGGATAGGTATGTTAGATACCGGAGCTGATATAATAGACATCGGAGGGGAATCAACAAGACCCGGTTCGGAGGGAATTTCAGAATCTGAGGAGACAAACAGGGTAATTCCTGTACTTGAAGGTATACTTGATAAGAGACCGGAAGCGGTAATATCTGTCGATACAACAAAGAGTAAAGTTGCAGCCGAAGCGCTAAAGAGAGGCGCAGCGATAATAAATGATATAAGCGGCGGAACCTTTGACCCCGAACTGATTAACGTAGTAAAAGAGTATGAGGCTGCTTTAATAATAATGCATATAAAAGGTACCCCGAAAGACATGCAGCTAAATCCCGATTACGGAAATGTAATAGAAGAGATCTATGATTTTCTTATGACGCAGGCGGAGAAAGCAGAAAAAGTCGGAATTAAAAAAATCATTATTGACCCGGGGATTGGGTTCGGGAAGACTTTTGATCATAATTTGACAATAATAAAAGAATTGAGCAGGTTTAAAGCTTCGGGTTACCCTGTAATGATCGGAGTTTCAAGGAAAGGCTTCATCAAGAGCATAGTCGGGGACCTGACAGAAGACAGAGACACAGCCACCGCAGTTATCAATGCACTGGCAGTAAAAAACGGAGCAACCTTCATCCGTACTCATAATGTACTTTACGGTCTGCAGGTCAGCAGGCTATTAAATAAACTTTAACGCTAAATGTTTGAACTTTTCAAAATAGGATTCCTTACCGTATCCTTTACGGATCTGATCGACATAGCTATTGTATCCTTTATTATTTACAGGCTTTATACCCTTCTGAAAGGAACAATTGCAGCCCAGATCTTTATGGGATTAATGATAGTTCTGCTGCTTTCTTTTGCTTCTCAGGCTGCTAATTTCAGGGCTCTGAGCTGGCTTCTGAAACTTATCACAGATATCTGGGTAATTGCATTCCTTATATTGTTCCAGCCTGAGATAAGGCGGCTGCTGGTTATTGTGGCAAGGAATCCTTTCTTCAGGATGTTCGTAAAAGGCGAATCTCCCGAGGCGGCATCCATAATAGCGGACGCTGCTTTTGAATTATCGCAGCATCAGCATGGTGCGCTGATTGTAATAATTAAATCCACCGGGATCAGAGGCTACGCTGAAACCGGGGAACTCCTCAACGCAAAACTCAGCAGCTCTCTGCTCCGCTCGATCTTTTTTCCCCGGTCACCACTGCATGACGGCGCCGTAATAGTAAACAATAATGGTATTGAAGCGGCGAGGTGCACGCTGCCTCTCTCGACAACAACGCAGGTAAACGGGGAATCTCTGGGAATGAGGCATAGAGCGGGACTTGGTATTACTGAGCAGGCTGATGTTCTGAGTGTAATAGTGTCAGAAGAAACCGGCGGTATTTCGCTGGCTGAAGACGGACAGCTTACCCGGGGACTTTCGAAAGAGGCCTTGAGGAAGCGCCTTGTAAAGGCTTTTAAATCTCCTGCTACCAAAGGATGGAGAGGAATTCTTGAACATTATGTCCAGAAAACCTAGGATTGCCGCGGTAATTCCCTTTTACAACGAACAAGATACTCTTCAGCAGGTTATAAACAGAACTCTTCTTTTTTGCGATACAGTAATCGCGGTAAACGACGGATCCACTGATGATTTTCTCAAGCATATTAAAATAAACGAAAGAATTGTTCTTATTTCAAATAAGAAAAATCAGGGGAAAGGATATGCAATTACACGGGGAATGAAAAAGAGCATAGAGCTGAATTCGGATTTAACAGTGATTATAGATGCCGACCTACAACATCCTCCTGAATATATTCCAGTATTAACAGATATTCTTAATAGATATGATATCGCGATAGGAAACAGGCTGAAAAATATAAAAGGGATGCCTTTTTTAAGAATACTAAGCAATAAATTAACTTCCTTGCTGTTAAGCCTTAAATTAAGGCAAGTTATAGCAGACAGTCAATGTGGTTTCAGGGCATATAAAACATCTATACTGCATGATATACTGCCGATTTCATTTGGGTATGAGGCTGAAACTGAGATTCTGATAAGAGCTGCCAGGAGGAATTATAAGATAGGATTTGTAGAGATTCCGACCATTTACGGAAACGAGAAAAGCAAGATGAAATCATTTCAAACCATAAGCGGATTTTTAAAAGTTTATTTTGGACAGGAGTAAGAATGGGAAGAAAGCAGTGGCAGATAGATAAACTTCACAATAAACCTGAGTACAGCGAGGCTGCCGGCATCGTAATAAACAATCGTCTCAACCAGGTAAAAGAGGATATTAAATTGTATCTCTCAACGGAGACAGTTGAAAGTCTACATCGTGTGAGAATATCATTAAGAAGATTACGATACGGCATGGAGTTATTTATATCATGTTATGATAGAAAATATTTTATGATATTATATAAAAAAATAACAAAACTTCAGGATTTATCCGGCAAGATACGGGATTTTGATGTTATGGAAGAAAATATGAATTCGCTGGTAAGAGATGAAAATCTAAAAATCCCGAAGAAGGTAATAAGGAAGGTTAATGATCTACGCGGCGAATACAAGTATGAACTTAAAAAAGATTTAGTAAGATTTGTTGAGGGGAGGGGCCTTAAAAAACTTTGAGGAACTTCTTTCCTGATTTTTTGCATAAAACAAGGAGGAACAAAATGAAACTTAGATATTTTTCACACTCTGCATTCCGGGTAACAACTGACTCGGGCACAAAAATTCTGATAGATCCATTCCTGGATGACAATCCCAACTCCCCTGTAAAATCTGACGAAGTTGAAGCCGATTACATCATTTTGACACATGCACATAGTGATCATCTTGGAGATGCAATGAAGATTGCAAAGAGAGGTAAAGTAACCTTCATATGTGTGAACGAGCTTGGAATTTACCTGACATCGAAGGGATTTGAGACACACAATATGCATATCGGCGGAGGCTATAATTTTGATTTCGGAAGGGTAAAGTTTACAATTGCCCACCATGGCTCGATGACTCCCGAGGGAAACTATGCAGGCGAACCTGCAGGCGTTATACTTCAGGCTGACGGCAAGACTTTGTACCACACCGGCGATACAGGACTATTTCTTGATATGAAATTAATTAGCGAAATGAACGGTCCCATTGACTACATGCTTCTGCCGATAGGTGATAATTTTACTATGAATATCACCGACGCAGTAAGGGCAGCTGAACTGGTTAGACCCAAGACGGCTATTCCCATTCATTATGATACTTTTGACGTTATAAAAGCAGATCCGCAGGAATTTAAACAGAAAGCTGAAGCCGTTGGAATTAATTCGAGGGTAATGGAATACGGGGAAGAAATTAAGCTCTAGGTTAATTTGGAAAAAATACGATGTAAAGCTATTTTAGACGAAACTATTAATTTATTTACGCTTTATCGTATTGTAATTATTGAATGGCAAAAGTAATAGCTATAGCTAACCAGAAGGGCGGGGTGGGCAAAACCACTACAGCCATAAACCTTTCCTCTCTTCTGGCAGCCGCGGAAAAACGTACGCTTCTAATTGACATTGATCCCCAGGCTAACTCATCCTCAGGATTGAGTGTTAACGATCATTCTCCTTCGGTTTATGAAGTGCTGATCGGAACCCGTCCTGTTGATGAAGTTGTTATAAATACCTACATGCCGTTTCTGGATCTTCTGCCTTCAAACATCAATCTTGTAGGAGCAGAGATCGAGATGGTGGACATAGATGACCGCGAGAGACTGCTGAGAAATGCACTGCAGAAAATTGACAACAGCTATGATTTTGTTCTGATTGACTGCCCTCCCTCATTAGGATTGTTAACACTAAACGCGCTAACCTCAGCTAATTCTGTACTGATACCAGTACAGTGTGAGTATTTCGCACTTGAAGGGCTGGGACAGCTGCTTAACACTATAAATATTGTTAAAAAACATTTCAACAAGGACTTGACTATTGAGGGTGTGTTGCTTACTATGTTTGATACCCGGCTCAGGCTGTCTCACCAGGTTGCCGAAGAAGTAAGGAAGTATTTTGGAGAAAAAGTTTTTGATACTATTATTCACAGGAATGTAAGAATATCTGAAGCGCCAAGTTACGGAAAGCCAGTGATTCTGTACGATGCCATTTCTTCAGGAGCTAAAAATTATATGGCACTGGCAGCTGAAGTAATAAAAAGAAACACAGACGGAAATATATCAGTATAAATTATGACTAAATTAAAACCAGGATTAGGCAGAGGACTTGATGCTTTAATAAGGCCTCAGAATCTTCCATCTGAAAATGAGGAGGCTCCCGACTATTCACAAGTAAAAAAGGATGACGGCAAGGAGAATGATATCCTGGCAAAAATTCCTGTGGATGTAATAAGTTCCAATCCCTATCAGCCCCGAAAGAATTTTGAACCCGAAGCGCTTGATGAGCTTAAAAAATCCATCCTGTCCAACGGTCTGATTCAGCCGATTACTGTCCGCAGGATGACCGGAGGCACTTACCAGCTGATCTCAGGAGAAAGAAGACTTAAAGCCTGTATTGATATAGGCTACAGGGAAATTCCCGCATATATAATACAGGTTGATAATGAAGAAACAATGCTTGCATTAGCATTGATTGAGAATATCCAGAGAGAGAAACTGAACCCAATAGAAATAGGGCAGGCTTACAAACGGCTGATGGAAGAATGTGACCTTACCCAGGAGGAGATTGCCGACAGGGTAGGGAAGGACCGTACGACAATTGCGAACACCATACGTTTACTTAAACTCCCGGGTGAAATTCAGGATGCCTTAATTAAGGATGACATAACTTCCGGGCATGCACGGGCACTGATAAACCTTCCAACAGAATCTCTGCAGCTGGAAATGCTGAGCAAAATAAAAGACGGAAATTTATCTGTAAGAAAAGTGGAACAGCTGGTTAAAAAATATCTTACGGGAACCAGCGGAACCGGAAAAGTTAAGCGTGCTGTTCATCCGGTACCACGTTCAGCAAATTTAATGGATGTTGAAGACCGCTTAAGAAAAGTATTTGCAACCAAGGTGATCTGCAGGCAAAAACAGGATGGTTCAGGTGAAATTACAATTGAATTTTATTCCAACGATGAACTTGAAAGATTGTTTGAACTGTTTGAAACCATCGATAAGTCATATAGTTAAGATATTTGCGTTCCTTGCTATCATCTCATTCAGCAGTTATTCACAGCAGATTTCTCCGGACACAACCTCGCAGCAGGATGATTCCATTTATGTAATGACCAAATCTCCCTGGGGGGCCGTGCTTAGAAGCGCGATAATACCAGGCTGGGGGCAATTTTATAACGAGGCGTATCTTAAGATACCTGTAATTTGGGGTCTCGGCATCTGGTTCGGATATGAATGGCAGCAGAACAATGATTTATATGTTTATTACCGCAACAAAAATGATCAGACCTTTACGACTTTTTACCGCGACCAGAGGGACCTTTTTACTATCTATATGGTAATTGTTTACTTTGCCAACCTTGTAGACGCATACGTTGACGCAAACCTTTTTGATTTTGATGTTTCGGAAAACCCATATACTAAAACTCCGATGTTGAATATGAAGGTTAATTTTTAGTATGAAAAACGTGGTTGTTTGTCCCAATTGCGGGGCGGAAAATCCTTTCTATAAATATACATGCAGCAACTGCAAAGGCTACCTGAGAGAAAGGATCTTCAACCTCGATCTGTGGCATTTAATAGGGATGCTGATCGAGAGTCCTGTTAAGGCTTTCAACCGTATAATTCAATCAGAACACAAAAATTTCATCCTGCTTATCGCCCTTCTTTTTGCGATTAAGGCTTTCATCAACGCCCGTTTTCTATCGATCCTTTTTTCTGGTGAGAGTGCATTAAAGCTGGGTTTACTGCCTTTACTCCTGATAACAGCAGCGGCAGGTTACCTGGTTATCTGGATATCCACCTTTGTTTTATTCTTTATCAATAAGATGTCGGGATTAAAGACACGGCTGCGGGACAACAATGCAGTTTTTACATATTCACTAATTCCTTACGCTTTTGCGTTAATGATATTATTTCCCATCGAACTAATCACTTTCGGGCAATACCTTTTCTCAGATAATCCATCCCCGTTTATGCTGAAACCCACAATCGCGTATACTCTGCTGGCTTTTGAGGGTCTGCTTATTTTGTGGGGTATATTTTTATCTGTTTCAGGAATTTATGCTATATCCCGGAATCTTCCATACGCACTGATATCGGGAATTATTTTTAATATTTTCCTGTTCGGTTTCATGTTTTTATTATCAATTATTTTATTTATCTGATTTTTATGGATCAACCAATCATACAGAAGGAAAAAGAGCTTTTCCTGCATACATACAACAGGCTGCCCATTAATATTTCTCACGGAAGCGGTGTTCATCTTTTTGATACCGAAGGGAACAGATACCTCGATTTCTTTTCGGGACTTGCCGTAAACGCTCTTGGATATGCCCACCCGGCGATTATAAGCGCGGTATCATCCCAGATAGCACACTTTGCACATCTTTCAAATAACTATATCACGGCTGTGCAGCTTGAATTTACGGAGCTTCTCCTTAAATATTCAGGAATGTCGAAAGCCTTCTTAACAAACAGCGGGACGGAATCAGTAGAAGGCGCTATTAAACTGTTGAGGAGATATTACGGACCTGATAAAAAAATATTTTCTCTTACAGGATCTTTTCACGGCAGAACATATGGCGCCGTTACCCTGACAGGTAAGGAAAAGTACACCAAAGGTTTTGAACCGCTTCTGCCGGGGATTGAGCATATTAAGTTTAACGATATGGATGATTTGAAGAAGAAAGCCGGCAAAGGTACGGCCGCTGTTTTTGTTGAGTTTATACAGGGAGAGGGAGGGATTAATGTAGTTTCAGGAGAATTCTCCAGAGTACTGCAGGAACTCCGTGATAAGTTTGGATTCGCAATAGCGGCAGATGAGATACAGACAGGAATAGGGAGGACAGGGAAGCCGTTTGCCTTTAATCATTACGATCTGGAACCGGATATTGTACTTACGGCAAAAGCTATAGGAGGCGGGCTTCCGCTGGGAGCCTTTCTGGTATCGAAAAAGTTTGAAGATGTCTTTATTCCTGGGATCCACGGAACCACATTCGGCGGAAACCCGGTATGCTGTGCCGCTGGTAAAGTAGTGCTTCAGGAAGTATTTGAAAACGGCCTGATGGCATCGGTGAAAGAGCTTGGAGATTACCTGTATGAACAGCTTGGAGAAATTAAACATATGTTTCCTGAAGACATTAAGGAAATAAAGGGAAAAGGATTTATGCAGGGGATTGAAATGAAGTACTCCTGCAGTGATATTGTAACTATGATGAGAGAAAGAAAAGTACTGACTAACTGTACAAACGTAAATGTACTGCGGCTCCTACCGCCGCTTATTACCGGGAAAAGCGATATAGATTTTTTCCTTTATAACTTCCACGAGGTTTTGAAGAAAAGATAATGCATACAGATGTTTTAGTAATAGGAAGCGGTATTGCAGGTTTATTTGCTGCGCTAAAGATATCTGAATTTGCGGATGTTATTATCGCAACGAAAAAGAACAAATCGGAATCGAATACAAACTACGCCCAGGGGGGGATTGCAAGCGTAATGGACGTTCAGGACAGCTTTGAGAAGCATATTGAAGATACCCTGATTGCAGGGGCCGGTTTGTGCGATAGAAAAGCGGTTGAAATAACGGTGACTGAAGGTCCCGACCGTATCTATGATCTTATCGACATCGGGACGCGATTTACAAAGAAGCACGGTAAATTCGATCTTGCCAGGGAAGGGGGGCACTCAATGGCAAGGATTCTCCATGCCAATGACCTTACCGGAGCGGAGATAGAACGGGCTCTTATAGATGCTGTAAATGAAAAGGACAACATCAGGATAATGGAGAATGCTGTAGCTATCGATTTAATTACAGAGCATAACGTTCTTCCGTTAAAAAATAAAATGCTGGCAAACCGGAACTGCTGGGGAGCCTACATCCTTGATTGTGAAACTAATAAAGTCTTTCGTGTTAACTCTAAGGCAACGGTAATTGCTACAGGGGGACTAGGACAGGTATACCTTCATACAACTAATCCTCTGATTGCTACAGGCGATGGTTTTGCCATGGCCTACAGGGCAGGGGCAAAAATGGCAAATATGGAGTTTGTTCAGTTTCATCCAACCTCATTATTCGGGAAGGAACCGGGAACTGAGCCCAATAAACCCTCCTTCCTTATATCGGAGGCTGTGAGGGGGTTTGGTGCCAGGCTCCGGTTGAAATCAGGTGAGACATTTATGGAAAATTATGATTCAAGGAAGGAACTGGCTCCGCGCGACATAGTAGCAAGAGCTATAGACAATGAGCTGAAAAAGAGCGGCTCTGATTTTGTCTACCTGGATATAACCCATAAAAATAGTGATGAAGTGATAGATCATTTCCCTCATATTTATAAGACATGTCTTAACTATGGAATAGATATTACCAGGGACTACATTCCTGTTGTTCCCGCAGCCCATTATGCCTGCGGAGGAATAGCTGTTGATGAGTTTTCCAGGACTTCGTTAAACGGACTTTATGCCTGCGGTGAAGTATCTATGACAGGACTTCATGGAGCGAACAGGCTGGCCAGCAATTCTCTGCTGGAAGCAGTTGTTTATGCTTACAGGGCCGCAAGTAACCTTAAAGAATTCATAAGAACTTTTGAAGGTCCTATTCCCGATGTACCCGACTGGGACGATTCGGGGACTCTAACAGCCGATGAGAAGATTCTGATTACCCATTCAATGAGAGAAGCAAAAGAAATCATGTGGAATTATGTGGGTATTGTCCGTTCTGATCTCAGGCTTGAGATGGCTAAGAAAAGGATACATACTTTATTTGAGGAGACCGAAGCATTTTACAAAAAGACGAAAGTATTTGAAGAAATACTGGAGCTCAGAAATGTGATAACGTGCTCCCATATTATAATTAAATCAGCCGGGATGAGAAAAGAGAGCAGGGGACTACACTATACTCTGAATTACCCTGAACCTGATAATTCACATAAGCCATTAAATACTTACATACAGAACAGACATATTTAAGCCAGAATCAGATTTTTAATCAGCGCGCCATACCTTACTCCCTTGGCACTAACTATAATCTTATCTATTCTCAGTATTTCCATTATTACTAGTAGGATACAGGTGCCACTTAATATTAAATCTGCCCTTCCTTTGAGGATATCGGGATATTTAATAAGCAGTTCTTCAGGAGAGAATCCTGACAGATAACCTCGGAATTCAGAGACTTCACTATACAACAAAACAGAACCCTCAATGCTTTCATCATCCAAGGAACTGATTCCTTTTTTAATACACTGAAGAGCCAACGGAGTTCCGGCGAGAGCTACAGTATTTGTGGGAGCATATCCCGAAGGCGGGAGCACGCTAAAAATTTCTCTTATAAAATTATCAGCTGATATAAGATCGGAATTGGTGGGTTTACCGGCATTAAAAAATTTGTCTGTAAGCGAAACAACTCCCACATCAAAACTTTTTCTGAAATCAATCTCAGTATTACGGCCATAAATTATTTCTGTGCTTCCGCCCCCAATATCTATAACAAGACGATGCTTTCCGGAAATTCCATAGTCCAGTGTTCCGAGGAAGGATAGTTCTGCCTCCTCATCGCCTGAAACTATCTTAACTTCAGTTCCGAATAATCTTTCTATACTGGCTTTTATTTCCGGTCCGTTCGAGGCTTTCCTGAAAGCACTTGTAGCTGATATAAAAATTCTTTCGCAGCGGTACTGTTCAATTAAAGAAAAATACTCATTAAGTATAGTCATGAGACGGGCTTCTGAAGGTTCGCTCATTTTTTCGCCGGGGGAAAGTCCCGCAGCTATTCTCGGTACTCTCTGAACATCCCTTATTACCCTTATCTTTCCATTGCCGATTTCAGCCAGAAGCAGGAGCACCGTATTAGAGCCGATATCAATTGATGCAGCGGTCATAATTCAAATAAATTTAGTATTTTTATTATCTATAATTTCGAATATTGATGAAAAAAATAAGTAAAACCTCTGCTTCCTTCCTTACTGCTGCTTCACTTGCCTGCATTTTATGGATGGGAAGTTACCTTACACGGTTAATGTTATCATACCAGCTTTTTGATGATACAGTAGCTGCGCATAAGAGTTATCTGAATGAGCAGAATATGAGTGCAGTACTTGTGACATTAAATCCTGCAATAATGACCACCTTCGTACTTTTTATAGTTTTCCTTATTTTTTATTTTCTATTTCTGTTTACTTCGAAATTAAATTTACGAAAAAACGGCTGGCTTTTTATCATTACCGTGCTTGTGCTGATCACGGCTCCTTTTGAAATTTACCTGATGACGATCGATTACCGTATTTTCACCAGTGTTAATTCTGGAACATTCAACAGCGGAGATGTTCTTAACCTGGTTATGAAAAGGCTGACCGTGCTGAACAGTTTTTCCTTTATTGAACTTTTATGCTACGCTGCGATTCTATTTCTGGCAATCTTCAAACCAATGACCCGGGAAGAAATAAAATGAAAATTAAAGAAAAAGAATTCGAAGAAATTATACAGGATCTGAAAGCACTTGCGCAGCAGCTAGGCGCCGAAGTAAGATTTGAGAAAGGCGACTTTAAAGGAGGCTACTGTCTGCTTAAGGAAAGCAAGGTAATAGTGATTAATAAAATGATGAACCTTCAGAGAAAGGTAATGATTCTTTCAGCTGCACTAAAGGAATTAGGTGTTGACCAGATTTACCTCAACCCAAGGATGAGGGAAATTATTGATGAAATGGCTGAGATGAAATGAAGATAGCTGTAATAAACGGACCTAACCTGAATCTTCTGGGAAAGAGAGACCAAAACCATTACGGCGGATTAACGCTTGAAGAAATTAGAGGGAGGCTGTGCTCTGAGTTCAGAGAAATTGAGTTTGATTTTTACCAGAGCAATACGGAAGGAAGCATTATTAATAAAATTCAATCACTTTCGGGTTTTGATGGTCTGATTATAAATCCCGGCGGATACGCACATACATCAGTTGCCATCAAAGATGCTCTGGCCGAACTGGACATTCCCAAGGTAGAAGTGCATCTTTCTAATTTAGCGGCTAGAGAAGATTACAGGCAGGTTCTGTTAACTGCTTCAGTATGTGATGGTTATATAAGCGGTTTTAAAGAAAAAAGTTACTATGCGGCGGTTTACCTGTTAAAAAACGAAATTGAAGAAAAAGGAGGCCAATCTTGATTCGTGCTGTAGTATTTGACCTGGATAATACACTTGTAGATTTCATGAAGATGAAAAGACGAGCCATAGAAGAAGCGATACCTGCTATGATTGATGCAGGACTTGAATTATCTGCTGAAGAATCGAATAAAGTTATTGATGAGATTTACAAGGAGCAAGGGATAGAATATCAGCAGGTTTTTGATGCTTTTCTTCAAAGAGTGCTAAAAAAAGTGGATTATAAGATACTTTCTGCCGGGATAGTAGCTTACAGGAGGGCACGCGAGGCGGCTTTAATCCCGTATCCCCATGTATATTCTACTTTAAACAAACTTCTTAAACTAGGTATTAAGATGGGAATCGTCTCTGATGCTCCCGTTAAAGAAGCCTGGTTAAGGCTGGCTTACCTGAACTTTCATCATATTGTAGATGCTGTGGTCACATTTGAAGATACCGGACAGAGAAAGCCGCATTCTGCGCCCTTTTTAACAATTCTGGAGAAACTTGATGTGAAACCGGAAGAAGCGATAATGGTAGGTGACTGGGCGGAGCGGGATATTATAGGCGCGGCGAATGTGGGAATGAAGACTGCCTTTGCGAGATATGGTGATACCTTCGATACCAAGTCTCATGACGCAGATTATGAGTTGAATGACGTTAATGAACTTATTGATATCGTTATAAAAGAGAACAAATTATAAGCTTTCTCTAAAGTTATTAATTATTTAATAGCTCTGATATTGCGATTTTCAATTCGATTATTTATTTTTCTTTAAACTGAGGAAGTAAATAATATGAAAAACCTTGCTATTAAAAAGTTATATTACTCAATCAGCGAAGTAAGTAAGATAACTGAAATAGAACAATATGTTCTCCGGTACTGGGAAACTGAGTTTGATCAGCTGAAACCCCAGAAAAACAGGGCCGGAAACAGGATTTATACAAACAAAGACATACAGCTGATTCTTCATATTAAGACCTTACTCAGAGAAAAAAAATACACAATCGAAGGTGCTAAAAAGATACTAGAAGATTATGTCCCTGATCAGGGGGCTGTTGTGACCGAACATGAAACAGAAACGAAGTTAGAAATTTCGTCCGAACCGAAAAAAGAAAAGCCGTCATTAAAAAAAGACCTTGAAGAAATCAAAAGTATTTTAGAATTTGTACTTGAGAAATTATAAAATATCGGAACGTGGCGCAGCCCGGTAGCGTACCTGAATGGGGTTCAGGTGGTCGCGGGTTCAAATCCCGCCGTTCCGACTATCTTCTCTTTAATGTGCTCGGCCTATGTTCGGCCTTTAAAAGGCTTTCAACAAGGAGCTTAATTCTACACTAAAGCTGACTCTGCCGCAGGGAACTTTCACACATATGTACGGTATATTCTTCAGGGTACTTCAAATAGTACCTTTTTTATTTTTTGATATCACTCTATTTTTCTTATAAAAGATTCAATAATTGCTTAAATTTGCACTTCCCTTTAATAAATAGGTTAAGAAATTGATGAAGATACAATCGGATAAGCCGAAATGTTTTTGCGGAGTTGTTGGTGTTTACGGAACTGAGAGAGCAGCGCTGAATTCGTATTACGGACTGCACGCCCTACAGCACAGGGGTCAGGAAGCCTGCGGAATCGTGACTCAGTCGGTTAATGAGAAAGGACATTCTGTATTTAATATCCATAAAGGAGAGGGATTGGTATCGGAGGTTTTTGCCGACCCAAAAATCTTTAACGACCTTCCAGGATTAAAAGCGATAGGACACAACCGGTATTCCACCACAGGATCTTCAAAATCTATTAAAAATATTCAGCCTTTTGTTGTAAACTACCGGCTGGGCAACCTTGCCGTTGCCCATAACGGCAACCTTACAAACGCAAAAGAATTGCGGGAAGAACTGGTGAACGAAGGCGCCATTTTTCAGACTACCAGCGATACCGAAGTAATACTTCACCTGATAGCAAGAAGCAAGCTTAACGACCAGGTGGAGCAGATAAGAGAAGCACTGCAGAGACTTGAAGGCGCATACTGTCTTACTATACTTACAGATGATAAGGTTATAGCGGCAAGAGATCCTTACGGGTTCAGACCGCTTTCGATTGCCAAACTGAATAACGCCTTTGTAGTTGCCTCAGAAACCTGCGCATTCGATTTATTATCGGCGGAATTCAGACGTGAAGTTGAGCCCGGTGAACTGATTGTAATAGATGAGGAAGTATACGCAAGCAACAAAATAAAGTCATACCGTATAAAGCCCGAGCATTATCCGAAGAAGCACTGCATCTTTGAGTACATTTATTTCTCGAGGCCGGACAGTTTCATCTTCGGGCACAACGTTGATAAGATGAGAAGGCGTCTCGGAAAAATTCTGGCTAAGAATTATCCTGTTGTTGATAAAGATGGAGAAAAAGTAATTGTTATAAGCGTACCTGACAGTTCTAACACGACCGCACTAGGGTACCAGAGTCAGTTAGAAAAACAGGGGGTAAACTCAAAGCTGGAAATAGGATTGATAAGAAGCCATTATATCGGAAGGACATTTATTCAGCCGGGACAGGAACGGCGTGAACTTGGAGTTCGATTCAAATTTAATACAGTTAAGGGCGTGCTTGAAGGGCGAACCGTTGTGATGGTGGATGATTCAATAGTAAGAGGAACAACCTCAAAGCAGCTTGTGAACCTTATAAAAGAAGCTAATCCCAAAGAGATACACATCAGAATATCTTCATCTCCCATCAAGTTCCCATGCTTTTACGGAATGGATTTTCCGAGCAAGGAAGAGCTTGTAGCGAACCGTATGAATGGAGATATAGAAGAGATCCGCAAATATCTTGGAGTAGACAGTCTTGAGTATATGACGATTGATGAAATGCTTGAGGCCGTAGCTGAAGCAGATCCTGAAAATTTCTGTACCGCCTGCTTCTCAGGCGAATATCCCACACTTGTTGACAAAAACTTCAAAAAGGAGATATATGAATTATAAAACGGGGCTAACAATAATCCTGTTTTTTTTAGTTAGTTCGCTTCTGTTTCCTCAATCAACTTATTTTATAAAATATAAAGATTACGTTTCCAAACAGGAAATAGAAAGTAAAATTCTTTCTCAGCAGTATCTTCCATCAGGCAAGTCATTCAGTTTTTCAAATCTCTCACCCAAGGTTAATTATCTCGCAAAAGGCATCGCAAAACAGAACGAAGTTCTGGGCCGTATTATAAAAGTTACCTTTAATAAAAAGGTGGATGAATCTTCATTCCTTGCCCTTCAGAATGAAGATCCCTCAATTGAGTATATAGAACCGTCTAACATATATAAGATGGAGATGACGCCCAACGACAGTCTTCTTCAGAATCAGTGGGGACTTGAAAAGATAAAAGCTTTTGACGCATGGGATATTACAGAAGGTTCTGATTCAGTTCTGCTTGCTATCATTGATACAGGAATTGATTATCTTCATTCTGACCTACGTAACAAAATTAAACTTAATCCCGGTGAGATGGGAACTGATTCTAATGGACGAGATAAAAAATCGAACGGTATTGATGATGATAATAATGGATTTATAGACGATTACCAGGGATGGGATTTTACAGACAGGGTAGGTTTTCCTTTTGATTCTTCGGGAGGCGATTATCTTACGTGGGATAATAATCCTATGGACGAATACGGGCATGGCACTTACATAGCCGGAATTGCCGCAGCCGAAACAAACAATTTAACAGGTATTGCTGGTACAGCGCCCAATATAAAGATGTTGAATTTACGGGCTTTTGATCCAGGCGGTTACGGTGAAGAGGATGATGTTGCAGCCGCAATTCTCTATGCTGTTCAAATGGGCGCAAAAGTAATAAACATGAGTTTTGGCGATAATTCATTTTCATTTGTTTTGAGGGATGTAATAAGGTATGCCTATTCAAAGGATATCGTGCTGGTGGGATCGGCCGGAAATTCAGGTTCAAATGAGCCTCACTATCCTTCAGGATATTCCGAAGTAATCTGTGTAGGGAATTCAACTCAGGAAGATTACCGTTCTTCTAATTCGAATTATGGATCCACACTGGATCTTATGGCGCCGGGAACCGATATATTTACGACTGCAATGCATAATGGTTACGCGAATGTATCGGGAACATCAGCATCGTCTCCTTTCGTATCCGGTGCTGCTGCTCTGATCCTATCGAAGAATTCTTTTACAAATGAAGAAGTAAAACAGATATTAAAAAGCACATCCGATGATATCGGGAGTCCAGGCTGGGATATTCAAACCGGAGCAGGACGGCTGAACCTGTATAATGCGCTTAATGTAGGTGCGCCCTCAATAATAAAATTTGAAAATCCTACGCAGGATTTTTCTACTTTCGGCGATTCAGTACAAGTCATTGCAACCGTTCTCTCGCCATATTTTGTGAACTACCAGCTCGACTATGGTTACGGGTTAAATCCTGATGACTGGATCTCACTTATTCCCGACGGAAGAAACCAGTTTGCCAACAAACATATTTACACATTGAATATATCCCAGCTACCCGACTCTGTTTACGGTCTGCGTATCCTGGTGAATCTGACAAACGGGAGGACGCTGGAAGAGAGAGTTAACTTTAATATTATAAGAACAGCACCCGAGGCTATGCTGGTAACACTGGGTCCAGCCCTCTATGGCGAAAAGGCAACAATACTGGCTTCTGTATACACGAACCAGCCCTGTGTTACTAAAATGTTTTACAGGCAGCTGGGATCGACCGGGAATTTCGACTTCATAACTCTTGATGGATTTAATACTAATAATCAGTTTGTGAAGAATGTTCATTATGGGTTTATTCCAAAGCAGCTTGTTGAACAAAACTCGGTGTATGAAGTATATATGCAGGCCGAAAATCTCGTAGGAAAAAAGACAACAGTTTTGGATCCTGCCGCGCAAGATTCCATATTCGTAATACCCGTGGAATATAACGCTGATATGGCAGCGGAATATGTACAGCCTTTCAGTCTGCCGAGGGGAAGTATTTATGAAGATCCCGTTAATTTCTCAACGAACGATTTTAATGAAGTTTTATCACGTCAATTTTATAACTCCGAGGATGTTTATTACACACTCTATCAGCTGAATAATAATACTTTCTCTGCTATTGATTCAGTAAAGAATAAACTTCCGCGGGATGTTGGAGACTTTAATAACAACGGTAAAACGGACCTGCTGAGTTCAAATATAGGGACCGGTTATATAGATGAACAAACTAACGCGGGTACGTTTACACTTCAGAATAAATTCACTGATTCATCCAACACCTTCTGGCCGGCACTTGCAAATGATCTGGATGGCGATGGAAAGCCAGAGGTAATTGCTTTTAACCAGACTACAGACAGTTCATTATCCGTATGGAAATTTGATAATGACCTGAAACATACGGGGACAAAATTTCTGAGCAACTTTACACCTGAAAGGTACAACGGCAATATTCTGGGTCTGCCTCATTCAGTGGTTACCGATCTCGACCATGACGGTAATAAAGAATTCTGGATGATTGATGAAGATGGAGATATCTTCAGCTACGAATCGAACGGCAGCGGCGGGTACACTCCTTTTATTCAGGATTCGACCTTCTTTATGTCTTCGGCAGAGTTTCTTACAGCCGGAGATTTTGACGGCGACGGACAGGAAGAAATTGCTGTTCTGCTTCATTCCCTTACAGCTTATGATATCGCCCCGTTTTACATTCTGAACGTTTATAAATATTCAGGAAATTCACTTCAGAATATTTACCAGGAAGGATTTGTCGATGCATCTACGGAATTCTCGGGGGGAGGAACTTTTCGCAACATAGAGAACAGTATCCGTTTTGCCGACATTGATAATGATGGGGAAGATGAACTTATACTTTTTGTATTCCCTTATTCATATATCTTTAAGGATGATTTTGGGGATGTAAAGATTATTTCTTACAAAGAGAACATTAATTCCAACTCCATTTTTGTAGGCGATTTGAATAAAAATAACGTACCTGAAGTTGCTTTTCCAACCCAGAACGGAATCAAATTCATAGAGTTTGCTGTTTCAAACAAAGCAGGCACTCCTTACAACCTTTCAGGGTATAGTATTGATTCAGTTTCCATTCATTTGTCGTGGAGCGGATCAGGACAGTTTTACTACATATACCGGGGGTTATCTGCAGATTCACTTGTTCTAATTGATTCTTCAGGGACGAATGAGTACACTGATTCCTACCAGATATCTCCACGAAAAGAATATTACTATACTGTCCAGGGATACGATGTAACAAAACCGGATCAACTTTCTAACCAGAGTCCCGTTTTAACGGTTTACTCTCACGTACCAGGCAGGGTTATTTCAGTTATCGGCAGAACGCGCAAGAATATACAGGTTACCTTCTCTGAAAGGATTAATAATACTATTGAGAACCTTGAATCATTTCTGGTATCAGGAATCGGGTATCCAAATTCGGTTTCTCCGGCAAATCAGTATTCTTACGTACTTTCGTATAATGAGAATCTGCCGGTAGGAACCAATATGTTGATTACGAACCGTCTGAAGGATTTTTACGGTTCGCCGATTCCCACCGACACAACCATATTCAGTGTTGATTCGGTGAATATACCTGAAGAGTTTTTTGTAAGTTCATTTGAGATACTCGATCCATATACGATAAAAATTGTTTTTAACAAAAGTGTTAATCCATCTGAAGCCGGGAACCCTGAGAATTTCAACTTTGATCCGGCGAACAAGGTTACCAGTGTAAATGTTGATGCTTCAGACGGAAAAGTAATTTATCTTAACCTTAAAGGGAATAAACCCGTAGGCTCGATAGGGAAGGAGTACCGCCTGAGGATTCTCAACCTGACTTCTTCGGATGGGATCCCCATTAATTCCGGAGCCGGAAGCTACCTGGTACTTACAGGATATGCAAAAGATCTTTCCGATGTTTATGTTTATCCCAATCCCGCAAAAGCTGTGTCGGGGAAGATGACATTTGCGAACCTTCCCAGGAGGGCTAAGATAATCATCTGGAACCTCAATGGGATTAGAATGAACGAACTGGAGGAGACCGACGGAAACGGGGGAGCAGACTTTGATATGAAAGATGAGTCGGGCAAGCAGCTCGGCAGCGGAATATATATATACAGAATAGTACGGCTGGACGATTCAAATAATGAAGTTGAAGAAAAGATTGGTAAATTTGCCGTTATAAGATGAGGTACTCAATAGAAGAAATATCGACGCCCTCGAACTTGCTATCGATGTTCCGGCTTGTGATGGCGGTTCCTCTGTGGTATTTGTTTGATTATCTTGGTGATCCCGGGATGAGGATAATCATCTTCAGCGTTGTTGTAATTGCTGCTCTAACAGATATCCTTGATGGATATCTCGCAAGGAAATATGACCAGGTTACAGAATTCGGTAAAATAATTGATCCGCTTGCAGATAAAGTAGCTATAGCCGCTATTATAATTAAGTTATTTATTATCGGTGAGATCCCTTCTTATTATTTTATCATGATAATCGCCAGGGATATTCTGATATTTATTGGTGGAATTATTGTAGCCCAGAAAATAGGCCGGGTGCTTCCTTCAAATGTTCTCGGTAAGATTACAGTAATCATTATCGGAATTGTGATTCTTCTTATCGTACTTGGCATCCCAAAAGATTCATTTATATATTTATCTCTTTACGGCCTGAGCATAATTTTAATTTTCGTATCATTCATGGGCTATATTATACGTGCAGTGGAATTCTTAAAACGAAAGAAATATGAATCTGTTTGAAAATATAAATTTCTCAAAACTCAGAGACGGGCTGGCAAAGACCAGGACAAGGATAGTCGATACCATAAACGAAACCGTAACCCGGAAAGCTGTTCTTGACGATAAGACGCTGGATGAAATAGAAGAAATCCTTGTCACCTCGGATATAGGATTTGACACATCAGAAAGCATCATTGAAAGTGCGAGGGAAAGGCTCCACAGGGAAAAAGATCGCAGCAAAATAAACATTCTTGAGTCGGTTAAGAAGGAATTGATAGAAGTTCTAAACACGGAAAACAAATCCAACGGGAATGACATAGAAAAATATAAGCCATATGTCATTCTTATTGTTGGTGTTAACGGAGCAGGGAAGACCACTACCATCGGGAAACTTGCATATAACTTCAAGAAGTCAGGGCTGCGTGTTATAGTGGGAGCAGCCGATACCTTCAGAGCTGCCGCCAATGAACAGTTGGATATATGGGCTGAAAGAGCCGGCGTGGAGATTGTTCAGAAAGGTAAAGGCGCCGATCCCTCCTCTGTAGCTTTTGATACCATACAGAGGGCTGTAAAAGAAAAATACGACGTAGTTTTAATTGACACCGCGGGCAGACTTCATAATAAAGCCCACCTGATGGAGGAATTAAACAAAATAAAGCGAGTGTCAGGGAAAGTGGTTGAGTATGCTCCCAATGAAACTCTTCTTGTTCTGGATGGTACAACAGGACAGAACGCACTCATACAGGCAGAGGAATTCTCTAAAGTGACCAATATCACAGGGCTTGTAATTACCAAACTCGACGGAACCGCCAAAGGTGGAGTTGTATTTCAGATTTGCGCTAAACAGAAAATTCCAGTAAAATATATAGGCGTCGGTGAAGCCATTGATGACCTGCAGAATTTTGATCCCGGCCTGTTTGTGTCTGCCATATTTGAGAATTAAAGACCAGGTTACACACTATGTTTATGAAAAAACCGAACCATAGAGTTTTTGACTATACCCCCAGGTTTTATAGTCCTGAAACGGACCCTGTAGAGAGAAAAAAACGTCAGCTAGGGTTCAGAACGCAAAGGAAACACATTTCACGCAGAAAAAGTCCCATGCTATGGATACTTCTTATCATGGCCATAATCTTTATTCTGATCAAGCTCGGTAACTTCTTTTGATAGCAGGACCAGGATAAGAAATTATTCCTCAGCAAAAAATCCTTTCCGAAATGATAAAAACATTCCGTACAAATATTTAGAACAGCCAATCTGAACCAACCGGGATTTCAAAACAGAATTTGATATAGTTAAATAACTGATGCGGGGGAGTAACGTGGATAAAAGTTAAAATTTGAAGAAATTACAAAGGAATACTAGTTTACATAATATATATTATCAGACGAACAGGTTATTAAGGATTATTGATGATTAAAGAACTTTTTCAGCTTTTCATCCTTACCAAATACAATCAGCCGATCATAACTTCTTAATTTGTAATTGGGATCTGGGGTTACGATTTCCGACTGACTATGTGTATCAAAAATATCCTTTGAATGTTTGATCATAAGAACTTCTATTCCATAAGAGTTTCTTATTTTCAGATCTATTAAACTCTTGCCTATAAAGGAATCGGGTAAATTAACTTCCATTATAGAATAATCAGCCGCAACCTTTATCGGCCTTATCCTGTCGATGGTTTTTAATTCTTTAGCTAACCCGAAAGCCATATCTTCTCTTAAGGATTCACGATTATATACTGAAATAACTTTCTGCCTGGTAATAGCCCCAAGTACCTTTGAAGGATTCTTTGAATCTACTACCGGCAGCTGATCAACATTCAATTTTCCGAACAAATTTAAAATATAATCCAGATCGTCACTGGTATGCACAACAGTAATTTCAGGATTAGCCACATCCCGTGCTACAAGCACATTTTTAACAATTTCATACTCGGTGATAATCGGTCGCATCTCATTTTCTGTAATGATACCGCATAGTTCACCTCCTGAATCAATTGTATAGAATGAGCTATTGGGGCTTTCAACCAACTGGACTATTAACTCAGGCAAAGGTGTATTTTCATTTACCAGGTCAATCCTTTGCAGGTCAACATCATTAACGGTAATTGACCTTAACAAGTTTGCCATCCGTCCCTCAGAGATTCTGAATCCTTCTGCTTCCAGATGCTGTGCCTGAACCGAACCTTTTAAAGCAATCTGAACGAACATTGAACTGATAATTACAGCAAGCATAAGCGGAAGTATGAAAGTATAATCCTGCGTCATTTCAAACATTATCAGAATTGCTGAAATAGGAATTGTATTAGCGCCCCCAAGTACCGCACCCATTCCGACAAGAACGAATTTACTTGTATCTAAATTCAATCCCCACACAGAATTAAAGAAAAAAGCAAAAAGATAACCAAAACATGCTCCCATAAACAATGAAGGAGCAAATAATCCACCAAATCCGCCCGAATTTAAAATTAAAGGGACAAGCAAAAACTTTAGTAAAAATATAACAAGGACTATCTGCCAGGCTAAAGAATTTTTCAGCAATTCATTTATAGCCTCATAGCCAATCCCGAAGATTTCTTTAAAGAAATATCCGCTCACCCCAACCATTAAACCCACGGCTACCATTCCTAACCATTGAGGAATCCTTTTCTTATAAATCCTATCCCTGAACAGAACATACAGCCAGTTTGAATAACGTATAAACAGAAATGAAATAACTCCAGCAAATAATCCCAGAACAGCATACAAATAAAGATAGGAATAATTCACCGACTGAATATGAAAATGGAAAACAGAAACATTACCAAGAAATATTCTTGATACTGCGCTGGCAGAAACAGTAGCCAGAATGAGCGAAGCAAAAGTTGGAGCGTGATAATCATTTAACAGGACGAGTTCAAATGCAAAAAAGATTCCGCCCAAAGGAGCGTTAAAAATGGCAGCTATAGCCGCACCTGAACCCGCCGCCGTAAAAATTCTTATACGTTCTTCAGAGATTCTTAAAAGGCTGCTAAGCTTACTAGCAATACCTCCTCCCAACTGAGCGGCAGGACCTTCAGGACCTACAGTACCACCTGTTCCCATACAGATTATCGGAGCAACAAAATGAAACAAGGTTGTACGGAAAGAGATAAAACCTCCTCTAAGAGCAACAGCTTTTATTACATCGGGAATGCCTTTGTGTTTTGCGATATCAGGCGCAGCCAGGATCATAATTGCCTGGATAAGCATGCCCGCAGCGGGAATGAGAATTATAACAGCTGTACCTAAAATGAATGGGTCAGAACCAGGACGATTAAAGAATATTCTATTCAGCCAATCGATTGAGTTGTGAAATAGTATAGCAGCCAGACCAACAACAATTCCGATTATAACTGAAATAAAACTAAATGTGGTATATTCGCCTCCAATAATTTTAGAAAATTTTTTCTGGAAATTTCTCTTTAATTGTTGAGACTTAACTATTAGTCTTAAAATAATTGTTTTATTTTTTTTCAGCATTTAACAAGATTAGCATAAATTATTCATAGGCAAAAAAACCTTCACCCGATTTTCTTCCTAACTTCCTGGCAGCAACCATTTTTTTCAGCAGCGGACAAGGCCTGTATTTAGGATCATTAAATCCGTCATACAGTACTTCCATAATAGCAAGGCAGACATCAAGTCCGATAAAATCAGCCAGGGTCAATGGTCCCATTGGATGATTCATTCCAAGTTTCATAACTGTATCAATATCCTCCGCAGATGCCACACCCTCCATAAGGGCAAAAACAGCCTCATTTATCATAGGCATAAGGATACGATTTGAGATGAAGCCCGGATAATCGAAAACCTCGACCGGAACTTTACCTAGTTTTTCGGATAAAGCTTTGATTGTCTGGAAAGTATCATCACTTGTAGAATATCCACGGATAATTTCAACCAGTTTCATCATTGGAACCGGATTCATAAAATGCATACCAATGAATTTATCTGCCCTGGTTGCAGCAGATAATTCAGTAATTGAAATGGATGATGTATTAGAGGCAAATATAGAATCCTTTTTAACTAATGATTCTAACTTATTAAAAACGTTAAGCTTAGCTTCTTTATTCTCATAGATTGCTTCGATGACTAAATCTGAATCTGCGGGAGTATTTTCCACGCCGACGACCTTGCTGATATTAGCCAGTGCAGAGTTTTTATTCTCTTCGGAAATAACCTCTTTTTTAACCTGCCTATCGAGATTTTTGGTGATAGTGGCTATCGCTTTTTCTGTAAGATCCTGACTCATCTCGACCAGGTTTACCTTAAAACCTTTGAGGGCAAAAACATGGATAATACCATTACCCATAGTTCCGCCGCCAATAACTGAAACTTTTTTAATATCCATTTTAACCTTCCGTTTTTAGAGATTTTTAACTATTAAAGCGGAAGCCTCTCCCCCACCAATACATAGAGAAGCCAATCCGTATTTTGAGTTACGCTTTTTCATTTCGTGTATAAGCGTAACCAGAATTCTGGCACCACTAGCGCCGATAGGATGGCCAATTGCGATTGCACCGCCGTTCACATTAATCTTTGAGTTATCCAGTCCCAGTATTTTATTAACCGCAAGGGACACCACCGCAAAAGCCTCATTTATTTCATAAAGGTCGATATCATCTTTTGTAAGATTGGCTTTTTTAAGAACCTTAGCTATTGCATCAGCAGGAGCAGTTGTAAACTCAATAGGAGCTTTAGCAGCCGAGCTTTGTGCAACAATTTCTACCAATGGAGTCAATCCCAGTTCTTTAGCTTTTTCTTCACTCATAACAAGTAATGCCGCAGCGCCGTCATTTATACTTGAAGCATTAGCCGCCGTAACCACACCTTCTTTTTCGAAAACAGGTCTCAAGGTTGCTATTTTATCAAAAATAACGCGTCCAGGCTCTTCATCTTCCTCAACGAAAGATTCTCCTTTTTTAGTTTTAATACCGACTTTTATGATTTCGTCTTTAAATTTGCCAGCCTTCTGAGCATCAAGAGCTTTTTTGTACGAATTTGTGGCGAACTCATCAAGTTCTTCTCTTTTAAAGGAGAAATCCCTGGCGCAGGACTCCGCGCAGCTTCCCATATGGATATCGTTATAAACGTCCCAGAGCCCATCCTTAACCATTGAATCAACAACCTCACCATTACCAAGCCTGTAGCCGGAACGTGCCTTAGGAAGGAGATACGGAGCATTTGTCATACTCTCCTGTCCACCGGCAATAATTATGTCAGCGTCTCCCAAAGCGATAGCCTGCTGTGCAAGCATTACCGATTTAAGTCCGCTTCCGCACATTTTATTGATAGTAAGGCACTCTGTTTTCTCGGGCAATCCCGCAAAAATCGCGGCCTGCCGTCCGGGAGCCTGTCCCTGACCTCCTGTCAAAACGTTTCCCATGATCACTTCGTCTATAAGATTACCATCTATTTTTGAATCTTCAAGAATCCCCTTAATTGCGATACTTCCCAGCTGGGCAGCACTAAAAGATGCAAGACTACCGTTAAAGGAACCAACAGGTGTTCTTTTTGCCGCTGTGATAACTACTTTCCGCATATTCTCCTCTTTTAGATATTTTCAAAATGAATATTAAAAATAATCAAAAATAGCTAAATAATCAGGGACAATACTTAATAGGCTGCTGATAACCTGAAGGGTGTATCTAAAAATAGATTAGGCGAGAGAATTACTTTTGAGTTAGCCGGGATAATTCTGTGATGATGTTCAATGTAAGAGTATTAATGTTAACATTGTTTTTCAACAATGATGCTGCTTTATCAAGCTTAAAAACAATATCGTTAAGTTCAACATCAGAAAACTTCAAATTAAATTTCTGCAATGTTTCAGCATAATCATCGAAAAAATAATTTGTCAAACCCGCTCTGAACTTCTGAAGGTCGTTCAACCATGATAAAATCATCAGAACAAGAATTTTAAATGACTCACTCCCCTGCCCTGATGCTACTGAATTAAATTCCTCGAGAGCAGAATGGTACCTTCTGCCGAATGAATAACGCAGTACAAGAATTGTTTTTTCTTTCAGCATCGGTAAATCGTGCTGAAGCAGGTTAGCAGCTTCTGTCATAGAACCATTAGAAAAAGCCGCAGCAGCGTGAGCTGACTGCCTGTCTGCATTAAAATCAGACACCAGGATATTCTCAACATCCTCGTCTTTCAACGGCTGAAAATTAATTATCCAGCATCTGGATCGTATAGTTTCCCTCAGTTGTTCCGGAAATGGTGTGGTAAGGATAAATATAATTCCGTCCGGAGGTTCCTCCAGGTTTTTAAGCAGTGCGTTCTGAGCTTCCTCATTCATCATATGCGCGGATGATATCAGAACAAAACGGAACTTAAGGTCACTATAATCCATTGAAAGGAACTTCCGAATATCTCTTATGCTGCTTATTTTAATCTGGTTCGCCCCTGGAATTTTGATACGATGGTAGGGGTTCTTAATCTTCTCTTCCAGTTCCTCTTTGATAAGATCAATATCTTCCTGACTAAGTTTTTCCATTGGGCCGCTGTTTTCCGTCTCATTCCGTCCCCTGGGAAGCGGAAAAATATATTTTATATAAGGTTCATTCAGATTCTTTATAAGCTGGCTGATATGGAGCCCTTTTTCAGGGGGAAGGTTCCGGATATTTATTGACTGGGCAAACCTGATGGCGGTAAATTCTTTACCGACCCCATCATTACCTTTGAAAAGGAAAGCGTGCGGAATTTTTTCAGATGAGATTAACGAATTTAATAAAGCTTTAACGGAATCCTGTCCATAAACACCATTCCATTTATCATAACTCATAATAAAAAAAGCGCGGTGAAGCGCTTAGTAATCATCTTCATTATAAAAGAAATCCTCGTCGGAGGGATAGTCGGGCCAGATATCTTCTATTGTTTCATATGGTTCATCCGAATCTTCAAGCTCATGAAGATTCTCAATAACCTCATACGGGGCTCCGATCCTTTCAGCGTATTCTATTAATTCATCTTTTGTAGCAGGCCAGGGTGCATCATCAAGATACGCTGCCAGCTCTACTGTCCATATCATATATTAAATCTCCGCTAAATTAGTCTTTACCTGCAACAGCAAAGAAATTGATATCATCAAAGAAAAAATCTTCGGGATTAAGTTTAACCCCATTATGCTCAACCTCATAATGGAGATGCGGTCCAGTGGAAAGTCCTGAAGTGCCCGATCTTGCTATTTCAAAGCCTCGATCAACCTTCTGTCCTTCTTTCACCTCAGTTTTAGACAAATGGCCATAAATGGTCTTATATCCAAAACCGTGGTTTATTTCAACACAAAGGCCATATCCGCCTTTCCTTCCGACAAAATCGACTCTTCCGTCCCCAGAAGCGTGAACAGGAGTACCGATATTTGTTACAATATCAACACCCTCGTGCATCCTCCGTATATTTAAGATCGGATGCATTCTCATACCAAATTCATTGCCTATCACTCCGGTACATGGCTTTATTGCCGGCAAACATTCAAATAACTTCTCGTTTTGCTTTATTTTAGTCGAAATTTCACTAAACTGGGCCTTTTCAAAAGCTACTTTCCTGCTTACTTCGTCAACATAAGAGAGAGCTTCTTTCAGTTCCTCAGCAACATTGCCCTTCATAAAATCAACGTCATTATCAAAATAACCACCCCCAACTCCAACCTGTTCTTCCTCTTCAGAAACAGGGGATAAATTTGCAGCAATCCTGAGTGTATTATTTTCATTTACCAGGCTATCCAGCTCAGAATCAAGCTTTTTATATAGATGGGAGGTTTCTACAAGCTTATTTTGAAGGAAACTATTCTCTTCCTTCAGTGAAGACAGACTTTTACCTGACCCCGTGATTTCTGAGATAAAGTTTAAAGTACCGTATACAGTGGCTGAAAGAATTAAAATTGCAGCGCAAAAGTATAAAATTACCTTTTTCTTAAAATTTTTAACTTCAACAAATTGAAGTTTTGAACTGGAGAAGTAGTATAGTTTCTTCATAATAGGTTGCGGAATCTAAAAAAATAAGGCATCTTTGTCAAGGGTTTCCGACAGCTAAATCACTCGAAGTCGTGCTCAAAATAATCTATTCCACGACGATCCTCGTCAATTTCGCCGTTCAGTATTTTATTAAGCCTTTTTTGGAAAACTTTTGCGGCATCATGCCCATAATGTTTTAAAAGATAGTGTAAAGCAATGACTTCGGAAATCACAGTGATATTTTTCCCAGGAATTATCGGTAATTTGACATACGGAATTTCGCTATCCAGGATCTTGACAAAACTCTCATCAAGGCCAGTCCTGGTATATTCTGCTTTTTCGTCCCAAATCTCAAGTTCTACAATAACTTCAAGTCTTTTCTGGTAACGAATTGCCCGAATCCCGAACATTCTCTCAATATCCAGTATACCCAGTCCCCTTATTTCCATAAAATGCTTGGAAATATTGGTACCTGCCCCCATAAGTATGCCTTCACCCTTTTTTGTGAGGATTATTACGTCATCTCCCACAAGGCGGTGGCCTCTTTCTATAAGGTCAAGTGCGACTTCACTTTTTCCAATCCCTGATTTTCCAACAAACAATATGCCGACGCCATAGACATCAACGAAGGAACCGTGCATAGAAACCCGGTGACTAAACTGGTCGTCGAGGAAATCACTCACAAGGTAGATCAATTTTGTTGTAGGCTGTATAGAAACAAATACAGGGATGTGATGTTTGTTAGCTAAATCCAGCAGTAATTGTGAAGGATGATTATTATCCGTCAATATTATGCAGGGGATATCGAAGTTAAAAATGCGCTCAATTGCTTCAGCTTTTTTCTTGTCTGTCAATTGAGCCAGATACTGTATTTCGGTATTACCGAATACCTGCACGCGGGAATATGAAAAGAGATCCACAAATCCTGCCAGAGCAAGTCCGGGTCTATGCAGGTTCTGATCATATATCTTTCTGCTGAACCCGGACTTATCCGAAAACAATTTTAATTTAAATAATTCTTTACAGTTCTTATAGAGAAACTCGACTGTAATGAATTCTCTCCGTGAAATTGATTTCTGATCAATCTTTATCATTTTACTCTAGCTATTTTCCTGGTTTTTATCTTTTTCAACTGTCTGCTAACTTTCTCTGAGGCTGCAACAACAGACTTCTTAAAATCATCAGTATCTTCTTTAGCAGTAATAATATGTCCTGGTATCGATAAATTTATTTCTGCAGTTTTTATACTGTCCTTACTGTTCACATAACTTAGAATAACTTCTGCGCTAAGGATATCTTCGCTGTACTTATTCAAAGAGGAAAGTTCGTCTCTAATAAAATCTTTTAAAGTATCGTGAGCTTTAAATCTGCGGGCGGTTATAGAGATGTTCATTTCTTCCTCCAAATTTGTTTAAGATTTAGGGTGTGATTTTTTATACGTGCTTTTCAACCGTTCGATACTAACATGAGTATATATCTGAGTTGTTGAAAGATTCTCATGCCCCAGAATATCCTTTACCGCGTTCAGGTCAGCACCATTGTCCAGCATATGTGTAGCAGCGCTATGCCGGAGAATATGGGGACTTTTCTTTTTAACATCGGAGACGATTGAAAGGTACCTGTTTATTATACGATGCACAGAACGGGGATATATTCTTTCCCCAGCTTCAGTGACGATTAATGGCTCCTTTCCTTTTATGCTACCGCGTAAAACGAGATAATCTTTTATGACCGGTATTGATTTAGTGCCTATTGGAACAATCCTGGTCTTATTTCCCTTTCCAAAAACCTTTAATGTTTTTCCCGAGAGATCTATATCTTCCATGTTTATTCTGCACAGTTCAGATACGCGTATTGCACATCCATACAGAAGTTCGAAAATAACTTTAACAAGCTCGGGATGTACAGCAAGACTATCAGCCTCAGCATATGCGGAAAGAATAACTTTAGATGAGATTACTTCCGGAAGTGTTCTGGCTGATTTTGGATTCCGTATAACGGACGCAGGATTAATCTTTATATAGTCATGTTGAAATGCGTATTTGAAGAGGGACCTGATAGCAGCAAGTTTTCTTGAGATCGACTTTTTACTAATCACACGGTTATTTAAGAATGCCAGGTATATTTTAATAAACCGGGTATTTATAGTATCAATTTCGGGATGATTTTGCTCGATACAGTATAATGTAAAATCCTCCAGGTCAATTCTGTAGGATTTAACCGTATTATCAGAATAGCGTTTAAGATTTTGAAGGTCGCTAAGAAATTTATTGGAAACCTTGCGAATTTCCATTTAATCCTTTTCTATCTCTTCCAGAATTAATTCTTCACCGCACTGAGGGCACTTGAGATAATTTCCTTTTTTGACCGAATATCTTTTTTCCATATAAGCCGAATCCTTATTTGGACATTCCTGCGGCACCGGTCTGTACCAGCTTACAAAGTCACAGTCGGGGTATCTTGAGCAACCATAGAACAATCTGCCTTTTCTGGATTTTCGTTCTACTACGTCACCCTCCTTACATTTAGGACAACTTACACCCAGAGTGATATTTTTAACAAAATCGCAATCAGGATATCTTTCACAGCCGATAAACCTTCCGAATTTTCCTTCCCTGTAGACGGTCTTTGCACCGCATTTTTCACAAACATCGCCCGTATATTCGGGTTCCTGATGCTGAGCGGCTATTTCTTTAAGTGACTTTATATTCTTACAATCCGGGTAGTTACTGCATGCCAGATATTTACCAAATCTTCCAACCTTAATCACCATTTCATGGCCGCACTCATCACAATATATTTTATCAACTTTATCTTCCACAGATTTAAGAGCTTTAGAGAAAGGCATGTAGAAATCATTCAAAACATTTTCATACTGGTTATCACCCTGGGCAATCTGGTCGAGTTCACCTTCCATTGCCGCCGTGAAATCCTCATTTATAATATTCGGAAAGTTCTTTACAAGTATATCGCTGACAGTTTTGCCTAGCGATGTAGGCATGAGTTTTCGTTCTTCCTGTTTGACATATTTCCGATCCTGGATTGTACTTACAATAAGAGAATAAGTACTAGGCCGGCCGATACCCTTACTTTCAAGCTCTTTAATCAAAGAACTTTCAGTAAAACGTGCAGGAGGACGGGTGAAATGCTGAGTTTTATAAAGTTCTTCAAGTCGGAGAATATCGTCTTTCTCAAGTCCCAGCGGGATCTTTTCATTACGATACTCTTCTTTTTCCTCGGCACCATCTTTCTTTTCCATCATCTCTTCATAAACTTTCTGGTACCCGCTGAATTTTACAGCGTTTCCGAAAGCCTTAAATAAAAATTCATCAGCAGAGATCTCAATAACCGTTGTTTCAAATATTGCAGGTTTCATCTGCGAGGCAATGAAACGGTTCCAGATGAGTTCATAAACCTGCAAAGACTTTTTATCGAGACTACCTTTAACTTTGTCAGGAGAAAATTCCATGGAAGTAGGCCGTACAGCTTCATGAGCATCCTGAACATTCTCCTTCTTATTACCGAAGAGATTAGGAGAATCCGGAACGTACTCTGCTCCATAATTATCTTTTATAAACTCACGAACCGAGGGGAGGACTTCATCACTAATTCGTGTTGAATCAGTACGCATATACGTTATCAAACCCTGAGTGCCGGCTTTCCCGAGATCAACACCTTCGTACAATTTCTGAGCTATCATCATAGTCTGTTTAGGACGCATTCTCAATCTGCGTGATGCTTCCTGCTGCAGTGTACTTGTAATAAAGGGGGCGGGAGCATTACGTTTTGTATTTCTCTTGGTAATGCCAGTGATAGTAAATTTTTCTTTGCGGCTTAACCTGTCAAAATATTCCCCTGCTGTTTCTTCATTGCCGAGAGCCAAATAATTACTTAAAAATTCATCCCATTCCTGCTGGTTCATCACCGGTTTAGGCGGAACTTTTATGTCCTTTCCGTTTATGCTGAACAGCTTTGCCTTAAAAGTTTCACCATTATCCGTCTTAAAGATCGCCCAGATTGACCAATATTCAGTCGTAATAAATTTATCAATCTCAGCTTCTCTGTCACAGATAAGCTTTAAGGCAACCGACTGTACCCTTCCGGCTGACAGAGAACTGCTGCCGGACAGTTCAATGATTGCTTTCCAGAGAAAAGGGCTTATCTGGTAACCGATGATACGGTCCATTACACGCCGCGCTCTTTGTGAGCTAACGAGGTTCACATCAATTGCACGAGGAGCCTTCATCGCTTTCTGAACTCCCGTTTTAGTGATCTCATTAAACAGAACCCGGAATATTTTTGAATCACCACTGCCATTCAGTATATCGGCAATATCCTGAGCAATTGCCTCACCTTCACGGTCGGGGTCAGTTGCTATATATATATTACTGCTTTTAGAAGCAAGAGATTTTATTTTTTTTACAGTATCGCCTTTACCTCTAATAGTAACGAACTGAGGTTTATAGCCATTTTCAAGTTCTACACCGAGCTTGGTTTTCGGAAGATTGCGTATGTGGCCCACCGTTGCTTCAACGTGAAAATCTTTGCCTAAATATTTATTAATAGTTTTTGCCTTGGCGGGTGACTCAACCAGCACTAAATTCTTACTCATAACTTACCAGCATTTCCTCAATTAATTGTATCGGATGAATATAACAATAATCTGCTTCCCGGAAGTGTAAGGGTATTTACTTCAAGAAACAAAGATATAATAATTACATTTATCGACTCAGTATTTATTAATTCACGAGGGAATAACTTAAGTTCTTCAATAATAATTTCCAAATCAAGGTTTGTCAGTAACCCGATATTATTCAGGTGAAGAAGATAATTGAAATTACTTACTCCGATTACAGATTTCTCTTCTTCAGAAAATAATCTTTTTCCTTTAGTAACTAATTCTTCATGTTCTGCTTCCTCACCCATATCCCTTATTTTCTTTTCATAAATCCAGCTGAAAGCAGTAGCAAGAATATTATTATTATATCTTTTATTTATTTTTATTTCATTGATAGCCTTATCTAATGAACTGGTTTTATCCAGATTTTCAAAAATGTCTGCTAATAAATTTACTATTTCAGTTACCATAATTTGCATAATTTATCCTATTAAGCACATATACTTATTTACCAGTCTATTTTCCATTCTTTTCATCACAACCTGTTCTTTATGCCTTTTATCGTCATATCCCAGGAGATGAAGAACACCATGTATTACTAACCTTATCAATTCTTGTTCCAAAGTCACATTGTATTTTTTTGCATTTCTGGCAGCATCCTGCAGCGAAATGTACAATTCAGAGTCGAACGAGAGCTTATTTTTACTATAATTAAAGGTAATTATATCTGTGAGATGATCATGCCGGAGAAACTTTTTATTGATTTTAAGAAGATATTCGGATGAGACAAAATTGATCAGAAGAGATTCTATTTCGAAGCCAAACTCATCTTTTAATCCGGAAACCAGTCTGTGAAAAAGAACTTTATCAGGATACTTTTGAACCGAATTAACTCTCAGGTTTTTTACCAATTTCCATTTTCCATTAAAGAGATATAGTTAAGCCTTCAGCCGCAGCGATACAATTTGCTGATGATCCGAAATGTTTTAAACATGACTGAGTATCCTTAAGTATTTTATCTATCTTCATATCAGTATAGTCAGGATTATAATGAAAGAATACAAAATTTTTAACTCCAGCCGTCATCGCAAACCGGGCGAGCGCTTTACTGCTCGAATGTCCCCAGCCTGGTCTAACTTTTCCAAGTTCATCAAACATCATATCATGTATAAGATAATCACAACCGGAACAAAATTCTATTAATTCTTTATTTTTCTCTTTTATTTTTTCTTCAAGGTTGGAATCATTTTCACCCTCAACGTCAAGCTCATTATCGGTCATATATACGATGCTTTTATCGCCTTCCTTAAGTTTGAACGTAAGTGTAGGTGAAGGGTGGTAAACATTTATTGTTTCGATCCGGGCTCCATCAAGTTCAAAGCTCTCATTCGGAGTGAGGTGCTTAAATTGAATATCAGCGGCAGTCTCATCAATATTTATCGGAAAATAATCTTTATCCATCTGGCTGCTCAGGAGGTTATGGATGCTTTTTTCACTGCCAGGAATTCCGTAAAAAGTTACTTTTCTTCCCTTCTGATAGATAGGACCAAAAAAAGGGATTCCCTGAATATGATCCCAGTGATAATGACTTAAAAGAATATCTAAAGGCTGATCTATATTATTATTATTTATATAGTTCCCAAGCTCCCTGATACCTGTACCGGCATCAAGAATAATCATTTTACCTGAAGACGTTCGTATCTCAACGCAGGGAGTATTTCCTCCGTACTTCAATGTACTATTTCCGGGAACCGGAATTGATCCTCTCGTTCCCCAGAATCTAATATCCATAAATTCTATTCAGCCTTTTTTAGTGATTCTATAGTTATCTCTGTATACCTGCGGTACCTATCGGATGAATCAGCAATATCTTTTATTTCAGGCTCTGTGAGATCCCTTAATATCTTTGCCGGTACACCTGCCGCTAATTTTCCTGACGGAACAATATAACCGGGAGTGACTACAGCACCCGCCGCTACCATCGCATTTTCTTCAATCTCGGCTCCATCAAGAATAACTGCACCCATACCTATCAAGCTCAAATCTTTTAATGTACATCCGTGCAGCGTAACGGAATGTCCGATAGTAACATTATTTCCAATATTTAGTGGAAATCGGCCATTTGTAACATGCAGCATAGAACAATCCTGTATATTGGTCATTTTTCCGATGGAAATATAATGAACGTCTCCGCGGATTACTGTGTTATACCAAACACTAGAAAACTCCCCTATTTTAACATTTCCGATTATTTTCACACCCGATGCCAGGAACACACTTTCATGAATCAGGGGGTAATATTCAAGGTAAGGAAAAAGTTTATTTTCTGCGGTTAGTTTGTGAATTTTGGGGGAACCCATCCTTCTCTCTTCCATGATTTAAGCTCCAGTGTGATATTGCCAATAATTACCTTCATTTTTGCGATAACCGGTACCGCAGCCTCATCGGCAGTAAACCAGCCTTCAAAATAACCTGTAAGGCCGAATACGCTAATAAAATCTGTCCTACCATCCAACCTTACACAAGAAATATCATAATCAACCGCATCGATAGAAATTCCCTCTTTTTCCTTATAAAAGTTAAGCCTTGTATAGACAGTATCTTCAGTAACGAAACATGGAACATTTTCGCCTGCTTTACGTCCTGTGTTCATCCTCGCATAATAAAAGATAGAGAGGCCATCCTGGTATTTTTTGTTTGCAATTACTGTTGAGTCAGTCCACACCTGGGCGGGGTTTACTTTCCCTTTTTTCACATGAATAAGAGATTTATCATAATTAAAATTATACTCGGTATATGCGGTATATTCATCCCCTATTATAAGAGCCTTGAAATAATCCGAATACAAATTCTGATCAACATAACTCTCATAAATCTGGTGAAGATCGACAAAAGGAATTCCCGGGTAGGAATCTATATAGGCATAAGTTATATAAAAAGTTTTTCCATTTATAGTTTTTTTATCTTTTACCTTTATCCTGACTTCACCCAGATTCATCACCGAATATTTAACTACGTAGGTAAGTTCCTCACCGACTTTAATTTTTTTATCTGAGTAGAAACCGGATTTTATGAGTTGACTTTCCGGTCTCTGGGCAAGGATCAGAGCCGGCAGTAAAAGAAATAAAAAAATCCCGATTTTCATTTTAAGTTTGCCAGATCTTTTGCTTCATCGAACAAAGTAACAGCTTTAAGCATCTGATTATCAGAATGCAGGAGGACAGAATACCATCCTTCATTTTTCCAGAAATTTCTGGCGATCTGCGCTTTAAGCCTGTTGATAATATAGCTTCGGTCTTTGAGAAACTCTGCGGAGTTATACTCTACACCTTTTGACTCTGCAAAATTTGTGAAGTTGTTGATATCATGTTCAGATAGATTAAAATTACTAATAAAGTCATTCAGGTCATTATTATATTTATTCTGAATTCTGTTTCCGTTGTTCCTGAGATAGTTTAATGTATATTGATAAAAAACATTATTCTTCAGAAGCTCTGTAGTGTATTCGGTAAAGTCTTCTGACTTAACGATATAGTCAGGAGTTATTCCGCCGCCGCCGTATACGATCCTGCCTGAATTAGTCTTATAGACAGGCCTTGTGGAATCTTTTTCCGCAGAATGATAAAGATTATCACCTTCTTTTTCATTACCATTTCCTGCTTCAGAATAATATTCTTCCTTATTCTTAACATCTTTATAATCTCTCTGTATGAGCCTGCCCGAAGGAGTATAGTATCGGGAAATTGTCAGCCTCAAAGCCGAATTATCAGGAAGTACAAATTGTCTTTGTACGAGTCCTTTCCCAAAGGTAGTTTCTCCCACGATTAATCCTCTATCCCAATCCTGCACCGCGCCTGAAACAATTTCGCTTGCAGAAGCACTCCCGTCATTAACCAGAATTATTAAGGGAGTGTTTTCAAAATCTGATGACTCTGATGCAAAATAAACTTCATCAAAATCGCTTCTTCTTCCCTTTGTATATACAATCTTCTTCTTTCCCGAAATGAATAAGTCGGCCACGTCTACAGCCTGATTCAGATATCCACCCGGATTTCCTCTGAGATCGAGGACTAATTGCTTCATACCTTTTTTCTCTAAATCATTCAAGGCGTCTTTTAATTCATCATATGTAGTCTCTGAAAATCTCGATACACTTACATAGCCCGTTTTAGCATTAAACAGGAGGTGAGTGTCCACAGAATAGAGGGGAATCTTATCCCTCGTGATCTCATATTCAATAGTTTTATCTGCTTCAGGGCGATAAATTGTCACCTTTACTGTTGTACCGGCACTCCCCCGTAATTTTTTAATTACTTCATCATTAGAGAACCCGACAGCATCATCACCGCTAATTTTAATGATACGATCGCCAGGTAAGATGCCAAGGGCTTCGCTAGGGCCTCCCGAAATCGGGGAAACAACAGTTATGGTATCGTTGACTATCTGGAACTCAATTCCTATACCGTCAAAATCACCCCTGAACGATTCTTCAATACCTTCAACCTCTTTTGCAGGAATATAGACCGAATGCGGATCGAGCTTAGCAAGCATTCCATTAATAGCCGCTTCAACAAGTTTAGGAGTATCAACCTGTTCAACATAATATTTCTCGGTGTAGTTAAGGACATCATTCAGCTTTATAATGCTGTCGTGCAGATTATCATTCGAAAATATCTTCTCTATCTGGGTTCCAAGCACAATTCCTAATGTGAGTATAATTACCAGTGACGGTATTCTGAACCTGCCAGGCTTCATTTTATCTCCATTAAATTTTAAGTCTTAATCCGAGCATGACATTAAACATTTCATTGCTGATAGTCTGCAATGTCTCATTTAAGTAATCCACCTCAAGCGTAATAAAATATTGATTTACGGGTTCGTACACCATACTCACAGAATAAAACCGGGAATACTCCATATAGCCATCCAGGAAACTGACATGCTCTGAGTCAGGCAGCCGATGTCCGATATTTATATCTCCTCCGACATTCTCCCGGATCGACCCATCTGCAGCAAGAGGATTCGCACCGTGCAGCTTATAATTATAAATAAGCGAAAGTGCGAGCCGGCTATTGAACCTATAACTTATCTCCGTTAAAAACAATTCACTGTTAGGATCGGTAAATGAGCTAAGATTATACCCGTAACTTGTATAATTGTTTCTCACAAGACGATGTGTATAAACGTAAGGATCAATCCTGGTATACTGTAATTTAAGGCTTAAAGGAAGAAACTTATATAAGAGCTCAGAATTTACTCCGGCATTTATGATAGTCTGATTGCCCCACCAACCAGTACCCAGCTTTCCGAAATTAATATCATCTATCAACAGAGAGGCATAAAGTTTTATGCCTTCGAAACTTTTATTATTAACATCGAAAAACAACATGGCATTATCCCGGTCGCGGTTTGAATGTTCAACAGACTTATAAAAGCTGAAGGGATTAAGGTAACTAAGATCCACAGGTCTTTCACCATATATGATGATTTCACCTGCCCCCAGGTTCAAATGTTTTGACAGATCGAAAGCAATCCGATGGTAAGCCATATATTTACTATCAACAACATGGACCCCTCCGGTTATACTATCCTGAGCATAATATTCCCTGCCGAGCAGCTGACCATGAAAGAAAGAATAACTGAAAAATTTGTATTTTATATTCAGGTTGAGATAATCAAACAGAGGAACGCTATTACCAAGAATAATTTTATCAGGTCCATACCCAATATTCATTCTGTCCCTGCCGTATTTAAATCTGATCAAATCAAAATCAGCAGTAATATATCCCTCAGTTTCATCAAAAAAAGTTTCACCTGGATTTTCATTTAGTTTATAATTGTATCTTAAATCCGGTTTGAGATAGGCCGCTTCCCTGCTGCCGAATACGTTTCCGTCGGTTCCTTTTATATATAACCCAAACTTATCGAGGATTGTACCTCTTATCTCCCCACCGATAATTCCCAAAAAGGCAGATGATCTGTTTTGATTTAATATGTCATTCTTAAAAAGGAGGTTTCCCTCTCCGGTAAGGTTAACGAAAAGATTTATTTTTCCCGGATCATTATAGAAGTAAAAATATTTCTGGTTTTGAGAGAGGAAATCATATCCTTCACCGTCCACAAGTCTTTCGGATTTATTAAGAGTTCCAAACAGTTCATATTCAAATTCAATTTTCAAATCATCCAAAAATTCCCTGTCGGCTTTATCCAGAACTGACTCAACCTGTATTATTTTTTTTATATATACAGAGATCTCTCTCCGTGTCTTAGGAATTTCAAATGAATTATAATCCGGGATTATCTGAAGCGTCTCCATACGTTCAAGGAAATCATAAACTCTATTGTCGGAAGGGACATACTCTGTCTGAGAAAAACCTAATGCCGAAAGGATGATGATAGAGATAATTGTTAAAGTCAGACGCATTATCTAACCTGTTCCCAGATTTTTGAAATAGACTTATTTTTGAACCATACTGATATTCCGTTTTTAATCCACATCCAGGTCACGGAAAAATATCCTCTTTTCCGGAATCTCCTTGGTGACTCATAAACGCGGATCCTGCTGGTAAACAATATATCACCTTCATTCCGGATTCTCTTATAAAGATCAAAGTCCTCTCCGGCAGCAAACATTTCATTATATCCTCCGAGCTTCCCGAATATTTCTTTTCTGATAATATGACATTCACCGCGACCCATCCCTACTCCTGTATTATTCAGGAATTGGAAGTAGCGGTTATAACAATAATGAAATATTTTATCAAGAGCACCAGCAAGCTCAGGATAAATAGACACATAACCAGTTATTGCCAGATAATTTTGTGCCTTAAAGCTGCTGTCGACGTAACCAAAGAATTGCATGGGATTTTCAATACGGACATCGCCATTAAAGAATACAAGTATATCACCGGAGGCAAGAGCCGCTCCTTTATTTCTTCCTTCGGCAATTGTCTGAAGTTTATCCCCGGTATGCACGGTTACAATATCCGCATAACCGAGAGCAATTTTAACTGTATTGTCTCTGCTTCCGCCGTCCGATACAATTATTTCGGGTTTATATAATTCTTTAAGCTTTGAATCCGTCAACTGCTCTAAAAGATGAGGCAGGAGTTTCTCTTCATTTAAAGTTGGAATTATGATGCTGTATTTCAACCGATTTTCCTGATATTAACGACAAACGGAAATTAGCTTTTAATTTCCGGTCTCATCTGCGGAAAGAAAATTACGTCTCTTATAGAAGACTGATCAGTCAACAGCATCACCAGTCTGTCGATTCCAACTCCCAGGCCCGCCGTTGGGGGCATACCATACTCTAATGCCCGAATAAAATCCTCATCAATTCTATGTGCTTCTTCATCCCCCTCTTCCATCATTTTCTTCTGACCCTCAAAACGGTTTCTTTGATCTACAGGGTCATTCAGCTCGGAGAAGGCATTGGATATTTCCCTTCCGGCAACATATCCTTCAAACCTCTCGACCAGACCCGGCCGTGTTCTGTGAACTTTAGCCAGCGGAGATAGTTCAACAGGATAGTCCATTACAAATGTAGGCTGAATCAACTCAGGCTGAACAGCAACACTGAATATCTCATCGATAAGTTTAGCTTTGCCCTCAACAGCTTTGAGATCAACTCCAAGTTTTTTTGCGGTTTCCTTCAGCTCTTCCACGGATGCAGAAAGTATATCTATGCCTGTTTTTTCTTTAATCGAATCTACCATAGAAACACGTTTCCATCTTCCTGAGAAATCTATTTTATGACCTTCATATGTGAAATCATGCCTTCCAAAAACTTCATTACAGATAAACTGAACCATTTTTTCCACAAAATCCATCATCCAATTATAATCTTTGTAAGGTACATACAATTCCATCATGGTAAATTCGGGATTATGGGTCCTGTCCATTCCCTCATTTCTAAAGTCTTTCGAGATCTCATAAACTCCATTAAATCCGCCGACGATCAGCCTTTTAAGGTACAACTCATCAGCAATACGCAAGTAGAACGGCACATCCAGGGTATTATGGTGGGTTGTGAAGGGTCGTGCCGCAGCACCTCCATACAATGGCTGAAGAACAGGGGTTTCAACCTCCAGAAATTCATTTGAATCGAGGTATCTCCTTAATGAGCTTATTATTTTGCTTCTTTTAATGAAAACATCCTTAATATGAGGGTTAACTACGAGATCAACGTAGCGCTGACGGTATCTCAATTCTTTATCTGAAAACTGATCATGAATTACTTTATTACCCTGTTCATCAGTTGTTTCCTTAGCTATCGGGAGAGGTCTTAATGTTTTTGAAAGAACTTTTAGGGCTTTCGTATGAACCGATATTTCCCCGGTTTTTGTTTTAAATACATAACCCTGAATCCCTACGATATCCCCGATATCAAGTAATTTAAATACAGTATAGTCATCACCAATATCATCTTTCTTCAGATAAATCTGAATCCTGCCCGTATGATCCTGAATATGAGCAAAAGAAGCCTTGCCCATTCTCCGAATAGCCATTATCCTTCCGGCAATGCTAACATCCGTCTGCTGATCTTCGCGGTAATTATCTTTTATCGATTGTGAATCAGAATCAACATCAAAAGAATACGCAAATGGTTCTACACCTTTTGATTTAAGCTGTTCCAGCTCCTCATACCGTCTTTGAATCAATACATTTAAATCCTGCTGGGTATTTTCCACTATTCCTCCCGGACCAATTTAATTTATAAAAATTTTTATTTCCTTCGGAAATTTGCCAGCCTTATGCATACAAGGTCCTGCAAATTATCAACAAGCTTATAAGGCACCAGGAAATTATTTGCAATTATTGAAAAAGCAACAGGCTCATTATCGCCCGTAAACGCGTATCCCGAAAGACTTCTCACCGCATCAATGTAGCCGGTTTTTGCCCTAACTTTATTTGCCGCTTTTGTATTCTTCATTCTTTTACCCAGGGTGCCGTCCACACCCGCGATGGGTAATGAATTAAAAAACGGGATAAAATATTTGCTTTTATACATAGAATTAAGAAGAGTTACAAACTGTTTGGGAGTAACCAGGTTTAGTCGTGAAAGTCCACTCCCATCCGCAATAACCATATTATCAGGGTTTATCCCCATATCCTGGAACAGACTTCGCATTGCTTCAACGCCCGTATCTATGCTTCCGAAATCCCTCTCTTCAAAACCTATAGTTTTAATCAGCTGTTCGGCAAAAAAGTTCTCACTGTTTTTATTTATAACCTTAATAATCTCTTTAAAAGGAACAGAATACCATGTAAATAACTTTTTTATCATGTTCAGCGAAACAGGTTCCGAGGCAGCATCGACGTCTATCGGATATCCTTTTACCTCAATGCCTCTTTCTTCGAGAATTTTTTTAAGAACCACCATTGCATACTGAGTGGGATTATTTACCGTGACAAATGTTTGAACCGAATCTCCATCATGAATTACACCGAAAACATTAACCAGGTTGGTCCCTCTTTCCCTGTAGACATCTATACTACTTGCGGAATCACCATCCACAACCTGTACATTATTGTTTATTACCATATAGTTGACATCAGGCTCAATAGAAATTACCGCTTTATTTGAATCTGTTGTTACATTGATATTAACAACGTTATCGTTGAAGGAGATCGCTCCTGAAGGCGCCTCAAACCAATAACTCTCAAGATCCCAGGGCCAGCCTTTCCCCAGCGGCTTATCATCAAAATCATCATCATAACCAATTATATTCCCGGTAATTTCATCTATCCCCATTGCGGCGAGCGAATCAGCCCAGTCCTCATAAACTTTAAACATATTATTGTTATAAAATCTTCCGGATATCGTAGGATCCCCCTGTCCTTCAATAACCAAATCACCATCGAGAACTGAGCCATCGACATTTCCGTTCATATAAATATTAGTAGAAAACCTGTACTCAGGGCCCAGCAGGAATAACCCTGCTGCCGTGGTAAAAAGTTTAAGGTCAGATGCCGGAATGAAGAGCTTATTCTCATTTCTTTTATAGAAAAACTCACCTGTCTCAAGGGACTGAATTACAACACCCCATTCCGCATTACTGAAGTTAGGGTCATTAAATAAATCATCCATATCACGCCAGAACTCAGGGATAGTTGAAAATGAATACTTCGGGATAGTATCCTGCCTGATCTCCTGAGCTTTATCGACAGAAGATAAGGATAACAAGAGCATTGCCGCTATTATAATTTTAACTGCCATATTTTTCAGTTATTGATCTAATTTCACTATCTGTTAATTTCCTGTATTTTCCATTAACAATATCAGCTTTAATCCCTGCGTAGCTCAATCTGTTAAGTGCAACTACCGTATAACCCAACGCTCCGAACATATTCTTAACGAAATGATTCCTTCCCTCTACGGCAGTGACATTAACCTGGGAAAAGTTGTTACGCCCGGCAGCATTTATCTTCACAAACTTCCCTTTTGATCCCCTAAGGAAAATGCCTTTAAGAAGTTTTTCCCTATCTTCAGGCAATAAAGGCCTGTCAAGTTTAACTTCATATTCCCGGGGCACCTTATTACCGGGATGGGTAAGTAATTGTGAAAAATCACCGTCGTTCGTAAGAATTAAAACACCAGTTGTATTATAATCCAGTCTTCCTACAGGGTAGATTCTTTCATTGGTTTTAATAAGATCTACAACAGTCTTCCTGCTTTTATCATCACTGGTTGTAGTGACAACACCCGCCGGTTTATTAAGAAGATAATAGAGATGTTTCCTAACCGTAATTTTTTCTCCGTCGAGAGAAATCTCGTCTTTTCCAGGATCAACTTTAAAGGCCAGGTCGGTAATGGTTTTTGAATTTACAGACACCCTTCCCTGCAATATCAATTCTTCGGCTTTACGCCTCGAGGTAATACCGGTACCGGCTATAAATTTATTCAGTCTCATCATTTTCCGTCTCATTTCCCTGCAATTCATTCTCAGCAGATTCTTCAAGCATATTCATCATTATCTTTCTTTTCTGCTCTATGAAATCTTCATCCTGCATTATCTCATCGATCTCCCTTGGTTTAGGCAGATCGCTTATTCTATTCAACGCAAAATATTTCAGAAATTCCTCTGTAGTTCCGTAGAGAAGCGGCCTGCCGATGCTTTCAGCACGCCCGGTGATTGTTATTAACTTTTTTTCAAGCAAAGTATTAAGGATATAATCGGAGTTTACTCCCCGAATAATTTCCAGTTCCGGTTTGGTTATAGGCTGTTTATAAGCGATGATGGAGAGGGTTTCAAGAGCAGCCTGACTAAGGCGGCGTTTACTTTTTTCAGAAGACATAAATCCTACATACTTGGCGTATTCCTTTGAACTAGCAAAGAGGTAGCCGCTGGCTATAGCCACAATCCTGAAAGCGAAGTTACCCTCTTCATATTTATGGTTTAATTCCGCCACACAGCTATCTATATCATTCTGCGAAATCTGAGTTTCATCACCGTCGATACCTTTAATTGCCCGGATTATTTCTCCCGCACTTAACGGTTCGTCGGATGAAAATATAAGAGCTTCAATTACGGAATTATAAATTTGTTCCATATCAGATTTTTACCAGTACAAAATCATTAAAATCGGGAGATTCTTTTATTCCAATACTACCAGATTTAGTCATTTCTAAAAGTGCAATAAATGTTACCACCACCCTGATTTTTTCTTTCATTCCTTCAACCAGCGACAAAAAATGAAGTTCACCGGTTTCAGAAAGCTTATTAAGTATAAACTGAATCTGCTGATCGATAGTAACATTAACTTTGACCACATTATGAACAGGGACTTCTTTAATACCCTCAATGACCTTTTTAAATGCCCTTGTAAGGTCATATATAGTAACATTTTTTAGGAGAATATCATATTCCGGCGGAGCTTCCTTTTCGTCTGCCGAAAAGTTGCCCCGAAAATTAAGTTTCCGCTGTTCAGACTCAAGAAGAGAGAGCTCTTCAGCCATTTCTTTATATCGTTTATATTCAAGCAGAGCCTGTACCAATTCAGCCCGAGGATCAATCTCCTCGCCTTTTTCATCAATCTCCCGGGGAAGCAGCATCCTCACCTTAATATGCATTAAAGTCGATGCCATCAGAATAAAATCGCCCGCTACTTCAAGGTCGAGGCTCCTGATAAGATTTACATATTCAAGGAACTCTTTGGTTATGTTTGAGATTGGAATATCGTAGATATTCAACTCATCTCTTTTTATAAAAAAGAGAAGCAGATCCAGCGGTCCTTCGAAATGATCAAGTTTTATCTTATACAAACATTAACCCAGTTTCATTTTATCGTGTACTTCATCCATCGTCTGACGGGCAATTTCGCTGCCTCTGGTCTCACCATCTTTAAGAATATCAATTACTTCATCGGGATGATTCTCATAGTATTTCCTTTTTTCCCTGACCGGGGAGAAGAATTCTGATATCCTTGAAGCACAATTCATCTTACAATCAAAACAACCCAGAGCTCCCGAACGACATCCCGCATCAACTTCAGGAACTTCACCGGGATTAAATTTCTTATGATAAGCAAAAACAAGACATATATCAGGATTTCCCGGATCTCCTTTTCTTATCTTCTGAGGATCAGTAACAGCTTTCTTCATTTTTGCTTTTATAGTATCCGGTTCATCTGAAAGCAATATAGTATTACCAAGAGACTTACTCATCTTGGCATTACCATCGATACCCGGGAGCCTGGCAAATTTTGTCAATAAGGGTTCTGGCTCCGGAAAAACCCTACCGTATTGATTATTGAACTTTCTTGCTATTTCCCTGGAAATCTCAACATGCGGTACCTGATCTTCCCCGACAGGTACAAAATTGCCTTTATATAGAAGAATATCAGCTGCCTGCAGCACCGGATAGCCGAGATGGCCAAAGATTACAGTATCAATCTTTAAATCACGTGCCTGCTCTTTAACAGTAGGGTTTCTTTCGAGACGATTTACTGTAATCAGCATACTAAGAATCAGATTAAGTTCGGTATGTTCCTTTATCTGAGATTGACGGAACATAGGGCTCCTGACAGGATCAAGTCCTGACGCAAGCCAGTCGATGAGCATTTCAATCGAGTTCACATAAATATCAGAAGTATCTAGGTTTGTGGTTAAAACATGATAATCGGCTATAAGGTGAAAATTCTGGTATTCTTCCTGAAGTTTCACCCAGTTTTCCAATGCTCCAACATAGTGTCCTATATGAAGCCTTCCGGTGGGGCGCATTCCGCTAAGTATTCGTTTTTTCTGCATTATTCAAGGATATTATTTGGAAATATGCCGCTAAAAATAACAATATTGAAGGAAATAAACCTATTATTATCTATGATCAGGAGAGATAGAGATAAGGTTTCCAGTTTTCATCAAGTTTCCCCACGACATGTTTTATGAACATAATGTGACTTGGTTTAAATGGTCTTCCAGAGAGGCTCATATTCGCTTCTTCGGGAGTCCGGTCGCCCTTTTTATTATTGCACACAGTACAAGCACATACCAAATTTTCCCATGAATCGGCTCCCCCCTTCGCTCTCGGGATAACATGGTCTATAGTTAGCGGCAGATCACCCCGGCCGCAGTAGGAACATTTGTAAGAATCCCTTCTAAGTATGTTTTTTCTTGTCAGGACAACTTTTTTGTAGGGAACATTAATATAACGGCTCAGGCGTATAACACTTGGCCAGGGAAAAATATGAGTTACAGAGTGCAGTGATTTGCGCTTGTCATCAAGGACCAGCTCGGCTTTTCCCATATAAATGAGAACGATCGCTTTTTTGATATTACAAATGGTGACTGGTTCATAACTCTGATTTAATATCAGAACCTTAGCATTGAGCTTTCCGTTTGTATGTTTACCAGATTCGAAGACATCCTCCTACTTATTTTTCCGATCCTGGACGGCAAAGTATACCCTGAATATTAGCCTGATAACCAGAAGCAGAATACTGAAACCCAGAACATAATAATACCATTCTACCGGGATTGTTTTAGTTAACATCAGAATCAGCAGAATAAATACTATGCCGATAGCTGTATAACTAAATATTTCAAATTTTTTTCTTCTCAAAAATTACCTGGTTTAAAAAATATACTTATTTAAAATTAAATCGACCCGATTAATAATTCAATCCAGAAATGAGAACTTTATGGGCTAAAGCGATTACAGGTTTTTAAAGATAATTGCCACACAGGCTACATAATCCCGGGAATGACTCATTGAAATTTTCAGGTCTTCTTTTTCCTTAAGGAACTTATTCAGCTCACCATGCAGAGTAACAATGGGAAGACCGTTTGGTTCGTTTGAGATCTCTATACTCTGCCAGGTCAGTTCCTCATGCCAGTCTGAAGCAAGAGCTTTATACACAGCCTCCTTTGCCGCAAATCGTGCAGCCAGGTGCTGATATTTATTGCTTTTACTCAGACAATAGTCAAGTTCTTTTTGAGTAAAAACCTTTTTCAAAAAGTGATCGCCGTAATTATCAACACTTTTTTTAATTCTGTCTATCTCTATTATATCTATCCCAACACCTAATATCATATTATATCCATCAATTATCAGAAGAGATTAATATTAGCGTCAACATTAAGACCTTCTCCTTTTAGCTGTTCAGTCAGAATCTTTGTCAGTTCTTTTACGTCTTTTAATGTCCCAGCAAGATCTTTGTACAGGTTTTCATCATACATCAATTTTCCCAGGTTGTTTTTCCGGGCTGTAGTTTCATCAACAAGTGAATTAAGTTTTGCAAGCAGAGAGTCTGATCTATTGATAACCGAATTCAGTCCCGTGACAGAGTTCTGAATTGATTCTTTATTATTATGAATTAGTTCTTTCGCATCATTGGTGAGTTCTACCGTATTCGAGGTTATCGTTCTAAGGTCTTCCTGATTACGGTCAACGAGTATATTCAGCTTATGAGTCAAATCCTTAAGATTAGCCAGCGAGGATTTAATGTTTTCATTAAGCTGTTGATCAGTAAGGTAGTTATTCAGTGAAGTAAGTGTAATCTTAACATCTTTTATTGTACCGTTAAGATCTTCCTGCATCTTACCCAGCATCGACATAACCCCGGGTATGTCGGCATTGAATCTGCCCTGCTGGATTTTGTTATAATCGATTTTCTCAGGAGCATCGCCCGGAGAAATATTTATCTTTTTGCCTCCCATCAGATCGAGCATTGAAACAGAAAATTCGGCATCCTTCCTGAGATCCACATCAGAATCAAGTTTAACTTTAACAATCACATCTTCAGATTCAATATTGAAATCTTCAACACTTCCCTTCCTTACACCATTAACAGTAACAGGATCACCTAATTCCAGTCCTGCCACAGTGGGGAACTTTATATCCAGAAATTTTTCATTAGCAGAAAAAGAGAAATTCTTTGCCCAGCCGAGCACCCAGAGAAAAAGGAGAGCGCCTGCTATCACCATGATTCCAACTTTAATTTCTGTTTTGCTCTGGTCTTTCATTTTTTATTAATTTCAGATTATTGGAAATTACTTTTAGTTCACTATCGGAAATAACACTATCGGCCGCAGCAGCCCTTACCATGTCCATTACACTATTGATATCTTTTTCATCAGGTATATTCTGCAGTTTCATCTTATCGAGAAATACTTTCAAAGAATCTTTCAGTCCTGTTTTAGCTGGAGTATTTTTAACATAATCAAAATTATCATTCCAGTCATCCAAGAAAGCTTCAGTGAATATTTTTTTGCTTCTGTCAAAAAAGAAATTTGATTTATGCTGTATAATATAAGTAATAACAGCTACTAATATAGTAAGTACGATAATTGACTTAAGGAAACAACCTGATTTCATCTATCTATTCAGAAGGTTCTTTTTCTATGAAGACTTTCATAATCCTTTTTTTAAGGACTTCCTTCACTGTAAACTTATGATTTTCCAGCTCAAACGAATAGCCCTCTTTGGGGATATGCCCCGCATAATTCAGTACAAGGCCCGCAACAGTTTCATAATCCTCATTTTCAGGTTTAATACTAGTATTCAGCAGTTCATTAAGATCATCGATCGACAACTTACCCAGCACCATAAAACTATGGGAATCAACTTTACTGACAGGATTTTCTTCTTTATCATACTCATCCCTGATCTCACCAATAATCTCTTCGATCATATCCTCAAGGGTTATCAGGCCTGCTGTGCCCCCATATTCATCCACCACAATTGAAATATGCATCTTTTTTTCCTGGAGCTCCTGCATAAGGGTACTAATCAACTTAGTTCTGGGTATGAAGAGAGCCTTTCTGGCTATTTTCTCGAGCGAGAATTGCTGCCTAAGCTCTTCATTTTGAATATAAGGCAAAAGATCCTTGGCATAAATAATTCCGATAATATCATCCAGTCCATTTCTGTAAAGAGGCAGTCTACTATGTCCTGAGCTTGATATAACCTGGAGCAATTCATTAAAATCGGTTTCCGATGAAACAGCAACCATGTCAACCCGGGGAGTCATGACCCTCATGTACAGCAACTGTTCTGAAACTGACGATGCTGCTGATTAATCCATGTTCCTCTTCTATAATCGTTCCCCGTTCGTGGCTTAATTTCGCAAGTTCAGCCAGTTCTTCAGGAAGAATAGCCGACTTTGATTTATCAAAATGCATACGTGAAACCGATGATTTTATGATTTCAGTAAGAGTCTCAGCGACCGGGTAGAAAAGTACGTTAATCCAGTACAGGGGTATGCACACAATTCGTGAAAAAGCGAGAGGATTTTTATTTGCCCAGACCTTGGGGGTCAATTCACCGAACAGGACGATCAATATAGTCAGTAAAACTATTTGAACTGTCAGAGCCAGATCCCTGGGAAAGTTGAATTGCCCTACAGCTTCGAGCGTCAGCATGACCGCAATTATGGAAGCCGCTACGTTTACGACCGTATTTCCGATCAGAATAGTAACAAGGAGCCTTCTTGGATGTTCAAGCAGAAGCAGCAGGTACCGTCCTGTGACCGGTCTTCCGGAAAGATTATTTTTTAATTTCCTTTTGTCTAACGAAAAAAGCGCGACTTCAGAACCCGAAAAAAAAGCCGAAAGTACAAAAAGTATAAAAAGAAAAATGATCTTGATTTGCCAGCCGACGTCCAAAAATTAATTCATCCCTGCAATGTTATACATTCTTATTAAAACGGAAGATCATTATTATCATCTGTCTCAACAGACGGCTCCGAAACCGAAGATTCATCACCTCCGCTGAAAGAAGTCTCTCCCGAGCTATCCAACGGGATCAGTTTTTCGGAAATAACATCTGTAAAATATCTCTTAATTCCCTCTTTATCCGTATAATCCCTTTTAGAAATCCTTCCTTCAACGTAAAATTTCTTTCCTTTTTTCAGGTTCTCTTTGAAATAATCTGACAGGTTGAAACAGGTTACATTATGCCATGTTGTTTCATCCACCCAGTTACCGTCTTTGCCTTTATACCTATAATTAGTAGCAAGGCTGAAACTTGTTACCGATACGTTATTAGTAGTAAATCTGGTCTCACAATCTTTTCCTAAATGACCAATAAGCATTATTTTATTTAATGAAAACGCCATTAATATCAGCTCCCGTTTTTTTTGATTACAACTTCGAATTTAACAATTGTTTTTAAATAATACTATTTTCTGACAATATCAGTACTTTTTGCACTGCATCAAATAAAGAAACCCCGGGTTATGCCAGGATTTCACTCCCGACCCACTCTATTATGGGCCGGGATCGAAACAAGATCAACCATTACTCATAACCTTAAGGTTACTTATAGATGGTTAAAATCCATGCGTCTTTGAACTTTTCTTTCTTCCAGAGATCATTCCGTACAGACTCAGCTTCGGGCCTGGAGGTATAGTACTTTGAAAGCTGAACAACATACAGATTATTCTGCCTGCTGAATGAGGTTTTAACGTCAAAAGGCAAAAGCTGCTTGCTTTCCTCCGCAAATCTTTGAGCCCGGTCTTTTGTTGTGAACGCGCCAATCTGAACAACGTAATACGTCATACCCATATCAGGGTATTCAAGCGGAGGAATATTTTCCGCTTCAGTATCAGGCTTAGAGTCGAAAACATAAACGCTATCCTTCCCTGTGTCATTTGATGCTGTTTCCTGGGAAGACGCACAGCCGGCCAGATAGAATGAAAGGACAGCAATTAAAAACGCCAAAACTTTACTCATAAATTCCTCACTGTTCCTTTTACTGATAATAATCAAAATAGAACATTTTCATAAGCTGAGGGGTCGAGGTACGCACCTTCCTGGAACAGGTTAAAATGTCCTGCTTTTGCGAATGACAGGCTGCCAGGGACGGTGCTGATATCAACCATTGGATAGTTAGCATTAAATTTATTATTGACCGCTGTTAAAAACTCATTCGCTATAAGAGCATAGCCTCGCGAAGTAGGATGAACACCATCAAGGCTGAACAATCCGCCCGTAACAAATAATGTTGAGAAATTTACTCCATAATATTCCTTACCACCGGATGCATCCGAAGCCCTAACCGTATTTAACAAACGATTAATGTCAACCAGAGCAAACTGTGAAGAATGTCTTGCAACAGAAGAGGCAATGCTGGCATTAAAAGCATTAGTTGCCTGTTTAGCGGTCTGGATTTCATCTGTATCAAGAACAAGAGCATCAGGTATAGGATTTTTATCACTCAAACCAAAAGCCTGAGTTGTATCAAGTATTCCAAAAGTTATCAGCGGTGTAATATCAACATTGTGATCCCTATAGAATTTCCCGGAAGGCTTTCCAAAATAGGTCAGATACGACTGTGAAATCAGGGTGAATAACATAGTGTAATCTGTAAGCTGTGATATTGAGGCTGGTGTTCCATTATACTGGCCATGTTTCTGATAATAAAATCCTTGTACAGGGGTGCCCTGAAGTGACTGAACAAACATTGGGCCGACTGTTGTGAAGAAAGGGATTGCGGTAACATCAGGGATATTAGCAACTACCACTTTTGCACCCGACGCGGCCAGGGCATCTGTTACCTGACGATAGATATAGGCAAATGTATTTGCGTCTGTAGGAGCGGAAGGACTGAAACCTCCGCTGGTTGCAAATCCGAGAACATCATTATTACCCAGCCACAAGGTAACCATTGTCGGATTAAGAGAAAGTGCCTGCTGAAGCTGAGTACCCTTCCCTCTCAATACGATATCTATAAAGGGACTATGGGAATACGAACTCTGGGTTGAAGCCACAGAAATATCTGCAAGTACCACCCCCGGGATTCCCAGGTTATTGTATGATTTAGGGTAATCTGGGTTTGTTAAAGTTCCCTGTCCCTGCACAGGGGCAGCAACAAACGGGCTAAGTGAAACAACTTTAAGCTGACCGCCAATGCCCGGATCCGAAATTACAGGCTGTACGAAATCGGTACCAGTCTGCTGAGCGATCAAGTTTCCGAAAGAATAATCCTGCGAACTCTCATAGAGAGCGCTTGATTGGTATCCAGCCGTCAGGCTGTTCCCGATTGTTACAAATCTGGAAAAATCAGCCTCTCCGCTGACAGTCTGCGGGCCTGTTAGATCAGTTCTTTCTTTACAGCCGAAGAACATCAATAAAGGCAGGAGGATGATAAGCAGTATTTTATAATAATTTTTCATTTTAGATCCTTCTCTTTTTAAAATCCATATGATAGGCTAAGGGCTGCAATATTAGCACTTGAATTATACGTCCCATTAAAATATTCAGTAGAATTTGTGACCGTAACCTGGCTTGCAAAAATATGGAGATAAGAAGCACTGATACCGAAATTATCTACTACCTTTAAATTAAAGCCGAGACTTAAGCCGAACCGGTTAGCATCAGGAAGCGAGGGGTTAAGGTATTCGGGTTTAACAGGGTTTTTATCAAAATATATTCCTGCCAGAACGTCAAACTGTTTGCTCACTGCTATCTGGCTTCCTAACCTAACGATATATGAATCATCATAAAGCCTGGGGCTTGCAAGATCAGGAAAGTTAGGATCCTTAAAATCAACGGCGAGGGTATCATAGCTTGACCAGCCTATATACTGGAAATCAGCACTGAATTTCAAGCCGGGCTGAACATCATATGCAACACCTGCTGCCAGATTAAAAGGAGTAGTTAACGTAGCGGTGATATCACCATTGGGCAGACGGCTTTCGAGCTGAGGCTGGCTGGTTGTGGATGAAGCAGTTCCTTTAAAATCATATTTTATCTGGCTGTGGAAAGAAACACCGAAGGACAAAGTTTCCACAGGTTTATACATTAAACCAAGGTTATAACCGAACGCCGAATTATCATCTCCCTTCAGCTGTACGAAGGCATCCCCTTCAAACGGAGCCTGAGAAGTTTTTCTTGTTATTTCAACATTAGCAAAACTATAAACAAAGGCAGCACTTATTGACAAGCCGTCAGTTAACCTGTAAGCAAGAACAGGAGAAACAGTGAATACCATAAGGTCAGTTTTGAGTGCGAGATAGCGTCCCACCCAGTCGCTGTCCCACTGAGTTCCGAGTCCGAATGGAACCGTGAAACCAAGACCTACAGCAAAATCCTTATTGATCCTGTAAGAACCGAAAAAATGAGGAGGATAAAAAATCTGGTCATTTGTTTTGTATTCAGTAGTCTGCGGTAATACACCGCGGAAAGATGAAGCAGGTGAAATGAGAGTTCCACCGAGAACAAAATTTGTCCCCCAAAACTGTGTCAGGCCAGCACCGTTCCAATAAACCGCTGTAGGATCATCAGCAACAGCAGTAAACGCACCGCCCATACCCATTGCTTTTGCTCCATGCTCATTTAACTGGAACCCTCCTGCGAAGGTCTGGCTATAGCACAGGAAGATCATGAATAGAAAGCTGCTTATTTTTTTCAAGGTTCCACCTATTATTAGTTAGTATGATTTATGGTAAGCCTATATTTTATTCTACTGTGAAAAGGACCGTTCCCTTATCCACCGGCGTATTCTCCTTAACCTTAACCTCTTTAACAGTACCGGAAAAGGGTGACTTAATATCATTTTCCATTTTCATTGCTTCTAAAATAATTATAGATTCTCCCTTTTCCACGCTTTCCCCAACATTTTTTTTAACTTTCAGTATCATTCCAGGCATCGGCGCCTTTACCTCCATTTTGCGCGAGAATTCAGCCGACTGTTCAATCAGGCCGGATGCACGCTCCTGGAGACCTGTTCTTACCACTACATCTATTACTTTACCATCTATGAACACTGAATACTGATCAGCATCTTTCCTCTTTGCAGAAATCTCATATACCCGATTATCTATTGTGAGTATAAAATCGTTTTCCGACAATTCAATCACTTCGTAATGATATTTATTACCGCCGAAAGTGACTTCCGAATTTTCACTCAATACTACATTATTCTTTTTATCACCCAGAGTAACTACAAATTCATTCATTAAGTTGACTTATCCAGTTATTACCATTTGATATATTAGTTCTGCTGCCATTACTGGAAGCACTATTTCTGTTCTTCAGCCAGGCAGTAAATATGGATACTGCCTCAGCAAATTCTTTATCGTGCTCAGAGGCGGGTGTGAATTCTTTCTCAAGGAAATTTATATCAAAATCGCCGCTGACAAATTTAGGATGGCTGAATATCTCTTTAAGGAAGGATATATTAGATGTTACGCCGAAAATCTTATATTCACCTAAAGCTCTCTTCATTCTTTCAATGGAGCTTTTCCGGTCTTTTGCCCAGCATACAAGCTTTGCAACCAGAGGATCATAATAAATGGAGATTTCCGAACCTCTCCCAAAACCTTCATCCACCCTCACACCGGGTCCCGAGGGGGAAAGATATTCGTCCAGTCTGCCTGTTGAAGGAAGAAAATTATTATCGGGATCTTCAGCATATATACGGCTCTCCATCGCATGTCCATTTATCTTCAGATCTTCCTGTTTGAATGACAGCTTATTACCTTCAGCAATTGAGATCTGTTCTTTAACCAAGTCTATCCCGCTGATAAGTTCCGTTACGGGGTGTTCCACCTGAAGCCTGGTATTCATCTCAAGGAAGTAGAAAGATTTATTCCGATCCATTAAGAATTCGACAGTTCCCGCATTATAGTAGCCGCAGGCTTTAGCAGCATTTAATGCTGCTGTGGTAATCTTCTCCCGTGTTTCAGCGTCGACAAAAGAGGACGGAGCCTCTTCAATTATTTTCTGATGCCTTCTCTGTATCGAGCATTCCCTTTCGAAAAGATGCGCATAATTTCCGTGTTTATCCGCAATTACCTGAACTTCAATATGTTTAGGATTCTCGATAAACTTTTCGATATAGATGGAATCATCGCCAAATGCTTTCAAGGCCTCACGCTGAGTCGATTCAAAGGCTGCCTGGAACTCTTCGGGCGAATTTATCCTCCTCATACCTTTACCGCCGCCGCCAGCAGATGCTTTCAAAAGAACAGGGAAGGTTATTTCCTTTGAAATACTTATTCCCTCTTCCACTGAAGTAATCGCTTTTGTTGTACCAGGAACAATCGGGACATTATTTTTCTGCATTCGCTGTCTTGCCGCAGTTTTACTTCCCATGAGAGCAACAGAAGCAGAGGATGGTCCGATAAATATCAACCCCGAATCCTCCACCATTTTTATAAAATCCGCATTCTCGGAAAAGAATCCATAACCGGGATGGATTGCATCCGCACCGGCCTTTTTAGCGATGTCTATCAGCTTTTGTTTATTAAGATAAGATTCTGAGGAGGGTGCGGGACCAATATAGTATGACTCATCCGCAAGACGGGTATGAAGAGAAGTTTTATCAGCTTCAGAATAAACAGCTGCGGAAATTATGCCTAACTCTTTACAAGCTCTGATAATCCTTACCGCTATCTCCCCCCTGTTAGCGATCAGTATTTTTTTAATCAAAATATTACCTACTTAAATTCTGCAATTGTAATACCATCACCGCCGCTTTCAATGGGAGCGAAATGGAATGAACCGACTTTATCATAATTTTTTAATATTCGCTGAACCATCTCCTTCAGAGCTCCGGTACCTTTTCCATGGAGTATCTCTACTCTTTCCAGACCTGAAGAATAAGCTCCGTCGAGAAATTTAATTACCTCAAATTCAGCCTGGTCAGCTCTTTCACCTCGAATATCAATCCTTACCTGCTGTCCGGAAGTATCAAACGAATAAGAACCATAACTTATTTCTTCTTTCTTTTCCTTTTTTGCAGGTACAAGTTCATCAGTGTTTAATTTCATTTTAAGATTTCCACTGAGGATTGTGGCTTTCTTCTTGTCGTGCGATAGCTCCAAAATCTTTCCCGTAGTGTTCGTATTCCGGACCGCCACAAAATCTCCAGGTATAAAATCAAATAATTCTTCTTTTTTATCAACTGTTTCTGTAAAATATTCCTTATTTCTTTCTTTAAGTTCTTTGACGATCTGCTGTGAGGATTTTATAATATCCTTACGCGCATTCGTCTCTTTCAGAGATTTTATAACCTGTTCAATTTTCTTATTTACACTTTTCAGATAACTATCGGCATCAACTTTTGCCTGTTTCAATATTTCTTTTTTCTCTCTGTTCAGCTGATCTATATTCTTTCTGTAGAGATTAGACAGACCGTTAAGTCTTGTGTTTTCAATCTCCGAATTCTTTAGCTTTTCCTCGAGTTCACGGGATTTCGTTTCTATATCAACCAGAAACTGCTCTATATTATGTTTTCCAGCGTCCAGGTTTTCTCTGGCTACATTAAGAAATATTTCATCAAAACCTATTCTCTTTGCTATCTCAAAGGCATAGCTTGATCCGGGAATTCCCTGTCTGAACACATATGTAGGTCTAAGATTCCTGGTGTCAAATTCCATAGCAGCGTTCTGAAATCCCGGTATATCATTAGCGAAGAGTTTAAGACTTCCATGATGAGTAGATGCCATCACTACGGAGCCCTTTTCTTTAAGGAAAAGCAGAACTGCTGAAGCAAGAGCAGAGCCTTCTGAAGGATCAGTTCCTGTGCCGATCTCATCGAGAAGAACCAAAGATCTTGAAGTAGCCTTATCCAGTATACCTTTAATATTTGAGAGGTGTGAACTAAAAGTAGAGAGGTCATCTTCTATTGACTGTTCGTCGCCGATATCCACAAGGATATTATCGAAAAAGTGAAAGTTAGAGTCGGGATCAGCGGGTATATGGATCCCCGCCATCACCATCAGGGAAAGTATACCTATAGTTTTAAGCACAACGGTCTTTCCACCGGCATTAGGACCTGTAATTATTATGACCTTCTGATCACCCACCGAGAGGTCAAGTGAGACGGCGGCTTCCCTACCCAGCCGTTTAAGCAAAATTGGATGCCTGCCCCGTGATATAGTAAATGGTTTGTCACCATCGATATCAGGGAAAGAGCCGATTATCTCAACAGAATATTTAGCCCTGGCAAACACCGAGTCAAGTTCAGCAATTGTCTCAAGGGAAGCTTTTAAACCTGTGCTTTCTTTACCGATAAGCCTGGTAAGTTCTTTAAGCAGCCGCTCAATTTCTCTTTTCTCTGCGAACGACAGAGAAATAATATCATTATTAAGTTCAAGGGTTTCTTCAGGTTCAATGTAAACAGTCTGCCCCGTTGATGATTCAGAATGAATAAACCCTTTAATATGTCGTTTATGTTCAGCTTTAACAGGAATAACAATTCTGCCGTCTCTGAGGGTAAGGTAATCTTCCCGTACTATATCATTCTCAGCAAGTGATTTAACAAGCCGGTTAACCGATCTTACCAGTTCATCGCGTTTGCTATTAATATCTTTTTTAATTCCCGCAAGCTTAGGACTGGCATCATCCTTAACATCACCATTTTCATTAATTATTTTAGAAATATGATGTTCAAAAAGCTTATCGACGAACAAAGTTGAGGAAAGCTGATGAAGTCCCGGGGCGATATCCGAATGATTTTTGAGGAACTGGAACAAACTCCTTGAAATAGAGGCAAGTCTTTGTATCTCAAGTATCTTTTTACTGTCCAGTACCGTTCCCTCGATCCTGCTTCGGGAAAGTTCAGTATCAAGATCTGGTAAGAATTCAAAGGGAGGTGAATTGCGGGAGATTAGAATTTCTTTTGCTTCATTAACAAGGCCGCCTTCAATCCTTATCAGGTTTATATTATTCAGCGGTTTAAGTTCAGATACCCTTGCCTTCCCTTTTTCTGTGGCGGAATATTTAGCAATAAACTGAAGTATTTTCTGAAATTCTAATTTATCAGGGGCCTGATGATCAATCATTTAAAGTATCTTTATCATTTATATATTCTTTAATTTTTCTCCTTGCATCGGGCGTATAGTCGCTTAGCAAATTAATAGTTCCGGGGATAATTCCATGAACAGGCGTATAGAAAAGTGAATCTTTTCTATCCTGATCCGAAGGGACACTAAATATATTTAATATATAAAGTGCGGCGCTTATAAAAAACAGAACCTGTATCATACCGATCACACCGCCGATAATCTGGTTTAAGAGATTATTGACCTTATCGAAAGGATGGATTACCCGTTTAAGGACAGCAAAAAGAACCAGTGTTCCTATAAATATTACAGCCCCGGCTATAAGTTCAGACAAATAATATTCGATCCCGAGTGCAGCATCCATATATTTACCGAGAGCCGATGCATAATTTATTGCAAGCACAACAGCAAGAATAAAACCCGTGAAGCCAATAATTTTTCTAACAAATCCATCTTTGAATCCAAGGATGAATCCGATAAGTGTAATAATTATAATTACAGCATCAACAAGGTTCAATTATTTCCCCAGGTACTCTTCAACCGCAGAACGAACATCTTTTCCATCAGCTTTTCCCTTAAGTTCTTTCATAGCAGCAGGCATAAGTTTAGGGAAATCATCCTTTGATACAGCACCAACCTCCACGGCGATTCTTTCAACCGCAGCTTTTATCTCTTCTTTTGAAAGCGGTTCAGGAAGGTACTCTCTAAGGATTTCCAGTTCATTTTCCTCCTTGACAGCAAGATCTTCTCTTCCGGCGTTTCTGAACTGTTCTATTGAATCTTTCCTTTTCTTTGCCGCCCCGGTAAGAAGCTTAACCTCCTCTTCGGAGTTCAGTTCTTTACCGCTGCCGCTCTTCTCAAATTCAAGGATAAGCGCCCGTATTGAACGTATAGTTTCAGTTCTAACTTTATCACCGGACTTCATTGATGTTTTAAGATCCTGGTTAATTCTTTCAGTTAAATTCATAGACGCCTCTTAAATTAAAAAAAGGCAGGTAGTTATAAAACCAGCCTGCCTCAAACATAAACAATTATAATAAGGAAACTCAGATCTTGATATTTGCCGAATAGTTAATTCTCAAACAGTATGCTTTTCGGAGTTCCTGCTGGATATCGGTTACAAGTCCCATATCCGTTCCTTTATCAATTCTAAGCGAAACAATAACGTTAGGTAATTCCTGTCTCTTAGCATACATAATGGGTTCAACTTCACTCAGCTTAACAATACTATCATTTATCTGTATCCTTCCGCTTTTTCCTACCCAGATATAAGAGATAAGACGTTTGTTCTCAATCTTCTCAATTGCTTTTGCTTCAGGTAATTTGAAGTCAACCAGGACATCTACCTCCCTCAGAGTTGTAGTAACCATGAAGAAAAGCAGGAGCATAAACACAATATCCGGCATTGATGCGGTAGGGATTTCCTGTTTAGTACTGGCTCTTCTTTTTTCAAATTTCATTATACAAACCTTAACTTTTTATTTTTTTACTGATTCAGGTTCCGCAAGCGATATAATAATTGGGATTTTATCTTTAACTACATCCTGCTGTTCAGGGACGAGGTCGTCAAATTTCTTCCCATAGTGCTGATTTGAATATTCATCCCTAACTTCAAAGTAAGCCTGTTTAATCTGATCCAATGCCTGGATATAGGTATTGTAGTTAGTCTTTCTGTCTGTTTTTACGGATACAATGAGCTTTTTATTAGAAGGAAGTTCAATTTTCGAGATTATTCTCGGCTTTAAATTATTTTTTATCTGAAAGACTGGAACGGGATTCCCGTCGACTAATACATCACCGTTCTCATTGATCAATATAGCAGCCATCCTGGATTTATCAACTTTTACATTCTCAGGATTTTCAACATATTCAGGCAAAGTAAGACCGATACCTGTATCCACATCGATAACTGTTGCAACCAGGAAGAAAAGCAGCAGCAGGAACGCGATGTCAGCCATCGAACTAGTCGGTATAGTGGCTTCCGCCATTTTTCGTTTTTTTAACATTGCTGATTACTTTTAATAGTTAATATTACAATACTTCTAAGGACAAGTTAATGTTCCTTAAACTTTACCTTTTGCTTTAAGTTCATATAAAGCATCTATAAGTTCAACAGAGCTTTCTTCCATATCTCCAACCAGCCTGTCAATCCTTGAAATAAAGTAATTATAAAATACCTGCAGAATCATAGCAACAACAAGACCGAACAATGTTGTTAAAAGAGCAACTGAAATACCTTCTGCTACGATTGCAGGAGAAATCTGTGCTGCTTCTTTAATAGCATCGAATGCCTGAATCATACCCTGAACAGTTCCGGTGAAACCAAGCATAGGAGCAATAGTGATAAAGGTGGAGATCCAGATCATTCCTCTTTCAAGGAAACTCATTTCAATTCCGCCATAGGCAATAATTGCTTTTTCGGCAGCCTCGAGACCTTCATCCGCCCTGAGCAGACCTGCATGGAAAACGGAAGCAACGGGACCTCTCGTATTTCCGCATACTTCTTTAGCCCTTTCAACACCGCCCTCATCGAGAGCTCTTCTAACTTTAACGATAAAATCCTTTGTGTTTACTTTGGCTCTTGATAGGGTCCAAAATCTTTCAAATGAAAATGCGAGTCCAAGTATAAGACATACAAGGATCGGCCACATAAAGCCGCCGCCAGCTACAAATTTTTCTGATAACCAGTTTAAAGCACCCTGATCTTGATTAGCCTGCGCAATCACATTTATCATTGCCGAGATAATCCCAATAAAGTCCATATAAAGTAACCTCCTAATAAATTAAAAAATGATCTTTTGAGGAGAGATAGGCTCCAATAAATTTCTTAAAAAGACCTCGTTACAATAACTATTTCGAAAAACAAAGTCAATAAATATTTAGGTAGTAAATGTAACTAAAATTCCTGATTAAAGCCTAGAATTCAAACATTAAATCTTGATGCCAGTCTCAAAACATTTCCGGATACAAAATTATAATTCTCAAAAAGGCTATGCGCAAAGCGGCCGATTTCCTCCGGTTTTGTCCATTCGCTGTAATCGCTGTTCTTCATCCACTCCCTGTTGGCCAGGGTATCTATTATATAGGGGGCAATTGCATTTACACTTAGTTTAATAGCTTTTCCCTCGAGCGAAAGAGTTTTAACCAGATGAATTAATGCGCTTTTTGAAGTTCCGTAAGCACCTTTTCCCTCTTCAGGATTTATACCTGTTTCAGCAGCTGTAAAGCAAATGGAACCTCCGGCGGATTTCTCTACCAGCTTTGAGAAATATTTTGCTATAAAAAAGTTAGCTTTCAGGTTCATGTCCATCATCCTGTTCCATTCATTCTCTTCGGTATCCATTATCTTTTTCCCACCGGCAAACCCACCAACAGTGCTATAGAGGAAAAAGAGCGTCTCTTTCGAAGGCTCGATGCTCTTAAAAGCGTCCGCCGCATTCTGTTCCACAGAAAGATCACCGATATTAATAATAACATCAGTTTCTTCGGTATTTTTTCCCTCAATATCGAAGTCAAAAAGATAAAGCTTATCGTATTTTTTTTTCCGGAAAGCCGCTGACACGCCCTTTCCAAGGGCTCCGTTCGCCCCGAAGATAAGCACTTCTCTTCTCATTTTAATCCTCCTTGCGATTTATAATAAACTTTGCGGTTACCGGGAAATGATCGCTGTAGCCTCCGAGGTACCTGTTTCCTCCGTATGTAGGAAAAGGAGAACCGGCATATTTCCCAGTCTGTTCAACTATAAAATCGGGTTTGTATATATTAAAAGATCCGCACAAATAGTGTATGCTTTTTCCTACCAGTAAAGAGTGAGAAACTATTATCTGGTCGAGCATATTCCAGTCATTACGGTATTTGTAAGATCCGAGTCCTTCATTATATGATTCATACGCCAGGTTGTATAACTCGTAAGGGGCACTCTCTGTAAAACTTTCCGGCAGCGAATCACATAAAAAAGGCTGAGCGCCCAAGGTATTAAGAATTGAAGTATTAGTAGGTTCATCATTAAAGTCGCCCATTATAATTATTAATGATGACGGGCTGTGTGATAATATTTTATCTACATTCATCTTCAGTACACGGGCTGCGGTGATTCTATTTATTTCAGATTCACTTTCTCCTCCGCGTCTGCTTGGCCAATGGTTCTCAAACACATGAAGGGTATCATTTTTCTTAGAGAGCAGAGTTACACCGAGAACAAGTCTTGTAGGGTATTCATCAGGAAGGTGGATAGTGTCTCCTGTCACAGCAAGAACCGAAAAAAGGTCGCTCCTGTAAATCAGACCATTATCTATACCGCGATTATCCGGAGATTCAAGGTAGGCGGTAGAGTAATTCATACCCGGGAGAAATCTGCTGATCATGCTATCGAGCAACGCCTGATGTTCAACCTCAACAACTCCCAGAACATCGGGTCCCCTGTTCCCATTCATTGACTTTATCACCCTTGAAAGGTTATAAAGCTTTTTATCAAGTTTTTCCGTATTCCATTGTTTAACGCTGTCTGGAAGGAATTCCTCATCATTTTTTAATGAGTCATGTACAGTATCAAAAAGATTTTCCAGGTTCCAGGAAGCGGCAAAAAGAGTATCCCGTCCCCTTTCCTGCGCAAAAGAATTTAAGGAGATAAAGAGGATGGTTAAAAGTATTGAGAATATTTTCATAGATTTTAAGAGGATAAATAAATTTTATAATTCAAGTCGTGTAGTAACACCGTGAAGCTTATTAGACTGTAGTTTGTAAAATGCCACAAAGTTTGGGGCAAGCTTTTTCAATGTAGCAAAGATCTTCAGCCAGATCTTGTTTGTAACTATATCCTCCGAACCATAGAAAATTACTTTTTCAGTTATTCCATTTGCTTTCAGAAGATGAGGAATGTCGACAAATTCCATATAACCTGTTTGGATGATGATTCCACCGAGACCATGAGCAAGGTTATCCACCTTTCTGAATGCTGTGCCGTAAGGTGAATCCGTAGTCTCTATAGAAACCAATATGTTTTTTTCGTATATAATATTCCCCCTGATGATGCAATGAACAACATACGGCGGAACGTTATTAAGGTCTTTTGTAAAAAAGAGAGCGGTACCGATTATATTATTACCAAGTCTATAGATCTGCTCATAGCTTTCCTTAAATACATCAAAAGGGAGAGGTCTGAAGGAATGGTACATTGCTTTATGTCCTGAAGACCACAATTGAATGACCATGAACGGAATAAGAGCAACCACTATTGACCAGTATCCTCCATGAGGGATTTTATTCATTACCGCCACCAGGAAGAGAAGATCAACCACAAAAACCACAGCGGCGATCCCCATCTTAGCTTTTTTATCTTCAATTCTGAATATCCAGATCATAAACATTGCGCTAATTGTCATAGTAGCAGTTACAGCAAGACCATAAGCCGCAGCAAGGTTATCAGACTTGCGGAAGAAGAAAATCATAAAAAGAACGGCAATAAGCAGCACCCAGTTGACCACACCAATATAAATCTGTGATTTAAGGTGGGTAGATGTGTACTTTACTTTCATTAAGGGGAAAATACGCGTGGTTATACCCTGGTACACAAGACTCATAACAGCGCTTATCATAGCCTGTGACGCGATAATTGTAGCGAGCAAAGTAAGGATAAGAAACGGAACGTAAAAGATATCAGAAATTGATCTGATCATACCGAACAGGACAAATTCTGTATTCTGAGAGGAAAGCAGGTAAGCACCCTGTCCGAAATAATTTATAACCAGCGCGAAAAAGACAAAATACCATGCGTGTCTTATGGGCTGACTGCCCAGATGTCCCATATCCGCATAAAGTGCTTCACCACCTGTGGCGCACAATATTACTTCACTGAGCACGAAGAAACCGGTCCATCCATTATGCAGCATGAATTCCACAGCATAATGAGGGCTGACAGCCGCGAGCACGCCAGGCATTTGAACCAGGGAATAAATTCCCGAAAGCAGCAGGGCCGAAAACCACACTATCATTATGGGGCCAAAAGAGGCGGAGACCTTATCAGTTCCCCGTGACTGAAAAGAAAAAAGGAGAACAGTAATTACACAGGTAATAAGAATTATTGTGCTTACATCTATATGTCCAACCGAAGGAATAAGCTGTAATCCCTCCACAGCGGACAAAATACTTATTGCAGGAGTGATAGCTCCATCACCCATTAAGAGAGACACGCCGACAAATCCAAGAAATGAGGCAAAAGCCGCTCTTCTTCCGGTTTTGACGTTTTTGGCAAGAATTTCCTTAAGCACAATTATTCCACCTTCACCTTTGATACTAAGGCTCATTGCCAACCAGGCATATTCAACTGTAACGAGAATTATGAGAGACCAAAAGATGAGCGATAGTGCCCCCATCAGGTTCCTGTAGGTAGGAGAGGTAAGGGTAAAAATAACGGTTAAGGTGTAAATAGGGCTGGTTCCGATATCGCCGAAAACCAATCCCATTGCTTTCACAATGTCTTTGAAAGAAGAAAATTTAAAGGTGCTTTTAGCCATTAATAATGAAGATAATTGGAAAATGCGAATATAAGAATAAATTAACTTCTATTATGATATACGTGATATTCAGAATAGCACAAATAATTATATGAAAGATAATATTTGATCAGACAAATTAAAATTTTGCCTTCGGTACATTTGACCTCCCTTCTTTAGTTTGATCTATAACCAGATTATGCAGAACATCTGATCCGCAAGCCTAAGACCAAATCTATAAAACAGGCAACCGGCATGATAAGCTTCCGGGTATTGAGAGTGTTTTTTTTAGCTTATCCCCAGCCTTAAACCTTCCAAAAAGGCTCTGAAAACGTTCTGAATACGTTCTGAAAACGTTGTGAAAACGTTCTGAATACGTTGTGAATACGTTGAACGTACGTTAAGAATACTCCTGGTTATTATCCCGAAACGATTTAATTTTATATTATTAAGGGCATTCTGGTGTTTGGTATTTACTGTTGTTCAATGGACAAATTCACCGGGAAATGGAGTTTATTCGTATTATTTCCTAAATCAGAACTGTTTTAAGGAATTTGAAGTGAGGGGACTTATTTTTATTTTTGTTTATTAACAGAGAAATTCTCCCTTAGCGGCACCTCAGAAACTTAACCGATGAGAAAATATGAGTAAAAAGTTTGTAATTATTGATGCTATGGCATTAGCGTATAAAGCCTACTTCGTTTTCATCAACCGTCCCCTTGTATCAACCAAAGGTGAACCTACTTCAGCGGTTTTCGGGTTTCTGAATCAACTTTTGAAGATTCTGGAAGACACAAAACCGGATTACCTCTCGGTGGCATTCGACTCAAAAGAAAAAACCTTCCGCCATGAGAGATACGAAGGCTATAAGGCATCGAGAGCCGAGATGCCTGAGGATATGATTCCCCAGATAGCCAGAATTAAAGAAATAATTAATGCAATGAACATCCCTCTTTATATAATGCCAGGCTATGAAGCCGATGATATTATCGGAACCGCAGTTTGCAAAGCGGAGGAAGCTGGACTTGAATCCTTCGTTATAACCCCCGATAAAGACTTCAACCAGCTGGTAACTGAAAAGGTTAAAATCGTGCGGCCGGGTAAGTCAACAGAAGAAATTGTCTTTTACGATGTTAAGAAAGTTATGGATGAATTTGGTTTCGAGCCAAAGCAGATGATTGATTACCTGGCGCTGATAGGTGATAAGTCAGATGATATACCGGGGATAGCAGGAATTGGTCCCAAGACAGCAATTCCTCTAATCCAGCAATATGGTTCAGTTGAAGGTATTTACGAGCATTTAGATGAAATACAGAAACCGGCACTTAAGAAAAAACTGGTTGAGGGGGAAGCTCATGCGTTTCTTTCCAAAGAACTGGCTACCATACATTGTGAAGTTCCGCTGGAATTCGATTTTGAAAAGGCCAAATTTACGAAACCCGATTTTGATAAGCTGAGAGAAATATTTTTACAGGTGGAATTCAAGAACCTGTACAGCCGTCTCCTTAACTACTATGATAGAAACGGTGACGGCAAAGGCGAAGAGATAGAGACGATCACTCCCGAGGCTGAAAAATTTGATGAAAAGAAAGTTAACTATTCCGTAATTACAACATCCGCGGAGGCAAAGAAATTTGCTGAGGAGTTAAATAAAAAAGACCTGTTTGTATTTGATACAGAGACTGACAGTCTAGACCACTTCATGCTTAAGCTTGCCGGAGTCTCATTCTCAACCAGAGAGAACGAAGGCTGCTACATTGCATTGAATCCCTTTGAGAATGAGAATGAAGTTCCTGAAACCGTTAAGGACAGACTTCCCTTAAGCGAGTTCATAAAAATATTCAAACCTGTTTTTGAGAATAAAAAAATTAAAAAGATCTGCCAGAACGGGAAGTTTGATATCTCAGTACTCCGCAGCCGGGGGATTGAAGTTGCAAACTTCTATTTTGACACGATGCTTGCAAGTTACGTCATCGATCCCGATCAGAAGCATGGAATGGATGAGCTTTCGGTAAAGTATCTGAATTACAAACCTATCCCCCTCTCTGATCTGATAGGTGTTAAGAAGGATCCATCAAAAATATTTGAGGCTGAGCTGAATGCTGTTTCCAATTATTCATGCGAGGATTCGGACATCACTTTCAGGCTGTATAAGAAACTTGAGGCAGAAGTAGAGAAAGAAAAGCTCAACAAGATTGCTTACGAAATAGAGTTCCCGCTTGTACCGGTACTGGAAGATATGGAAAGAGAAGGGATAAGGATAGACACAGAAGCACTCATCGCTTTCAGTAAAGATCTTCAGATACTTATGGATGAATATACACGGAAAATATATAATTGCTGCGGAGAGGAATTTAATATCAACTCGCCCCAGCAGCTGCAGGTAATATTGTTCGATAAACTGAAGCTTAAGACCGGAAAGAAAACCAAAACAGGATATTCTACAGACGCGAGATCTCTTGAAAACCTTCGCGGAGAGCATGAAATAGTTGAACTTATACTGGATTTCAGGCAGGTGGCTAAATTAAAGTCAACTTATGCCGATTCTCTCCCCGCATTAATTCATCCAAAAACAGGAAGAATCCATACCTGCTTCAACCAGACTGTGGCTTCTACAGGGAGACTCTCAAGCAACGACCCCAACCTCCAGAACATTCCTATAAGGACGGAAATGGGGAGAGAGATAAGGAAAGCATTTGTTCCAAGGGATGATAATCACCTGATCCTCAGTGCCGACTACAGTCAGATTGAATTACGCATTCTTGCCAGCATAACCGGTGATGAGGGACTAACCCGGGCGTTTAAAAGCGGAGAAGATATTCACAGAAGCACCGCGGCCCTGGTATTTATGGTTGATCCGGAGGATGTAACTCCTGAGATGAGAAGAAGAGCTAAGGAAGTAAACTTCGGGGTGCTCTATGGAATTGGACCATTCGGGTTGAAAACGAGGCTGGGAATAACTCAGGCGCATGCAAAAGAAATTATTGAAACGTATTTTAACACTTTTAAGCGAGTTAAGCATTTCATGGATGAGTCAGTGCTTAAAGCCCGCGAAAAAGGATATGCTGAAACGCTTTTCGGAAGAAGAAGATTTCTGAGGAACATAAGCAGCAGCAACCGTGTAGTGAGACAGTTTGAAGAGCGGGTAGCCATAAATATGCCTATACAGGGAACTGCCGCGGACATGATTAAGCTGGCAATGATAAACATATACAATGAACTTAATAAAATGAAAGCCCGTTCAAAGATGGTTCTTCAGGTACATGATGAACTTCTTTTTGATGTTCACAAAGATGAGGTTGATGAAGTAAGAGAAATGGTAAAAGATAGAATGGAGAACGCGATCGCTATGAATGTTCCGATTACAGTTGAAACCGGTACAGGCCGTAACTGGCTGAACGCTCACTAAAGATTATCCTGCTTTATGCGTATTGATAAAGATAAAATAAAAAAAATTCTATGTATAAAACCCCGGGGAATCGGGGATATAATACTCTCAACCATCATACTTGAAAACCTTGCTGCTCATTTCCCATATGCTGAAATAGATTATCTAACTGAAAGATTTGCCAAGGCTTCTGTAGAGAATAATCCTTTAGTGAGGAAAGTTCTTACGATGAATGAAACAGAATTTCCCCTACTTGCAGCGCTGCGCATAAAAAAAGAAAATTATGATATGATATTCGACCTCTGGTCGAATCCGCGATCTGCACAGATCACGTTTTTGTCGGGGGTTAAATACCGGGTAGGTTTTGCATACCGCGGACGAAAGTATGCGTATAATATTCTAGCTACCGGGGAAAGAGGCGATCATCATTCGGCTGAACACAACCTTGAACTGCTTAAGCCTTTGAATATAGAGATAAAGACCCGGAACGTACATTTCTATGTTTCCGACAAGGACGATGAATTCGGAAAGAAGTTCGTAGAAAAATACTGCAGGCGTGATTCGCTTGTAGTTGGGATTATTCCCGCCGGAGGCTGGCCTTCCAAAAGGTGTGACGCTTCCAAATGGGTGGAGATATGTTCGGCGATCAACAAAAAGTACAAAGTTAATTTCCTGATATTATGGGGACCAGGAGATGAATATGACGCTGATTATATAAAAAACCACTTCCCGGACAGAACAGTGCTGGCTCCCAAAACATCACTTAATCAAATGTCAGGACTCATTAAAAATTGCGGGTTTATACTTGCAAATGATTCGGGGCCTATGCATATGGCAGCGGCTCTTGGAATACCCACACTCGGAATATTCGGACCCACCGATCCGGCTAAACACGGACCTTATTCAGCTAATTCAGGATATGTACTAAAAGACGATCTGTTTTGTATTGTGTGCAACTACCTGGAATGTCCTTACAACCATGAGTGTATGCTCCAGCTGTCGAATTATAAAGTAGTTGAAGCATTTGAGAGGCTGGCAGGAAATTTATTAAAGAAAAAAAACTAGCTGATTAATTTAAGAAATTCATCCATCTTACCGGCGAGCACTTCAACAGTATGATTCTTCTTTACATCCATATAAGCATTTCTACCTAGATCTTTTCTTAATACGGAGTCACCGCCAAGGTGATTTATTATTCTCACCAGTTCATCGATATCATTAATATTAAACAAGAATCCGTTTTCGCCATTTTTTATAAACTCATCATTTCCCGGTATATCTGAAGCTATAAGGGGGACAGACGAAATTCCCGCTTCAAGCAGAGCAAGAGAAAATCCTTCAGATCGGGAAGTCAGGAGGAAAATATCCATTGCCTTATAGTACTTCCAAATATCGTCTACGTAACCGGGCATTATTATTTTGGCTCCGCTTATACCGAAAGATGACGCAAATTCTTTTACTTCATTCTGCTGTTCCTCCGGAATGCCTATAATTAAAAGAATAAACTTATCATCAAGTCGAGAGAATGCCTTAAAAAGGATATCAAACCCCTTTCTCTCCTTATGAAACCAAGTAGACAGACCAAGCACAATCTTATCATTCAGCGAATATTTTTCCTTGACCTCCCCTCCCTGTATCTCATCAATATTTTGGGGGTACTCTATTCCATTATGGATTACTTTAACTTTTTTCTTCTTAATTCCTGATTTAATGAGGCTCTCTGCTACTCCTCCGCTGCAGGCAACCTGGTAGTCGAAATACCTATTGTATATGATAGGGCCTATTATAGGTGCACTTTTGGTAATATTCTGCCGGTAAGCGATATTCTTAAACTTATCCTTAAATTCTTTTTTCAGGTTAAGACCAAGTTTCCGATCCAGTGAATGATAAGAGATGACGGCAAACGGATTCATCCGGGTAAAATATCCCTTAAACTCCCTATAAATTCCCTTAAAGTTGCCCGAAGTATCAAGAGAAACGACCTCAATTCCCCTTTCCTTCGCCCGTCTTTCGGTAAGAGATCCTTTTGAGGCAAAGAGTCTCAGATCATACCCTCTCTTCATCAACTGTTCTGAGCTGAGAATAGCAATTTTTGCGCTTCCCGCGTATCCGTCCCCGAAGCTTACCTGGAATAACATATCAAAAAATACTCCTTCAAATGCAGCTAATGTTTTTTTATATTTGCGACAAATATAACTTATAAATATAATTATTACTTACAATTAGTCAGGTTATTCTTGGCATTAAAAGAAGTTCCTTCCTGCAAGCGGTTTACGGGATACAAACCATGCTACCCTGATCATAACTGCTGGGTGGACGGCTGTAAAGATAATCTTCCGATAGGGAAGAAAATATTAATAATAAACCTGGACGCAATGGGCGATATTCTGATGACAACAGCCCAGCTGGCGTCAATAAAAAGGAAATTCCCCGAATCCACTATTTACTGGGTGACCCTAAAAATAGCCGCTCCCCTGCTGCTGAATAATTCATATATTGATAAAGTTTTTGTTTATGATGCTGAATCAATATCCATACTGAACGGGATGGAATTTGATTACGTAATGAATGTTGACAAATCGCAGCGCTCGTGCTCGCTTTTTAATTCCGTAAAATCTGAGCACAAGCTTGGTTTTGGACTTAATAATGACGGAAAGATAATTCCTGTGAATGAAGGGGCCTACTATAACTATAACCTCGGTATGGATGATCATCTTAAGTTTAAAGTAAACAAACGAACCGGCCAGGATTACCTTGCAGAAACTTTTGAGCTTGATTATAAGCGGGATGAGTATGTCTTCAGTTTCAGCGATGAGGAAAAGATATTCACAGCCGATTATAAAAAAAGCGTGGGCATACATGACAACGATTTTGTAATAGGATTTAACACAGGCTGTTCGGAACTTTATCCGAACAAAAAGATGACCATCGAGCAGCATGTTTATCTTATAGAAAAGCTTCTCGAAAAGAAAAATGGAAAAATTGTACTTCTCGGAGGTCCCGAGGATACCGAAAGAAACAACATAATATATTCTCACTTTGAGGGTAGAATAATAAATACCCCCACTACATTAGGAGTAAGAAAAGGTGCTTGTTTCGAGAACCTTGCGGATATAATAATAACGGGCGATTCTTTCGGGATGCACCTTGGCATCGCGCTTAAGAAATATATAATTGTCTGGTTTGGTGTAAGCTGCTGGACTGAGATTGACCTGTACGACAGGGGTATTAAGTTATACCAGGAGGATCTTTTCTGTTCACCCTGCTGGAAGAAAGTTTGTCCTTACAACCTTGAATGCATTCAGATGATAGACCTTGACAAGATAATTCAGGAAACTGAAACTTACTACCACACTGTATTTGCAAATAAAAAATCCGCCGGTGATAATGGTGAAATCTAATCTATTTACAGATGCAGCAGCGAACAAAAAACCGCTTATACTTGATGGAGCAATGGGGAGTCAGCTTCAGCAGGCAGGGGTGCCGGGTCACAAAAAAGCCTGGATGACTCTTGCAAACACAGATTATCCGGAAAAAGTACTGCAGATACATCTGGACTATATAGCTGCGGGAGCGGATATTATCACCACCAATACTTTCCGAACAAATCCTTCCGCCTTAACAGATTTCAGCGAAAGCAAGCAGAAAGAGCTGCTGAGAGCCGCTATGGACCTCGCGTTTGAAGCCAGGGATAGTCGTAATGTTTATATAGCAGCTTCAAATGCCCCGGCAGAAGACTGCTATCAGAAAGAGCGCCTTAAAAGTCAGAAAGAACTCAAATACAATCACCATAAACACATTAGTTTACTTAATGATAACGGGCCGGATTTTATCTTAAATGAAACACAAAGTCATTTTGATGAAATCAAAATTATATGTGAATACTGTTCAAAAAACAGCATCCCCTATGTGCTGAGTATTTATCTGGATGAAAATCTAAAACTTCTTTCAGGCGAATCCCCGTCCGAAGCCATTCGATACATCAGGGATCATGAACCTCTGGCTATAGGATTCAACTGCATTTCGCCCGCACAATTCAATGCCGCAGAGAAGGATTTCAATTATAACTGGGGCTATTATCTGAACTGCGGTTCCGGGAATCCTGAAGATAACATAATAACATGCGGATTTTCACCGGAAGATTATCTTTCCCTTGTAAAAAAAACGATGGAATATTTACCTTCCTTTATAGGAGCCTGCTGCGGTTCCGGACCTGAGCACATTATTAAAATCAGGGAATACCTAGATGGCAAAGATTGAAGTAAACACACCAGCCAAAATTAACATCGGGTTATACGTAACAGGGAAAAGGCAGGACGGATACCATAACATTGAGACTATTTTTTATCCCGTTAATATTTATGACCAGGTAACCATTGAAGATTCCGATCAATTCAGTTTTACAACAAATGATGATTCACTCCCATCTGACTCATCGAACCTGGCAGTTTACGCCAAAAATCTTCTGGAAGAATATACCGGGGAAAAGCTGAATGTCAGGATCCATCTTGATAAGAAAATTCCTGTTGGAGCCGGATTAGGAGGAGGCAGCTCTGATGCAGCCGCAGTTTTAAATTCACTCAATAAGTTTGCCGGACTAAACTTAACAATTAATGAAATATTTGATCTTGCGCTGACACTCGGGAGCGACGTCCCTTTCTTTCTGAACCCCAGACCATCCTTCGCTTGCGGCCGGGGCGAAGTACTTGAACCATTACTACTTAATTCAGAACTGCCAATCGTAATAGTTAATCCGGGAATAAATGTATCCACAAAATGGGCATACAGTAAAATTACTCCCAGAGAACATGATTTTGACTTAAAGAAGATAGCGGCCCTGGATTTTTATCACTTAAAGCTTTATAACGACAAAGTAAAGAATGTTTTTGAAGAGATTGTTTTTGAGTCTTACCCCTTAATAAAAGAACTTCGTTATCTACATTTTAAACTCGGTGCGGTATTTTCAATGATGAGCGGAAGCGGGTCGACAGTATTCGGGATTTACCCGGATTACGAAACTGCTTTATCAGCAGGAAAATTAATGAGAGAACAGGGTTACAAGGTATTTATTCACGATGAAGAAAAATCCAGATAAACCCTAATATGAAAATATATTAAGATACTGCTGCCTCCGTTATTTCGACAAATTTTCTGGATGAGTTAATCCTGATATTTACGCCAATCGGTACTGTAATATTATCTCTAAGATGACCATGCCTGAAGTTATATACAACAGGTATCTTCAAGGGGGAGAAATAATCCGTGATAACTTCTCCAAGGGTAAGCGTTTTTTTATTGGGGTCAAGTTCATGACAGTCGCGGAATGAACCTATGACAACTCCTTTCAAACCCTTAAAAAGGCCTGATAATTTCAACTGATTAAACATCCTGTCAATCCGGTAAGGTGTTTCCCCCATTTCTTCAATCAATAATATTTTATCCTTTAGATCCGGAAAATAATTTGTGCCTATAAGTCCCGATATTACCGAAAGATTTCCTCCGGTGATCCTTCCATTAGCAGTACCTGAGTTCAAACTAAGGATATGCTCATCATCAGGATTTTTAATTCGTCCGAATTTCCTGGATGAAGTAAGCAATGCCCAGAACATTTCTTCAGTAAAAGGGCTTACATCTTCATAAAAATCTACTCCCGGCATAGGGCCCGCAAATGTTAGCAAGCCGGTTTTATAAAACAGAGCCAGGTGAAGCGCAGAAATATCGCTGTAACCGACAAAGATTTTGGGATTATTTCTGATGAGCTTGAAATCAATTTTATCCAGAAGTCTTGCAGCGCCGTAGCCACCCCTCAGGCAGAATACAGCATTAACCTTTTTATTTGAGAACATTGAATGGAGGTCATCGAGTCTTTCCTCGTCAGTTCCTGCCAGGTAGCCGTAATACTTTCCGACATTTTTCCCCACCATCACGTTATACCCCATCTTTTCGATATATCGTATGCTTCTATCAAGCCGGGAGGGATCATCAACCGATGATGCGGGGGAAATTATTCCAATTAAATCCCCTTTTATCAATTTCCTGGGTTTTATGGATTTCATAGTAATGTTTTTTTGTTTTGGGAGTTTTAAGAGATGAATTTAAGAATAGAAATGTTTTCAATCAAATTATTCTTTGATATAAGTTATTATATTTTAACCTCTTATAGAAAATGATCAGAAGATATGAGGCCGGGCACCCGGGTTTGAGTTTAAATAGATTATAAAATATATTATCACATAATCTCTTTAATTTATATTACTTAGAGGTATAATTAACGATAAATTAACATCCAGGAATAAGTTATTTAATATTTTTAATTATCAAAATATTTAATCGAAAGAAATTTTATGAGTAATAGAAAAATTCTATTCATCTGCGGTTCGCTTAACCAGACTACTATGATGCATAAAATTTCCTCCCACTTCCCTTCCGAAGATTGTTATTTTACTCCCTTTTACGCCCTCGGTTTTCTTAAGCAGGCCGGTAAAACAGGCATCCTCGACTTCTGTATCCTCGGCGGTCAGTTCAAAAAAAGAACCTTCGAATACCTTAAAAAACACAACCTGAAAATAGATTTCGAAGGTGCAGACAACAATTATGATCTTGTTTATACATGCTCCGACCTGATAGTTCCCAAAAACATAAGAAGTAAGAAGTTAATACTTGTTCAGGAAGGTATGACCGACCCCGAGAACCTGATTTTTTATATGGTTAAATACCTGAAACTGCCAAGGTGGATGGCAAGCACTTCTGTTACCGGGCTGTCCAATGCTTTCGACAAATTCTGTGTTGCTTCGGAGGGATACAGGGAATTATTCATCAAAAAAGGAGTTGACCCTGATAAAATTGAGGTTACCGGCATACCTAATTTTGACAACTGCAGGGAATTCCTCAACAATAACTTTCCTCATAAAGGATATGTGCTTGTTGCAACCTCCGATACAAGGGAAACCTATAAGTACGAAAACAGAAAAAAGTTTATTGAAAAAGCTAAAAGAATAGCTGACGGAAGGCTGATGATATTTAAGCTTCATCCGAATGAAAACGTTAAGCGAGCAACCGAAGAAATCGATAAATATGCGCCAGGATCTCTAGTTTATTCATCCGCGAATACTGATCATATGATAGCAAATTGTGATACACTTGTAACCCGATATTCCAGCGTAGTTTATGTGGGGCTAGCACTAGGGAAGAAAGTTTTTTCAGAATTCAACCTGGAGGAATTGAAGAAACTAGCCCCGATCCAAAACAATGGGACATCTTCCGCGGCGATAGCTGAAACGGGAATAAACCTTATGAATGCCTCCCCATCGGTGGAGATTAATCCCAGGATAATAAGGACCAGACTAAAGAGTAAACTGCTGCTGAGATTCCGTTCAAAATTACTAAATGCCGAGAAGTGATATATAAATAATTACTCGTATTATCTCATTAAATATTATCACGTTATGAAGATCATTACAGTAATCCAGGCCAGAATGGGATCAACCAGGCTTCCCAAAAAAGTGATGATGCCCCTTGCGGGTAAACCTCTAATAATCAGAATGATTGAACGTGTAAGTCTTTCAGTCTCTGCCGGGACGATAGTGGCTGCCTTAACAAGAGAGACTTACGATGATGAACTGGCAGATTTTCTTGTCAATGAAGGAATTAATATATACCGCGGGAGTACAAATGATCTGCTTGACAGACATATCAATGCTGCGAGAGCATATGACGGAGATACTGTAGTTAAGATTCCATCAGACTGTCCTCTTATCGATCCCCGGGTAATCGATAAAGTTATCAATTATTTTGTTTCTAATTACGACAGATTTGATTATGTGAGCAACCTTCACCCTGCCACCTTCCCCGATGGAAATGACGTAGAAATAATGAGCCTGGCTGTACTGGAAAAATGTGCCAGAGAAGCATCAAGGGATTTTGAACGAGAACATACAACTCCGTATATATGGGAGAACCCGGAAAAGTTCAGGATCGGAAACGTTGAATGGGGTACAGGACTCGATTATTCCATGAGTCACCGCTGGACAATTGACTATATGGAAGATTATCTATTTATTAAAGAAGTATACGGAACACTTTATGATGAGAACCCGGAATTCGGGATGAATGATATTCTTGAATATGAAAAGGATCATCCTGAAGTTAAAGCGATAAATGAAAAATACAACGGGGTGAACTGGTACCGGGACCATCTTGGAGACCTTAAAACAATTAAGCCAGAGCAAACGAAAGTAATTTAGCATGGACAAAAAGAATAAAAGAAAGCTTGAAGAAACAGCATTCAAAGTTCGCGAGCACATAATCAGGATGGCGACTGACGGCGGCTGCTTTATAGGTGCCTCCCTTTCGTGTACCGACCTTCTGGTATACCTTTATTCCAATTTTCTGAATATCAATAAAAATAATCTGAAAGACCCTGATCGGGATTATCTGTTTCTCTCCAAGGGACATGATGTGCCTGCCCTTTACGGTACCTTTGCAGAACTTGGATTTCTTGAAAAGGACAGGTTAAAGAACCATCTAAAGACAAATGATTTTATTTACTGGCATCCAAATACTAAGATGTCCGGTATTGAATATCATTCGGGCTCCCTCGGTCACCTCCTTTCAGTCTCGATGGGGGTGGCCAAAGACTGCAAAATAAAAGGAAAGAAGAACAGAGTTCTAGTGGTACTCGGCGACGGAGAACTAAATGAAGGATCGGTATGGGAAGGTCTGCTTGTGGCTGCTGCCCACAAACTAAATAATCTTACTGTTGTGGTAGACAGGAACCAGTTCCAGGCCAACATCAGGACAGAAGAACTAATTCCTATTGAACCCCTTGAGAAAAAATTCGAAGCATTCGGATGGACGCCGAGAAGATGCGACGGACATAACTTCGATGATCTTGAAAAAACATTCGGCAGCGTACCTTTTAATGAACATACTCCTTCTTTAGTTATTGCTGAAACAGTCAGGGGAAAAGGACTCCCCAGTATTGAGGCGAGAGCAGACCGATGGTTCTGCAACTTTACTCACGACGAGGTTGAACAGCTGCTTAAAGAACTTGAAACAAAAGAAAAAACCGAATTAAAATCAGAAACTTTAATCGTAAGATAAAATATGAATTACGAAGAATTCCTTTTACAGCTTATAAAAGAAGATGAACGGATCATAGTGATGACAGCCGAAAATCGTGCTGCTATAAGGAACCTGCCAAACATTGTGAAAGACAGGTTTATTGATGTCGGGATAGCAGAACAGACCATGATAGGGATGGCCGCGGGACTAGCATTGAGAGGCAATATTCCGATAGTGCATGCCCTGGCCACTTTTCTTACTATGAGGGCATTTGAATTTATCCGGACAGATATAGGTATCGGCAATCTCCCTGTTAAACTGATGGGCGCGGTACCCGGTTTCTTAAGTGACGGGAACGGACCGACTCACCAGGCAATAGAAGATATTTCTTTGATGCGCGGCATCCCGCCGATGAATATTTTCTGTCCCTCCGATGAAGAGGACATGCTTATAGGCTTAAGGGAGGTAATACTTCACCCTGCCCCATTTTATATCAGGTATAACAACCTTAAGTCATCGGTAGAACATTCCAGAGAATTTCGGATAGGAAAAGCCGAGATTATAAGTGAAGGCAGAGATATAGTAATCCTCACCTACGGTATGCTCCTGAAACAGGCTGTTGAGGCAGCTGATGTGCTTAGATCAGAGGGAAGATCAGTCGGGGTAGTAAACCTCAGAACCTTGAAACCTATTGATGAAGACCTGTTAAGAAAAACGTGTCTCAATGATGTTCTGCTGGTTACCCTGGAGGACCACTTTCTTACCGGAGGACTTTACTCTATTTTATCTGAATTCCTTGTAAAGGAAAAAGCACGATGCAATGTGCTTCCCATTGCGCTTGACAATAAATGGTTCAAACCGGCTATGCTTTCCGATGTACTAGAATATGAAGGATTTACTCCTGAAAAAATAGCGGGAAGAATAAACAGAGAGCTAATCAGGCTCTCAAAAAAAGCAGAATATTCTATTCAATAATGAGGGAATTATAATGCCTAATAAAGTTGATTTCAACAAAGATTATCCTGAAATAAAAAAATCGGACGAATATTACCGAAAGGCACTTGAACTGATTCCGTCGGTAACCCAGACACTGGCAAAAGGCCCTTCTCAGAATATAAAAGGCGTTGCTCCAAAGTACCTGGAAAGAGGTAAAGGTTCGCACGTATGGGATGTTGACGGCAATGAATACATAGATTTCCTGATGGGTATAGGTCCTCTTTCACTTGGTTATTCTTATGATAAGGTTGACAATGCCATTAAGGCTCAGCTGGAGAAAGGGATAACATTTTCGCTGATGCATCCCCTTGAAGTTGAAGTAGCCGAGCTCATCAATAAAATAGTTCCCAACGCGGAATCTATACGTTACAGTAAAACAGGTGCGGATGTTACTTCGGCGGCCATACGTGTAGCCCGGGCGTATACCGGAAGGGATAAAGTTTTGTGCTGCGGTTATCACGGATGGCATGACTGGTATATTTCAGTAACCGACAGAAATAAGGGAATCCCCGGTATCATTCAGGATATGACATACACCTTTAATTATAATGATATTGATTCAGTTATAGATTCAATAGACAACGAGACTGCCTGCGTTATACTTGAACCTTTTGTATTTCAGGCCCCGGAAAACAATTTTCTACAGGAGCTGAGAAAAGTCTGCACTGAAAACGATACAGTTCTGATATTCGATGAAATGTGGACAGGCTTCAGGATCGCCCTCGGAGGCGCACAGGAATACTTTAATGTAGACTCGGATCTTGCCTGTTTCAGCAAGGCTGTAGCCAACGGTATGCCGATTTCTATTCTAACCGGAAGAAAAGAAATAATGAACGTTCTTGATAAAGAGGTTTTCTTTTATACAACTTTCGGAGGTGAAGCCCTTTCACTTGCCGCGGCTAAAGCGACCATTGAAGAATTAAGAGATAAGAACGTTCCCGGATATCTTGTAAAACAGGGCAGCAGACTACGCGAAGGATACAACAAGACGGCATCGGAACTAGATATGAATTATACGAAATGCACAGGATACGACTGCAGGACAATAATAACATTTGATGCTTCAGCCGGTAACCCCCTTGAGATGAAATCTCTTGTACAGCAGGAAATGATAAAACGGGGCATACTCTGGGGCGGCTTCCACAATATGAGCTACTCACACAGCGACGAAGATGTAGATTATACTCTGCGGGTTTATAAGGAGGTACTTCCTATCCTGAAGAAAGCAGTAGAGGAGAAAAACGTTTCAGGGTACCTTCGAGGTGAACCGGTAGAGCCCGTTTTCAGGAAAACCAGTAATTTTAACACTAAACCCAAGAAGAAAGAAGCAAAGGTTTAATGGAATCCCCTTCACTCTTTTCCCTCAACAATAAAGTTGCAGTAGTCACTGGTGCGCTTGGTCTGCTGGGAAAACAGCATTGCCTGGCTTTATCTGAGTCGGGGGCAACTGTAATCGTATGCGACCTGAATGAAAATGCATGCAACGATTTCGCTTTTAGTCTTGAAGGTGACAGTCTCGGAGTCGGTACAGACATAACCTCTCTGGATTCAATAAAGGAATTAAGGGACAGGGTGATTGACAAGTACAAAAAAATAGACATTCTGGTTAACAATGCCGCTATAAATGATATGTTTGAAAATCCTTCTGCGGCCGCTGAACTCTCAAAATTTGAGAACTACCCTCTTGAACTCTGGGAAAAGTCGCTCAAGGTTAATATTACAGGAACATTTCTTTGTTCACAGGTAATAGGATCGCAGATGGCGGAAAACGGTTCAGGAAGCATTATTAATATTGCTTCAACATACGGTATAGTTGCTCCGGATCAGTCTCTTTACAAAAAAGATGACGGTTCTCAGGAATTTTATAAATCCCCTGCCTATCCGGCAACCAAAGGCGCCGTTATTTCTTTTACCAGATTCCTGGCAGCCTACTGGGGCGGCAAGGGGGTGCGGGTTAACTGTCTCTCCCCCGGCGGAGTGGAGAACAAACAGGAAGATTATTTCATTAAAAATTATTCAAACAGAACACCGCTTGGAAGGATGGCCGCACCTTCCGACTATAAAGGGGCGATTGTATTCCTTTCAAGCGATGCTTCTTCATACATGACTGGAGCCAATTTAATTGTTGACGGAGGATGGACAGCTTGGTAACTGATAAAGATCTCAGAGAAAATAACCGGAACCTGGCTGAAAAAGCAAAGAAGATCAAGCTGGTTCTAACCGACAGTGATGGAGTTCTGACTGACACCGGCGTATACTATTCTGACGACGGAGAAGTTATGAAAAGGTTCTCCATAAGAGACGGGATGGGGGTTGAAAGACTTAGAAACGTACTTGGTATTGAGACAGGGATAATCACAGGAGAGTTATCAGGTTCAGTACTAAAAAGAGCCGAAAAATTAAACATAATATACCTTTACAGAGGCGTTAAGGATAAGAAATCCCTCCTTTCAGATATATTAAAAGGCTTAAATCTGGAAAAGGAAAACATTGCCTACATTGGTGACGACGTTAACGATTTGGAAATGATTAATGAAGTAGGTTTATCAGCATCACCATCAGATGGAACCGTATTCGTTCGAAATATTGTTAATTATGTATGTCAAAACAAAGGAGGAAACGGAGCATTCAGAGAGTTTGCAGAACTGATCATCTCACTGAATACTAATGATTAATTTTATCATATGATGAGGGCACAAAATGAATTCATTTAATTTCAGGAAAATCGGAAACAAAATAATCGGAGACGGAGCTCCGGTATTTGTAATTGCAGAAATCGGAATAAATCACAACGGATCCGTAGAGATCGCAAAAAAAATGATTGACGGAGCGATTAAAACCGGTTGTGATGCAGTAAAATTCCAGAAGCGGACTCCCGAAATATGTGTACCTAAAGATCAATGGGGTATAGAAAGGGATACTCCCTGGGGAAGAATGACTTACATTGAGTACAGGCATAAAGTAGAGTTTAATAAGGAAGAGTTTGAAGAGATAGCTGATTACTGCCGGAAAAAAGGCATTATATGGTTTGCTTCCTGCTGGGATGAAGAAGCACTAGCTTTTATTGAAGAATTTGACCCGCCTCTCTATAAATTTGCCTCTGCTTCACTCACAGACGAGGAACTGCTTCTAAAGCATAAAGAGCTGGAGAAACCGCTTATGATGTCGACGGGAATGTCGACCATAGAAGAGATCCGCAACGCAGTAGAAATATTTGGAACAGAAAACCTCCTGATTGCTCATTCCACTTCAGCTTATCCCTGCAAAAATGAGGAACTAAACCTTAGAATGATACCGACGCTGAAAAAGATGTATCCCGGAGTACCGGTAGGATATTCCGGTCATGAAGTAGGACTGGCCCCTACCTGGGCGGCGGTAGCCCTGGGGGCATGTTTTGTTGAACGACATATAACGCTAGACCGTGCAATGTGGGGAACCGACCAGGCTGCTTCTGTAGAGATAGTGGGACTGGAAAGACTGATCTCGAATATAAGGGATATTGAATTTTCGCTGGGAGACGGGGTGAAAAGAGTTTACGAGAGTGAATTAAAGAATCTTAAAAAGTTACGACGCGCAAAATCCAGTATTCAGAACTGATATTTATTAATAAGATTCTAATTATACGATATGCATGTTCTTAAGTTAATATACAATTCGGTATTTAGTTATTTTGCAGGGCTTTCTGCTGCTGAGGCAGTTTCAATGATAATAATCGCCTCGTCGGCAGTTATGTTTATTATACTAGAAAGGTTATTCCCCTACAATAAAGGTCAGAAGGTACTGCGCAAAGGATTCTTTGACGATCTTGCTTTATATACAATCGCTCAAAGTTATATCCTCGGGATACTGATCTTCAATTATATAATATATTACATCGATAACACTACAGGTATCTCCAGGCTCAGGCTCTTTGCTGATGTACCAATCTGGATACAACTGGTTTTTTTTACCCTTACCCATGACCTTTACATATACTGGATGCACCGGTGGCAGCATAAAAACAAATGGCTCTGGCGGATACATGAGGCCCACCATTCACCGGAAAAAGTTGACTGGCTTTCCGGATCGCGATCCCATGCCTTCGAAATACTAATTAACCAGACAGTAGAATTTTTACCAATAGTACTTCTTGGCTCACCCCCTGAAGTTATTGCTTATAAAGGCGTTATCAGCGCGTTGTGGGGAATGTATATCCACTCAAACCTGAATGTACACACAGGAAGACTGCAGAAGTTCATTAATGGGCCGGAGATGCATCGGTGGCATCATACATTAGGAAAAGGCAGGAACAGAAACTTTTCCACAAAACTCGCCATATGGGATTGGCTTTTTAACACTGCGTACTTTCCCGAAAATGAAAAAGCTGAACAATACGGTTTAATATCAAAGTTTCCTGCTCATTTCATCAGTCAATTTTTCTATGCTTTCCGTCCCTTTAAAAGAAAGAGGCCGGGGAAATCGAAAAAAAGAACTCCTCACAGAACCAGCCAGACTTCAGGTCAAACTGTAAATTGAGCTTTGTGCTTCGCTGATGATAGTTTCGCAGGATTACTTAATCATGGTCAACAGCATTTTCGTTTTCTGCTGCGCGATCAGTCCGTGGGGTACATTCGGGGGAAGTATTATCAGCTCACCGGTTTTTACTGTATGAGGCTCTCCCCCGATCTTAATTTCCATTTCTCCCTCAACAATATTCACCACAGCCTCGAAAGGAGACGTATGCTCAGTTAAAGATTGTTCTTTATCGAAGGCAAAAAGGGTGATATTTCCATTAGGTTTCTTCAAGATCTGCCGACTTACTATCGAGCCATCCTGATAATTAACGGCGTCCTTTAAAAGTATTGTGTCTGTTTGTTCCGGCATAAACTCTCCATTTTTTTCTATTACAGGGGCAACTTAAACCAGAAGCCGCGGGGAAACCATGACCTAAGTCAATTTCTATCATTTTACGTTCAGGAAGAAGAGAGAATTCACCTCATATTTATTGCGAGTATGAAAACCCTTATCAGGAAGGAAACAAAGTTTTTAGATCAAATCCTGAAGAAGTGATGCCGGATCAAGATGCGGTGATTCAATGTCCTTAAAATATTTCACAGTGCCAACTTTAAGTTCATAAGTGGCTTGTTCATCGCATACAATAATACCACGCGGATGGAGCTGCAGAGCGCTGACAGTCCACATATGGTTTACACCCTCCTCCACAACCTTATTAAGTGCTCTTGATTTGCTTAAGCCGCTTATTATTAAGAGAACCTCATGAGCATCCAGTACAGTCTTTACGCCTACTGTGAGAGCTGTTTTCGGAACCTTGTCCGGATCGTCATCGAAAAATCTTGAATTAGCCTCAATTGTGTCTAACGTCAGAGTTTTAACTCTCGTAAGGGATCCAAGCGAAGATCCTGGTTCATTGAAGGCAATATGTCCATCAGGGCCAATACCTCCTACAAACAGGTCGATGCCTCCGGCCTGCCTGATTCTCCGTTCATAGTCGTCACATTCTTTCTCAAGATCTTTAGCATTTCCGTTAAGAATGTTCACATTTTTTTTATTTATGTCTATATGGCCAAAAAAGTTATTCCACATGAAAGAGTGATAGCTTTCAGGATGGTCTTCCGGAAGTGCCACATATTCATCCATATTAAAAGTAGTAACATATTCGAAAGAAACGACTTTCTTTTTATAAAGTTTTATAAGCTCTTTATACATACCGATGGGTGAAGAGCCGGTAGGAAGTCCGAGCACGAAAGGTTTCTTCTTATCAGGTTTATATTCAATTATCCTTCCTGCAACATAGTTTGCCGCCCACCGCGATACCATTTCATAAGTTGGCTGAATAATGAGTCTCATTTTTTATCTCCCATAAAACATTTACAAATTCTTTTCGTACATTATTTTACCGCCCAGGAGAGTGAGTTCCACCTCAAAACTGCTACTAAGGACAACTATATCCGCATCCTTGCCAACGGCAAGTATTCCTTTTCTGTCCTCCAGGTTCAGCACCTTCAGAGCATTCAGAGAAGCCATTCTAACTGATTCCGTAATTTTGGCACCTGCCTGCTCCACCATATTTTTTACGGCAAGATTTAGTGTTAATGTACTACCTGCGAGAGTACCGTCTTCAAGGAAAGCCTTTTTTTCCTTCATAAATATTTTTTGATCCGCGAATTCGTACTCTCCCTCGTGCATGCCTCCGGCCCTTATTGAATCAGAAACAAGTATAATACCCCCGGCTCCTTTCAATTTCAGCAGAAGCTGAATAACAGCGGGGTGCACATGGAGAGTATCGGCGATCAATTCTATCTTGAGTTCATTATGAAGGAGAGAGGCCAGAACAATGCCTGGTGTACGATGATGGAAATTCTGCATAGCATTGAACATATGAGTTACGTGCGCGGCGCCGTTATCAATAGCGTTCAGTACCTCATCATACGAGGCAGTGGAATGGCCTATTGAAAGCACAACTCCTGCCTGTGCCGCAGCGCGCATAACCTCAACTGCTCCGGGAAGTTCAGGAGCGATTGTCATAATCTTAATATGGCCCCTGGAGGCATCCAGCATCTTCTTCCAGGAATCAGTATCGGCTTTCCATAAATAATCCTGATTCATGGCTCCCTTATACTGCTTGTTAAGGTAAGGACCTTCCATATGAATACCGCGTATATTCGATCCGGGGTGAGTCTCTATATAATCCGCAATTCTACTGAGATCTTTCAACAGCAGAGGTTCGGGTTTCGCGAATAGTGAAGCAAGCATTGTTGTAGACCCGTAACTAAGAAAATAAGAGCTTATTTTTTCAATACTGTCGTGATTGTCGTCTGCAAATCCATGCCCTCCTCCCCCATGTACCAAAAGATCAGCAAAGCCCGGGCAAACAAATTTATCCCTGACATCTATCACCCGCGTCTGGTTGTGGGTAATTGTATCACCGGCTTTATCAATTCCTGTAATAGTGCCATTTTCAATAATCACAGATCCATCTTCGATTATCCTGAAAGGAGTAATAATTCTCCCTCCATGCAATTCAAGCTTCATATGTTTTCCTTATACAGGTTTTACCTTTTCTTCACATCAATCACCACAGGTTCTGACTTCACTAAAGAGCCATTGTTATCCAGAGCTGATACAGTAAAACTATGTTTTCCCTGAGGAATATTAAACCATACCCAGTTAAATGGCTTCTGAGTAGTATAGCCGAGAGAATTACCATCTCCGAAGAATTCAACCTTAATAATGCTGCTTCCAAGGTCTGAATATTTTGTATCAATAATTACATTAGATCCTTCATTTATCCAGTCATTTTGTGTTGGTTGTATAATTTTAACAGATGGGCTGGAACTTCGGGTTTCATTCATGGGCTCAGCGTCAGGCATATTTCCATCATAAATTATCCTGACCAGAGTACCGGCTGAGTCATCACCGCTTATTTCCCAAAACATCAAGCCTCTGAGGTTATAAGCCTCAACGTAATGTGTTTTGAGTGCTATTGATTTCTCATTATCGAATGTCCAGAATATTCTTGTATCCGGATTATATAAGAAAGGAGCCATGGAGTGAATGTCCCAGTAAAGTGAAAAGCCATTATCGAGTAATTTTTTTAAGTCCGCAAAATAGTTAACCCCTTCTTCTGTTATTCCGCTGGCAACACTCCCCTCTCTTCCCAATCCCGAGTTAAGGCTATCTACATTTCCCCACCCTCTCCCGTAAAATGCAGCCCCCGGCACCAGCTTTGAGCGGCTCACTCCGTAGATACAGTTAAAAAGATGCACCGTCTTATCCAATGAATTTCTTTCCCGGTTAAAGGTAGTATCTACAGGAGAAGATAAAATATTTGAATTATGCCCTGTAAGTGTATCCCAGCCTCCCCTGTAATCGTAGGTCATCAGGTTATACCAGTCGAGGTACTGCTGGTCATAGTTAATATTATAATATCTTCCGTACTTCTCAGTTGAAGGGACAGCTGCGGTCAGCAAATAACCCGGTTTTATAGAATCAAGTTTTGTTCTGAACAAAGCATATAGTTTTGACAAGTTGTTATTATCGTCAGGGTTATGATGCATCGCTTCAACGCCGCCTTTTACAGGATATTCCCAGTCGATATCAAACCCATCGAAAATACCTGCCGCTGCCTTCTCACCGCCAGCTCCATTCATGACCGGAAGGTCACCCGTAATGAACCTTTTAATACATTCATCAACAAAAAATTCACGTGATTCATCATTAAGAGCAGCATCTGAAAAATAAGATGATCCTTCCCAGCCTCCTAAGGAAAGAACAATCTTCAAGTCAGGATGTCGTTCTTTTAATTTCTTTAACTGGTTGAACTGTCCCCGAAGATTACTTGTAGAATCATCAGCAATTCCATCGACGCTCATTTCTGCGGAATAGACCTGCAGATAAGCATGATAGGCGTCCAGGAATCCCGGAATTATTCTGCCGGATGAATCGGGCTGAGGAATAACAAATGCATAGTTCAGAACGGTGATTTTATCTGCCGAGCCACGGGTTTCTATATCCTTTACGTAGTAGGGTTTCGCATCCTTAACCCTCCACTCAGGGAAATAAGCAACTATTTCTTTTTTCTGGGCACTTATAACCGGGACGAACAAAAGTATTCCGAGTATAATATTTTTAAGCATTGTTGATTTTTCTCCCATATTTTCTTCACCCCATTTCTGCTTCAACATTATTGATTGATCCCTCTTCCATTACAGGAACGGGTCCTTCGATTGGTTTACCGTTCAGCTTTAAGGAACGAATACCTTTTTGTACACCTGAGGGATTCTTAACTTTAATTTTATAAACAGCACCGCGCCATTTCCTTACAACTTCAAATCCTTTCCAGTCAGACGGGATACAAGGATCAATAATAAGTCCCTCATAAGAAGGTTTTATTCCCAGCATATATTTACTCGCGGCTGTGTAAAACCACCCGGCCGATCCTGTCAGCCAGGGGTGTCTGGCTCTTCCGAATGCGGTATGATCCCTTCCCATAATAAACTGACAATAAGAATATGGTTCAGCCTGTCTTATCTCAATTATATCATTCTGATTGTACGGGAGAATTGCATCATAATACTTCATTGCTCTGTTCCCGTTTCCAAGTTTGCATTCCGCAATCACCGCCCAGGGATTTGGATGACTAAAAATAGCCCCATTCTCCTTTATTCCCTTATAAACCCTGGTAACATAACCGATATCATCATCCGGTTTCGAATATGAGGGCCAAAGGAGATGAAGTCCGTATTTCGAAAAAAGATATTTATCCACTGCATCCATACATTTCCCGGCCCGTTCATTTGAAGCAGTCTCACTATAAACAGCCCAGCTCTGCGCATTCAGAAAGATCTTTCCTTCATCACTTTCCCGGGTTCCGATCTTTATACCTTTTTTTGTAAATCCTCTAAGGTACCAGTCACCATCCCATCCCACTTCCTCGCAAGCCTGTCTTACACCCTCAGCCATTTTAGTATATTTTACCACGTCTCCTGTCCGGCCTAACTTCTCAGCAGATTCAACAAATATCCGGAGAGCCCAGTAGTGCATAAATGAAACCATCACACTCTGACCGCCGCCAAGGTTGAGACAGTCATTCCAATCGGCACGCAAGCCCTGACATATACCATTCTCCGCAGTATTTTCTGCAGAGAAATCGAGTATTTTCTTCAGATGTTCATACACAGTTCCTTCACCACGATCTGCATAAGGAACAACCCTATCAAAGAATTCTAATTCACCAGTTTCTACTATCCATTCACAAACAGAGCCCACCAGCCAGAGAGCATCATCGGAGCATACATCCTCCATTCCATGGATAATATCCTCAGGTGATGGTGTAGGTACGACTGTAGGGAGTTTCACACCAGGCAATTTATTCTCCGGAGGTTCAAATACATCAGGATCAAACAGGTGGAGACCGTAGCCCATACTCGTATGACCCCTGAGAAGCTGAAGTATACGGGACTTAGTTTTTTCAGGATTCGAGTGAACGACACCCATAACATCCTGCGAGGTATCCCTAAAACCGAGTCCGACTCTTCCTCCTGTTTCAATGAAAGAGGCAAAACGTGACCATATAACACATATCTCCGCCTGGTAGAGAGTCCAGATATTTAACATCGAGTTCATACCCGGATGCGGAGTTTTACACTGAAAGACAGACAATTTCTCATTCCAGAAGTCCTTTAAGCTTCTGAATGCGGAATCCACATTTTTCAAACTAGAATATTTCTTTTTAAGATCGTAACCCTTTTCATTCCGTGAACCGATGCCGAGCATAAAAACCAATCGGGTAGTTTCGCCTGGTTTTATCGTCAGTTTCTTATGAAGAGCCCCGCAATGATTTCCTCCGAGTTCGGTACTATTTGAACATTCGCCTTTATCAACAGCAAACGGATTACTTTCTGATCTGTAACTGCCGATAAATGAATCCCTCACGCAGTCAAAACTGTCAGGCTTAAAGTTCGAAGTAAAGAAATGATAAGTCCATGGCTCATAAAAAAAGTCATACTCAATTATCCCGTCTTTATAATTGGAGCCGCTTGCGTACAGACTCATCTGCAAATTCTGATTATCGATCTCAACATGATGAAAGGAAAATTCAAGATAAGAGAATACGCTTATGTTTCTTTTTTTTCTGCCCTTGTTTGTCAATCTTACATCCCAGAGTTCCACATCGTCTTCCAAAGGAATAAACATTAGCTGTTCGGCTTCTATATCACGATAATCGCATTGAAACCTTGAGTAAGAGAGACCATGGCGGCATCTATACTTTGCCTTTCTGAAGTTTTTACCAACCGGCTGCCATGAAACCGACCAAAACTCTCCTGTATCATCATCACGGAGATAGACATAATGACCCGGTCTGTCGAGAGGAACTCCGTTTGGTCTGAACCTGGTAACCCTGTGGTGCTCTGTTGATTTATAAAATGTATATCCCCCCGCATTATGCGAGATAACAGTGCAAAGATCTTTTACTCCAAGATAATTTGTCCATGAAACAGGGACATCAGGACGATCGATCACATATTCCTTTTTCTTATCGTCAAAATATCCATATTGCATTTTTCTACTCCGGTTTATTAAAAAAATTATTCAGACTCAGCTTCTTTTTCCGTCTCCCTGAAGGGTACCAGGTAAGTTATAAGAAATGAAGGAATCGTTGCGATCATGACCCAGATAAAGAAATGTTCATATCCAAGGTAATCACTTATAAAGCCGCTTATCATTGAAGGCAGCATAAACCCAAGCTGCATGAGGGATGTAGCAAAAGCATAATGCGCCATTTTATATTTACCAGGCGCTATCTGCTGCATCATATATAAGGTTAAACCTATAAAGCCGAAACCATAACCAAAATATTCAAAAACAACAGCCACACTAATAATCATAAAACTTGCAGGCTGATAGATCGCAAGGAATGTATATACTCCAAAAGGAATATTGAAGAAGGCGCACAGGACTAACAAAGATTTTCTTAACCCTCTGTCTGCCGTAAAATAACCTGCGAGGACCGAACCTAGAATAAAAGCGATGGGAGGAAAAATTCCATAAAGAACTCCAATATCCTGCGTAGATAAACCAAGTCCGCCCTGACTGGTTCCGGCTCTCATAAACAGAGGAACTATTTTTACAGCCTGGCCTTCAGCAAACCTGTATAAAACCAGGAAGGCGATTCCCCAGAAGATATATTTTTTCTGAAAAAAGGTCTTAACGACATCTAAAAAAGTTGAGGAAGCTTCCTTGAAAGACTTAACCTTTCCTGCTTTACCGCCTGTAGGTAAAAATTTTAGATGATAAATACTCAAAAGAATAAGGATAACACCAAATGAACCCATAACTATTGTCCATGCCGGTTTAACCCCAATCTGTTTTTCCAGCACACCAGCGAGCAGAACGAAAGCACCCTGTGACAATATCTTCCCAACATTATAAAAAGCTCCCTGCCAGCCCACGTATTTAGCCTGTTCCGTAGTATTAAGCGCATTTATATATACACCGTCCGCCGCCGTATCGTGTATGGCCGAATTAAGGGCAATTATTCCAAAGAATATAATTGTCCATTCAAAATAAGCAGGCAGCTGCAGGGTAAGGATAAGGAGCCCGAAGCTAATACCGCCGAGAAATTGTGTCGCAATCACAAAATCCTTTTTAGTTCTGAACATTTCCAGTATTGGACCCCACAATGGTTTAAGCGCCCAGGGAATTGTTACAAGACCTGTGAAGAAAGCTATTTTCGCGTCAGAAATTCCAAAACTCTTATACATCAGGACAGAAACCACGTTAACAATAACGAATGGGAGTCCCTCTGCGGTATATAATGTCGGCACCCAGAAGGCAGGACTTCTTTTTTTTGTACTGCTGACAGTTGAAATCATATTATTCGGGTTAAATCAGATTTTCAAAATTAGTAGTTATCAGGTAATCAATAAGGTCTGATATACTGAATATAACATTTAATATAAACGGGACTGCCCTTTTACAGACAGTCCCTCTAACAGTAGGGAGAACGTTACTATTTAAGGAGAATCATTTTCTTTGCGGCAAAATTGTTATCCTGCTGCAAGGTATAGAAATAAATTCCGCTTGCGAGACCACTCATATCTATGTTATAGTCATAAGTACCGGATGAGATATTTCTGTTATCAATCACTGTTTTCACCAGCTGTCCTGTTACATTATATATCTTAAGGGACACGTTTCCTGATTTAACCAGAGTGATCTTAACATTTGTTGACGGGTTAAACGGATTCGGATATGCATCAAACAGCGTAAACTTATCTACAACCTGCGGAGAAGAATTTTCGACTCCGGTCCATCCATTAAACCAGTAAGGATCGCCTAAAGGCAGACCATCGGTACTGCTGTTTTTAAGAGCCGTATTACTATATGCCAGATCGGTGGCGCAAGGGAGCGGCCATGGCGGAGTCCAGTCGAGGTTTGTTCCCACCTGTGTTTTCTGATAGGCATAATATTGTGTAGAACCAGTACCTCCACGAACAGCAGCAAAATAGTTCAACAAACCAACCCCGTATGTAGTGTCATTACCAGGGCTAAGGACTTTGTCGATTGTAGGACCGAACTGCGGATCAGCACTCTGGTTTCCACTTTGAACAAAACCAGGCCATACTGTTGGATTATTGAACATAGCAACAGTTTCATCATTCATGAATACCGGAGTATAAACGGAATCAACATGAGCAGTATCATTCCATGCTGTCCAGAATGAAGTAAGTGCCGGTGACCAGAAGTAAGCATTATTCTTAACCTCAATAGTACGAGCAGCCTCTGCAGCCAGCGAGTCGGCCGTTCCGTTAATCGCATGTCCCAGGAACGTTGCGGCCCTCAATGAATCGAGCCTAAAGAAACTGAATAACGCAGGAACCCGGGGAGGATCAATTTCGTCCCATCCACCTGAATACTCGGTTTTGGACTCTCCCAGAGCATAGGCATTGTAGAATATATTATTATTGATTTTAGCATTAACCAATGGTTCTGACCAGAATGCAGCTTTGGTTGTCAGAAGAACATCATTATGAGAGAAATCGAAATAATTTGTAATACCAGTAGTTACAACAGGTCCCATTGCTACAGCGAGCAGGGTATTATACCTGACGTAAATCGTATCAGTAAACCAATTACCGGCTCCATTAAGACTGCGGAGAAGTTCGGGGACATAATATGCAGATGCAACATCGAAGCCATTTATAAATTTACTGTTCGTAATATAAAATTTGTTCCAGTTTGAACTATAGGCAATTTCGAACTGAGACATAAAATCGAAGACGCAGTTATCTACAGTCAGACTAATATAGTCAGCAGAGATCTGCACTCCCTGTCCGAACGCAGTATTATTGGTATTTATAGGGGTAATACCAAGCAGATACAGGTTTTTAAGGTTTATCCTTGTATTTGCTCCTGTAAAAGTGAAAAAGATACCGGGTATTTGACCGCCGCTAAGAACATCGGCTTCAATACAGGGTAATTTGCCTGTAACAGCATCAGGAACACCAATAATAGATATACTCGACTGAGAAGTAATAGTAGCATCGAGAAGGTATGTAGTATCAGTTGAAACGAGTTGATATACACTATGATTATTAACGCCGCCTGTTACGTCACCATTTATAATCTGATCTAGAGTCAATGCGTTATTTGCATAAATTTTAAGAGTTCCGTTTTGTGCAAAGGATTGACCTGGCGTTAGCATGAATACTGTTATCGCAAACAGAAATACTGTTGTGAATAAAGTTCTCATGAAAGCTCTCCTTTCAATTAAGATTGATTAAGTTAATTATCCGTATCTGATAGAATTTTCATATAAAAAATCCTGTCATGGCTAAGCTCTCTCTCAGCAAACACTTATTTCACCTCCTTCTTATTTGCTGCCATAAAATTATTTCTAACAATTAATATTTGATTTATTAAACTCATAATGTCACCACTCACAGTTTCCATCCGGTTATGTCAAAATTTAACACGAACACCCAGGTCGGCAGTCATTCCATAATCCTGCTGTGCCTGAGGAACTCCTGTGGGAGCCTGGATCACCTGAATATCTTTTTCTCCATTTATATTATTGAGATTTCCGAAAATCTGAATCCCGAACCAGGGAAGTTCCTGTTTAGCGGAAAGGTCCCAGCGGGTATAGGCTGATGTATTCGATCGTAATTGAGGGTAGAAATTAGGACCAGTAAAGATGTCATCCTGATATATCATAGAAACCCTAACGGAGAAACCTGCATAATCATATCCGACTGATAAATTTGCCATATTATCAGGCTGATACAAAAGTCTGGCTGTATAAAAAGTATCAAGGGGTACTCTTAACCTAGGAGTTATTCTTTCCAGTTTACCATATGGATACTTCTCTTTTGAAAAAACATGCGTAAAATTCACGTTTAAGACCAGTCCGTTAAGCGGATGGGGCAGATACCAGAAGTGAGTCTGCCACTCAAGCTCAAGACCATAATCTATTGCCCTATTGGAATCATTTATATAAGTGTTTATCTGCGGATTTCCGCTTGGCGGAGGAGCACCTGATACCAAAGAGGGAGGAAAATATTTATATGCCTCCGTACCTGTTACGTAAAATGTTGTAGGATAAATAAGATCATCTATCTGTTTGAGGAACCCACCGATAGTAAACAAACCGATCTCATTACTGTAAAATGAGAAATAGAGGTCATAGTTATGAGATTGTGAAGGGACGAGATTAGTATTATTATAATAAATAACTCCCTCTGAAGATGATACATTGATCTTAGGAATAATAGAAATAAAATCAGGGTAAGCCAGAGTGTTGCTGTAGGAAAGGCGCACATCAAACCAGTCAAAGGGTTTAAATTTAAGTGAAGCGTCGGGAAGCCAATATCCGTGATTTTGAGTTACCGTTGTATCATAATGATTATAAGATCCTCCAAGGTCAGAACTTGTATTCTGCATGCCGCGGGAGGCAGTATAAACTGTTTGTAAATTCTGGTACCGGACTCCGGGTATGAATGTAATATGAGGACCAATCGAAATCGTCGCCATGATATATGCGGCACTCTGATTTTCGTATCCCGAATAATCATCCATAGTAGAAAGTGCCTGATCGTAGAAATATGACAGAGGAGCATATTTTGCTATAAGCCCGGTGCTCTCCTGAAGATACGCTGCGAGGTCTGCGAGCATTGGAGCGTTCAGCGGGTTATTCATATTGTACTCCCCGCCCAGGAATTTTCCGTAATCATAGGTTGGATCAAGAAACAGCGACATAGGTATTTTGTTGCCGTATTGAACCGTACCAAGCGAGTAGCGTCCTATTAAGGAATCAACATATTTCGCACTCTCAAGAGCCAGTCCCTGCGTACCGGTTGTATGATACGTATATGATCTATTCTGGTGGCGATACATTCCTCCGAACTTTATCACTGAGCTAATGTAATTAGATATATTCAGGTCTTTACTAAGGTCGAGAGAAGCCGATAGGGCTCGTGCTCCTGAAAAGCTTCCGGTATTAGAAAGATTGTTAAGAAATGATTTTGTCGGGTCGGGAGTAGCAACCCTTGGAATGATTTTGGGATCCAGGTTAGTTTTGCCGCTCAAGGTATCCAGGCCAGCTGAACCCTGCACAAAAGTAGCTATCCAGTCATTCGGGTTTTTAGTCTCTGTATATGTATGGGCAACAACAGCATTTACATTAAAGACCGGCAGCTGATATTGAAAACGCAGAGCGTTAGTTATAACGCTTAGCTGGCTTTGGGAGTATGCTAGGGTAGTATTGATAATATTGCTCCCAGCAACACCCTGTATCCCGAAATATTCCCCACGATTCTGAATATATGTATAACCTGTGCTTACAAAATTTGATAGTTTTACAGTTCCGTCAGGAAGCTTATAATCGAGTACCACTGCCCCGTCATAACGCTGACGATCTCTCGGGATATTATTTAAATTCAATCCCTCTGTAAAGTATAAAGGGATCAAATCTCCATCATTAGTATATGCTGCACCGAACTGATTCGAGGTAAGATTCTTGCGCTCAATATCGAACTGAACGAATAGACCCAAGTTATTATTGAAGAACCTGTTTTCCAGGCTCGCTCCATATTTATAATTATTTAACCGGTGATACGCATTCGAAAGAGCATTATAGCCTCCCTGAACAAGAACTCCGAATTCAGGTACTCCCGGGACTTTAACTTTCGCTTCCCTCAGTTCAAGATCCACTACACCGCCGATAACACTTGCATCCATATCCGGAGTAACAGTTTTTTTCACTTCCATGCCCTCCAGCATATTTGACGATATCATACTAAGATCAACACTGGCATTATTAGGGTTTGATGAAGTTAACTGAACACCATTAACCAATATCTGGTTAAATTTTGGGGCCATTCCCCTTATAACCACCTCATTAGCTTCCCCGCCGCTTCTCAGAACAGATATACCGGGAAGTCTTCCAAGGGATTCTGCCGCATTCGCATCCGGGAGTTCCTGGATACGTGCAGCGGATACTACACTTACAATATTATCCGAGGAGAGCTGCTGGTTTATCGCCGAATTCTGTCCGCTCGCCTGCCCCGTTACTACAACTGTTTCACCTATAACAGTTACTGGTTGAAGTTCGAAATTTTGCCGGACAGACATACCTTCCCTGATTTCAACGGTAACTTCCTGAGAATTATAGCCAATATAGCTGGCGCGAAGAGTATAAGTTCCAGGGGGGACATTGTTAATTACATATTTACCGTGAGTATCTGTTGCAGCCCCTATACTGGTTTTTAACAGGATTACATTCGCTCCAATAAGTTCTTCACCTGTTATTTTATCCTTAACAGATCCCTCTAAATTAGCGGCCTCTGTATAAGCACTGCCAAAAATAAATGAAGCGGCTACGATTAAAATGCTCAAAAACTTATTGTGCATTTATGCTCTCCTTTCAGAAATAGTTCATCAAACTTTTACAACCGATTAATTCCAATTGTCTTTTTTAAGTTCTCTCAAAATCAGGCTGCCTGCACCGAGTATTCCGGCCATATCATTATTTAGTCTGGAAACTAAAACCTGAATTTTTCCTTTATGAACATTTAACAGATTTTCTTCAAAATAACGACGCGCAGGCTCCAGCAGCAGATCTCCTGAATGCACAAGTCCACCGAAGAGCACTATCATCTCCGGAGAGAAGTGAGCCGCCAGATTTGCCATAGCCCGACCCAGGATTTTACCGGTATAATCGAACGCTTTGAGCGCCAAAGGATCGCCCTTAGCTGCCAGTTTACTTATCATCTGTCCCGTTATTTCATCATAAGTCATCCCGCGCAATGGTCCCGCCTCAGTATGAAGCGCCATCATGTCGAAAACCGTACGCTTTATGCCTGTTACAGAAACATAAGTTTCAAGACATCCAGACCTTCCGCAGTTACATTTTCTTCCTACCGGATCTACAATCACGTGGCCGAGTTCTCCTGCGAGTCCTCTTTCGCCGTGAAGGAGGCTGCCGTCTACAAATATCCCGGCTCCCATCCCAGTACCAAGGGTGATAACGATAAAGTTTCTCAGACCCTTTGCGTGACCATAATAATATTCCCCAAGAGCCGCGGCGTTCGCATCATTTATAATTGATACGGGAACTCCGAAGTATTCTTTCATTATAGAGACAAAATTCACATTGTTCCATTTTAAGTTTGAAGGCTCCTCAATGGTGCCGTTCAGATAATTCGCGCTGGGCGCCGCAATACCAATTCCAGCCAGCGTATATTCAGAACTGTACGAATCAAAGGAGAGATTTACATTTTTAACAAGTCTCTCTATAAATTTTTCAGCATCCATTTCTCCATTTGTAGGAATAGAACTTCCTGAAAGATAATTCCCTTCATGATTGAGGAACCCAAACGAGGTGTTTGTTCCGCCTATGTCTATTCCGAGTGTCAGTTTTTTCTTTTCCATTATTTCATTTTCAAATTTGCAGATATTTAGTTTGTTGCGTCAACATACTAAAGCCATAAAAAAATCAGAATATTCCTGTTCAGATCATAATTTTATAATCATCGAATATTTCTTTAATTGCCAGGGTAGCAGCACCAAGAAGCCTTGGTCTTATTTTAAGAGATGTAGGTATGATTATAATGTTTTTATGTCTTCCGTAAAACGCCCTCTTCTCAACCTCCTCAAGTATTCTTGGATGAATAATATCCCAAGCGCTGGTAATTCTCCCTCCTATTACAATAGCATGAGGATCATAAGCTTTGACGATTGTTGCAATACCAAGTCCAAGAAAATCACCTGTTTCGTTAAGTACATCCGTAGCAATCTCATCTCCCTGCTCAGCTTTCTTTAAAATATAATCAAGCGTACAATTCTCATCAGAAGCTTTATTTTTAATTTTTGAACAATAACGTTTAACGGTAGCTGTATCCGAGGCATATCTTTCCCAGCAGCCGTAATTGCCGCAGACGCATTGTTCACCCCCTTCGATAAGGATAAGGTGCCCTACTTCGCCGGCAGCCTGAAATTCACCCTGTAAAAGTTTTCCTTCAACTACAATTCCTGCCCCGATTCCGTCCCCTACGGAGAGAAAAACGAAATTCGAAAGATCTGCCCCCTGATCGCCAAACCACAACTCAGCAAGAGCAGAAGCTTTAGCGTCATTTCCAACAGCTATAATTTTAAGATCGGGCATATGTTTGATAAATTCTTCCCCGATATTAAAATTTTCCCATCCAAGGTTGGGGGCAAAGTCGACCCGAAGCACCCTCGAATCTACGATACCGGCCACGCTTATACCAAGGCCTTCCAGTTTTTCTATCTTTGAACGTTTACAAAGTGCTTTTAATTTTCTCACGCAAAGTGATACAAAAGATTTCGGGTCCTTCGGTTTTGTATCGAATTTTGATTCCGCCAGAATTGTTCCGTCAATATCCACTATAGCTATACAGGTAACAGCTGAATCAATATTTATTGCACCGATCAGAGACCGGCCCAATTTTATAGATAGATCAATCGGGTTTCTCCCAATATTCCTGTCCTGATTAATCTGTTCGTAAATAAGCTCTTCATTTATCAAATCGGCAACTATACTTGAGACTGTACTTTTATTAAGTCCCGTCATTTTTGCGATGCGAGCTCTGGAGATAGGCTGGTTTTTGCGGATGATGTTGAGGATCATAGACCGATTTATATCCCGGACTATTTTTGCGTTCCCGCTGATTGTCTTCTGCATGTGAGTCATTCTTGATTTAGTTTGTTGTTTAAACCAACAATTACAACAGGAACATAAATAATTAATTTTATTAACACAATACCCTGCTTAAATTTATTTCCTATCTGTGCGGGATGAACTCATTAAAAAAAATAATGAAGATATAGTGAGCAGCTACTCCGGGTACACAGGAATATTCTTTTATTAATAAAATATTTCATTATTTTGAACAGTGACGAATGATTTCAACAAATTCCAGTTTTAACCAACAGCAGGTACGCTGCGAGAAATTGAGAAAGGAGCATTGAAATGTCTATACGCCCTGTTAGGAAGATACTGAAGGCTCAGCCGACCGTTGAAGGCGCGGGTGTAAATCTGAGGAGAGCAATTGGATTCGGGGATCCGACAGAAGCCGATCCTTTTCTCCTTTTAGATGATTTCCGGAATGAGCGGCCTGAGGACTACCTTGCAGGATTCCCGTGGCATCCCCACAGAGGAATTGAAACAATCACTTATGTACTTGCCGGGAGCGTTGAACATGGTGATAGTATGGGAAACAAAGGAGTGATTTCTTCAGGTGATATTCAATGGATGACCGCGGGAAGCGGAATCATTCACCAGGAAATGCCTAAGGGCGACAATACTGGAAGGATGCATGGCTTTCAATTATGGGCTAACCTTCCGAGGTCTCTTAAAATGACCACACCACGCTACCAGGAAATTAAATCACCCGAAATTCCTGAGGTTACCGATGATGACGGAACTAAAGTGCGGCTGGTTTGCGGAAGTTTCTGGGGTAAGAGAGGTCCCGTTGAAGGGATTGCAGCTGACCCTGTGTATATAGATGTTTCAGTCCCCGCTGGAAAGAAAAAGACCTTACCTATAGATACAAGGAACAATGCATTTGCTTATATTTTTGAAGGATCCGGAAAATTTTGTAATGCATCCGGGCCGCTTGCGGTTCCTACTGAGAGTGTAGGCTGGCTGGATACCCACCCCCCTGTTGAAGCAGACAACAGGTCTCTTATATTATTCGACAGCGGTGATGAAATCTCGGTTCAGGCAGGAGATGAAGGCATCAGATTTCTCCTTATTTCCGGAAGACCATTAAAAGAACCTGTAGCCTGGTATGGACCGATAGTGATGAACACACAGGGAGAACTAAAGAAAGCTTTCGAGGAACTGCAGGAAGGGACATTTCTTAAAAAATAATGATTTTACTGGTTATTGATCCGCGTAGATCATCAACAAAAAACTTAAAAAAAAGCTGTGCCATCTTCCGGAGCAGCTTTCAGTATCGTTAATATGCAGAATATTATTTTAAAAGGATCATTTTTTTTGTTAAGGCATAATTACCTGCAATAATACGATATATGTATAAACCGCTGCTGAAGAATGTGCCGTCAAACCCGGTTTTATATATACCAGGCAGTTTCTTTTCATTTACAAGAGTTGCAACTTCCTTACCAAGAATATTATATAATTTTATTGTAACATCACACTCTACTGGCAGTTCATACTGAATGGAGGTTACAGGATTAAATGGATTAGGATAATTCTGATGGAGAATGAATCGTCCCGGAAGTTCTAACGGAGCTTCATTACTATGGACAAGTCCGGCGAGCTGTTTTAAATAATAAATATAACCAGAGTCAATTTCTTCATAAGAGACATCAAATACATTCCAATCGCAGCCTGCCATGAAAAAATCACGGATCGTAGTATAATCCGCATAATTATTGTGCATATAATACCAAAAGGCCATACCGAAAGTATAAACCGACATATAACCGTTAGAATCAGGCATTATATCGGCGAGTTTTGGTTCTCTTCCGTATTGATTTATAAAGCTATTAAAGGCTGCTTCTATATACCATCCCCGATTTTGCAAATACTCTGAAGAATAATCGCCGTATGTCATAAATTCGGCCATACCTTCCGCATGAAACCCGGTGATTTGTTCGGGCAGCGGGGCCATATGATTATGAAAAACATGAAAGAATTCATGAGGGATCAAGCTGAGCATCGCTTCTGTAAGTCCCCCCCGAAATAAACCGGGGATAGAATATCCAGCTTATCTCCCCCGCAGCCGCTCCCGCCATTGTACACATCATTGTAACCCATGCATTCCATTCCGGTCTGCTCATCAGGAAAAATAACAACGTTAAACCTGTTTTTAATATCCATGTCGTAAGAATCCTCATAACAGGCTAATTTTTCTTCGAGTTTATAAGCGATGGAATCAAGAAAAGGTATTTCCTGATCAGCACCATAAATATCGAAGTTATCGATCACCGTCTGCAGTTTAATTCTCTCCGTTTCACTCTTTTGATAATAATAATAGAAATATGGATGCCACAAATCTTCCTGCAGCCATGTAGTTATTCCCTGGTAAGATATTCCATTAAAAAGCTGACATTCGATAAAAGAGATTATCAAATCCTTCATATAGCCTTCATTATAATTTGCTGCATTTTCAATATCACTTTTTTCAGGAAGCCTCCCAAGTTCTGAAATAGCCTGAAGGATCATCTCCCTGTCGGGTCTGCAGCCTCCACGATAGAGTCCGAATCCTTCAAGGAAATAGTTCTCAGACGGGATGCCATCCTTAATTAATAATTTTCTGTGTACAAGCAATTGAGCAAGTGTTCCTTTTGCAAGGGCATTAAAATTCTGGTAATAATTTAACTGGTCTTCTGTTAACGGAGGCGTAACCACAACGATATCATTTTCCTTATCAATCCACCCGCATTTCCAGTCAGGCATCTGAATACCAGAATACCGGACAAATTCATCCCTGGCAAGGAGATAAATTTTTATTTTAGCTTCGGGCAATACAGATGTCTGCATTGGCCTATCCCAGTATGAACAAAGTTCTACACATTCCTGCTGTATTGAATCAGAATTTGATGTCCAGTATCCTGAAGCACTATCAGCAGAATAGAACATCAGGTTTTCCGACTCGGCCTGCAGAGGTAAATCAGGCAGCACAGGAGAAAAGTCACGTACCGTATTGCTTATTCTAAATTCATCAATCCAGCCGTCAAACTGAATATTGCTTGAACCGTCAACACCTCCTAAAAAAATCTGTCGCTCAGCCGTACACAATGTCCCGTCTGTACTTTCCGGGAATGGAACAGTCTCAGCGAAAATTCTAAACCAATCCTCATCATGAATCAGAAATGAAATTTTTCTATCAATACTATTGCTGATGAGGGCGATATGATACCAGTGGTACGGCTCAATTCCGTTTGATTGTTCAATTCTAACCTGAGAAAAGTCGGAAAAAGTAACTTCAGAAGTAAAACCCAATCCATCATTTCTAAAACCAATATTTACTGCGGAAACCCCCTCCCCATCCTTGATAAATATGGCAGGAAATTCAGTAGATCCGCTACCATAGCTGCCGACGTTTACCCAGAGTTCTACCGTCCAGTTTGTACCAAAATCCAATTCAGGTGTAACATCAAGCAGCACACACTGAAGCCCCTCGATATTATTGATTCTATAGCATTCTTCGAAATCATTCATAGAGGATTCATAAACCGGATCATTACCCCAGTTGACCGCAGTTCCAGTATATGCTCCGAGAGTGGAAAGATCATTATTGAAGTGCATTAATAAAAGTGTATTAGGATCGCCAGAATAAGGACCTCCATCCTGTGCAAACATGGATAGAGTGAAAAAGAGAATGATGGATATAATTTTAAAGTATTCCCGCATTTTTACCTCAAAATAAAGTTTGAAGAATTTCTCTTAAAAAGTACCGAGTTTTCAAATAGCAGTTATAAATAAAAATTTAAGGCCTTTTGGTATGCTCCGGTGAAAAGACAAAGACCTTAACATCGTATCGGATTGAATTAAGCGTGGATTCATTCCCCACCCGTCATTTCAATCAGAAAATACATTAAATGATTGATAGATGCAATTATTCTGAAGATTTTACGTCTTTAATGCAACTTCACACAAGGCATCCGGAATTTCAAAAAACGTTGCAATAGCTTCTGTGGATTATAAGATCATCTTATAATCCAACCAGGTTATAACCAGTATATCCCGGAGAGTAAATTTACATGCCACATTTATTACACAAAGGAAGATGAAGAATTGATAAATCGGATGAAGATCAAAAAAGCCTTAAAACTTATGTCTTAAGGCTTTCTTTGTGGGCCCGGATGGGCTTGAACCACCGACCCTCTGATTATGAGTCAGATGCTCTAACCAACTGAGCTACGGGCCCGAAAATTTTAGATGGTAAAAATAATACTAATCGTATCTTTTTGCAATGATCTCCGGAAATTTTTATACGTCAGATCTCAGACTAATTAATCTTTACCATAGTATTTGTAGACGTACTGGATTACTCCAACGCGGTTGTTATCCTCATTATATTTTTCTTCTTCCAACACATTCCCCTTCTGATCGTATTTATATTCATACCTGTACAGCATTTTACCGTTCTCATTATAGGTGGTGGCAGATTTTTTTTTACCGTCATCATTATATTCATAAGCTACTTTGTATTCCAGTTTCCCGCTCTTATCGTACCAGTCCTCTTCAACCAGGTCCTGATTCTCATCATATTTATAGATATAGTATTTCTCTATTTGTCCGTTGAGATCATACCTGACAGATTTTATTTTATTCCCATACTTGTTGTATTCATATGTATATTTTTTATCAGCTTTACGATCAGGTGTATACCTTATTGTCTGTACGCGGTAATCTTTTTTGTTATAATCATATTTATAAATGTTGTCTACCCTGCTGTTTTTTCCATAGATTATAGTTTCAGTCATCAGGCCATCGGGGCCATAGTTGATCGTGGCCTGTTTCTCACCGTGGACGAGCTTACCATCCTCATCAAAATCAAAACTTATTTTATCGACGCTTTTAATATTCTGTCTGTCTATAAGTTCCCTCATTGCTTCTTCGTTCGGCTTAAGGATAGGTTTCCTTTCTTCAGTAACAGTTTCTTCTTTTTTTCGGGTAGTTTCTTCCGAAGAAGAGCAGCCATACCAGTAGAGTAAAGTTGATATAAATGCAGCAATGATAAGTATCTTATTATATCTCATAGTCTTGCTTATTATCTTTAGAGCGTTTCAATATTTAATAAAATTAAGGAAAATGAAATTAATATGGTGTAACAAAGCCACTGTCAGGTTGAACGACTGTTGAATCAATTAATGCCCCGGTTGTGTCATAGGTTTTCCAGAGACTATCTCTTTGACCTGCAGCAAAGAAACCGGTCTGTTTCAGCGTACCGTCAGGATAATACCATGTCCATTTACCGTCAGCCCTGTCATCTTTAAATAATCCGAATGATTCAACCTGTCCATTATCGTAAAAATACTTCCATTCCCCTTCATTGCGGTTATTTTTCATCTCACCCGACATAAGCAGGTTTCCCCCAGGATAATACGACCTGAAGCTTCCTTCTTTTTTGCCGTTTACCACATCAAATTCGATTTTCATACTATCCATCTCACCCTTCCAGGTACCATTGAAAGGTTCTTTGGTTCCCGGTTTATATATGATCGAATCTATCTTGATGTTCATCTGATTCTTTTGGGGAGTATTACTGCACGAAGGCAGAATGAATAAAAGGCATATTACTGCCGCTGCTAAAATTAATTTATTTGTCACACCGGATCCGATCTTTTATTGATTCTTAAATTTTTTATATGCAGACAGCAGTTTCTTTTTCGTTTCTGCCAGGTCCTGTGAAATCACTTTTACTTCACCGAGCACCGGCATAAAATTAGTGTCGCCGTTCCAGCGAGGTACGATGTGAAAATGGATGTGCTCATGTATTCCGGCCCCGGAAACCTTTCCGAGGTTCAGCCCCATATTGAATCCCTCAGGATGAAGAATCTCTCTTAAGGCTTCATAGGCAATACGCATCTTATGCATTATCTCGAGGTTTTCATCATCTGTAAGAGAAATGAATTCAGATGTATGCCGATAAGGCACAATCATAAGGTGGCCGTTGTTATAAGGATACAGATTCAGAACTGTGAAGGTCAGCAGGCCTTTATCGATAACCAGGTTTGACAGATCTTCAGGATTTTCGTTAACCATTCCACAGAAGACACATTCTTCCTGATCAGTTTCTTTCTTATTCTTAAAAGAGTCGATATACTGTGAACGCCAGGGTGACCAAAGTTTTTCCATTATGCCTTATAAAACTAAAAGAGGCTGTCTCAAATTAATCATTACGGTTAAGTAAGGATATATGAGACAACCTCAAATGAAAATTTAATTTCCTTCTTCTCTCGATTTATTGTATTCGTCTATGATTTTCTGTTCAACCTCTCTCGGCATTTCCTCGTAGTAAGCGAATTTTCGTGTATGCACTCCCCTTCCCGAAGTTAAACTTCTAAGCTGGGAGCTATACTTGTATAACTCAGCAAGCGGAATATTCGCTTTAATTATCTGGAAATGTCCGTCCGAATCCATTCCGAGGATTTTGCCTCTGCGGCTCGAGATATCTCCCATTACATCACCCATAAACTCTTCGGGTACCGTAACTTCGATTTCATAGATAGGTTCCAGCAGAACAGGTTTTGCTTCGTGAAACCCTTTCCTGAAACACTGGGAGGCAGCAAGTTTGAATGACATTTCATCAGAATCGACGCTATGGAACGTTCCATCAAAAAGGGTAACTTTCACATCCACAACCTGGTTTCCGGAAATCACACCTTTATTCATAGCATCCTGTATACCTTTTTCAACAGCGGGGATGAACCTTCCCGGAACAACACCGCCAACTATAGCGTCAACGAATTCAAAGCCTTTGCCTCTTGGCTGAGGTTCCATTTTGAAGTGAACGTGACCATACTGGCCTCTTCCACCTGATTGTTTTTTGTGTTTATATTCTACATCGTTAACAGTGCCTTTAATAGTTTCCCTGTAGGGCACTCTTGGCTCAACGAGGTCAACCTCAACACCATAACGTTCTTTCAATCTTTTCACAGCAAGAGATAATTGAAGTTCTCCCTGTCCCGATATTATTGTCTGTGAAATTTCCGGATCAAACTTGACGCTGAATGAAGGGTCTTCTTCGTGGAGGGTATGCAATCCCGAAGCTATTTTATCCTCATCTCCTTTGGCTTTAGGAACGATAGCGCCCCTGATTACAGCCGCGGGGAATTCAATTTGTTTCATTACAACAGGGAATGATTTTGAGCTTAAAGTATTGTTTGTATGAGTATCTTTCAATTTTACCACAGCACCCAGATCGCCGGCTTTCAGCTGGGAAACATCTTTTCGGTTATGTCCGTTAAGGATTGAAAGCTGACTAAGTCTTTCTGATTTTCCATTAGTCTCATTCAGCAGATCGAGTCCGGCATTAACAGTACCCGAGTATACTTTAAATAGCGAAAGTTCGCCGACATGCTGTTCAGAGATAGTTTTAAAGACGAACAACACGGGTTCGCCGGAAGGATCAGGAAGGACCTTCTGAGTTTTTTCAGTTTCTTTAACAACAGCCTCCTCTCCTCCGCGGTCGGCCGGAGAAGGAGAATAGGAAGCAATGAAATCGAGGAAATTATTAACGCCGACGCCTTTAGAGGAAGACATAGCGAAAACCGGTGTGAGGCTTCTCTTCAAAAGTGCCTGTTTAATACCCGCCTGCAGGTCGGCATCCTGCAGAGTTCCTTCCTCAAAATATTTATTCATAAGTTCTTCGGTAGTTTCAGCCACCTTCTCAATAAATTCGGTTCTGTAAGATTCAGCGTCATTCTTCATATCAGCAGGTATTTCCTCTTCGGTAACTTTTCTGCTGCCAGGTTCACCATAACGGTAAACTTTCATTTTAAGAATATCCAGCACAGCATCGAAGTTCAAGCCTTCGGCAACAGGGAAAGTTACGGTAATTGCTCCGTTCGTCAGTCTGTCTTTTGCCTGCTGAAGAGTTTTTGTGAAAGTACTATGCTCGTTGTCCACTTTGTTTATGATTATCGCTGAAGGAAGGTTGAATTCATCGACGAACTTACCAGTTGATTCCGAACCGACTTCAACTCCTTCGGCTGATTTCAGAACCATCACTGCTGTATCAGAAACACGCATTGCACTTTTAACATCTCCGAGAAAATCGGAGTATCCCGGCGTATCAAGCATATTTATCTTTGTGCCATTCCATTCGCAGTGCATAAGACTGGTGGATATCGATATCTGCTTTTCAATTTCATTTGGGGTATAATCGGATATAGTATTTCCCTCGGAAATACTTCCGACTCTGTTTATTTCGTTAGCTGTGAATAGTAAAATTTCAGATAAGCTTGTTTTACCGCTGCCCTGGTGGCCGATAAACGCAATATTCCGAATTGCTTCAGTTCCATACTCTTTCAAGGGATTTCCTCCTAAGATTCAAGGTGAGAAGGTTTATGTTATTGTTATCATTTTGTGAAGGTTTTCCAAAAGGTAGAGACTCCGTTAGAAACCGCGGAGAGGTTTTTAAGAAGTCCATTTACAGGCTTCTCCAATCCCTCTCTGAAATGCTCTTCTAATTCCAGAATCATTTCAACCCTATCAACAACCTTTCCTATAGTTTCTTTTACAGTGCCTACCTGGTCCTTTGCTTCGGAAGCCAGGTAGTTTATTCTTTCACTAAGTTGTGTCGCAGTATTTATTAATGGTTTTACCTGTTCGGACAAATCTTTAATCTCAGATTGAATATCCTTGATAGAATTTGTGATCTTGTTTATGTAAAAGATCAGAGCCAGGCATAAAATTGAAGCCGAACATAAAAGCACTATATAAAAGACGCTGACAGTATCCATTCGGTTAACTAACCATTTTTAGTTTCTTTATAAGCATCGACTCCTGCTTTAATAGCAGTTTTAACTTTTGTAGTTTCCTGATCTACAGTACCTTTTCCTTTAGCAACATATCCTTCTGCTTTAGAGCGTGCATCGTTAAAAATACGCTCCGCATCTTTTAAGAGTTCTTCAGATTTTACTTTAGCGTCGCTGATAAGTTTTTCTGATTTCTTCTTCCCGTCATTAATGAGATCTTTAGCTTTATCTCTTGCATCTGAATAATATTTCTCCACATCATCATAATATTCATCAGACTTGCTGCGAATATCGCTTCTAAGTTCTCGTCCTGTTTTGGGAGCATAAAGTAAGGCAACTATAGCACCTACAACACCGCCTGCTAAGAAACCTAAGAATAAACCTTTACCTGAATTATCCTGAGACATATATAACTCCTTTTTTTATATATATTTGAGTCACCAAAAATATAACATGCAAGTGTCTGAAAATCAAGAAAACCGGATTGATCTGAAACATAAACAATTAGAAAGAACGGTTAAAACACACCGGAAAGAATTTAATTTACCCGGTTTGAGATAGATTCAATGGTTATTTTACCGAATCTCCTCTGGTAAAGGGTTACACTTATAATTCCCACAAGAACTGCAAACCAGAGTGTAACTACCCTTACAATAAAAGTGGATGCAACCGCGATCTGTTTAGGGGATCCTTTTTCAATGAGGAGAAACGTAAGAGAACCTTCCGTTACTCCCAGTCCCCCGGGCAGCATAGTAACTGCACCTACAATTGTGGCAAAACCATAACTGAACGTTGCCCACAAAAGACTAACATCCAGTCCAAAATTAATCAGAATTATGTAATATCCCAAACATTCAAAAAACCAGGAGCCAAGACTCAGTATACTCATTTTCACCAGGGGGCCAGGTCTGAGGAGCATATAAGAGCTTTCATACGCATTATGGATGCTTTCCAGATGCTTCCTGAGGAAGGCGTTTTTTTCAAGCTGCTTTAAGATCGGGAGGGCTATTCGCCTGTTGCTTATTATAATAACCAGCAGAAAGAAGAATGCCGAAACCCCGAGTACGATTCCCCTCCCATAATTGTAAACATAGGCGCCAATCAGGGCCAGGAACAGGAGCGAGATGAAGTCAGTAATTCTTTCGGCGAAAATGATAGGGAATGTTCTGCTTACGGGGGTCTGGTTCAGTTCTTTAACAAGGTATGATTTAAGGAGCTCACCCATCTTGCCGGGAGTAACACTCATCACCAGTCCCGACATAAAGATCGAAAGAGAATCGAGCTTAGCAACTTTTACCTTAATGACAGAAAGATAATAATCCCACTTTAAAAACCTGAAAAAATAGTTCATCAGCGAGAGGATAAGCAGCAGAGGAAACAGCAGCCAGTTGAATTCTTCGAACGCTTGCATAACGAGGTCGAAATCGGCATAGATAGTAAAAGCAAGATAAAGCAAGCCGGCGGCAGCCAGAGATATGAGAATTTTTTTCCTTAGTTTCTTCAGCAATTAAATCACTTTAAGAAGGTTGGTATAAAGCCTGGATACGGGTAATCCCACAACATTGTAATAGTCGCCATTTATCTTTTTTACAAAAACAGCTCCAAAGTCATCCTGGATGCCATATGAGCCGGCCTTATCCATCGGACTACCGGTTCTGACATAATCATCGATCTCATTCTTTGTAAGCTCCCTAAAGGTAACAGCGGTTTTTTCATAATCAACTATTTTCCTGCCAGTTTCAGTATTAAAAAGCGCGAAGCCGGTATAGACCAGATGAGTTCTTCCGCTGAGAGTTCCCAGCATCCGTTTTGCATCAGTTTCATCTTCAGGTTTCGCCAGAATATCACCATCGAGAACAACGGTAGTATCGGCCGTAATTATTATGCCCTCTTTTACTTTGATTCTTGCTGATTCCAGTTTTTCTTCAGCGAGTCTTTTCACCATTTTCAATGGTGATTCCTGATCTTTCCGGCTTTCATCTATATCAATTTTTATCACTTTAAAATCAAGGTTCATCTGTTTCAGCAGTTTTTTTCTTCTGGGTGACCTTGAAGCAAGATATATAGGCGGGTGGTTACTGATCATAATAACTTTCTATCTTTGTTCCAGGATAATACAGCGAGAGAATTTCCTCAAAATCTCTACCCTCTTTTGATTGTTCAAGCGCACCCCACTGGCAGAGTCCCACACCATGACCGTATCCCCTGCCATTTATAATTATTTTGTTTCCATCTTTGCTGATAATAAAATTGTTACTCTCAAGAATGGATTTGTTATCGGCAGTCCTTATTACGTAACGTATATTATTTCCGTATATTTTTACCGCTTTAAATTTTCCGCCTCTGCCCGAAAAATCTATCTCAAGTTCATTTATCCTCCCCGATTTGAACTTGCTATTTATATTCAGGCTAGTAACCGTATATTCAGAGTTATTGAGAAGGCCGGCTGAAACGAAACGCTGGACAAAGGTATTTTCCGGAAATGTTTCAACCCAGTTAAACTTAGGAGAGATGGAGCAATAAGGTTCATCGCCGTCCCTGACAGAAACCAGGTAAGGAAGATCCTTATTCGGAAAAACATTTTTTGCATCCTCGGTATAACCTCCGCAGGTTGAATGATAGAAGGTAACAGCAGGTTTATCATTGAATGTGAGAATTAGTCCCCTTGTTTCATCAACCACTTTATTCACTATTTCCTTTTCGATCCCGCTACCGCCGTATACCTGGTCACGCGTATCCGCAAAAACATCATAACTTTTTTTATTTTCATTCAGCTTAGAGAAAGTGTATGTGCGTGCGCATATGGTGAATGCTTTGAGGGCCTCATAGTATTCATCCCCTTTCCCGGTAGGCATTTCTTTAGGGACAACGCCCTTAAGATATTCCTCAACAGAAAGCTGATTTACGATGTTAATTGCGGAGCCAGCTGGAATTAAATTTATCGAGCCGCGATAAAGTTCACCTTTATAGGATACAGACTGTTCCGGCGAACCTGGAACCAGCTGCATATTTTTACCCTTAAACCTTTTCCCTTCAATCTCCACCTCTACTTCGTCGCCTGAGCTTGTGAGCGAGAGCCGGTTGCCGGGGTTTACGAGGGCCACATAGGCATCCCCATTTTTCAGATAAACCGGGGCATCATTAACAAACTCATAGCTGCCGGGTTCCTCATCGAGAAGCACACGGATCCGGCTTCCGGCTGCATTCCCGGAATTAGTACCCCGATCATACGTTTGATTCGACCCGGAACATCCCGGAAGGATTATTATAAAAAAGCTGACTACAGCAGCCGTGATTACTTTTTTCATGGAGTAATTTTTATTTATCAGATTCTGCTTAAATGGGATTTATGAAAATCTGTTTAAGTGAAGGACAAAGATAAAGGAATAGGTATTAAAAATTAAATGGGAAACGGAGGAAATTTATTTCAGCGGAACATAGCTTTTATACTGCCCCAGGTTCTCTTAACGCCGGAAATATTCGGGGATACAGAAACCACTGATGAATATGTGGCTGAACCATCACGGTCAACAATCTTTAGTCTGTAAACAAAAATAGGATTAGTCATCTTATATGCTGCCTGGTCGACATAAGAATAAACCGAATTATTACCTGTAGGACTTATAGATACAAGATCAGTAAATTGAGTATCAGGGGTTTTCCTCTGGACTATGAAATCCGCGAGATTAGCTTCCGTGGTAGTTTTCCACTCAAGTTTAACATTCTCACCCTCGGTTTGTGCATGAAAATAATCAAGCAGCGCACCGGCCATAGCAGTGGAAACTATTATAAAAAGTATGAAGATAACAGTAACTCTATTTTTCATAGTTAAAATATATTTTATGCCTGAGTGAATGTCAACACCCGTGCCGCAAAAATATGGTTAAAAATCCGGATATTCACCTCATTTCTTTGTCAAAATCAGAAATATTTTTGTTATTAGCAAGACATAACTCTCACACTGTGCCTCACTGTGATAAAAGGCTGCCTTCATTACGGATTGTTTCCGAATGATATTTTAGCGGAGTCTTTATCAAATACTCCTTTTCTGCCATTCTCCTTTTTCAAATTTCCTGTAAATAACGGCAGCGTAAATTACTATATAAAAAGGCAGAGCTGCCCATGCCCATACAAGTCCTCCTTTGAAAACCACACCCATCAGGTAAGCGAAAGGGACGAAAATGAAGAGGTTGGTAATCACCTCGGACTTCATGACAAAAAAGGTTTTCCCTGCAGCCTGGAGAGCATTTGCCAGGACAACACCGACTGCATAAAATATCTGAGCGAATCCAGCTATTCTAAGACCAGGTTCCGCTTCGTGGATAATCGACTGGTTATTAGTTATAATCAATAAGACATACTGAGGGATAACGATAAAAATTATCCCGAGGATCAATGTATAATAGGTTGCAATTTTAGCCGTCTCAAAACCGTATATCTTTGCAATCTTAAATTTTCCGGAGCCGAGATTATTTCCTACAAGCGTCTGAACGGCTATACCGAAGCCGAAGCAAGGAAGGAAAGACATAAACATTGTACTGATTATTGCCTGAGATGCCGCCTGTGCCTGAGTGCCTATTAAACCGGTAATAACTATAAACAAAAGGAATCCGACAAGAATAAATACATTCTGAAATGAGACAGGGATAGAAATTTTATAGATCTTCATTATGAGATCAAAATTCATGCGGAAATTTCTAAAAGGATGGAACTTTCGCCTATAATCCGGAAGCATAAGGATTGTTGTATAGAACAAAAAGTCAAACGTTGTTGCTAATGTGGAAGCAAGTCCTGCTCCTGCCAGTCCCATCCTTGGCATACCCAGATTTCCGTAAATAAAAACATAATTCAGGAAAATATTCAGCAGGTTTGTAATTACCCCCGAGAACATAAAAATTTTAGTTTTGCTGATGCCGAAATAAAACCCCCGGTAGGAAACACTTATGAGGAAAAAGGGTATGCCGAGGAAGCGGTAAAAGATATACTCCCCCGCGTAGTGTCCCACTATTTTATCAGCGGCAAAGAAATCGGCAATCCGGTAAGCCGCGAGAACCCCTATAGCCGCAACAATAATTCCTATAATAAATCCAATAATAAGTGAGTTAGTAAGGGCGAGACTGCAGCCGTCGAAATCATTCTCACCATATCTTCGGGCTACTATGACGTGTGTACCGGTAGCAAGACTTGAGAAGAAACTTATTAAAGCCCAGGTAGCCAGAACCCCTATTCCCATTGCAGCAAGAGCATAAGTTGCTTCATCGAGACGACCAACCATAGCTGAGTCAGTAAGTGAAACAACCATTTGAGTTGACAATCCCGCAATAGCAGGAAGAGCAAGTTTTAGAATAGCTTTATAGTAGCTATTCACAGGAAGAATTTTCATCGAGGGCAAAGATAGGAAAAATGGGTGAATTAGAGAATTGGCGAACTTTGTAAATTATATAACGGGGATTGACGAATTATGAAATATGGTAATTTTATCATTCAATATTCAGGAGTGGAGCTAACCGGGATCGAACCGGCGACCTTCTCGTTGCGAACGAGACGCTCTCCCAGCTGAGCTATAGCCCCAATAATTTAATTCATCACCTGAAATTTAGTTTAAGTTTATGGTTACTTCAAGAGGCCGGATCTGAGACTGATTCCATATTCATCCAAATCATCAAATTCCTGACCGGCGAAAATATTAAAACCTGAAACCGCCGGTGAATCTGGCAACACCTCTGAACAATTTATGTCCTATGTCGACCTTACCGCAGAACATCATAGGGCAACCGCCCGGGATAACAGTAATATTATTATCACGGCACATCTGAACTGCCTTAGTTGAGATGCTTGATGAAGGTTTGTCGGCGCCTTTATGTCCCATCATATTATGCATCCAGACGTGCTTTATTCCAGCCTCCACACAATCATCTACAATCTTTTCGCAGACTGAAGGATTAGTAACTATAACAACAGCATCAGGTTTAGGTTGAATAGATTTAACATCAGGATAGCATTTAACGCCCCCGAAAGTATCAGTATTCGGATTCACCGGGAAAACAGTGTGGCCTGTTTCTTTCAACCTGTTATAGATAATGTTTGCGGTTCCGCTGTCTTTCCTGGTAACACCCGCCACCGCAATATTTTTTTGTGAGAGGAATTCTTCCGCGAGTTGATCAATCTTACTCATTTGTTCTCCCCGAATATTAATTTTTTAACATTTAAATATCATTAAAATAACTTTTTACTTCAACTATATGACTCAGCAGCAGCCGGGAGACAGCGAACGGATTTTTATGACGCATTATTGTGAGTTACCTTTGAGGTGAAGGGAATCATTTGAAATATCAGTACACGTTATTAGCTTTTTGAAAACAAAAACCTGTATCACTGTGAGATGCCGTCTTATTCTTTTAAGTCATTTCCCCGGAAAGAGTTAAGAATTTGGAGCAAAAACAACTGGTACATTCATTGTTGCAGAAAACCCGAGGGTTTATAAATATTAGTGTCATTTATGGAACAATTTAAACGAGAATTCAAGGACGACGTATTAATTCTTCACGTCGCTCTGGAGAAAACCACATTACAGGATGCATTGGAATTTCAGGATTATCTCGAGTCGGATATAATCCTGGAGTATGAAAAAATCGTCATTGACCTTTCAGGCTGTGATGTGGTAGATGCTACATTTCTAGGTGTTCTTGTGATTGCATCAAAAAAGATTTCTGAGTACGGAGGTAAAATGAAGCTCGTTCTCCCCCCGCAGGTTTTTATATACAGCGGGGTGAAAAGGATCTTTCATACCTACCTTTCCAGTAGTGATGCTGTTACGAGTTTTAATTTCGGGCGGAATCTGCCAGGCTCTAGCAGAGCATTTTAATTTTTTTAGATTCCGCCAGAAAGTCCAACCCGCTGAACCAAGTGGTACAGAGGGCGTGTGTCCTTTCCTTTATTAAAAAACCTGACATCCACGTTGATTAGTTAAAAACCTAAAGGATCAATCTTTAGGAGAAAAAAGTGCCGCCACGGCTCCGGCAGGATCCTGGATGACGCAGTATCTCCCATATTTTCCCATATCCCTGGGACCGGCAATTACCTTTCCGCCATTCTTTCTGCACATCTCTGCTGATTCATCAACATCTCTCACCGCAAAATAGATAAGCCACTGAGGAGGCAGATCCGCATTTACTCCCCTTGAATGACATACACCTGCAACAGTCCGGCCCGTATCTGGACTATTCATACTAAAATCGTTGTAATCTTCCATCGGGACCGGTTCAGATTTCCAGCCAATAACGGTGCTGTAAAAATTTTTCACTTTTTCAGCGTTAGGGACGGTTAGATCTGTCCATATTATGGATCCAGTTTCAAGTTTCTCTTCTTCTTTCATTTTACCTTAACAGTTAGTTTAAAATATATTCTAATATAACTCTTAACGGATAATTTTACCCGCTTCTAATTTCAAAATATGAGAATATCGTACTTTTAACTTTTTACATTTTCACTTATATTTGTTTTCAGTTTTCGGGGCTATAGCTCAGCTGGGAGAGCGCTTGAATGGCATTCAAGAGGTCAGGAGTTCGATCCTCCTTAGCTCCACAAAGGATACAAAAACGGGTAAACTTTTCAATTTAGCCGACTATTAGGCGGCTTCATGATAAATAGAGAAATGTTATTAAAATCTAACGCTAATCACATTTACACTCCCTCTTTTTTATTACCCTGTCGGTAAAAAGAATTATGAGCAGACAACCAAGAGTATTAGTAGCAGAAGATGAAAGTATAATAGCCCTTGATCTGAAGCAGACGCTGGAAAGCTGGGGTTTCATAGTAGAGGCAACATTCAGAACAGGTGAAGATTTATTAGAATTTGCGCAGGCTGATGATCCGGAAATTCTTGTGATGGATATTTTCCTCGGCGGTGCAATGGATGGATTTGAAGCCGCTCAGCAGGTTTTAAAACACAATAAAATACCGGTAGTATTTATGACTGGTGAAGCAGGGATGGAAAAATCGGCTAAAGTTCAGATTGGCGGTTCATATGAATTCATTAAAAAACCATTTTCTAAAGAAGAACTTAAAACGGCGATGAAGAAAGTTTACCCGGAGGGACCGCTTTGATGGATTGATTATCAAAGAGACTATCTTGATTTTAATTACACCGGTTTATAATTTTGTATAAACTCGTTCATAAAGGTTTACCCCTGCCTTATGATGATAAAGAGTTTGCCCTCCTGCAATCCCCTGCAGGAGGGTTTTTTATTTTAAATTGATTCGTGTTGGTTTTTCTATATAGATTAATCTCAATATTTATTGAAATTATCAGTTAACGTCACAAAATGAAAAAAATATTTCCAGTCCTTCTTACAACCGCATTCATTCTTATTCTAACATATACAGGATGTAAAGATCAGATAACGGGGAGTGATCTTGATAAGAGAGTAATACCTGACTCGAATGTAAGCTATTCGAGGGATATACAACCTGTCTTTAACCTTAAATGTGCGAATGCAGGCTGTCATAACGACTCTGAACGAGCGGGGGGCATCAGTCTTACTTCCTGTGCAAATACTTCAGCCGACTTCACTGTTGTTTTCCCGGGAGAACCTGACAACAGCAGGCTCATCTGGGCTATAGAAGGCATTGGTAATTACCCTATGCCTCCGGCCGGTTATCCTCCGCTGACCGCAAACCAGATAAAAGGTATCAGAACCTGGATAAAAGAGGGCGCCGAATGCAACTGAATCGAATAAAATGAGACACTACGGTTTTGTCATACTATTGAAATTTTCAACTATTGAAAATTGCGTTTTTTCGCGGTTTTAGGGTTGTCTCATTTTGAGTCCAACTCCGAGTCACCTACGCTATAAATCCGGGTCTTAACCGAGATAAAAAGGGAGTATGACATTTTGTCATACCTGTTGAAAATATCATCAAAAAATTCAACGAAAGATCAAGGAAACATTGAAGAATTTACAGCCTAAAGCCATCCCTGTTGTTTATACCAATCGACGGTTTTTTTAATTCCCTCTTCCGCAGAAAGTTCCTGCCTATAGCCGATTTGATCGACTGCTTTCAGGGTAGAACAGATCCAGGCATGCCGGGTTATATCTTTTGCCTTCTCTATATTTAATGTGGCAGGTTTACTACTGAACAGTGTAAAGAATTGAGCTATAGACGCAATTGAATAGACCATAAAGTGGGGCACCTTTATATGCAAAGGTTTCTTATTCATAATCTTCTTAGTTATATCGCCTATCTCCTCCCAGGTATAAAACTTCTCCGAGCTTATGAAATATATCTGGCCGGTTGCCACTTCGCTCTCTGCTGCCTGAATGAATCCCCTTACGAGATCATCCGCATGAATGAGACTTATTAACTTACGATCAAATCCGATGGTGGTGAATAATCCTTTTGCGAATGTCTGGAAGAAAATAAAAATTTCAGTATCCCGTTCGCCATAAACAGCCGGTGCACGGCATATGGTTATAGGGAGCCGGTCCATATATTCCTTTGCAAGATTTTCCTGGGCGAGCTTACTTCGGCCGTAGGTAGTAATTGGATGAGGTTCATCCGATTCCACAACGGGCTTCTCATCGAACGATGGTCCCGCTGCCGTCTGGCTGCTTACAACAAGAAATCGTTTAATTGTCTCATTGAATTCCAATGCGGTTTCTAGGAGTGATCTGGTAGTATCAACATTTCCTTTAAAGTATCCCTCAGGTTTTTTTGACTTCACCACTCCCGCAACGTGGTAAACATATTCAACCCCATCGAATGCTTTACGGAGGCCCTCCCTGTCGAAGAGTCCGCAGTTGTGTATCTCAACTTCTTTATCACGAAGCCATTTTGTATCGCTCGTCTTCCTTATTAAACACCTTACGCGATAGCCTTTATCAAGCAGATGATCCACAAGATGGCTTCCGACGAAACCATTAGCGCCGGTAACAACAGCAATAGGAGGATTTTTCATACTAAAGTTTATTTGTTTTTATTTCTATTAAATTTTACATTGAACCGCCAAAATTTAAGAAATTATTGAATGATTCTTAAATTCATTCAAGTATCAGGTAATTCCAGGAGGTTTTTTGGATCTTTTTAAAAAATGTTACGAATTCACCCGGGCTGATGAGGTTAAAGCATCAGGTTTATATCCTTATTTCAGACCAATTGAAGAAAACGAAGGCCCTGTAGTCCAGATTGAGGGGCGCAAAGTAATTATGGCAGGTTCGAACAATTATCTCGGACTTACCGCCCATCCGAAAGTAAAAGAAGCAGCTATTAAAGCCGTAGAGAAATACGGCACAGGATGTTCCGGATCAAGATATCTCACAGGAACACTTGATCTGCATATTGAGCTTGAAGAAAGGCTCGCTAAATTCTTCAACAAAGAAGCCGTGCTGCTTTTCAGCACCGGATATCAGACAGGACAAGGCATCATTCCCACTCTCGTTCAGCGGGGTGAATATGTTATAACCGACAAAGACAACCATGCCTGTCTTGTTGCCGGAACTTTAATGGCGAAAGGTGCAACAGCTGACTTTGTAAGATACAAGCACAACGATATGGACGACCTTGAAAGGGTTGTAAAGAAACTCCCTCCAGAGGCAGGAAAACTAATTGTAAGCGACGGCGTTTTCTCAACCGGCGGTGAGATAGTTGATCTTCCCAGGCTGAACAAGATAGCAAAGGAGAACGGCTGCCGAATACTTATAGATGACGCTCATTCAGTGGGTGTTATTGGCAAGAACGGCAAGGGGACCGCGAGCGAGTTCGGGCTTGAAGGTGAGATTGATATGACAATGGGAACGTTCAGCAAGACATTTGCTTCTCTCGGCGGTTTCGTTACAGGTGAAGAAAAAGTTATAAACTACATTAAGCACCACTCCCCCGCCCTGATATTCAGCGCGTCTCCCACTCCCGCAGCAGTTGCCGCTGCACTTGCGGCGCTTGAAATACTTGAAGCCGAACCAGAAAGAGTTGATAAACTTATCAGAAACGCGGCTAAAATGAGAGCCGGCCTCAAAGATATGGGCTTTAACGTTCTTGACGGCAGAACAGCAATTGTTCCTGTTATTGTAGGCGATGATCAGCTTGCGTTCCAGATGTGGAAAATGCTTTATGACGCAGGCGTATTCGTTAACGTATTTATTTCACCAGGTGTTCCTCCAGGAAGACAGATGATGAGAACCAGTTATATGGCTACGCACGAAGATGAACATCTCGATAAAATATTAGAGATTTTTAAGGACACCGGAAAAAAACTCGGTTTAATTAGTTGATCTTAATTGATTCATCTTACAAACAGATTATTCATAAGCATACCCCGAAAAGGTATGCTTTTATTTTTTAAATAATACGGCAGGTTGATATGAGTGAAATAAAAATCATCAAGGTTGAAAATCAGGCAGATTTAATGAGATTTATTAAGCTGCCCTGGAAGATATACAAGGATTACCCCAACTGGGTACCGCCGCTGATTATGGACAGAAAAAAGCTCCTTGATAAAAAGAAGAATCCTTTTTACCAGCATGCAGAAGCCGATTTTTTCCTTGCAGAGAAGGACGGCGAACTTGTAGGCCGGATTGGCGCAATCAAGAATGATCTTCATAATAAATACCACAATGATAAGGTTGGATTCTTCGGATTCTTTGAGTGTATAAATGATCAGGAGACTGCGAACAAGCTTTTCGATACAGCAAAACAATGGCTGAAGGAACATAGTTTGAATGAAATGCGGGGACCTGCAAATCCTTCCAGCAACGATGAGTACGGAATGCTGATCGAAGGATTTGATGATGAACCGAGGCTGCTGATGACATATAATCCCGAATACTACCTGGATCTCTGCGAGAATTACGGGTTGAAAAAGGCCAAGGATCTGTATGCGTATAAACTTGAAACCGAAAAGGTATTGAGTTCCGAAAAATTGAAAAGAGTAGCAGAACTTGCGAGGAAACGTTCCGGGATGGAAATAAAGCAGCTGAATATGAAGGAGTTCAACAAAGAACTTGATAAAGTTAAGGATGTTTATAACAAAGCATGGGCACCCAACTGGGGTTTTATACCTATGACGAATGAAGAAATTGATGCTATGGCGAAAGATCTTAAACCCCTGGTAGAACCATCGCTTGTATTGTTCGGTGAGATTAACGGCGAGACCATGGCCTTCGCACTTGTAATGCTTGATTATAACCAGGTATTCAAATCAATGAACGGACGACTCTTTCCATTCGGGTTTCTTAAGCTATTCACACAGAAGAAAAAGATAACGTGGAGCAGAATTATTACCCTCGGAATTATTCCGGAGTATCAGAAACGCGGACTTGATGCATCATTTTATTATGAAATAGTAACAAGAGCAGATAAAATCGGTATTAACCTTGGTGAAGCCAGCTGGGTGCTTGAAGATAACGAAATGATGAACCGCGGCGCCAATGTAATGAACGGCGAGCTTTATAAAAAATATAGAATATATTCGATGCCGGTGTAAGTTAGAATATGGAATAAGAACAGGCAGGAATGATAAAATCTAAATCAGTATACAATGGAAGACCCGGTCTATCAGGATGTATAATTTTTCTGGTATTAGTATTTTTTAGTTCGATATCATATGCCCAATATACTCCTGATGACAGAGGGCTGGCAGAAACAACATTCACTCGTAATTTTGATACTGCAACTATAAAGAAATATCTATCATCTAATGATGACAGAGAGGTAATTGCGGGGCTGCTAAGTGTTGGTATTTCGGAGGATACCACTTTTGTTCCCGCGGTTATACAACTTCCTGTGGACAAGTTTGCCAGAGAAATTTGTTTCGCTTTGGGTCAACTGGGACCCTGCGAACGTTCTGTTAAATTCCTTTCCAGGCTGTTTTACAGCGACAGCACAGATCCCCTGACCAGATACTACTCGCTTATAGCCCTGGGTAAAACCGCTGACTCGACTTTTGCTAAACGGCTGGTTAACGACTACAATTCAGCTGGCACCAGAATGCGTTTTAACGGTATTTCGATGGCGTTATATTATTTAACTTCGGATGGAAAGATTCCCGCGGATTCAATAAGACCGGTGCTGGAAAACGAATTATATTCCTCCTCATCACGGCAGTTTGAAGCTGCATTTTGTCTATACCGAGAAGAACCATTGAGTAATGAGAAAGATCTGCTGGTAAAGATACTGGGAAGAATTTTAGACCGTAAAGATATAAACAGCGTAACAATTAAACCTGTTCCCTACCTGCTAGGCTGTCTTCGAAAGCTTCAATATTTTCCTGATAATTTTCAGATGCTTAAAAAATTAAAATCATTAAACGGCTTTCAGTCAGCAGTGGAAGCAGTAACGGCATCTGTATATTATAATTTCAAAACCAGGAATGAACTCGACTTATACCTCAGTTACCTTGATAACGACAATAAAAATATCTCACGTGAAGCGGCAGCAGCGCTTAAAAATATCAGGCTTCCGCGTGAACTTAAGGAATATCTCTACCTTAAGATGAGTGAAATGCTGCATAAGAACACAGCTATGGAGAAGTACACTCAGGGAGAATTATTTATCAGCTATCTGAGTCTTTTTCCTGAAGATTTTAACGATGTATTTGTGAAGTTTTTCAATGATAATATCTCTACCGAGTACCGATACAAGATTTGCGGACTATATCCCTCATCTCCGCAGGCATTAAATATTTTAAGTGAAAACTTCGATAGTGCATCCCTTAATGACAAACTTACAATACTTGAATCGGTATTAAATTTTGATCAAACAAATCCTGGTGCGGCCGGAACCCTGCTTGCCGCGCTAAGTTCGGAAAATGCTCCTCTTATTTCAGTAACTGCAGACGGGATTGATTCTATTTTTATCGATACTTATAAGGACACACTCACAGAGATTATAAGCAGGCAGACGCAGAACCGTCTCAATGGTCCTGACTTTATAGAAGGGCTGATGTCTCTTGAGAGCCTGGCAGAAAGAATATCGGACAGCGTTAAGGCAAATATTCTAAACGTATTGTCATCCTCAAACCTCTATTCAATAAAGAAGTTTGCTGCAGGAAAGGAAGGTAAATCCATCGCTTCATTCTCAAAAAACATAGATGACTTTGACCAATACTGGCAGGAAGCATTTAAATACAGGCAGGCAGAAATAATAACCGATAAGGGATCATTTAAAATATCATTTTTAACAGGATTCGCACCTGTAACAACAGGAAGTTTTTGCTATCTCGCAGAGAAAGACTTTTTTAACGGAATACCTTTCCATCGGGTTGTACCCGGATTTGTGATACAGGGTGGAGATCCAACAGGCACTGGCTGGGGCGGTCCAGGGTACGAGATAGTATCTGAATTTTCTCCATTTGAATACAACGAAGGAATGGTTGGAATGGCGAGTGCAGGGAAAGATACAGAAGGATCGCAGTGGTTTGTAACCACAGGAAGTTACCCTCATTTAAACGGCCGATATACCATTTTTGGAGAAGTACTGAAGGGACTTGATACCGTTGAACAGATTACACAAGATACAAAGATCAAGAGAGTGAATCTAATCCGCTGAATCAAATACTACAGCGGCCTGAATTAAAAATATTTATATTTCGCGCTATTCCTTCAAAGAGTATTCGCTAACCATTTGATAAAACTTCATCATACTTTGCAAGGTGGGCAGGATCGATCTTCTTAAGTTTTTCAAAGACACTCTTATCAGGGTAGGACCTCAGCCTATCAATTATTTCACCATACTTCGCATCAAAGAACACCTTAACAAATACTCCTGTAAGGTCGACTTTCTTTTTCAGATCCCAGAGCGCATCAACCAGTTTAACCATATACTTCTGTCCCAAAGATTTATCCTGCTCATAATAATCCAGTCCGTAATAATACTCGTATATAGCCTCTCTAAACGGCCTGTATTTTTCATTCAGCAGATCTTCAACGAGACCTCTGCGGCTGTAGGAACTGCTGTTTCTATCCCAGCCTGTTTGATAGTTGCTGTTAGCTCCGAGGTTAACAATATCGTAAGCGCTGGTAAAATAGGGAGTCCCACCTAATTCATCCCAGCTGTCGGCATCAAATCCGAGTATAATGTAGGCATAATAATTAAGGAGGCCTGTTACCGGTTCAAAAACCGACTGACGGCTGTAGAGCGGCTGACCGCGGACGTATTCAAAGCTCCAGGAATTATCATTTATACTAAGCATCAAGGATTTCCTATCTGATTTCAGAATTTCCCTTTGGCTGGTAACAACAATTTGAGCCTGGTAGTGGCTCTCATCTGAAGCCGAAGTAACGAAAATACTCAGAGCACAGTTGATCTTTGGAAATTCCCAGTTCTTGTCGGTGAACCTCGTCTGGTTCATGTAGGACTCAATTGAAGAAGCAAAATCATTCAAGAGTTCTCTGCTTTCCTGCGGGATACTTTCCGTATTAACTGTAACATCGCAGTTCAATTCCTGGGAAAAAAGCAAGGAGGAGAATCCGAACAGTAAAACCAGTATTTTTTTCATTGAAGCCCGTTTTTTCTTAAATTAACATTGATTTAATATATAAAAATCGATATTATCAAACAATAAAAGTTTAATATTCGGGGACACTCAAGGGAGATGTCGAGACTTTTACTGATCATTTTTCTCATAGTTCCTTCTGTTACTCTCATTTACCCCCAGTACAATCCCGGGGCGAAACAAGCTGCGCTTGCGAATTCCGATGCAGGCCAGGCAAATGATGTATTTTCATTATTTAATAATCCGGCAGGATTAGCCCAGATGAACTGGAGAGAAACAGGAATTTATTACTCTCCAGCTCCTTTTGGATTCTCTGAACTTGCCAACGGATATATTGCGTACAATGAGCCGCTTTCATTCGGCTCTGCAGCTGCCGGAGCTATGACTTACGGATTTGAACTTTACCGGGAGACCAGGATTACCGCAGGTTTTGCTTACAACTATGAAAATAAATTCTTTGCCGGTGTTTCCCTGAACTATCACACCGTATCTATAAAAAATTACGGCAGTGCAGGCTGCTTTTATGCAGATATAGGCGGACTACTTTACCTTACAGATTACTTCAGGTGGGGATTCAATGTTCACAATATTAATCATGCATCATACAATGATTACGAAGACCAGGTGCCTGTAATATTCAATTCGGGTGCAAGCTATGATATTACGGATGAATTTACTCTGAATGCGGCAATTGAAAAGGATATCCGGTACAATGCCAGTGTTATGATCGGCATTGATTACGATATAATAAAATATTTTTCATTGAGAACGGGGTTTTCAAATGAACCTTCCCGGTTCACAGCCGGGATTGGTATCAACTACAGGTTCCTTAACCTTGATTACGCAGTCTTCACCCATAATGATCTCGGTCTGACACACCAGGCCGGGTTAATCATCAGTTTCGGGACGGACGAATCCCGTAAAAAAATGATAAGGGAACATCTGGGAATAAAGTAAAACGATGATAAGCAAGCTTACTCTAATTATTGTGCTTTTTTATCTGAGCTGTCCGGCTCAAAGCGATTCCATTCTGATCAACCTAAACAGTACCATTGAAGACATTCTTGAGGAGCAGGAAGATGAAGAAACAGACAACTCTGGCTTATATGAATTAATTGAATACTATATCGAACACCCCTTAGACATTAACCTGGTTACAATTAAGGAACTGTTAAAACTTCCTTATCTTGATCCAGCAGCAGCAGAGTTGATAACTTTACACAGAACTAAATACGGCACCTACTTTTCTACGAATGAACTATACTCGGTTAAAGGTCTGCCGGAAGATCTTGTAATTAAGATCCTTCCATTTTTAACTACAGGGAGACAGGACCAAGCAAGGAAAATAATAGCTGACGCAGCACCATCATCTTTATCATTTAGTATGAGAAACAGGATGGTTAAAGATATACAGGAAAGGAAAGGTTTCAGAGATTATAACTTTGAAGGTTCACCTTTCAAAGTTTACAACAGGATAAATTTGGAGTACAATAGCTATATTCATATGGGATTGCTAACGGAAAAAGACGCAGGAGAGAAATCATACTATGATTATCTTTCAGGATATGTCAGTCTGACCAACAAGTACAGCTTCAATAATATAATACTGGGGGATTACCATGTACAATTCGGCCAGGGTCTGGCACTATGGAATTCCTATGGTATTTCAAAAGGCTCAGACGCAATATTTTCTACTAAAAAAGCCGGGGCTATAATTAAACCCGCTTCCGGTACAGCAGAAAACAACTTCTTTCGCGGAGCAGCCTTCCATTATCAATGGGAGCACGCTGACATCGCCGCATTCTATTCAACCAGTATGCGGGATGCATCATTAGATTCAACAGGAGGAATCACTTCTGTTCCTTTAGATGGATACCACAGAACGAATAATGAAATTCTGAGAAAAAAATCTGTGAAAGAAAAAGCAGCTGGAATGATCCTGAAATTTTCGTTTTCACCAAGCTTTTCTGGAGGTCTGCTGTACTATCATACAAACTTCAATCATTCTTTTATATCCTATGATATTTATGATATACAAGGCAATAACTTCAATTATTATTCCAGTTATATAGATATACTTATAAAAAATATGAATATATATGGTGAACTTGCACTTAATGGATCGCATGCTCCTGCCTATTTAACAGGGTTTACTATTTCACCTTCAACCAAATTCAGTTATGCAATGCTTCTGCGAAATTATCCTGTAGAATTTAATTCTTTACATGGGAGCAGTTTCGGGGGAAGGTCGGGAGCACGCAAAAACGAATTCGGCATATACAATGGTTTAAGATGGAGAACTTCTATCGGCACGGTAAACTTCTATTTTGATCAATTTAAATTCCCATATGCTACTTTCACCAATCCGCTACCCTCCGAGGGGAATGAGTTTATGCTGAATTTTACAACCACAAAGTTCAGAAACTGTGAGATAGGCATCAGGGTTAAAGTTAGTAATAAGGAAACTACCGGGCTCATTGATGGAGAAGAAAAGATGTTAAGAAGATTAAAACAATCACTCCGCCTTGAATATTCTTATACACTCACGCCTAAATTACAGCTAAAAACGAGGATAGAATATGTTTCAGTTCTGCTTAAAGATAACCATTCCCAGGAGGAAGGCTATCTTTTCTATGAAGATATAAGGTTCAGGCCAGCAGAAGGCTGCTTGGTTTACGGGAGAATAATATTTTTCAAAACAGGTTCATTCAATTCAGCTATTTATGAATATGAAAACGGTCTGACCGGTATGTTAAACAGTATAGGGTTATATGCTGAGGGAGCCAGGTTCTACATTGCTGCGAGATACAGGCTAATGGACAGAGTATCAATTTCACTGAAGTATTCAGAAACTTTGAAACCGAAAGAGACTTCGTTAGGATCAGGATATCAGCAGATTGCAGGAAATATAGACAACAAGATAGGTATACAGGCAGATATTAATTTTTAATTTCACCAACGCCGTTAACAAAAAACATATCTATGCCTCCCTTCCCTTTTGCATTTAGCCTGCCCCTGTAAACACATTCAAATTTATCCTTAATCCTGTTATATGTTTCACCGGAAATATTTATTTTCTGGGGATCACAGCCACTTGTCATTCTGCTTGCAATATTAACAGTATCTCCCCAGACATCAAAAGTAAACTTCCTCATACCCACAATTCCAGCCACAACAGGACCAGTATGGATCCCGGCTTTCATCTCGAGCTTAATTTCTTTATCCAGGTTTCGTTTAAGGATATAATCTCTCATTTCAATTGCAGCCCGAATGAGATTTTCAGCATGATTTTCCATCTGTTGAGGAACGCCTGCGGCAATCATATACGAATCACCAATAGTCTTAAGCTTTTCAAGTTTATATTTCTGAACTATTCCATCGAAATTGTCAAAAACTTCATTCAATTCTTTCAGCAGAAGGTTCGGTTCAACCCTTGATGTTATCAGATCAAATCCGCAAAACTCTGTAAAAAGAATAGAAACCTCATCATAAAATCTTGGTATTACGGTGCCATTTGTTTTAATTTCGTGAACGATTTCCTCAGGCAGGATATTTTTAAGCAGACCGTCAGTTCTTTTCTTCTCCTCTTCAAGCTGCTTTGTTTTTATCTGAAGTTCTTTCTCTACTTTGTATTTATACAGACCCATTTCTATAGCCGAATGAAGAGATTTATCGTCATAAGGTTTTAGAATATAACCGTACGAATTAGCAGATTTTGCTCTCTCCAGGGTAGCCTTATCGGTAAGGGCGGTAAGAAATACGACAGGGACAGAATATTTATCAGAAATAATGGAAGCTGCTTCTATGCCGGTCATTTCTCCATCAAGCATTATATCCATCATTATCATATCCGGAACATTCTGTTCGAGAAGATTAAAGACTTCTTTACCTGAAGAGGCAATACCACTAATGCCGTAACCAAGCCTGCCCAGAGTATTAGAAATATCAAGAGCAATTATCTTCTCGTCTTCCGCGATGAGAATATTTGTTTTATCAGACATAATTCAGGATTTAAACATTAGAATAACTTATAAAAAAAGAACTTAAATCGTTTACACCAGTTTTAATTATTCCATTACCTTCAAAGGTATAACCATTGTTCAGGAGATTCTTTACAGCGGTTGAGATGTTGATTTTTCCAGGTTTACCATATCTTTCAAGATACCTGGCTATTGACACACTTTCTCCCCATACATCGTAGGTATATTTTAGTTTTCCAACGATTCCGGCTATGACCTCTCCAGAATGTATACCCACGCGCATATTCCAGGTATTAGAAGAATATTTATTTCTGTTTGCGAGGTAATCCAGCATATCAAATGCGCAGTCAACCGCTCTTTCCGCATGATCTTCTCTTTCCGAGGGAAGGCCGCTGGCAATCATATAAGAATCACCGATCGTCTTTAATTTTTCAAGCTGGTACTTATCAATTATCATATCAAAATTCATGAACACTTCATTAATTTCGGTAACAAGCTCACCAGGACTCATTTTGCCGGCTATTGATGTGAAGTTCTCAAAATCCGTAAAGATTATAGTTACATTCTTATACAGCCTTGGACTTACACTACCATTTCTTTTAAACTCATCCACAATCTCAGAAGGAAGTATATCCCGAAGAAGCTTATCCGATTTAATCCTTTCATCTTCAAGTTCTCTCGTTCTCTCGCGAAGTCTTCTACTAATCTCAAACTTGTACAGACCCATCTCTATGGATGTCCTCAACATATCCTCATCAAAAGGTTTGACCAAATAGCCTGATGGCTCCGTATATTTAGCCTCCTGCAGAGTACTGTTATCAGCAAGGGCGGTTAAATATATAACGGGAACTTCCCTGCTTTTATTTATCTCCCTCGAGACATCAATACCGGAAAGATCACCTTCGAGGTTGATATCCATCAGAATCAGGTCTGGTTTTGTATCGAGGTATATTTCAAGAAGCTTTTCGCCGGATCTGACCGATCCAACCACTTCGTAACCAAGCTTTACCAGGGTTTTCTCAATATCCCTGGCAATTATATTTTCATCTTCTGCTATCAGAATCTTAGGAATGTGTGTCATTTATTTTTGATCGGGATTGAATAATGATTCGGGATAAATGTAACTAAAATTCCTAAAACTGACAATACGCTTCAATTACCAAGGCTTCATAATTCATGAAATAATCTCCCTAAAAACTTGAATTAAAGTAGTTAATTCTTAACTTTCAAATAATAATGTTCTTTTTTATCTTTACACCTTAGATTATTAGCCAAGGGAACATAAACAAACGCACTTAACTTAATGCAAAATTTAATGACCGGTGAACTGCTATCGCATTACACTGAACTTGTAAATACCGCCCTTTCAAATCCACAGGAGCTACCTGCAAAGATCTGTGAATACCTAATTACACAGATGGAGTATCAGGCTGCGGTATATTTCAGTTTGGATGAACAGAACAATTTTGTTGTACAGGGTAAAGCCGGAACAGCAAGGGATAATTTTGCCAAGAATGCAGCTTTTCAATGCAATGCCTGCCGCGGTGTAAGCAGCAATGATCTCTCCGTGATCTTCAATAATATTGCCGAGTGCGAGATACAAGCTTCAGAAAATATAGTATATGAAGGCTGCCTATTACTGAATATGCAGGATAAAGGCAAGGTGCTTATAAAAACTGCCAAGCAAACGCCATTTTCGAGAACAGATAAAGAGACGATAGAAAGTTTAGGGAAGGCTTTCAGAGATCTTATCATACTATGGAAAAATCACTCAGACAACGATAATATTACTCTCAGCCAGGTTGTTACCGATATCGCCCACGAATTGCGTACTCCTACAAACAGTATTCTTGGATTTGCTTCTTTGCTGAATGAAGATAATCTATCAGCTTCTCAGGCAGAGTATGTTTCCACATTAAAAGAAAATGCTTTTAACCTCCTAACCCTTATCAATGATTTGATTGATCTGGCCAGGGTAGAACAGAAACTTGTTAAGAAGAACCTGACATCAGTAATCATTTCTGATTTTCTGGATGAAATCATTAAACTGTTTTCACAGAAAGTTGATAGTGAAAAAATAGAATTCATGGTAAAGGTTGACAGCAGCGTACCGGCAAAAGTAAAGATAGATACGCAGAAGATCCGTTACATCCTGGTAAACATTATCACACAATCGTTAAGGATGACGGAGAGCGGCAAGATCAATATTTCGGTAGGATCAGCTTCACCTAACAACCTCAGTATTAAAATATCCGATACAAGTCCCGGTATTCCTTCAGACAAATTAAAAAACTTATTCAAACCTTTTACAGCCGAATCGCTTGAAAGTTCGAGGTTTGGAAATGTCTCAGGCCTTGGTTTATCAATTGCCAAAAGATATTCTGATATTCTCGGCGGTCAATTAGGAGCAGTAAGCAGTTTAGGAAAAGGGACTACTTATAACCTTGAAATACCTATTGATATGGAGCAGCCTGTACCCGCATCATCTATTGAACAAAAGATAAGTTCACTGCCAAAACCCGGAAAGAATAATCGTGTACTTGTGGTAGAAGACGATTATGCAACCTCCAAGCTGCTAAGTAATTATCTCACCAAATGGGGTTACAACCCTGTAATAGTAAACTCGGCAGAACAAACCTTTAAGATAATTGAAAAAGAAAATTTTCTATCCATACTGATGGATATTGAGCTTCCCGATTCCAACGGTTTCGAATTATTAAAGACTCTCAGGGAACATAAAGCAACTAAGAATACGCCAGTGATTGTCTGCTCCGTTGAGCCCGAACAGCAGAAAGCTTTCCTGATGGGAGCTGTTGAATATTTTGTTAAACCCATTAATTATAAGTTTTTAGTAGAGGTTCTGCAAAGTTATAAACTTAAGAGAGACTCAAATATACTGATTGTTGATGATGACGTACCTACACTGAACCTTCTAAAAGAAGCAGTTCAGCAATTAGGGTTCAATGCAGTTGCAGAGGCGCATTCTTCACGGGTTCCTGAAATGATTAATAACCTTGACCTGGATCTGGCAATTATAGACCTGGAAATGCCAGAGATTAATGGTTATGAATTGATCAAGCAGATTAAGTCGAACCCCAAGTTCAACAAACTTCCCATTATTATCTATACGGGGAAAGAGAATTACCAGGACGAGCTCAGGAAGATCGATGGTATGTTTGAGGAACTGCTTCATAAAAGCAGTGTAAATATTGAAGAACTTTCCGAGACAATTTCCTCAATGATAAACAGATATGAAGAGCCGGCAAGTCCTGAAGAAATAATGGACGAAAAAGATACCGTAAAGATTCTGCTGGTTGAGGATTACAAACACTCACAGATAATAGTTACCAGGCTTCTGAAGAAAAATAATTTTGAATCAATTGTTGTTGTTGAAAACGGAGCTGAGGCACTGGAACAGGTTAAAAGACAAAAATTCCATCTTATACTGATGGATATGCAGATGCCTGTTATGAACGGATTCGAAGCAACGGAGAAGATAAGGCAGCTTCCTGAATATAAAGATACTCCTATAATTGCACTTACTGCGTTTGCGATGAAAGGCGACAGGGAAAAATGTCTCGAAGCCGGTGCTACGGATTATATACCGAAACCCATCGACAGTCAGGAATTTATCGAAAAAGTGAAGCATTATACTGAAACGAAGGTTCAGGTACAATAAACTTTATTTACATTGATCACACCATCAGACTTCCTTTTGCATTTAATTATTTATTTAAACCAGAATAAGAGTTTATATGATTAGTGAAAACTTAAGGGTAAGATTTGCACCAAGTCCTACCGGCTATTTACACATAGGAGGATTGAGGACCGCATTATATAATTATCTTCTTGCCAGGCATAATAAAGGCACTTTTATACTGCGTATAGAAGATACAGACAGAAACCGTTATGTAGAGGGGGCTGTGGAAAATTTAATTGATACTTTGAAATGGGCAGGCCTTGACTACGATGAAGGACCGGACAAGGGCGGAGATTATGGTCCCTATATGCAATCCCAGCGTCTGGATATATATAAGGAAAATATTGAAAGGCTAATTTCCGACAGAAAAGCATATCACTGTTTCTGCACACAGGAACGACTTACCCAAGTACGTGAGAAGTTCCAGAAAGAGGGATTGCAGCCAATGTACGACAAACACTGCCTGCATTTATCTGAGAGTGAAGTTCAGCAGAAACTCGCGGATGGAGTTCCGCATGTAATAAGATTGAATGTAGAGCATGGAAAGCAGATATTTCTTAAAGATGCCATCCGTGGTGACGTAACTTTTAACAGCAGTATTGTTGATGACCAGGTACTCATCAAGAGCGACGGCTACCCGACGTATCATCTGGCCAATGTTGTAGACGACCACCTGATGAGAATTACTCATGTAATACGGGGTGAAGAATGGCTTCCATCAACTCCAAAACATATTCTGCTATATGATTATTTCGTGTGGGAAAAACCGGTTTTCGCCCACCTCCCTCTCCTGCTTAATCCGGATAAATCAAAGCTAAGCAAAAGACAGGGTGATGTAGCCGTGGAAGACTACAGAAGCAAAGGTTATCTAAAGGAAGCGCTCGTTAATTTTGTGGCCTTACTCGGGTGGAACTATGCGGATGATAAAGAATTTTATCTGATGGACGAACTTATAGAAAAGTTTTCTCTTGATGGCGTGAATAAGGCAGGAGCGGTATTCAACCTTGAGAAACTGAACTGGCTGAATGCGGAGCATCTAAGAAGCAAACCTCTAGATGAGCTGGTTTCTCTTTTAAGGGATGAACTAAAGCAGACAAGATATAATGACCTGGATTACTCCGATGAGTTCCTGGGTTTAGTGATTGAAGCGATGAAAGAAAGAGTATCATTTATTAAAGAAATCCCGGAAAAAGGATTTTATCTTTTTGAAGATCCATCGGAATACGAAGAGACAGTAGTTAAGAAACGATGGAAACCTGACTCAGCGGCACATCTTAAAGTACTTGTTGAAGAATTTTCAAAGTTGTCTGACCCCGGTAAGGAAGATTATGAAAATACATTAAGGCAGACTTCTGAGAATCTGGGAATCGGGACAGGTAAACTTATTCATCCTGTACGGCTGGCTGTGTCCGGTGTTGGAGGCGGTCCCGGTTTATTTGATATACTACACATTATCGGGAAGCAAAAAACCATCAGCAGGCTTAAGCGGGCAATTGAAAAGCTCGGCTAATTCAATAATTTACAAAAGAGTTTTATATGGCTGACGAAACAAAAAACAGGGCCGAAGGAAAAACAGAAAATACTCCCTCTGCTCCTTCAAATTTTATTAAAGAAATAATAAATGAGCATCTGGAAAAAGGGAGATATAACCGAGTACACACAAGGTTTCCTCCTGAACCAAATGGTTATCTGCATATAGGGCATGCTAAGTCTATCTGTCTTAATTTCGGACTGGCAAAAGAGTACGGCGGTTTATGCAACTTAAGGTTTGATGACACCAACCCTGCCAAAGAAGAAGTTGAATACGTTGACTCAATAAAAGAGGATATCAAATGGCTGGGATTCGACTGGCAGGACAGGCTTTATTTCGCCAGTGATTATTTCGATACACTTTATGAGTACGCTATAAAGCTTATTAAAAAAGAAAAAGCATACGTCGATAGTTCATCACCCGAAGAAATAAAAGATTCACGCGGTACGCCCACACAGCCCGGGACAGAAAGTCCTTACCGGAATCGCTCAGTAGAGGAAAACCTTGAACTTTTTGCAAAAATGAAGAATGGCGATTTTGATGAAGGCTCCCAGGTGCTAAGAGCAAAAATAGATATGTCATCTCCTAATATGCTGCTTCGGGATCCTATTATGTACAGGATAAGGAAAGTTTCCCATCACAGGACCGGAGACAAATGGTGCATTTATCCTATGTACGACTGGGCTCATGGCCAGTCGGATTCGATAGAGAAGATCACTCATTCAATCTGTACACTGGAATTTGAAATTCATCGACCGCTGTACGACTGGTTTATTAAGGAACTTGAGATTTTCGCTCCGCAGCAGATTGAATTTGCACGGCTAAACCTGAGCTACACAATAATGAGCAAACGAAAATTACTTACGCTGGTAACTGAAAAGTTTGTAAGCGGGTGGGATGACCCAAGGATGCCTACGATATCGGCATTCAGAAGACGAGGGTATACTCCTGAATCAATACGTTATTTTTCGGAAAGAGTGGGTGTAGCCAAGAGGGACAATACAATTGATGTTGCTTTACTTGAACACAGCCTGCGTGAAGATCTGAATAAACGGGCAAAACGTGTTATGGCTGTACTCAGACCATTAAAGATTACACTTATAAATTATCCTGAAGGTAAAACTGAAGAACTTGAGGCTGTAAATAATCCTGAAGATGGATCAATGGGAACAAGGAAGATTCCCTTTTCACGGGAACTGTATATAGAACAGGATGATTTTATGGAAAATCCTCCAAGGAAGTTTTTCAGACTTTCTCCCGGGAATGAAGTACGCCTTCGTTATGCCTATATCATAAAATGCGAAGAAGTTATTAAGGATGAGAGCGGGAATATCATTGAGCTGAAGTGCAGCTATGATCCTGAAACAAAGAGCGGTTCCTCCAGTCAGCGAAAAGTTAAAGGAACAATTCACTGGGTGTCATCGGATACCACTATAAGTGCGGAAGTAAGACTTTATGACAGACTATTTTCAGTGGAGGATCCTGAAGCTGATCCGGAAAAAGATTTCAGAGAATTTATTAACCCTGATTCTCTTGAGGTTATCAAGGAGGCGAAACTTGAACCGGGACTTGCCGAGACAAATCCGGGAGACAGATTTCAGTTTGAACGTCTTGGTTATTTCTGCGCTGATTCAAAAGATTCCAAACAGGGCAGCCTGGTCTTCAACAGAACAGTAACCCTACGGGATACATGGGCTAAAATTGAGAAAAGGAATCAGAAGTAAATAGTTTGTGAAATTCTGATAGGCTCAGCTACTTGAAACTAAGCTCAAATACCCTGATATTTGAACCTCTTTTTAAGAGTTCTTTGCCGAAGTGGCGGAATTGGTAGACGCGCTGGACTCAAAATCCAGTGGGGCTTACACCTCGTGCCGGTTCGAGTCCGGCCTTCGGTACTCAATTCTCGTAAAGCCTTATAATACAAGGCTTTTCTATTTTTATACTTTCCTCGCGTGTCAAATACGTGTCAATTTTTTATTTTGATGATGGGAATATTTAGGAATAATTATGAGAATACCTGTAGTAAAACTAAATCCTATTAAACGTAAGAATAGAACTTCTTATCAAATTGATTATATGCTAAATGGTAAACGAGTTCGTTATATAGTTGCGCATAATAAGAGAGACGCTGAGCTGATAAAAGCTAAAGTGCAGCACGAATTGACGTTAGGAATACATGGCATTCAACCTTCGCAATCCGGATTCATTTCATTAAAAGAACTAATAATTCAGTATTTAAGTTCCAAATCAGGAATTGTGAGGGAAACAACCTATGGGAGATATAAAAACTATTTTGATGGTTTTGAGAAATTTATGTACAAATATTTTGCACCTGCTTGCGATAATATCAGATTTATAAGTCACAAATACTTACAAGAATGTTTTGAGCGATTGAAGAAGGAACCTGTAAATACTAAAAAACCCTGGCATCCAAATACCATTAATATCCTCAGAGATTTACTCATTGAAATGTTTAACTCTGCAATAAAGGATATGAATTTAGAAACCAATCCAGCTTTAGAGACCATCCCGTTTAGAACGGTTAAGTCAAATACCATTAAGTATTATACCGATGAACAATTAAAGATAATTTGGGAGAAGCTGGATCCACATTGGGTCCCGGTAATGAAATTTTTAGTATTTACCGGGCTTCGAAAGAATGAAATGATTAATCTGCTCTGGGAAAATGTTTCGATGGATGAGGACAATCCGACGATAACAGTTACTTCAACTGATGAATATCAAACTAAATCTGGAAGAAGCCAAACCATAAGAATTACTAACACTGCTTTGGAAATTCTTAAAAATCAGAAGGGAAAACACCCAAAATACGTTTTCGTCAATACGAAAGGGAAAAAGATTCGTCGAGCAACACCAAACGAAAAATTAAATGAAGCCTTGGAGGACACCGGTATAGTTGGGACAATACATATGTTCAGACACACATTCGGAGCTAGATTTATGAAGGAGATCGGAAGAACAGATGAATTGTCAAAATACCTTTCTCATGCAGATATTGAAACAACGAAAATCTATGCTCATTTTGCTTCTGACTATATGAAAGAAACGACCGAAAAACTAGATAAAGCACAAAGAGAGGACAATAATATCAAAGTATCCCCTACTCCCCAAAAGACACAATCATAATTTTATACTTAATTCTTTTTTATTCCTCATCCGGATCCCATCCCCATCTGCTGAGTTTTTACAATTAAGGTTTCTATTCGGTTTCTAATTGTACTTTTCTATAAAATGATCGAATTCTTTCATAGTAATTTTACCGAGATGTATAACATCGGGATAAATGCTCCTGGAGAAATTTCTGCCAACAAGTTTTCCTGCTTCAAAAAGGCCCAATTCTTTTGCAGTAGTATTTTTTATTTTTTTCGCACGATCAAGCATTTGATAAATTCTATTATCAGTAGTCACTATTTTCACACACCCATTTCCATGAAGTCTTACTAACTCAATTCCCATAGCAATGATCAATAGATCAAAGGTAGACATCGGGCTGGGATTTTTCTTCTGCCTACCTGAAGTACGACCATACGCATAGTGATGATCTATTGGACTAATAAATGCAGTGTTTAATAAATGATAACGAGATAATTCAAGGTGATAAAATAACTTCCCGTTATGAATATCTTTTTGAAATTTACTATATACATTCTCGAACTTCTTTTTTGATATTGTTCCATTCCTGATCACTTTTTTATTCCACTTACCAAATCGATACTTTCGAAGGACATTGAATATTTCAGCGACACAGAAATTTGGTATAAAGAAGATAAAAGGTTTTTGCTTTCGTCCTTTCACCTTATTTAGAGAAATAATTCTAGCCACTCTATTGTTAATCTTTGGTGTTGATGAATGGGGCAAATAGTATGCAGCTATGACATTTGCATCAAATATAAGGTATGCCCTCTGATTATTTTGCATTAACTAAACCTTCTGTATCGATAAATTTTTGAATGTATTAACGCTCATTTTAAGAGATTTTATGAAAAGTCTTGCTTTTCTTTCTTAGACACCAACTCGGCATTTATTAGTAGCCCCGAACTGATTTTAACCACCTTTTCATCTCATTTATTGAAAAATTACGAAATAATTCAATCTAATTCTTAAAAAATGACAAAATAAAATCGGTATAAGAATCCTGTAAGCTTACAACATTTACAGGAGGTATCCCCGTGAACAAAAACAAACTACTCAGGATAATTGTGTCTCTTGCCTCAAGTATCCTGCAAATCATCCGCAAGGAATTCATTCGTGAAAAACAAAAGCCAAAGAAAAGGAGAAATTTCTATGAAGATCGTAATAACAACTATTAAGGAAATCATCGCCAATTCGTCAAAGTACTTGGTTTACTTAATTCCTGATCTGATTCATTATTTAAGCAGAAGGAGCAAAAATGACAGAAGAAAAAACATTTATTGACAGTCTGATTAAGGAGGCAGAAGAGCAGAATAAAAAGCTGGAGCAGTCACAATTGGATTTAATTCTTATTGAAATCCGCAAACTGGAGGAACAGATAGAAAATAATTTTGATACAGCCACTAAGGAAAGGGAAATAATTAAGAACTGGGCTCTGGAACGAAATAGTATGCTTCAATCCAGAATAGACTGGCTCAGTAAAAGCCTGGAGAATTATCTCAGGGCTGAAGATATCAAAACACTGGATCTTGCTAACGGTGTTATAAGACTCCGTAAACAGACTGATACAGTAAGCATTGTTGATGAGGGTAAATTCCTTAAGCACGCAACAAAAGAAATGTTAAATATTATTCCAGAGACTGTAAAGCCAGATCTGCTGCGTCTGAGAACCTGGATTCGTAATTCAGGCAGAGTACCCCCTGGAGTTGAACTTTTAACAGGGGATATAAAATTCAGTTATACAATAAAAAAGGAGAATAAGAATGGAAAGAGCAAAACTGGATCTTCAGATCAACTCTCCCATAAACCTGCAGTTGCTGTATGATAATCCCCTCATCGGCAGTAACAAATGGGGTGAATTCTACTGCTACAGTGTAAAAGATGAGAACGATAAGGAATACAGCTTCTTTGTATCAGATAAGGTTCATCAGGTGCTGAAAGAAAAGAACAGAGGCACCAGATTCCAGATTACCAAAACAGCAAAACAGAACGGGAAAAAGCTGGTAACAGACTACGAAGTAAATTTCCCTGAAAATGGTACAAGTGAAGAAAAGAATCCCGAGCCAAAGCCTGCAGAAACAGGGTATTTCGATCTTATGCTGCAGAGCTATGAGGAGGCAACAAAGATCCAGAGCAAGTATTCCGCAGTAAATCTGAACCAGTGCGCCGTGACTCTATTTATAGCTAAATCCCGTCTTAATGGATTTAATAACTATCCGAAGGAGTAATAATGAATACATCAATAGAAAAGAAGTTAAGCAACTTCCTTTTTCCTGTGGGTGAACGTGCTGTATATGTAGACGATGATAAAACCTATCGTCCTACAAAGCATTACAAAGCTATAGTACGGGAAGATAACGGAAAATTGGTTTCTATAATGAAGGACAGCTATCAGCTGGTGCCAAACAGCGAAGTAATACTACCACTGCTGGAGCAACTGCATAATCTGGATACCAACTGGACAATCGATCCAAGTCATTCATTCGTAGACGACAACCGTATGAGGTTGCAGGTGACTTTCGCAGATCTGACTCTAAACGATGGACGATCCGATATCGCATTATCATTATTCCTGCACAACAGTTATGATGGATCAGAAGGTGTGCGTATGTTCTGGGGAGCAATACGTGGAATATGTAGCAATGGTATGGTCTTCGGGAATGTCTTAAGCAAATACTATAGAAAGCATACTTCAGGACTGGAAATAAAAAACCTAAAATCTCAGCTTGAATCAACTTATGAGAAGATCCCTGTAATAAAGCACCGAATTGAAATCCTGCAGAATACAAATGTAACTAAGAAAATCCGTCGCGATGTGGAAGATCATCTTGGCAAGCACGTAATAAAATACATCAACTCACAAGAGAAACAGTTCAAGAAAGCTGCAAATCTGTGGGTGCTGTATAATCTGATTACCTATTACGTCAGTCATCAGGTTGATTTGAGAATGAGAGCTGCTTATCAGATGGAGACTTCAAGACTGTTTAAGCTTTAGCTTTAAAAGAGAGTCGGTTGACTCTCTTTAAATTAAAAATCCCTAGTTAATACGTCAGCCAAAATTCAAACCAATTCATCCATTTTATTAACAATCGTTTCAAATTTTTCAATTTTGAGTCCACGTTCATATACTAATTCGATAAATCGTGATATACCCTCAATATTTTTAAGTGCATATTTATTTTCGTCGTAACCAAGTTCAGATTTTACGATTTCTGAAATTTCACTGAAATCTGACTCTGACATAGAACTTTTGATCTCATCCTCCATACAATTTTTCAACACTGCCCAATTATTTTCAATCTTTGTCTCAGGGAAATCTTCGATTTTTGCATTAGCTAACCTTAAATAACGATGATTTCTCTTTTTTGCTTCTTCCTTGGAACTTGCGTTTATATTTGCATCACCATCGAATACGAAATAAGTTGGAATTGACATACCTCTAAAAATAATTACCGGTCTATCAATATTATTTTTACCATTCGCCGGAATTACTACAATCCCTTTTTCTTCCCAATTTGCTTTTAGTATTTCCTGTAATTTCCAAAACAAACCAGCATCAGACAAACCCTCAACAACTAAAACTTTATCCGCAAAAAAACCTTCATTTACAACGATGTTCATAACAGGTACGGCGCGTGCTTTAAAACTTTCTTCCGTAACAGATTTAACATCGATATCGGATATTTGAGCCAATTGTATTGAAGCTTCCTTAAGACTAAATTGTGAAGCAAGACTATGCTTGGTGTCAGAATCATCAGATTCCACCTTTCGAACACATCTTATTTGATCAAATCTATTTAAATCAACGAAATACGGAGAATGAGTTGCATATAAAATTTGATTTCGACTTAAAGTGTTATTTGGATCTGATAATTCTAAGAATAAATTTGAGAGGTATCTGCTTCGCGATGGATGTAAGTACAATTCTGGTTCTTCAATTGCCAAGATCAGATTGGGTGTGATAGAAGCTGAAGGAAGGCTTTCAGTCTCATCAGCTTCGATTTTTACTGGTTCTGTAAGGGCCAATTGCTGGAGAAGAGTGAGTATCAAGGCCCTTTGAAGACCATGTCCTTTTCTACTAATTTCCCCTTCGAAACCATGCTCAACAAGTGTGGCTAATGCCGTTGGAAGTGAAATCTCAGGTGCTTGAATTTCATCCCATTTTAATTTCAGTTCAGAACCTGGTGCAAATTTTTCTAAAAGTTCCGAAATTGATTTACCAAGGATGGGCAATTCAGTCAGATTTTCCGAACTATAAAGTTTTTTAACTTTCTCTTCAAACTCAGCTCTAAATTCACGAATATCTTTCCTCGCATTTACCTGGCGTAGAACAATCATATCTATAAGCTGATATACTGCTCCTTTTTTCCCGGCGACTTCATCATTAGCATCTCTAACAGCAGGGACAAGAACAAAGCGAGTATATTTATCTAGCTTACCACCACCAACAGATCTTGCTCCAAAAAATTGTTCTTCTTTTTCTATTGTATTAAGTAATTCAGGATGTCCTGATTCATATGCTACCATAAGCGGCTCTATTTGATCTGAATTGCGGACTTTTTCCGTCAGACCGTCCAATTCATTCTGCTCAATAAGTTTATTCCAAGCACTTAATTTGTCGCTTTTTCTCGTAATCCTTCTAATTTCTGCAAAATGAGGGATTTGTTGTGCAGCACCAAAATATCTCTGAATGATTTTACCACCTTCGTACGATATAGTTTTTGTAACTATGAGTTTATTATCTTTAATATATGGACCAAATTCAGTTAACTCTTCAGTAGATAGTTCTTTATAAGTAACTCTTATTTCAATGGGAGATGAAACATCTCGATTATAATAATCCTCATTTTTCACATTGGCCGATACATCGTAAAATAACTCCAAAGAGTAAAGAAATGAAGATTTGCCGGTACCATTGCGACCTAATATTGCGGTAAGATTATCACAGTCTAATTTTGCATTTTTACTACTACGATAATTTTTAATCTCAAGAGAATCGATGATCATTTATCACCTCGAATCTTTTAATGAGCGGACTTGCACAAATAGATTATAGACTCACATAAATGATGATCATCCCGCAGATCTGAATTTCCCTTATAGTATCCCAGCTTATTTATCACCCCGAGAACCCATCACATTATGGATCAAAATTAGTTTATTCCAAGGAAAGAGGCAATAAATTAGATTGGATTTCAGCGAAGGAAGGGATATATTTGGGCAGGAGTTAAGAGGGATACCCTGAAAGTTTTAATTACATATTAACCCCTAGGTCATAATCAGATTCAAGAACTCGTTCACAGAGGTTTACCCCTGCCTCGTGATGGTAAAAGAGTTCGACCCGGTAACACCCCCGTTGCCGGGTTTTTTATTTTCGCCCTAATGGTAGGTATTTTTCAAAACAAAAAAATTTTACAAAACTGATTTTCTCAGTGGGATCAGAGAAACCTAAGAATGGGTTTGAGGCAAACCACGTAAAAGCCGGGGGGCTGTTAAAGGTACTCGCATCTCTAAAGAAGCTTACTTCTGCAGATCAGAACGATGATATTCATCTGCTCTATCTTCAAGCAATAATCAGTATATATTTTTCAAACTTAATTTGACATTAATTCTTTTTTCCCGTATTTACGTATAAGTATTCAGGGAACATAATAGCGGCTATTGATTTATAAGCATATTCGAAGAAAATATTGGGGAATGACGAAACTACTTCTAAGCGATAATAATCCTATATTTTATTAAGCCTGATATTAAGTCATTATCAAGCCTGTTTCTGATATAATTGAGGTTAAAATGAAAAGACAATTATTTATTCTGGCTCTTGGCCTGACTATTACATTAATGGTCTCCTCCTGCAAGAAGGATAATCCTGTTGTGCCTCCTGTGGAACCTCCTGCTGTTCTGAAGGATACGGTTACACTTAGTATTACGGGAGTGACACACAGGAGTGTTGATGTCAATGTGCAATGCACAATGAACAATGCTCAATATTCAGTGCTGCTCTACAGAAGACTAAATAATACAGATACACTTGCGGCAGAATACCCGGTAGAGGCAGCAGATACGACAATAACAGATGATAACAACGGAGAAGGTCTGCTGCTTGATACGGAATATAAATACTATGCAGTAACAAGAGACAGCACAGGAGAGATAAAAGACACCAGCAATACCGTATCTGCAAGAACACTGCCTGTAACCAGTCATAACTACACCTGGCAGGAATACACAATAGGAGGATTCGGAAGTGCACTATATGATGTCTGGGGTACTGATGAGAATAATGTGTATGCAGTGGGAGGAGTAACAATAAATGATACAACTTATGGAATAATAAAATGGGACGGAGTCCAATGGAGGGGTGAGAAAAGGATTGGGGGTCAATATACTGTTTATGGATTCTCCGCCAGTGATATTTGGACTGCCGGTGAAGGAGTATATCATTTTAATGGTGTAGAATGGAAGCAGGTGGATGCAAAAACAGTTAATAGTCAGTCTATCCCTTTAGATTCAGTGCTATATCATAATAAACCCTACACCTCCATCTGGGGAACCAGCAGCAGTAATTTGTATCTGGGGAATCAGTGGGGGAAGATAATACGCTGGGATGGGAGTAAGGGGGAGGTCCTAAGGTCATACGATGGAACCTGGATAACAGATATTTCAGGTATACCCGGAAGAGGCTTTTATGTCGTAGGTACAAAAAACACAACAGGAGGAAACAACCTCGCAGCTTTTTATGACTTTTCAACTTTTGAGGATATAGATAATCCATCGTTGTTAAATATTTCTCCGCTTACTGTAAAAATGTTCAGTGATGATTTTGTGCTTATCGGGGGAAATAATTTATATGTAAAGGAAGGTAGTAAATGGCATATGGTACAGATAGGTAACTATGGAACAATAAACAGGATAAGGGGAGATCAGTCCAATAATATATTTGCTGTGGGATTCTATAAGGAAGTTTATCATTTCAATGGGGTTGACTGGCATTTCTATAGTGAATTAAATCAGCCTCACGGAGAATTTAATGGTGTGTTTGTATCGAATAATATGGTTTTCATTGTAGGACAGGATGCAAATGCAGCAGCTGCTAAAATAATTATAGGGAGGAAATAGAAATGTTCATAAAATTATTAATCCTAAGTCTTTTCTGTGTTGAAATATATGCTCAACAACCAGAGGTTTATACCAGTGTTATAAATAGCTTACCTGGTGAACATTTTATAATAAACGCAACGGCCCAATCATTTGTTTATGATGAAGGTTATAATTTCACTAATCAATATCAATCTGCGCAAGAAATCTTTCCCGATCCCCAAGACCCTGGCTTATATGGATTTGATTTTGCTTGGGGCGGGGCTTATGGATTGTGGAGTACTCTCGGATTTGCAAAATATAAATTTGAGATAACTTCTTCATTAGACCCCTCTGTAATTTTTTTCACATTCTATATAGATTTTAGAACTTGTCTTGACATAAATTTCTATGATATTAAACGTATAAGTATTCAGGGAACATAATAGCGGCTATTGATTTATAAGCATATTCGAAGAAAATATTGGGGAATGACGAAACTACTTCTAAGCGATAATAATCCTATATTTTATTAAGCCTGATATTAAGTCATTATCAAGCCTGTTTCTGATATAATTGAGGTTAAAATGAAAAGACAATTATTTATTCTGGCTCTTGGCCTGACTATTACATTAATGGTCTCCTCCTGCAAGAAGGATAATCCTGTTGTGCCTCCTGTGGAACCTCCTGCTGTTCTGAAGGATACGGTTACACTTAGTATTACGGGAGTGACACACAGGAGTGTTGATGTCAATGTGCAATGCACAATGAACAATGCTCAATATTCAGTGCTGCTCTACAGAAGACTAAATAATACAGATACACTTGCGGCAGAATACCCGGTAGAGGCAGCAGATACGACAATAACAGATGATAACAACGGAGAAGGTCTGCTGCTTGATACGGAATATAAATACTATGCAGTAACAAGAGACAGCACAGGAGAGATAAAAGACACCAGCAATACCGTATCTGCAAGAACACTGCCTGTAACCAGTCATAACTACACCTGGCAGGAATACACAATAGGAGGATTCGGAAGTGCACTATATGATGTCTGGGGTACTGATGAGAATAATGTGTATGCAGTGGGAGGAGTAACAATAAATGATACAACTTATGGAATAATAAAATGGGACGGAGTCCAATGGAGGGGTGAGAAAAGGATTGGGGGTCAATATACTGTTTATGGATTCTCCGCCAGTGATATTTGGACTGCCGGTGAAGGAGTATATCATTTTAATGGTGTAGAATGGAAGCAGGTGGATGCAAAAACAGTTAATAGTCAGTCTATCCCTTTAGATTCAGTGCTATATCATAATAAACCCTACACCTCTATCTGGGGAACCAGCAGCAGTAATTTGTATCTGGGGAGTACTTGGGGGAAAATAGTTCATTGGGATGGAACGAAAGCAGAAGTAATAAAGGATTTCTCTGATTTTAGTGTGAGGGATATTTTCGGTCTGAATGATAATTTTATACTTACACCTGTAGCAACTGTTTCTCAGGGGAAAGTACACTTATATGATGGGATGCAATGGCAGAAACTCCCCGGGTTAAATGAGAACAGACTATATGAATCTGTATATGCCGTCAGCCCAAAAGAATTTTATGTTGTTGGAGAACAGATACTCCTTAACCGTAATGGCGTCTGGAGTGAACCTGTAAATACAGAGGTATATATGGAGTGTATCCGTGGGAATGTAGAGACAGGAGACATAATTGCGGCAGGTCATTTCAGTACTCTGTATCACTATAATGGCATAGACTGGGAATCATTTCAATTCCAATTGTCGAGTTATAATCCAATTAGCGGTTTATATCTGACGAAAAATAAGGTTTTTGCCGTAGGTCCTTTCGGGAATCAGGCAAGAATTATAATAGGAACCAGAAACTAAAACTAAGGGAGGCTTAAATGAACATTCATTTTAAGGTAATTTTTGTAGTATTTCTTTTATCAATTCTTTCAAATGCACAACAGCCTGAATTTTATTTTCACTTGAAAGATAATCCAGGCGCTAATTATACAATTTTTGCGGAAAAAGAAGGAATAAATCCAGTTTTTGATGGCGACTTCTTGCCAACCAATGAATATGATACAGAGTATGAAAAAGTAGATGGGGATGGAGTACCTATTTTGTTTTTTGCAGGTCCGAATGGGACTTCTAATAGAGGATTTGACTGGGCAACTGATAATAATGCGGGTCAAGATAACCGTGGAATCCTTGGCCTTGGCATATATAAAATTTATTTTGAACGTGAGACTTTCCCAGGTTCAGGCATTTTGAACAGTGTGTTTTCATTTTATTTAGATGTCAGACAAACTTCCTGGTCCTGGAGCCCTGATCTGGTTTTTCAATATGAACGTTTTTTCAATGGTGAAACATACCAAGTAACTTTAACGGTAAGCGGATCAAATAATCCCCCCAGAGTTGTGACTCAAAATAGTCTTGTTGAACTCTGGACGGAAATTAATGAAGAAAAAGACTGGAGTGGCATCGTATATAATTCGACTTTGACGAATGATTTCGAAGGATATATCAATCAAAACACGCCGATTTCTTTTGAGGACGCCCCCGCCGGCTTTCCCTTCGAAACGTATTCTCTAGGACATATATTTCCTGTGCAATCAAATGCTAACTTTTGGAAAAACACAGTTTATACCCTAAGCGTGACTGACCAGGTAACGAACTATAATAACAAAGATTATAAGGCAAGGCATTGGAACTTAAATCCGCTGTCTGGTGAATATGGAAATATGGCAGATGTCAAAATAGTTGGTGAAGAAACTAAAGTTTTTTTCAACCCCACCCTCCCCCTCACCGTCACTAATAATCTGGAGGGGGTGAATGGAGGCATATGGGGAATTGAGTGGGAGGATAAGCCCATTGATTTACCCCAACAAATTTCGGGAATACCTTTTAATGCTTTTGATTACGAAAAAACAGGAGATTTATATTCCATAACAGCTCCTGATTTTAACTTCCTTAATACAAATTGGTATTTTTTGTACTGGGAGAGAGATAGATCAATTTACAGAACCAAAACCGGTATACAAGTAAAAAGCAGCACTAACAATTTTTTCACCGCTAACTACAAAGGTCATTTCCGTTCAGATACCCAGACCGCTCTGGGCGGCAACGGCCACAGATGTTTATTGCAAATTCCTGAGGGTGGTTATTATTTTGCATATAATTCATTGAATGACGGCTGGTTTACGTATGCATATAATTTTAATTCAGACTGGGCGCCGGAAAGTAAATTAGCTTCTTTCTGGTGGACTGGGTTAAATGGAAAACTGCTGAATCCCTCAATGGTAAACGTTGACGAATATACGGCAGTAGCTGCCGAATACTATAACCCCACAGAAAACATTGCGCAGATTATTTTAAGCTATTCTTCGGTTTCTCCTCCAATTGTGATTGATGGAATAGATGTTAATTATTTTGGCCAGGCAAATCCCGTTATTGCCGCAGCAGATGGCAGGCTGTTTGTGGTTTACAGGAAAAATTCCTCCGGCGGTTTATACTATAAATATTCCACCGATACATACTGGACCAATTGGCAGGGTGGAATGATCCCCAATACTAATTCAATGAGCGTCTGCCCATCAATTGTGGGTGAAAAAACCAACCCTTCAAAACAATTACACATCTGCTGGTCGGATCAAAACTCAATCTATTATTACAGGTCCTATTATGATTTCAATAAAAATCAGCAGAAATTTGCTGACTATGCGATAGTATCTTCGGGCAAGGGGTTTATATTTAACTATTCTCCCTCAATCAGCCTGTACTATCCATCCACCCCTATTATAAGCTGGACAGGCGGAAATACGGCAATAGGCTGGAAAATAACCGGAGATGAAGGAACTTCAGGAGGAACAAGGGCGGTGGTAAGCGGCTCAAACTGGTCAAATTCTTTTATTTCAGGTCAGGCAGTAGGCTATGTAAATAATAATTCCGTGGAAGACACCAGCCCGGTAACCCTGATTGTCTGGAGCGAAAATAATGGTCAGAGTGCAAAATGGGTTAAAAGGTTAGGGGCAGACTTTTATAGTACTGCCCAGGTTCTGCAGCATCCCGGTAAATATATCCAGATCAGTAATGGTACCAACCTTCAAAATATGAAAGCAATAACATTTTTATCAAATGAATCAGCACCGTACATAATTAATCTATCCGAAACAGATTTTTCAGGTTCGGGTGGTGGTGTAAGCAAAGTAAATGATGAGCCTGAAATTTCTTATTGCAGATCCGGCATAATAACAAAAAATCAAATTGAATTTGTATTCAGTACAGGTGATATTTTATTAGCAGATACAGTTATAAAATTTATTAATTGTCCTGATACGTTACAATATTCAAGACCGGATGATCTAAACCAAGTTCTAAAATCGCTTCCCTTTGTATTGAATCAAAACTCAGAGCTTTATTTCTCAAATATTTACTATGTCATCAGAGAAGAACTTGCAGATTCTCTCTTAACTGAAGAAGACATTGTAAGCTTCAGGGTTGAACTGGTGAAATCATTAAACGATGAGGTAACAGGCACCTTTGACAATATTACTTACAACAAGTATAATCTTAGTAAATATGCAAATGTTAACTACCGGGTTGATTGCACGGGGATCCAGGAAGGTGAGTATTACCTACGGCTTAAGGTTGCAGTTAATGGCGAGGCTGATTATACTCTGGCAAATGTCCAGAATGATTACTCTGAATTTGGGAAAAAGAATTATTATCAAATAAATTTTGATGGAAAATTAACACCAACAGCTTATGATCTTTCACAGAACTTCCCGAATCCGTTCAACCCGGCGACAACGATAAACTATCAGCTGCCGCAGAATGGATTTGTAACACTGAGAATCTATGATATACTCGGGAAAGAAGTTAAAACTCTGGTTAACGAACAGAAAAACCAAGGAAGGTATTCGGTTAACTTTGATGCCTCCAGGCTGGCAAGCGGTGTGTACATATACCAGCTAAGGGCTAATGATTATGTAAGCTCGAAGAAGATGCTGCTGCTGAAGTGATTTTCAGGGAGCGAAAGCTCCCTATTTATCTCCCATAAAACTCAGTTATCTCAAACCAGATGTCTTTGTCTGTGCCATCTGGCAGTTGAATTCTTAGCAGATCATATTGTTTAACAGCTTCACCGATAAACTCCTGCGACACTAATTGATATTCTCCATACTTGCCATCCAGGTAGTCATACTCTGCATCCACACCTTCAGGCTCATTTTTAGCTCCAAGAATTATTATTGCTTCTTGTTGCGTAGATCCGTTTCCGCCTTTATACGATATCACTAGTGTCTGCGCCTGGTTTGGTTTCGTTTATTGGGGAACTTATTGATCTTATTTCATCAAAAGGGTTCCTAGGCTTTTTCTGCTTCGCGAGTAACTTCAAAAATACCTGCTGTGCCTTGGAATTATGCTTTGTATCCCTCAGGATGTCATCCATTGAATAATTCTTCTTTATTTGGTTCATTTTTTATCTCCCCGTTTCATTATCATTTAATTCTAAATAATTAAAGTATGCTTTTTTATTAAATATCAAATCGAATCCATTACCATCAGGGGCCATATCGTGGATTTCTTTTCTATGTTTGACTGCAATAGCCAGGCAGCCCATCGGAATTGATACGTTATAGTACTTTTCAATCAGATCGAGTACTCTTACATCTGGAACGTGATAGTAAGACCTTGCATCGTGCCAATAGTAACCATCGAGCCAGTAATCACAAGTGTAAATTAATTTTAAGCTGTTGTTTAATTCATTCCTGCTCTTCTTGTATTTTTTATTAAATGGTCCATAGTAAAAACCATCCAGAACGATGTTTGGATTCTCGTATATAGTTACATCGTAAAATTCCTTATCGAGATTATTCGGGTATGATATAATGTTCATTTTTATTTCCCTCCATCGGAAATATTAAATGCTTGTAATATGATGCTGTCATTGTTTTTTTAATTACCACAGCCTTATATATAGCTGATTTAGGGTTAACTGGACGGGTCCAGTTTAATGCCTGGCTCAGATATCGGATCGTTGAAAAGCTAATATATTCATTTAGCATCTTGCTGAGCTCTTCGGCTGCCTTGTAGCATCCATATTTAATCCATATTGCTTGGACTTGTTCAAGTCCTATTTTATTAATTAATGTATTAGTCATAGTATTGTTTCTTTTTCCTATATTCTTCTTATCCATATGTGTTTTTCCTCCTTGAGTTGTTCTCCCTACTCCTGTTTAATCTTAAGCTGCTACTCTATTTGCATATGACCTGATAATTATCAAAAAGGGTGTTAGGGTAGTTAGGTAGAATAGCCATCACCCCTGGTTCAGGTAACATAAGTAACATAAAAGTAACAAAATGTTTTGATTTTAGTTCAAATTCGCAATTGTTACCTGTGTTACCTTGTTACCTGAATTCTACAGTTACTGGAGAAAATAAATAATTATTTTTTTTCTGCCCTCTCTGATAATAATATTTCATAATTATTTATTTATTTTCTGATTATATAAAATATAGGTAACAAGGTAACATACCCCTATTTTCTTTGAAACCAGCCTGAATTCAAACAATCCAGAGGTAACATTCAGGTAACATCCAGGTAACATAGGTAACAAAATTCCAGCGCAACCAGGGTTGATTGCGCTGTTGAATATGTATTTAAATGCATTTATATACTTTCATTGTCCCATCGCCCGGAATTCTTTTCGTATTACTTTTTACTCCTTTTAATTCAAGTCTATTCAATATCGATTTATAATTATGATACTGGAAATGATACTTGCATATTTTACTCATATACCTTGCGGGAATTGCTCCATCCTTGTCAATCATATCCTCAACCATAGCAGCTATATCTGACTTACCAACTTCTTTTTCAAAATCTGTAATCGGGAAGACCTCTTCGATTAGAAACCAGGCCGCATCTTTAGCCTTTAATCTTTCGGCAAATTCCCCGTACTCATCTTTTGATAATGCCTTCAAGCGGTTCTTTGCCTCTGAATCGACAGGCGTGTCAGCAAGTTCCCTATCATACTCGAGCCTGAATATTATATCTGCAAAATCAGGAAGTTCGGCAGCAATATCTGGTTCGAGATATTTCTCGCCCCGATAAATTGATAAATCACTTACCTTCATAGCATTATCGTTCCTGATTACATTGAATCTTCTGTCCTCCTCATCGATAAATATGGGGTGTTCACTGTTAGAGAATAATATGAAGTTCATAAAGTTATGTGTCTGGAATGTATCAACACCTTTTATTTCAATACTCTGGTATATTGCGGTGATCTGATCCTTCAACATTTCTTTCCTGTGCAGGTTTTCCTTTGCGTTGCCCGCACTGAATACTTCATTATATCCTCTCAGGAAACAGTTCATATCTATCTTGTTAAAATTCTTCGCGATCCTGCTTCCATTCATCATCTGGGATTGTTTATTGCCGAAAAGCGGCATTAGCA